>DASUFT010000146.1:0-114755 GCA_036274395.1 Candidatus Polarisedimenticolaceae bacterium | reverse complement strand
TTGCCGCGGGTTGACCCTTCCCGCGCCGGCTGGTAGCTTAGCGGGTCCCCACGCCGAAGTGGCGGAATTGGTAGACGCGCTAGATTCAGGGTCTAGTGAGCGCAAGCTCGTCGGGGTTCGAGTCCCCGCTTCGGCACCAAGATCCACGGAAACTCAAGCACTCCGCTTTTTCGCTTGGGTTTCCGTGCCCGCCGGCATCGTGCCACTTACGCGGCCGCTGCTTGCCAGTGGTTCTCTCGCAAGACGAGGGGCAGCTTTGGGCGAGCGGGAGGTCGGGGAGCGATCTTTCGGAAGAACGCCAGGTCGTAGCTCTCCACTGGATCGGAGCGGAGCACCATGAGGCGAAGCGCCCGATCTGCGACGGATGGCAGAACTCGTTTTCCGTTCTCCCACCGGCTGACCGTCTCTGCCGTGACGCCCATGAGAGCAGCAAAGTCCTGCCCTGAATGACCGAGCCACTTCCGGAGAAAACGCACCTCGGGTCCGAGTAGCGCAGAGTGCCTTTGCGCAAGTGAACGAGCAATGGCGCGGTGCAGCCCCTCGAGATTGGGGATTGCAACCTCGTGCTCGCCGCACTTGTCACACTGGCGAACGATCACCCCCACCAGAGTCACCCCGCGCAGTCCGCACTCCTGATACTGGTGGGTGTCTCCCGTGACTCGCATCCGGCCCCCGCAAACGACGCAGTTCATGGCCGCTTTCTCCACGCTGTGACGACTCTGATTTCTCTCTTGTCTTCGGGCTCGCTGCCGGGTGCCGTGGCCTTGCCTCTCTTGGCGGCACCCCTGGGCGCCTCGGTCACGGTGTCGGGCGCCTCCCCCCTGAAGAGAATGACCGTACAGATCTGCCACGTCTCCACGGTATACCGCCAGTGGTCCCCGACGAGCTGGTTCACGGCCACCGCTCCCGCTCGTAGGACATTCAGAACATCCGAACGGCACAGGTTATCCTTCCCCATCTCCTTCAAGGCGTGCGTTCCAAAAGTCACGAGGCCCCCGGTGATGAGCCTGCGAATGAGTGCCTTCGCGGTTCCCGGATCGTAGGGCTCGGGCACGGAGGAAGGCTAGAACCAACTTGACGAAAAGTCAACCCGCGGCACACGCTGTAGGGAGGTGGCCATGGCCCGAGCTTTTGAACCTATGGCGCAAGCTCTTCGGGGTTCGAGTCCCCTCAGCGCACGTAGCCGAGAGAGCGCAGCTGCTCGTCGGCGTGCTCGTCCAGCGCCACGGTCTCGCCGGTGGCCGTTCCCCGCGCGCCGGCCGTCTCCATCCAGCCCAGCAGGTCGCGGGCGAGCGCCCGCGCCACCTCGGGACGCTCCGCCAGGAGGTTGCGCGTCTCCCCCGGGTCGGCCGCGAGGTCGTACAGCTCGAACTGCGTGCCCGCCATCTCGGCCCGGTCCTCGGCGGAGGGGACGAGCACGAGCTTGTAGCGCTCCCCGCGCAGGATGCGCTGGTAGTCGTCGGCGTACCCGGCTTCGGCGTAGGCCACCTGCGGCCAGCGGGGGGACGGGTCGCGGAGCAGCGGGAGCAAGCTCTGCGACTGTGCCTGGGGCGAGGGAGGCAGGCCCGCATAGTCCAGCACGGTGGGGAGGATGCGGATCAGCTCCACCGGCGCCGTCACCACCCGCGGCGGTCCCAGCTTCGGCCCGCGCAGGACGAGAGGCACGCGCAGGCAGTCCTCGTAGGGAAGCATGCCGTGCTGGAACCAGTAGTCGTGCTCGCCCAGCGACTCGCCGTGATCGGCGGTGAAGACGACGAGCGTGTTCCCGTCGAGGCCGAGCGCCTCGAGCTCGCGCAGGACACGCCCGATCTGGGCGTCCGTGTAGCGGATCTCGGCGTCGTACTGGGCCACGTAGTAGGCCGCTTCCTGCGAGGCGGGAAGGGCGGCCTCGAAGGGGATCGAGCCCAGCCCGCCCTCGCGGTCCTGGTCCAGCGGCAGCACGCGCTGCGGCGCGTAGAAGCGGTCCCCCACGTACATGCGGTCGTAGGGCGCGGGCGGCCGGTAGGGCGCGTGCGGGTCGAGGTAGTGGAGCCAGAGGAAGAACTTGCCGGGCTTCCCTCCCTCGCTCCTCAGCCAGGCGACGGCCCCGTCCGACACCCGCTCCGCGCGCTCCGCGCCCAGCGGCCGGAAGGTGTCGAAGCCCTGGGCGAACCCGAACTCTCGCCCCAGGTTCCCGTTCGTGAGGACGGCCGCGCTCCGGTACCCCGCCTCGCGCAGCAGTTCGGGGAGGAGGAGATGCTCCGCGGGGACGCGCTGCCTCGCCTTGCGCACCACTCCGTGGCGGGAGCCGTAGGTCCCGGTGAGCAGGCTCGTCACGCTGGGCGTGGTCTTCGGCCACTGGGCGATGGCGGCGTCGAAGCGCACGCCCTCCCGCGCCAGCGCATCGATGTTCGGCGAGGTGTCCCGTTTCCCGCCGAAGGCGCCGAGGTGGTCGGCTCGCAGCGTGTCCACCGTGATGAGCAGCACGCTGGGCCCATCGTCCCGCACCGCCCGGTCGTGGGCCGCGCGCGCCAGGGGCAGGAGGGGGAGGAGGACCAGGAGCACGGCGAGCCGCCGCGGGTGGAACCTCGGCAGCGTGCGCTCCACGCGGGCAAAGGGTCCCGGCCACCGCCATGCCGCGGCGAGCAGCGCCGCCATGCCGCCGGTGAAGAGCAGCGTCGCCAGCAGCATGCCGGGCACGGTGCGCAGGGAGGGGACCAGCGCCAGCCGGTCCAGGCGCCGGATCGGCACCACGGCCGCCAGCGCGACGAACGGAACGAACGGAAGCACCGCGGGCGGCACGTGACGCCGGCGGAGCCGCTCCGCGGCGAGGTCGAGCGCGAGAAAGAGGAGCACCGCCCCCGCCGCCAGCGCCACGAAGCTGAGGACGGCGCCGAGCAGCGAGCGCTCCAGCGTCCACAGGATGAGGCCGGGCATGCCGAGGTCCGCGTAGCCCTCGGCCTGCAGCGTGGCCGCCGCACGGAGCAAGCCGGAGAGCGCGCCCGCGACGAGCGCGACGCCGAACGTGGGCAGGATCGCAGCCGAGAATGGACGCATGGGAGGGGTTGGTTCGAGGCTAGCCGCCGGACCCCTCGCCGTCAAACCCGTCAGCGCGGCGGCTTCGCCTCTCGCCTGATCGCGGGCTCCGGCACGGCCTGGACGGCGGGAAGCGTCAGCAGGGTCTGGTAGCGGACATCGTCCAGCCGGAAGGACAGGGTGCGCTTGGGCGGATCGGTCGCGAGCAGGACCGGCGAGTAGGCCACGTCCTCGGCCTTGTAGGTGACGCGGATCCACTGCTCCACCATCGGCTCCGGCTGCCGCAACACGCTGGCCAGGATCCCCCGCACCGCGGTGTAGTGCTCCGGGTTCTCCCGCTTCAGCGCGTCCATCGCGCCCGGCCTGTCCAGGTTCACGAAGCGGCCGTGGACGGCGGACGTCCCCCCGGCCAGCAGCGCCACGATCAAGAGTGTCCCGCGCATGGTTCCTCCTGGGGTGGCGCCAACTTTACTCCTATGATGCGGCGCATGGGGGTGGGGCGGACCGCGCGGGGGTCTGGCGCGGAGCGGCGTGCGCGCAAGCGCGCGGGAGGCGCCGCCTCCGGGCCGCCGGTCTCACCCCTCCGGCTCGTCCTCTACTCCCTGCTGACGGTCGCGCTCCTCTTCGCCCTGCTCGAGGGCGTGCTCTGGCTCGCCGGCACGAGGACGCTGGCGGAGGAGCGCGATCCCTCCCTCGGCTTCTCCGGCCTGAGGCTCTTCGAGCGCGACCGCGCCCGGGGCGTCTACGCCACCTCGGCGCGGGCGGTCCGCCACTCCGTCAACTACCAGGAGTTCGCGCTCGACAAGCCGGAGAACGGCCTGCGCGTCTTCACGATCGGTGGCTCCTCCGCCTACGGCTTTCCCTGGGGGGCCAAGGTGGCGTTCCCGTCCCTGCTGGGGAAGGCGCTCGCGCAGTCGCTTCCGGGAAGAGCCGTCGAGTCCGTGAACGCGGCCGCCATGTCGTACGGCTCCACGCGCCTGCGCGCGGTGGCGGGCGAGATCGAGGACTACGCGCCGGACATCCTGGTGATCTTCGAGGGGCACAACGAGTTCGTGGAAGCGAGCCTGCAGCGCCGCCTGCAGGAGGTCCCCGCGGCACCCGCGCGCGGGGTGCTCGACCACTGGCGGCTCTACGCGGCAATGACACGTTTGTGGGAACGGACTCGGCCGAAGCCGCAGGCATCGGCCCAGACGCCGGAGACGGGAAAATCGCTGGGGGAGCTGCTGGGGATCGACGTGGTGCGCCAGACCGCGCGCTACGTGGGGGAGCAAGCGAAGAGCGAGGCGGCGGCCCGGCTGCGCGGGAACTATGCGGCGATCCTGGAGGACGCGCGCCGGCGCGGCACGGCCGTGCTCCTCTGCACCGTTCCCTGGAACGAGAGCGGCTGGGCGCCGAACCAGTCCGTGTTCGCCGAGAGCACGCCGCTTCCCGCGCGCCGTCTCACCGAGGAGGCGATCGCCGGGGCCAGGGAGCGCCTCGACCGGGGCGACGCCGAGGGCGCGCTGGCCCTGCTCGAGCCGGCGCGCCGCGCCGCCCCCGGGTACGCGGAGACCGCCTTCCGACTCGGCCAGGCCTACGAGGCGCTCGGGCGCTGGGAGGAGGCGCGCGCCGCCTACCGGGAGGCGCGGGACGGGGACGCCATGCCCACGCGGGTGACCTCCGCGATCAACGACGCCATCCGTTCACTGGGGAGCGAGCCGGGGGTGACGCTGGTGGACGTGGAGCGTCTCTTCGAGCAGGAGGCGCCGCACGGCCTCGTCGGGTTCGACCTCGTGGAGGACTACGTTCACCCGAACCCGCGCGGGCACCGCCTGATCGCCCGCGCGCTCTGGGAAGCGATCCTGTCCCGCGGCATCGCCGGCGCACGCGCTCCCGCCGACGCCGCGGTCTTCGAGGCGGCGGTGGGCCCGCCCGAGGACGGTGCCGCGGGGGCGGAGGGCTCCCCCCAGCTCCTCTACAACCTCGGGATCGTGCTGGAGCGGCAGGGCCGGATCGAGGACGCCATCCGGCAGTTCCGCGCCTGCCTGGAGCGCGACCCGCGCTACGTGGCCGCCGCCTACAACCTGGGCCGGCTCCTCCACAAGACGGGACGCTTCGCCGAGGCCGCCGCGGCCCACCGCCAGGCCCTGGCCGCAGACCCGCGCCACGTGCTGTCCCTGGTCGGGCTCGGCGAGGCCCTGCGCGCGCTGGGGCGGCTCGAGGAGGCGCGGCGCGCCTATGTCTCCGCCACCGAGGTGGACGCAGGGAACGCCTACGCCTGGAATGGCCTGGGGGCGACGCTCGCGCAGGGAGGGCGGCCGGCGGAAGCGGAGGCCGCCTTTCGGCGTGCCCTCGCCCTGGAGCCGCAGCGGCCGGACATCCGCACCAACCTGGCCTTTGCCCTGCTCGACCAGGGCAAGGCGCGCGAGGCCGAGCCCTTCTTTCGCGAGGCGATGCGCGCCCGTCCCGATCACCTGGGCACACGGGACGGTCTCGCCCGCGCCCTTGCGGAGATGGGGCGGGTGGCGGAGGCCCGGGCCCTCTTCGAGGAGACGCTGCGCCTGGCGCCCGACGACCGCGATGCCGCGGAGGGGCTGGCGCGCCTGCGCGGCCGCTAGAGGGCGGCGGTGCGGAACCAGAACTCGACCGCGTCGGTCACGCGCACCAGCATCCCCGGGAGCTGCACCGGCAGATGGACGACGGCGCTGCACCCCGCCCGCCACGCCTCCCGCACCCGGTCCGGTGGGGCGTCGGTGGCCAGCAGCACGGTGGGGATGCGGCGCAGGCGGCCGTCGGCCTTGATCGTGGTCACCAGGTCGATGCCGGAGAACGGGCCGCTGGCGCACTGCAGATCGACGTCGGTGAACACGACGGCGGGGCGGCGCCCGTCCAGTTCTTTCAGGTACGCGATGGCGGGTGCGCACGTCTCGAAGACCCGCAGGCGCACCTCGTCGCCGTTCAGGTTCCCGTGCCGCCGCGCCGCCACGCAGTTCATGGCCGCCAGGACCTCGCGCGCCTTGGCCCGCTCCTCCTCCGCCTTCGCCATCACCTGCAGCTTGCGGTCCCGCAAGACGCCCAGGCGGCGCCGGAACACCTCGATGGCCTCCCGGAAGAGTCGGGCCCGCTGCACGCGTGGATCCACCAGGACGAGATCCTTCATCGCCAGTCCGAGTGTACGCCGATCCACCGGACCGGGCGACCGGGCTAGAGCGCCGCCTCGTGGAGCCAGAACTCCAGCGTGTCCGCCACCTGGGTGAGCATGGAGGGGACCTCTCCGGACAGGTCCACCACGGCGTTGCTCCCGGCGTCCCATGCGCCGCGGATCTGCACGGCCGTCGCCCCCGAGCACAGGATCACGGTGGGGATGCCGCAGAGGTCGGCGTCGGCCTTGATCTGCTCCACCACGGAGCCCCCCGCCGACTCCTCCAGGTACAGATCGGTGAACACCACGGCGGGCCGCGGCGCCCACTGGTAGGGGGGCTCTTGGCGGAGGAACTTGAGCGCCTCCTCCTTGGAGGGGAAGACGTGGAGGCGGATCTCCTCCTCCGTGCTCCGCCGGTCGCGCCGGAGCGCCTTGTGCATGGCGAAGGCGCCGTGCAGCGCGCGCGAGGCCCGGCGGGCCCGCTCCACCTGCGCATGCGCCCGATCCACCGCGTCCCCGCTGCGCCGGCTCAGCTGCGCGAAGCGCTCGCGGTAGACCGCAATGGCCTCCCGGAACAGCCGCACCCGCGCAGGCTGCGCATCCACGAGCACGAGATCGCGCATCGGGCTCCTTTGCCGCGAAGGGGAACGGGGGAAGGGTACACCCGTCATCGTCCCTGGGGACGAAAACCGTCTGGATTATCACCGGGGGGGGTCTACGATCCAGAAGCGCAGCACGTCCGCCACGGCCTCGGCGCCCTTCTCGCCTTCCCAGCGGAGGTCGACCACCGCGTTCCCGCCCGCCTCCCAGGCCGCCCGCACCGCAGCCGGCTCGCTGCCGCCGCACAGCACCACGGTGGGGAGGTCCCTCAGGCCCGGATCGCCCTTCAAGGCCTGGAGGAACGTGCCCTCCGTCGATGCCTCGAGGTAGACGTCCGTGAACACCACCGCCGGCCGGGGCGCCCACCCATAGGGTGGCTCGCGCCGCAGGAACTTGAGCGCCTCCGGGCCGTTGGGGAACACATGGAGCCGCACGTCCCCGGACAGACGGGCCCGGACTTCCCGCGCCCTCGCGTGCGTGGCCTTGGCGTCTTGCCGCAGGGGGAGGAACGTCTCGCGGTAGAGGGCCACCGCTTCCCGGAATCGCCGCACACGTGCGGCATGGGCATCCACCAGCAAGACGTGCTTCATCCCGGGGGAAATCCTAATCCTGGCCGGCTTCAGCGCGGGGAGCCACCTCTGCGTCCTCCCGGGCCAGCTTCAGGTCGCGCATGGTCCGGAGCACCTCGGTGAGGATCTTGCGCTGCTGCTCCGCCGCCACCCGCGCCCGCTCCGCGGCCGCCTCCGCCGTCTCCGCCGCCTTGCGCGCCACCTCCGCGGCGGCCCGGACCTGCTCCGCGATCTCGCGAAACTGCTCGTTGCGCTGGCGCGCCTCCTCCGCCCGCCGGCGCTCCTCCTCGGCCGAGGTCCGCACCTCCTCCGAGACCTGGCGCTGCTCTTCCGCGATGCGACGCTGCGCCTCGGGGTCGCCGCCGTTCACGCCCCACGCTCGTTCTCGATCCGGATCAGCAGCAAGACGCCCTGCGATTCGCCGAGGACGCCCATCAGGGGCAGCACCTCCACGCGACAGAGGATGGTCTTGCCTCGGCGGTTGACCGCCTGCACCTCCACCTCCCGCCGTTGCCCGCGGGTGACCGCGGCCTCCAGGGCGGGCTCCAGCTCGTCCGCGGGCAGACCGATGTCGAGGTCGCCCAGCCGCTTGCCGAAGGCCTCCTCCCGCTTCACCCCCCACGTCTCCTCCGATTCCCGGTTCCAGACCATCACCGCCATGGCCCGATCGAGGACCACCATGCCCGTGCGCACGCTGGTGAGGATCGACTCCAGGAACGAGTTGACGCGGTGCAGCTCCGACGTGCGCTCGCGCAGCTCGGCGTTGGCCGTCTGCAGCTCCTCGTTGCTGGACTGCAGCTCCTCGTTCATGGTCTCCATCTCTTCGTTGGTGGACTGGAGCTCTTCGTTCGTGGTCTCCAGCTCCTCCACCGTGGACTGCAGCTCCTCGTTGGTGGTCTCCATCTCCTCGCTGGTGGACTGCAGCTCCTCGTAGGCATCCTCCAGCTCGTGCCGCGCCCGTTCCCTCTCCTGCTCCAGGACCCTCACGCCGGTGACGTCGTGGAAGCTGACGATGAAGCCCACCAGCACCCCGTTCGGCCCCAGCTGCGGCACCACGTCCACGTTCAGCGTGATGGGGGTGCCTCGCGTCTCGTGCTCCACCTGGGTGACCTGCACGGCCCGGTTCTCCGCCCGCGCTTGCTCGATCTTGGAGCGCAGCTCCACCGGCCGGTAGGAGAGTGCCAGGTCCTTGAGGGGCACCCCCACCTCGTTTCCGGTGAGACCGAGAAGCGTGCGTGCCTTGTGGTTGACGGCGAGAACGCGCTGCACGCCGTCGAGGACCACCTGAGCCACGGGCGAGGTCTCGAAGGCGGCGTTGCGCAGGGTCTCCAAGAGACCCAGCTCCAGCGGGCTGGGGATCGTGCCCAGCCGCCCGTTGCTTCGGGGGAGATTGCGGAAGATCCGGTACTTGAGGTCCACGGGAGCGAACAGGCGGGACTGGCTGACCACCGTCTCCGCCTTCCCCAGGAAGAGGTAGCCGTCGTCGCGCAGTCCGAAATGGAGGCGCGCGGCGATCCGCGCCTGGCTCTCGGCGTTGAAGTACATGAGCGTGTTCCGGCACACCAGCAGGTCCAGGCGGGAGATGGGGGCGTCCGTGGACAGGTCGTGGCGGCCGAACACGATGGAACGCCGGATGTCGTTCTTGATCTGCACCCCGTGGTCCGCCTGCTCGAAGCAGGCCTCGCGGTGAGGGCGGGGCACGGACTCGATCTCCTTCTCCGTGTAGACCCCGTTGCGGGCGACGACCAGCGCCTCCTCGTCGACGTCGGTGGCGTAGATCTTCACCGCCCGCCGGTAGTCCTCCGCTCCCAGGGCCTGGAAGAGGACCATGGCGGTGGTGTACGCCTCCTGGCCGTGCGAGCAGCCCGCGCTCCACACCCGCAGCAGGCCGTCCTCCCGGGCTCGAGGCACCAGCTGGCAGATCACCTTCTCCTGCAGGCACTCCCAGGCCTCGGGGTCGCGAAAGAACCGGCTCACGTTGATGAGCAGCGTGTCGAGGAAGTTCTCGTACTCGTCGGGGTGCTGCTCCAGGTGCGCCCGGTACTCGCCGTAGGAGGACAGGCCCAGCGCCTGGATGCGCTTGCCCGTGCGCCGCTTCAGGGTGCTGCGCTTGTACCCGCCGAGATCGAAGTTGTGGTCCCGCCGCATGAACTCGACCAGGGCCTCGAATTGCGCGTCCTCGGAGCTCACCGCCATCCCTCACCTCATGCCGTTTCCGGCCGCTCTTCGCTCTCGGGCGCCTCCGGGGCCCGGGTCACCAGGAGGCGGCGGAGCGCGGAGGCGGCCTCGTCCCGCAGACGGGCCTGCTCCCGGAAGCGGCGCTCCGAGGCCGGGAACCCGCGGGTGGAGGCGCGTTCGGCCAGGCGGCGGGCCAGGCGGGCCCCGTCCTCCACCAGCTGCAGCGCAAGGAACAGGTTGCGCTCGATGTCGGCGTCCTTCTCCACCTCCAGCGACTCGGGGGAGAAGACGTGCCCGACCCGGCAGCGGAACTGGAGGACGCCGCTCTCGTCCGTCTCGTGGAGCGGTCCATGGCACTCCGGACAGACGAAGACACCGGGGGGAGGCTCGTCGTTCCCGGGCTGCTGCAGCTCCTCGGCGCCGATCCGCGACTCGAACTCTCCCGCTCCGGAGGTGGTGGCCGCGAGCAGATTCGCGATCTCTGCCACCTTGAGGCAGTGATCCACCGGCACCGCCTCCAGCGCGCTCCTGGGCATCGTGGGGTGGAGCGCCTCCTCGGGATCCTGGACGACGGTCAGTCCCCCCTTCTCGCCGATCGCCCGCAGGCCTGCGGTGCCGTCGTCGAGGGCGCCGCTCAGGACGATGCCGATCACGCGGGGGCCGAACTCCATGGCCGCCGAGCGGAACAGCGGGTCGATGGCGGGCCGGCTGCGGTTCTCCCGCGGCCCCACGGTCAAGCGGATCCGTCCCGCGTGGAGCAGCATGTGGCGATCGGGGGGGGCCACGTAGATCCGCCCGGGGAGGATGCGCTCGCGGTGTACGGGGTGGACGGCCGGCAGCGAACCCGCGCGCTGCAGGATGGCGGGCAGCACGCTGGGACCGCCGGGGGCGAGGTGGAGGACGACGAAGACGGCGGCGGGCAGGTCGGGGGGCAGTGCGCGCACGAGGTCGCGCAACGCCTCCACGCCGCCCGCGGAGGCACCGATCACGACGATGTCCCGGCGCCGGAGCGGGACCGGCTGCGCAAGCGGCGAGCGTGCCATGGAGATCCTCTTCCCCGGAGCATAGCGCAGCCAAGGATTGCGCGTTACGCTCGGATCACGCCTCCGCCCACCAGGACACGAAGCCGAGCCCCTGCAGTCCGAAGAACCCCTCTTCCCCGAACGGCTTCGGGGGGCCGTCTCCCGGCGGGCGGGGGCGCCTCTGCGTGGTCGCTCTGGAGAGAGGTCTCGGGGGCCGGTAACGTGGGGTTGCCGAATCCATCGGCAACCCGGCGCCTCCGACTTGCCCCCTGACGGAGGTGCCGGGCCACTTTCCCAGGACTCAGATCGAGATGAGCCCGCTCGCCACCGCGAAGCGCGTCAGCTCCGCCGTCCCGTGCTTCCCCAGCCGGCGCATGAGACGCGTCTTGTGGAATTCCACCGTCTTCACGGAGATGTTCAGGCGGGAGGCGATCGTCTTCACCGCGCAGCCCTGGGCCACGAGCTCCAGGATCTCGCGCTGGCGCCGCGTCAACGCATCGAGCAGCGGCGTCGAGATCACGGCGTCGGTGTCGTGGGCATGCCGCTCGTGCCGCAGCTCGAGCGTCCCCACGGCGGCGCCGCTGCCGTCCTGGAGGACGATCTGCCAGACCGGCGGCGTACCGTCCACCTGGCGCACGTCGACCTCGACCGCGCGCACCTCCACGTCGACCGGCGCCGTGCTGCTCAGCTGGAAGCGCCCTCGGCTCGACTCCAGCGCGCGGAGCGCGAAGCCGGGGTGAAGCTGTAGGTGGGTTGCCAGGGTCCCCTCGCCCACCGCCCGGGGATGGCGGCGGAAGGAGTATCGCACCGCGCGTGCAGCGCCGCAGCGGCGCCATGGACCCTTTTTCTCTTTTTTTCGCTCGCCTAGTGTTTCCCCTTGCGGTCGGACCTGCCGGTCTTCCCCGGTGCGAGCTGGCGCTCGAAGCCGGGGAGGATGGCGTCGACGAACGCGTTCTCGATGAGCCCGGCCAGGATCTCGAGCGTGCTCGCCTTGGGATTGGCCGTCGTGCCCTTCACCGTCGCCACCGTGGCCACCTCGTCCTGGCGGTTCTCCAGGAGCTTGGCGAACCCCTCCACCATGCCTTCCCAGATCTTCTTGAAGAAGCCCTTCTTCTTGTCCTGGGCTCGCGTGTAGACGTTCACGTCCTCGAACAGGGGCTTCACGTAGCCCTTCACCTGCCCGTTCTTGACCGCCAGCTCCGAGTAGAAGGAAAACTGCCCCGCCGACACGTCGACGTTGGCGTAGGTGCGGAACATGTCGTTCATGCGCGTCATGTCCGTGCTCTCGATCTTCACCGCCACGTCGAAATCCGCCCCGTCCTTGTCCGGCCGGAAGGTGCCGCTGAACGTGGTCTTGCCGCTCCCCATGAACGCCCCCGAACCCTGCAGGCGCGCCTCGCCTTGCACGGGCTGATTGGAGAGGTTCTCCAGGGTGACGTTGGCACCGGAGAGGAAGGCGCGATACCCCGGGGAGCCGAAGCGGCTGACGTAGCTCACCGTGCTCTCCACGATGCGCAGCCGGTCCATGCGCAGGAGCATCCCCGGCTCCTCCGTCACCTTCTCCGCCGCCTGGGTGGCGGCGCGCTTGATCTGCGCCTCCTCGTCCTGGCTTCCGGGAGAGCTGACGTAGTCCATCTCGATCCCGGCCAGCACCACCTCGCCCAGGTGGGCGAAGGAGACGGTGGGAGACCACTCGATGCGCCCCCCCGCGGCGAGCGTGCCGTGGCGGATGTGCACGTGGTAGTCGTCCACCAGCGGCTCCAGCCGGTCCAGCGGGATCCCGTCCATCCGCCCCACCACGTGCAGGCCCACGAACGGCTCCAGCAGGAAGTTGGCGTGGCCGTCGAAGACCGCCCGGCCGCTGTCGAACACCGTCGCGTCCAGATGCACGGGGGAGGGATAGACGCCGGGGCGCGAGCGCACGTTGCGGATGTCGTAGGCGGTCAGGGTCACCCTGGTGAGCTGCAGGGGTTTCCTGGCGTCCGCCTGCAGGTAGGTCACGGCAGCGTCGAGCACCTTCAGCTCGTTCACCTTGAGCGGATACATCGCGAACAGCGCCTCCTGCCAGCCGCGCTCCTTGATCGGCACCGGGTCCTTCCACTCCTGCTCGAGCTGGGCCAGGTCGACGAAGAAGCGCGGGTGCTCCAGGCGCATGTCGGCGACGATCCGTCCCCGCAGCAGCGCGTGCCACTGCACGTTCAGGCTCATGAACGGGATCTCCGCCACCGGGGGGGCGGGATGCGCGTCCTGGGTGATCGTCATGCGGAAGACGTCGAGGGAGAAGTTCCAGGGGTTGAAGTCGATCGCCCCGATGCGCGCCGTGTAGCCGCGCAGGCGGCTGTTGGCCTGCTTCTCCATGAAGCCGCGCAGCGGCCGGTCGATGGCCACGTCCACCACCGAGAAGACGACCACCAGCACCAGGGGGACGAGGAGGATCCATCCCCAGGCCCGGCGGGAGAGGACGAGGCGGCGCCGCCGCCCCGATGCAGGCGGCGAGGGCTCCGGCTCCGGCGACGCCGGCGCGTGGCGATGCGGATGGGCTCGGCTCATGGATGAACGGGGCTTTGCTTCCAGCCTAGAAAGGCGGAGCGGACCCGTCAAGTTCCGGACCGGGTCAGTCCTGGCGGGCCAGCGCCTCCGCGATCCGCCCCAGGCCCTCCTCGATCCGGGGCAGGGAGGCGGCGAAGGACAGCCGCAGGTAGCGATCGGCGCCGAACGCCTCTCCGGGGATCACCGCCACCTGCGCCTCCTCCAGGAGATAGGCGGCGAGCTCGGTGCTGGTGTGCACGGCGGTGTCGCCGATGTAGCGCCCGAGGTAGCGGCTCACGTTGGGGAAGGCGTAGAAGGCGCCGTCGGGGAGCGTGCAGGTGAGGCCGGGGATGGCGCGCAGGCCGGAGACGATGCGGTCGCGCCGGCGCTCGAACTCGGCGCGCATGCGCTCCACGTCGGGGTCGCAGTCGCGCAGCGCCACCACCGCCGCCTTCTGCACGAAGGACGTCGCGTTCGACGTGTTGTGCGACTGCACGCGCGAGCAGGCCTCGATCACCTCGCGCGGTCCCGCCGCCCAGCCCAGCCGCCAGCCGGTCATGGCGTAGGTCTTGGAGAAGCCGTCCACCACGATGCTGCGCGCCTGGATCTCGTGGGACAGGGAGGCAATGGACGTGAAGCTGCTGCCGGAGAAAACGAGGTTCCGGTAGATCTCGTCGGCCAGGATCCAGATCTTGTGCCGGAGGCAGACCTCGGCGATCGCCTCCAGCTCCTTTCTGGGATAACAGGCGCCGGTGGGGTTGTTCGGGTAGTTGAGGAAGAGCAGGCGTGTGCGCGGGGTCACGGCCTCGGCCAGCGCCTCGGCGCGCAGGCGGAAGCCGTCCTCCTCCCGCGTGGTCACGAAGACGGGGGTGGCCCCGGCGAGCGCGGTCTGATCGGGGTACGAGACCCAGTAGGGCGCGGGGACGATCGCCTCGTCCCCCTCGGAGAGGAGTGCCGCCGTCACGTTGAACAGCGAGTTCTTGGCCCCCGGGGAGACGAGCACGTTCTCGGGGGTCCAGGTCACGCCCGAGTCGCGCAGGAGACGCTCGCAGATCGCCTGCCGCAGCTCCAGGATGCCGTCGTTGGCGACGTACTTGGTGAACCCGGCGTCGAGCGCCGCCTTGGCCGCCTCCACCACGGGCGCCGGCGTGGGAAAGTCCGGCTCCCCCGCGGAGAGGTCCACCACGTCCACGCCCTCGGCGCGCATCTTCTGGGCGCGCGCGGCGATGCGCAGCGTGGGGGACAGGGTGATCCGCTGGACCCTTTGCGAGAGCATGGGCGGGAAGTCTACTCCGCCCTCGGGATCACCTTGAGCGCCACGATCTCCCGCATCTGGTTCCGCTGCAGGTGCGTCTTCTGGATGGAGAAGCCGAGCAGGGCGCGCTCCAGGTCCCGGGTGGGGTGCACGTAGCGCCGGCGCACGGGCCGGCTGCTGGCCTCGCGCGCCACCCGGTCGTCGGCCACCACCCGATACCGCGGCGGGGCCTCGGTGGGGGTCTCCGGCTTCAGGTGCGCGTAGAGGAGGAGCCAGCCCCCCTGCTTCAGCACCCGGCGCACTTCCCTGGCCAGGAGGGGCAGCTGGTCGGGGGCCACGAAGTCCGGCATCTCCCAGGCAAGGACCAGATCGAAGGAGGCGTCGGCCTGCTCCAGACGGAGGGGAGGCGGTGGAAGCGGCTTCTCCCCCGGGGCGGGCGCTTTCCGCGGAGGCGGCGGATCGAACTCGTCGAGTACGACCCGCGCCCCCCGCTCGGCCAGGTACGTCGCGGTCTGGCCGCACAGCACGCCCAGGTCGAGCACCTGGGCCTTGCCGTCCTTGAGTGTGCGCTCCAGCGCGTAGGCGAGCGCGAGAGAAGGCTGCCCCTCCCCCGTTCCCCCCTTCTTGGGCCCCCCCTCCCTGGACGAGCCCTCGGTCGGCCCAGCCGCGGCGGTCGGCTCGGGCCCCTTCCAGCGAAACGCCAAGAACTCCCCTCTAGGCCTTCACCGGCTCGCGCATCTCGGGCATCGCCGGCTGCGCCTGCGGCTTCGGCTGCGGCGGCAGCGTGGCCGAAGGCTGCGTGGGCGCGCCCTTGCGCTCCATGTCCACGGTCCCCTTGAAGCGGGCACCGTCGGCCAGCACCACGCGGGGGGCGATGATGTCCCCCTTCATGGAGCCGTTGGATGCCACCTCGACCTTGTCGTCGGCGACGACGTTCCCCACCACCTCGCCCACGACGAGGACCGTCTTGGCGTGGATCTCCGCCATGATCCTGCCATTGGCGCCGATCGTCAGATGGTGGTCCTTCAGGGTGATCTTGCCGTCGACCTTCCCTTCGATGGTCAGGTCCTCGTTCCCGCTCAGCTCACCCTTGATGTACACCGACTGACCAATATGCACGATCTTGTCTGCCATGACTTTCTCCGCCTTTGGCTGGGATATGGGTGGAGGAGCCGGGGCCGCGGGGGTCGGCTGCCGCAGGGCGGCCGTCGCGCGGTCGGGCTCCGGTTGCTTGAACTCGGGCTCGTCCTTCTTGCCTAGCCAAGCCATGGTTACGTCTTCTCCAGTTTCTGGACCGCCATGGATGCCTGCTTCCTGACCAGCCCCGTACCGCCGTCCAGGGCCCGGTGCAGGAGGGCAATATCGGTCTTGTCCCCCACTTCGCCAAGTGCCATCGCCGCTTCCGCGCGCACGGCCTCCGAATTTCCTTCCAGGAGGAGCTCCCGGATGTGCGGGAGCGCCGACCGATCCCCCCCTTTTGCGAGATTCCACGCGAGGTCCACCTGGCAGAGCGCATCGCGCTCGACCGCGAGCCGGCGCTTGAGCGCGGCGCTCACCGCGGGATCGGTGGGAGCGGCCCGGCCCAGGGCCTGCGCCGCCCCGGCGCGGACGGCGGCGGCGGGGTCGTCCAGCGCCTGGAGGAGGGCGGGAACGGCCGCGGGATCACCGAGATCCCGCAGGACCTCGGCGGCGCGGGCCCGCACCGCCTCGTCGCTCCCGGCCAGCGCGGCGGTGAGCCCGGGGAGCGCCCGGCGCCCGCCCCGCTCGGCCAGGACCTTCCGGGCGTGCCGGCGCACGGTCTCGCTGGGGTCCTGCAGCGCGGCCGTGAGCAGCGTCGGGTCCCCGGCCCCCTGATCGATCTTCCCCAGCGCCCGTGCCGCGCTGAGGCGGATCGTCTCGTCGGGGTCGTGGAGGAGCTTCGTCAGGGTGGGGATCGCCGCCGCGTCCCCGAGCTGGCCCAGTGCCTGGCAGAGCGCGAGACGGACGCTCCCCAGGGAGTCGTCGGCCCGGCGCACCAGAGCCGGCAGAGCCTGGCGGTCCCCGATCTGCCCGAGGGCGCGGACGGCGGTGACCCGCACCCTCTCGTCGGGGTCGTCGAGCACCGCCACCAGGGACCCCACCGCCTCGGCCGCACGGGCCTGACCGAGCCGGCTGGCGGCATCGGCCCGCTCCTGCGCCCGCGCGCTGCGCAGCTCCTTGTAGGCGATGGCCGGATCGTCGTCCCGGCACCCGAGCAGCAGAGACACCACCGCGATCGCGCAGCGGGAGGCGGGGGCGTGCAGGAACATGGCGGCCGATTATACTCGGCGGTCGCGGATGCACCTCTCGAGGAACCCTCGCCTGGCGGCGGCCGCCGGCCTGCTCGCCGCCGCCGCCGCCGCCGCATGGGCCGCCCGGTCCGGGGAGCTCCGTCCGTGGGCGGACGGGCCGATCCGCTACATCATCCGCGGCGAGGAGGCCAAGGCGTTCAAGGCGCTTTCCGACGACGTGGCGCGCCTGGCCTTCATCGAGCGCTTCTGGGTGCGGCGCGACCCCTCCCCCGGCACGCTCGCCAACGAGTACCGGCAGACGTTCTGGGAGCGGGTGCGCACCGCCAATCAGCAGTTCAAGACCACCACCACGCCGGGCTGGAAGACCGACCGGGGGAAGATCTTCATCCTCTTCGGGCCCCCGAGCGACGTGCGCGACGACGTCAACTTCTCCGTCACCGCGGACCCGGGCGCCAAGCGGGGACTCATCCGGTGGTTCTACAGCGGGGAGGGCGAGCACCGGCAAAGCGCCGGGCCGGTGACCGTGGTCCCCTTCGTGCGCGACCACGACGGGGAATACCGCCTCTCCTCGGACCCCAAGCTGTCGAGCATCTTCTTCGACCCGGGGGACATGGACCACGACCGGCCGCAGGAGCCCTGGGAGCGGTGGTACGCCGACGTGATGAAGCCCTACGGGTCCGAGCTGTCCGCCATGATGGATCTGGGCCGGCTGCAGGAGATCCCGTCCCAGGAGACGCTGCTGCTGGAGGCGGTGAGCACCAGCGAGAGCTTCGCCACCCACCCGCTCTCCATGACCCTGCAGCGCTACCGCCATCCCGCGGACGGGAGCCCGCTCGTCGTCCTCACGGCATCGGTGCCCGGAGCGGAGGCGGTGCCCCCGGTCCTCGCCCGCTTCATGCCCCGCGACGCCGCGCGTGCTCCCGTGATCCTGGGGGAAGGCTCGTTCCGCGCGGAGGGCACGGGGAGGACGCGCGTGGTGCAGGCGCGGACCACGCTGGCGCCGGGCACCTGGGACGTGCTGGTGATCGCGGCCGGGGTGGACTCGGCCAGCACCGGCGTCGCCCGCACGTCGGTGCTCGCTCCCGCTCCCGCCGCCACGCTCTCCCTGAGCGATCCCGCGCTCCTGCAGGACCTGGCGCCTCTCCCCTACCGCTCGCTGATCTCGCACGACGAGCCGTTCGTGCTCGGCCCCTACCGGGCGGTGCCGCGGACCGCCGCCGTGCTCGGGCGCGGGGAGCCGGTCCGGCTCCTCTACGAGATCTACGGCGGCTCCGGTCCCTTCCGGGTGGTGCACCGGCTGGAGGGGCAGGAGAAGGACGGCACCTGGAAGGTGCTGGGAGCCCCGCAGGAGCAGTCGTCCTCGGACCGGGTGCAGGCCTGGGAGGTCCCCACCTCGCCGCGCTGGCCGGTGGCCGAGTACCGCGTGCACGTCGAGGTGGAGGATGCGGCCGGCGCCACCACCGGGACCGACGCTCCGTTCTCCCTGCGCGACGCCGCTCCGTGAGGGGCGCCCTCCTGCTGGGTGCGCTCCTCCTGGCGGTTCCCCTGCGCGCGGGGCATGGGGAGGAGGCCACGGTCCACGCCGGCGGCGGCCTGGCCTGGATCGCCGACGAGGCGCTGGAGGGCGAGGGCCGGATGCAGGTGGACCTGCGCGTGCCCCTCACCCCGTCCACGGCGCTGGAAGGCGGGTTCGCCGCGCGCACCTCGATCGAGGGCGCGGACGGGGTGACCTTCGCCGTGCGCGACGTGCGGTACGACGGGGAGCTCGCCCTGGCGTACGCGTTCCGGTCCCGCCTCGACCTCCTCGGCGTGGGCGGCGTGTGGGGGAGGGAGGCGGTGGACGCCGACGGCTCCCCGCAGGCGGGCCTGCTCGGCTTCGGGCTGCGGGCGCGGCCGGGAGCCCTGGCGCTGCACGCCGCGCTCGGGGCCGTCCTGGACGCGCGCGACCTCGACGCCGATGCCTGGGGCCGGCTGCGGGCGCGGTGGGCGCGGGGACGCTTCGGGCTCGACCTCGATCTGCGCGCGCTCCATGGAGAGGACGACGGCAGCGACCTGACCGCGGGGCCCACGCTCGACCTCCCGGCCGGGGATCTCCTGGTGCGCCTCTCCGCGAGCTATCTCCGGCACCGGTCCCCGCTCGGCCTGGGGCTGGACGGGGTGGCGCTCGGCGTCGCCTTCGAGGACCGGGAACCGGGGCCCATGGACGGGGGCCGCGAGGCCCCGCGCGGCGATGTGTCGGGACGGATCGGCGTGGGCTTCGGCGACGCACGGCGCGCGGGACGCCTGCAGATCGTCGCCGCGTCCCCTCGCTTTCGGGACCGGTGGCGCGTGGCCGCAGACGTGGACGGGCAGGCGCTGGCGGGGTCCGATCCCGGCGACCTCTTCTACCGCTACACGGTGGGCCTCGAGCGCTTCTGGAACGAGGACCGCTGGCTGGCGGGGATCTGGTTCTACCACCGCTCGAATCACCGGCTGGGGGAGCCGGGCGATCCCGTCACCAGCTGGAACGTGGTCGAGGTGGGGCTGGAGACCGCATCCTACCGGCGAGGCACGCGCCGGCTGGAGGCACGCCTGCGCGCGGGCTGGCTGCTCGATTCCTCGTTCGGCGAGGACCCGCGGTGGCACGCGCGCGGCGGCGTGCGATGGCGGCTCCCCCTGGCGTGGAGCGTCGTCCCCTACCTCGAGGGCGAGGCCGAGGAAGGAGACGTGCGCGTGCGCCAGGCCGCGGCGGGGATCGCCTTCTCCTCCGGGCTCGAAATCGCCGTCTCCTGGCTGTCGGACCCGCAGCTCTTCGGACCGGATCCCACGGCGCTCCTGGGAACGGCCACGCTCCGCTTCTAGCTCTTCCCCGCGCGGTCCAGATACACACGGGCCAGGCGCGTGAGCCTCCCCTCGGCGCTCTCCTCCACGGGCGGCTCCGCGGGACTGCCGCGCGGCGCGGGGGCACGGGGCGGCGCGGGAGTGGTCTCCGCCTCCACGCGGGGGAGGGGGATGGCGGCAGGCGGGTCCGCTTCCCCGGCGAGCTGGAGGCGCACCTTGCGGATCCCGAGCTGCGGGTGGAGCGAGGCCAGGCGGGCGGCCAGCGCGGGGAGGGCGGAGAGCACCGCATCCCGCCAGGGCTTCCCTTCCGTCACGAGCTCGAGCACGCCGCCGCGGACGGTCTCCGCGCGCACGCTCTCCGCCAGCCGCTCCCCGGCCACCGCCCTCCACCCTTGCTGCAGCGCCAACGCGTGCGCGCGCCGCGGCGGCAGGCCGAGGGCGGAGGTCCCGCCCTCGCGCAGAGACTTCCATCGCCTCGAGGACGCCATGCGCTCCATGTTACGGAAAGGGAAAGCGACGCGCCGTGCCCGTGCTCTCCCCGGGAACAAAGGTGTGCCGCGCGCGTCCCCTTCCCTGGCCGCGCGCTTGCAGTCGAGTGGCCACGGCGGACCGGAGACGCGCCGGGGCGTCCCCCCTCTCTCCCCCCTGGCCGCCGCCAGGAGCCCCTCGGTTGGGCGCGTCTCCGGTCCCTGTTCTCTGCGTTGCGCTAGACTGCGGCGCGATGGCCAGCCACTGCCGGTTCCGCACCAGCTACGGCGGCTCCCGCTTCTGCGAGGATCCCGTCTACCTCGAGGGGTTCTGCCGCTTCCACTTCACGGCGCTGCAGAAGGGCGAGATCAACGAGTACGGCGTGATCAACGAGCGCCTCACCGACCAGATCCGCCGCCGCGAGATCAACTTCCACGGGATCCGCCTCGAGGACACGATCTACCTCGACCGCACGTAGGCGCGCCACTGCGCCACCGCGCGCACGTGGGTGGCGAGGTCGCGCGAGAAGCGGTGGCCGCCCTCCGGCGCCGCCACGAAGTAGAGCTCCTCCCCCGTACCCGGCCGCACGGCGGCCTCCAGGCTCGCCCGCCCCGGATTGCAGATGGGCCCGGGGGGGAGCCCAGCGTGCAGGTAGGTGTTCCAGGGCGTGTCCTGACGCAGATGCTTGTAGAAGAGGCGGGGCACGTTCAGGCCCTGGCGGCGGAGGCCGTAAAGCACGGTGGGATCGCACTCCAGGCGCATCCCCGCGGCCAGCCGGTTGTGAAAGACCCGTGAGATCTTCGGCCGCTCCCCGGGGAGCGCCGTCTCCTCCTCGATGAGGGAAGCGAGCGTCGCCATCTGCCGCACGCTGAACCCCTGTCGCGCCGCCTCCTCCCTCAGCGCCGGCGAGACCACGTTCTGGAAGCGGCGGACCATGGCCTCGGTGATGCGGGCCGGGGTCTCCCCCACCGGGAAGTGGTAGGTGTCGGGGAAGAGGTACCCCTCGAGGTCGGGAGCCGCCGGGTCGAGGTCCCGCACGGGTCCGGGATCCTGGAAGCAGCGGAGGAAGGCCTCCTCCGACCCGAAGCCGGCCTCGGCGAGACGGGCGGCGATCTCGCCGAAGTCGAGACCCTCCGGGATCGTCACCGCCTGCACCAGGACCTCCCCCGCCTCGATCTTGCGCAGGACCTCGAGGGGCGACAGTGCGCGGTCGAAGCGGTAGGTCCCCGCCTGCAGGCGGCCCCCGGCGCCGGTGAGGGTGATCCACCCCTGCAGCACGGCCGGGAAGCGGACGACGCCGGCCCCGGCCAGGCGATCGACCATGGCGCGCGCCGGCGTCCCCCGGGGGAGCGTCACCACCGCCTCCGGCCCCGCCCACCCGGCGTACGGGACCTGCAGCGTCCAGGCCAGGAAAGCCACCCCCCCCAGGACCGCGGCCGCGATCAGCGCCAGCACGGTGTGCCGGGCACGCAAGGTGCGGCGGCGCCGCCGCGCCGCGCTCACGCCGATCCCTCCCCCCGACGCGCGTCCATCCAGCCCTGGAGGATCAGTGCCGCCGCCATCGCGTCCACCACCTCGCGCCGGCGGCGGCGCGACACGTCCGCCGCCACCAGCGTGCGCAGGGCCTCCGCGGTCGTGAGCCGCTCGTCCCAGAGGTCGATGGGGACGCCGCCCAGGGCATCGCGCAGCCGGCCGGCGAACGCCTCGGCGCGCGCGGCCTCCGGGCCAGCCTCCCCGGAGAGGCGCCGGGGGTAGCCGATCACCACGCGCTCCACGTCATGGGTGCGAATGTAGGTTGCCAGGCTCGCGAGGTCCCGCGCCAGGCTGGTGCGGCGCAGGACGCCCGCGGGCTGGGCGGTCACACCGAGCGGGTCGGAGAGCGCGAGGCCGATGCGCACCGATCCCAGGTCCAGGGCGAGGACGCGACCCAGCTCAGTGGCCCCCGAGGGCGGTGGGGGCGCCGCCCCCCGCCTGCTTCTCCGCGTCCTGCACCTTGCGCAGCGGCCCCGCCAGCCAGTCCAGCGTCGCCTGATCGTCCGGGTAGCGGGCGGTGAGCATGTGCATGTAGTTCGCGACCGAGGCCACCTTCCCCGCGTTGATCGACACGCGGCTCTCGCCCACGTACTTGCCCTGGTTCCCCACGTACAGCAGGTGGGTGCTGCCCTCCAGCTCGTCCTCGGTGCCGCTGATCATGTTGGCGAAGGCGCCCAGCACGAGGTCGATCCCGGGGACGGCGCGGGCGATCGCCCGGGCGTCGTCCTTGTGGAGCGCGGCCAGCAAGACCACCACGTCCGCCTGCTTCCGCACCTCCGGCACCAGCTTCTGCAGCGCCTCGGCGGGAGGGACGATCACGATGTTCGTTCCCGTGGGTCCGGCCTTCTGGAAGACGGGGTTGAACCGCACCACCCCCAGCACGCCCACCTTGACGTCCTTGCGCCCCTTCCCCCCCGCGACCTTGACCACCGTGAAGGGGGCGAAGACCGGCTCCTTGCTGTCCTGCCGCACGAGGTTGCTGGACACGAGCTTCAGAGGAAGGCCGGAGATCTGCTCCACGAGCGCGTCGTAACCGGCGGTGAGGTCGCGCTCGCCGACGTTGGCCACCTGGTAGCCCAGGCGCGTCATCCCCTCCAGCAGGGCGCGCGTCTTCATCGCGCCCGAGGGGGTGGGATTGTCCGAGAAGTTCCCGGTGTCCGCCAGGAGGACCGCGGCGTCCGGGAGCGTCTTCTTCACCTGATCGATCAGCCACGCCCGCCGGGCGAGGCCCCCAGAGGGGTTCATCTTTCAGCCACAGGGCTCCAGGAACCCCACCACGTCGCCGGTGAAGAGGACCTCGAGCTCCGGCGAGCGCCCGGGGGTGATGAGCCCCCCCTGCCCCGCGACGGGAGCGGGGGAGGCGGGAGCGCTCTCGGCCAGCGCCAGACCGGCCAGCATCAGACTCGCGCCTGCCAGGGCCACGCGGATCCGCATCGATGGGTCCTCCAAACTCGGCGGATTATACGGTCCTCGGTTAACCTGCGCCGCCGTGCTGCGTCCACGCCTCCATCTCGCCTCGGCATCGCCGCGGCGCCTGGCGCTCCTCCGGGAGGTGGGGCTCGACGTCGTGCCCTGCCCGGCGCCCGTGGACGAGACCCCGTTCCCCGGGGAGGATCCGGTGGCCCGGGTGGCCCGCCTCGCGGAAGCCAAGGTGGCGGCCGCGGCCGCGCGGCTGGGGCCGCTGCCCGAGGGTGCGGTGCTCCTGGGTGCGGACACCACGGTGGTCCTGGACGGCGTCGCCCTCGACAAGCCCGAGGGGCCGGAGGAGGCCTCCGCCATCCTGCGGCGCCTGGCCGGCCGCACCCACGAGGTGTGGACCGGCGTGCACGTGCGGCGGCCGGGCACCGGAACCCGGGCGGACGTGCGCGAGCGGACGCGCGTGCGCCTGCGGTCCTTCGGCGAGGACGCCGTGGCCTGGTACGTCGCCAGCGGCGAGCCCCTGGACAAGGCGGGTGCCTACGGCATCCAGGGTCTCGGGGTGTTCCTGGTGGAAGGGATCGAGGGCTCGTGGTCGAACGTGGTCGGCCTCCCCCTGGAGCGCCTCCCCGAGATGATGAGGACCGTGGGCATTCGCTTTCCCTTCTGAGCCGCTGCTACCCTGACGGTTCCGCAGGAGAACCGCATGGCGAGCACGGAGACCCGCACGGAACGCGCCACCGCCGCCACCCGCTTCGCCGACCGCCACATCGGACCGCGCGGCGAGGAGATCCATCGCATGCTGGACGCGCTGGGCGTCCGCTCGCTGGACGAGCTGATCGACCAGACCGTGCCTGGCGCCATCCGGTCCACCGCTCCCCTGGACCTCCCGCCGGCGCGCTCGGAGGCGGCGGTGCTGGCCGACCTCGCCGAGCTGGCGGGACGGAACCGCGTCCTGCGCTCGTACCTGGGGATGGGGTACGCGGCGACGTTCACCCCGCCGGTGATCCAGCGCAACGTGCTGGAGAACCCCGGCTGGTACACCCAGTACACGCCCTACCAGGCCGAGATCGCCCAGGGCCGCCTGGAGGCGCTGCTCAACTTCCAGACCATGGTGATCGACCTCACAGGCCTCCCCGTGGCCAACGCCTCCCTGCTCGACGAGGCCACCGCGGCCGCCGAGGCCATGACGCTGTGCCGCCGGGTGGCGGAGGGGCAGGGGGAGGGCGCCGTCTTCTTCGCCTCCGAGCGCTGTCATCCCCAGACGCTGGCCGTGCTGGAGACGCGCGCCGCCCCCCTGGGGCTGCGGGTGGTGGTGGGGGATCACGCGCGCTGGGACTTCACGACGCCCACCTTCGGCGCCCTGGTCCAGTACCCGGCGACCGACGGCGAGATCATCGACTACGCCGGGTTCGCCGAGCGGGCCCACGCCGCAGGCGCCCTGGTGGTGGTGGCGGCGGACCTCCTGGCCTTGACGCTGCTGCGCGCGCCGGGGGAGTTCGGGGCCGACGTCTGCGTGGGGAACACCCAGCGCTTCGGCGTGCCCCTGGGATTCGGCGGCCCCCACGCCGCGTTCATGGCTTGCCGCGAGGCCCACCGCCGGCAGATGCCGGGGCGGATCGTGGGCGTGTCCCGCGACGCCCAGGGACGTCCGGCGCTCCGCCTGGCGCTCTCCACCCGGGAGCAGCACATCCGCCGCGACAAGGCCACGAGCAACATCTGCACCGCGCAGGTGCTGCTGGCGGTGATGGCCTCGATGTACGCCGTGTGGCACGGCCCGGAGGGATTGACCTCGATCGCCCGGGACCTGCGCCGCCGGACCCTCCGCCTGGCCGGCGCGCTGCGCGAGCTGGGCCTCACGGTGCGCCACGCCGAGGTGTTCGACACCGTGCGCGTCTCTCCGGGGCGCCGCGGGGCCGCCGCCGTCCTGGAGGAGGCCCTCGCCCGGGGGATCAATCTCCGCGCCTTCCCCGACGGCGATGTGGGGATCGCGCTGGACGAGACCACCGGCGACGACGACCTGCGGGACGTGCTGGCCGCCTTCGGCGGCGACCGGCTTCCCGAGGAGGGCACGCCGGTGGAGATCCCCGCCTCCCTGCGGCGGCGCAGCCCGTTCCTCACCCATCCCGTCTTCCACGCCCACCGGTCGGAGACGGAGATGCTCCGCTACCTGCGGCGGCTGGAGGCCCGCGACCTCTCGCTCACCACCTCCATGATCCCGCTCGGCTCCTGCACGATGAAGCTGAACGCGACCGCCGAGATGTTCCCCGTGTCCTTCCCCGGCTTCGCCCAGCTCCATCCCTTCGCCCCCGCCGAGCAGGCGGCGGGCTACCGGGAGCTCTTCGCCCGTCTCACGCGGTGGCTGGCCGAGATCACGGGATTCTCCGCCGTCTCCCTCATGCCCAACGCGGGCTCGCAGGGGGAATACGCGGGCCTGCTCACCATCCGCGCCTTTCATGCCTCGCGGGGAGAGGCCCACCGCGACGTGTGCCTGATCCCCGTCTCCGCGCACGGGACCAACCCCGCCAGCGCGGTCATGGCGGGCCTGCGAGTGGTGCCCGTCGCCTGCGACGCGCAGGGGAACGTGGACCTGGCCGACCTCGCGGCCAAGATCGCCGCCCACGCCGGCCGGGTGGCGGCGATGATGCTGACCTACCCCTCGACCTACGGCGTCTTCGAGGAGAGCGTGCGCGCCGTGATCGACGCCGTGCACGACGCGGGCGGCCAGGTCTATCTGGACGGCGCCAACATGAACGCGCTGGTCGGCCTCTGCCGTCCCGGGGACTTCGGCGCCGACGTGGCGCACCTCAACCTGCACAAGACCTTCTGCATCCCCCACGGAGGGGGCGGACCGGGCATGGGCCCCATCGGCGTGGCCGGACACCTCGCCCCCTTCCTGCCGCGGCATCCCCTGGCCGAGGTGGGGGGGAGCTCCGGCATCGGGCCGGTGGCGGCGGCGCCCTGGGGGAGCCCGAGCATCCTCCCCATCAGCTACGCCTACATCGCGCTCATGGGGCCGGATGGACTGCGCCGCGCCACCGAGGTCGCCATCCTGAGCGCGAACTACGTGGCGGCGCGCCTGGCCCCGCACTACCCGCTCCTCTTCTCGGGGCGGAACGGGCGGGTGGCCCACGAGTGCATCGTGGACCTGAAGCCGCTCAAGGCGTCGGCCGACGTGGACGCCGACGACGTGGCCAAGCGCCTCATGGACTACGGCTTCCACGCCCCCACCATGTCCTGGCCGGTGGCGGGGACGCTGATGATCGAGCCCACGGAGAGCGAGTCCAAGGGGGAGCTCGACCGCTTCTGCGACGCCATGATCGCCATCCGCGGGGAGGCCGACGAGATCGCGCGCGGGGAGGCGGACCGGGCGGTCAACCTCCTCAAGATGGCGCCCCACACGGCGGAGGTGGTGGCGGCCGACGTGTGGGACCGCCCCTACGGGCGCCACCGCGCGGCGTTTCCCCCCGGGACCGCGGCGGGCGCGAAGTTCTGGCCCGCCGTCTCCCGCATCGACAACGCCTACGGGGACCGGAACTTCGTCTGCGCGTGCCTGTGAGGGGGACAGGTATTTCCTATTTCCTTTTCACGTCCTGGCAGCCAGGGACGTGAAAAGGAAATAGGAAATACCTGTCCCCCTCCGATCACCCCACCAGCTCGCGGTAGGCGGAGACGTCGAGGAGGCGCTCCGCCTCGCCGGGGTCGGTGAGGCGCAGCCGGCAGATCCACCCCGTGCCGTGCGGGTCGGAGTTCACCGTCTCCGGCTTGTCGGAGAGCGCGCCGTTCACCTCCACCACCGTGCCCGAGACCGGCGCGTAGACCTCGGAGACCGCCTTCACGGACTCGATCGTCCCCAGCGTATCGCCCGCGCCCACTTGCTTCCCCACCTCCGGCAGCTCGACGTAGACGATGTCGCCGAGCTCCTTCTGGGCGAAGTCGGTGATGCCGAGCGTCCCCGTCTCCCCGGAGACCTCCAGCCACTCGTGCTCCTTCGTGTAGCGCAGGTGCGACGGGTACATGCTCTCCTCACTTCTCGCGCTTGTAGAACGGCTTCGCCACCACCGTGGCCGGCTCCCCCCGGCCGCGGATCTCCACCTCGAAGCGTGTGCCCGGGACGGCGTGCGCCGCCGGGAGATAGGCCAGGCCCACATTCTTCTTGAGCGTGGGCGAGAAGGTGCCGCTGGTGACGACGCCCGCCTCCTCCCCCTCCACCCGCGCCGGGTAGCCGTGACGGGCCACGGCGCGCCCGCCGGTCTCGAAGGCGACCAGGCGGCGCGAGACTCCCTCCGCCTTCTGCCGGGCCAGGACCTCCCGGCCCACGAAAGCGCCCTTGTCGAGCTTCACGATCCAGCCCAGGTCCGCCTCCAGCACGGTGGTCGTCTCGTCGATGTCGTTCCCGTACAGGGCCATGCACGCTTCCAGGCGCAGGGTGTCGCGGGCGGCGAGGCCGGCGGGCTTGATCCCGTGGGCGGCACCGGCGGCGAGCAGCGCCCGCCAGAGGCGCTCGGCGGCCTGGGGAGGGGCATACAGCTCGAACCCGTCCTCCCCCGTGTATCCCGTGCGCGAGACTAGGCACGGCACGCCGTCCACGTCGGTGCGCACGAACCCGTAGTAGCGGAGGTCCCTCAGGTCGGCGGCGGCCAGGGCGGACACCACCGGGAGCGCCCGCGGTCCCTGCACGGCCAGGAGCGCGTAGCGCGCGGAGTGATCCTCGACCTCCACCTCGAACGACCTCGCAGCCGTCTGCAGGACCGAGAGGTCCTTGGCCGCGTTTCCGGCGTTGACGACGACCAGGAAGCCGCGCTCCTCCTCCAGGCAGTAGACGAGGAGGTCGTCCACGAACGTGCCGGCCGCCGTCATGAGCGCGCTGTACTGGATGCGGCCGGGGACGAGCTTGGCGACGTCGTTGCACGTGACGTGCTGCAGGAAGGGGAGCGCCTGCGGGCCGGAGACCGCGACCTCGCCCATGTGGCTGACGTCGAAGAGGCCGCAGCGCGTGCGCACCGCCTCGTGCTCGTCCAGGACGCCCGTGTACTGCACGGGCATCTCCCACCCCGCGAACTCCACCATGCGCGCGCCCGCCGCCACGTGAAGGGCGTGGAGCGGCGTGCGCTGCGTGCTGCCGGTCGTCATGGAAGGGCGGATCGTAGCACAGCGATTCAGGAGGAAAACGCACGCTGCAGGGCCTCGATCAGCCCGTCGTCCGTGGGATGCTCGGCCACCGCCGCCGGAGACAGGCCCGCCTTGGTCAGCGCCGAGGCGGTGACCTCGCCGATGGCGACACGGCGCAGCCCGGCCAGGGCCTCCGCGAAGCCGGTCACGGGCCGTCCACCGTCGCGCAACCGGAAGAAGGTCGAGGGGGAGCTGAAGACGATGGCGTCGAACTCGCCGCGGGCCACGCGCTGCGCGGTCTCCGCCACGTCAGGCGCGGCCGTGGTGCGATAGAACGGGACCGCGTCCACCCGGAGGCCTCCGGCCTGGAGCGATTCCGGCAGCACGTCGCGTGCGGTCTCCGGGCGCACCACCAGGACGCGCTCCCCCGCCCTCGCCGCCAGGAGCAGCGCGGAGGCGAAGGAGGCGGCATCCCCCTCCCCCACCACCTCGGGCGCGAGGCCGAGCCCCCGCAGCACGCGCGCCGTGCCCTCCCCCACCGCCGCCACGCGCGCGCGGGGAAGGCGGGCGGCGTCCAGGGCCCGGGCCCCCTGGGGGCTCGTGACGGCGATCCAGTCGTAGCGGCAGGCCGCCGCCGCCTGCATGGGACCGCGATCGGCCGGCGGACCGAAGGCGATCGTGGGACGGGCCACCACCCGCGCTCCCAAAGAGGCGAGGCGCGCCGCCAGGGGGCCGCTCCCGGCGGGACGCGTCAGCAGCACCACCCGTCCCGTGAGGGACATCGCCTAGAGGGGGCCCGCCGCCTCGCGCACGTCCCGCAGGATGGCGGCGCCCCCCGCTGCCAGCAGACGGGCGGCCAGGCGCTCTCCCAGCGCGGCCGCCTCCTCCACCGGACCGGATTCCCTGTCGCGGAGGACGCGGGAGCCGTCGGGGTCGGCCACCACCCCTTCCAGCAGAAGGTGGGGGCCGGCCACCCGCGCGTGCGCGGCCGCCGGGGCCAGGCACCCTCCTCCCAGACGGGCGAGGAACGCCCGCTCGGCGGCCACCGCGCGTGCGGTCTCCCCGTGGTCGAGCACCTGGACGAGCGCCCGCGTGCGGGCATCGTCCACCCGTGTCTCGATGGCGAGCGCACCCTGTCCCACCGCGGGCACGCAGAGATCGAGGGGGAGCGGGTTGCGTGGGACATCGATCCCCAGCCGTTCGATGCCGGCGAGCGCGAGCACCATGGCCGCGAACTGCCCCTCCTTCAACTTGCGCACGCGGGTGTCCACGTTCCCCCGCACCTCGGTCATGCGCAGATCGGGCCTTGAGGCCAGGAGCTGGGCGCGGCGGCGCGGGCTCCCGGTGGCCACGCCGGCTCCCGGAGGCAGGGCCGCCAGGTCGCGCCCGTCGGTGGTGAGCAGCGCATCGCGGGCGTCGTGGCGGCGCGGCACGGCCGCGAACCCCAGCCCCTGCGGCATTTCCGTGGGCATGTCCTTCATGCTGTGCACGGCGAGGTCGATCCGCTCCTCGAGGAGGGCGTCCTCGATCTCCTTCACGAAGACGCCCTTGCCGCCGAGCACGGACAGCGCCTGCTCGGTCATGCGATCGCCTTCCGTCTTGATGATCACTTCCTCGATTTGCAGGCCGGGATGGGCGGCGCGCAGCAGACCCGCCACGTGGCGCGCCTGCCACAGGGCCAGCGCGCTCCCCCGGCTCCCCAGCACCAGGCGCTCCATCAGCTCTCCCGGCCGCCCGCCAGGCGGATGCGGTCCTGCTCGTGCCCGTCCCCCTTGCCCTCGGAGGCGGGCTCCCCCTCCGGGAGGGCGAAGATCTCCCGGTAAGTCTTGGCCACCGCGGTGGCGTGGCCCGCCGACGCGGCGTCCTTGAGGTGCTTGAGGGGCGCGTGCAGGAGCTTGTTCACCACCGCGCGGGTCAGCTCCTCCACCGCGTGCTGCTGGTCCTCGGAGAGCCCCGCCAGGCGCCGCCGGTGCCGCTCGATCTCCTTGTCCCCCACCTCCTGGAAGCTCCGGCGCAAGGACACGATGGTGGGGGTCACCTCCAGCGACTGCAGCCAGCGCTCGAAGGTGGAGACCTCCTCCTCGATGCGCCGACGGGCGTCCTCGGCGGCACGCTTGCGCTCCTCCAGGTTGGCGTCCACCACCTGCTGCAGGTCGTCGATGTCGTAGAGGTACACGCCGTCCAGGGTGTTGACGGCGGGCTCCACGTCCCGCGGCACCGCGATGTCGATGATGAAGAGCGGGCGGCCGCGCCGTCCCGAGAGCACGTGCTGCACGTCCGCCTTCGTCACCACGGGCTGGGCCGCCGCCGTCCCCGTCACCACGATGTCGGCGCGCTGCATGGCGGAGGGGGCCTCGTCCCAGTTCACCGCCGAGCCCCCGAAGGAGGCCGCCAACTGCAGGGCCCGGGTGTAGGTGCGGTTGGCCACCACGATCTTGTCCGCGCCGCTCCCCACCAGGTGCCGCGCCGCCAGCTCCGTCATCTTCCCGGCGCCCAGCAGCAGCACGGTGCGGCCCGCGAGCTCGCCGAAGATCTGCCGGGCCAGGGTGACGGCGGCGAACGACACGGAGACGGCATGGCGCGAGATGCCGGTCTCCGTGCGGACCTTCTTGGCCGCGGAGAGGCAGTGCTGCATGGCGTGCTCGACGACGGAGCCGGTGGTCCCCGCTGCGCGCGCCAGGGCGTAGGCCCGCTTTACCTGCCCCAGGATCTGCGGCTCCCCCAGCACCATGGAGTCGAGGCCGGAGGCCACCTGGAAGAGATGGCGCACCGCGTCCAGCCCCTGGTACGTGTAGCCGTACTTCTCCAGCTCGGAGACGGCGAAGCCCTTCGTCTGGGCCAGGAACTCCTTGAGGGCGGAGGCCGCCCCCGGCGCCTCCTCGGCGCGCACCAGCAGCTCCACGCGGTTGCAGGTGGACAGGACCATGGCCTCGCGGAAGGGATGGCTCCCCGCCAGGCGCGGGAGCAGGGTCGCGAGCTCGTGCTCGGTGAACCCCGCCTTCTCCCTCACCGGGAGGGGCGCGCTCCGGTGGTTCATCCCCAGGAGGACGAGCACGGGCCTCCCTCCTAGCGGCTCATGCCCAGCACGACCATGAGCGCGAAGGCGAACCCCGCGATGGTCATGTAGGCGGACTTGCGCCCGCGGAAGCCCCGGGCCAGACGCGCGTAGAGGAGCAGCGCGAACACGGCCCAGGCCAGCAGGCCGAAGAGCTCCTTGGCCCCGTTGTTCCCCACGAGCAGGCCGTGCAGGTGCCAGTTCCAGACCAGGCCGGTGACGATGCCCAGGGTGAGGAGCGGGAAGCCCCAGAGCACGGCGTGGAAACCGATGCGGTCGCAGGCCTCCAGGGAGGGGAGCCTCTCCAGCACGCCCAGCTTGCGCTTGGTCTTCAGGGCCCGGTCCTGGAAGAGGTAGATGAGGCTCATGGCGAAGGCCACGCAGAGGGCGGCCGTGCCCAGGGTGGCGAGCCCTGTGTGGAAGAGGAACCAGCCCCGCTGCTGCGCCTCGGGGACGGGCGGGATGTTCCGCGCCTGCAGGAGCAGCGCGCCCAGGCTCATGAGGGCGGCCAGTGGCGGCAGGATGAGCCCGGCCGCGTCCACGTGCTGCCGGAACCACACGATCAGGTGGAACGTGAGCACGACCCAGCCCAGCACCAGCAGGTACTCGCTCACGTTCGTCAGGGGGAAGCCGCCGACCAGGTGCCCCTGGCGGACGATGGCGCCGAGCTGGAGCAGCCAGGCCACGGACAGCAGGGTGATCTCGCCCCGGCGGGCCGCCGCGGAGCGGCCGAGGGTGCCCACGAAGGAGAGGAAGATCGCGACGAAATAGGCGATGAGGGCGAAGGGCAGGAGGAGCAGGCCCACGTGGTCTCCCACACCGATCCGGTCCGAATCGGAGGGGAGGCTAGCATCGGGCCCCCCCCCTGCCAAGCGCGGCAGGCCGGGGAAAATGCCGGGGGCGCGGGCGGAGGAGGGTCGAGGGCGGGGTCGTGGGAGGGGCCTTGGGGGCAGAAAAAGGGGGCGCGCGGCCTCCCGGCGAGGACCGTGCGCGTGGGTGGGCCCGCCCGCGCCGAATGAGGATCGATTCCGTCCCGCTAGGGACCGCGGGCGGACAGCTCGCGTACCGCCGCGTCCCCCCGTGCCGACAGCGCGCGGTAGGCGCGCAGGTCGACCAGTCCCAGACGTCGTGCCAGGTAGAGGGCGAAGCGGCAGCGGGCCAGGGCGTCCCGCGCCTCGGGCAGCTGGGAGGCGAGCAGAGCGCCTCCGCAGCGGGCCACCTGCGCGCGCAGCTCCGCGGAGAGCGCTTCGCCGTCCCCGCGTGCCAGCTGGCGTGCGATCTTCCAGGCGTCGACGGCGAAGGCGTCGACGGCCCGGAAGGCGTCCACCGGTCCGTTCAGCGGCGCGTCCACCCGTGCCTCCGATCCCAGTGCCACACACGCACCCGGCAGCTCGGACCGAACAGCACCACGCCCCATGCGTCCGCGCCGTCGGTCAGGTAGATCGTCCCGCTCGACGTGCCGCCCACGGCGCCGAAGGCGACCAGGTCGGAGACGCCGAACTGCACCGGGTCGTCGGGATCGAGCGTCCCCGTGCCGGGCGGGATCCTGGGGACCGCCGGACCGGCGGGGAGACCCAGGCGGACGTGCTCGACCAGGTCTTCGAGACGCCGCGGCGGCAGCACCGTGGGATCGGTGCCGCTCCGGACCTCCTGGGTGCGCATCCCGTTCCCGTTCCCGTCCAGGGCGAGGCGGAAGCTCCATCCCCGGGCGTCCCGCTCGAACAGCAGCCCGTGCGGCCGCGCCCGCGCCACCGCGCGCCAGCGCGCGGCCTGCAGCTCGAGCGCGAGCTGGCGGGCGGCGGCGGTGCCCCGCCCCGCCGTGCGCAGGGTGGCGGCGGCGGGACCCGCGATGGCGAGTCCCGCCGCCGCGATGGCGAGCACGGCCAGCACCTCCACCAGCGAGGCGCCGGTCGTGTGAGCCTTCCCCCCCATGGGGCTACTTCTTCCCCACGGTCAGGTGCGGGCGCAGCTTCTCCAGCGACTTCTCCCCCACGCCCCGGACCTTGAGGAGATCGTCCACGCTCTTGAAGGGACCGTTCTCCTTGCGGAAGTCGACGATCTTCTTCGCCAGCGAGGGGCCGATCCCCGGCACCTCCTGCAGCTCTCCCTCGCTGGCGGCGTTCAGGTCCACCGCCCCCGCCCTCGCCGCCGCCGGCGCGGCCTTCGCCGCCTCGGGGGCCGCCGCCACCCCGGCGGCCGCCAGCACCCCGCACAGCAACGCCGCCGACAGAACACGCATCGCACGCATGCCGTTCCTCCTTTGCGCGGTGGCCACGCGCCGCCGCGTGCGCGCTCATGGCAACCGCGATGCCACCTCGGACGGCGCGCTTTTTCCCCGGCGGCGGACGCGGGCGGACGCGGCGGCCTTCTGGCACGGACGCGGGCGGACGCGTGGGACAATGCCGCGCGTGCACGACCTCGGCTTGCTCCTCGGCGTGATCGCCGCGCTCGCGTACGCGGCGGTGGGCGGCCTGGTGGCCCGGCGCCTGCGCCTGCCGCCCATCGTCGGCTACCTGGTGGCCGGGGTGGCCATCGGACCCTTCACGCCGGGGTTCGTGGGGGACGCGCAAACCCTGGAGCTGCTGGCCGAGCTCGGCGTCGTCTTCCTCATGTTCGGGGTGGGGCTCCACTTCTCGCTCCGCGACCTCTGGCAGGTGCGGGACATCGCCATCCCGGGCGCGCTCATCCAGATGGCCGTGGCCACCGGGCTCGGGTACGCCCTCGCGCGCGGCTGGGGATGGTCCCCCGGTGCCTCGCTGCTCCTGGGTGCGGCGATCTCGGTGGCCAGCACCGTGGTGCTGCTGCGCGGTCTCATGGACCACGCGCTGCTCGAGACCTCGCACGGAAGGGTGGCCGTGGGATGGCTGGTGTTCGAGGACGTGGCCACGGTGGCCCTGCTCGTGCTCCTCCCCCTCCTGGCCGGGCAGGGGGCGCAGGACGGGAACGGTTCCCCCTGGGTGGCGGCGGGCAAGGCCCTCCTCTTCGTCGTGCTCGTCCTCACGGTGGGGGCGTGGCTGATGCGCGGCCTCCTCGCCCTCGCCGTGCGCGCCCGCGCCCGCGAGCTCTTCATCGTCGCCGCCGTGACGCTCTCCGTGGGTGCGGCCCTCGTGGGCGCCACCTGGTTCGGCGTCTCCGCCGCCCTGGGCGCGTTCCTGGCGGGGGTGGTGGTGGCCGAGTCCCGCTACGGAAACCAGGTGGGGTCGGACCTCCTCCCCTTCCGGGAGGTCTTCTCCGTCCTGTTCTTCGTGTCGGTGGGGATGCTGGTGAATCCCGGTTACCTCCTCGAGCACGTGCGGGAGGTGGCGGCTCTCTCGGCGCTGGTGGTGGTGGGGAAGGCGTGCATCGCCACGGTCACGGGGTTCCTGTTCTCCCGGCCGGCGCGGACCGCCCTGGTGGTGGGCGCGGGCCTGAGCCAGATCGGCGAGTTCTCCTTCATCGTGGGACAGACCGGCCTGGCCCTGGGGCTGCTCAACACCTCCCAGTACTCGCTCCTGCTCTCCGCCGCGCTGGTCTCGATCACCGCCAACCCGTTCATGTTCCGCCTGGTCGGCCCCGTGGAGCGGGCCCTGAAGCGCCGGCCGCGCCTGTGGCGCCTGCTGGACCGGCAGCGCGTCCAGGCTCCTCCTCCCGAGCCCATGCGGGACCACGTCGTGATCGTGGGCGCGGGTCGGGTGGGCGGCCATCTCGCGGAGGTGCTGGGCCGTTTGAACGTGCCGCGCCTGGTGGTGGAATCGGACGCGGCGCTGGTGGACCGGCTCTCCGCGGCCGGCGTCCCCGCGCTCTTCGGGGATGCGGCCAGCTCGGACCTCCTCCATCACGCCCACCTGCCGGGGGCGCGGGCGCTGGTGGTGACGGTGCCGGACGAGACCACCGCCGCGGTGGTGGTCGCCTCGGCCCGCGAGGAATCTCCTTCCCTCCCCATCCTCGCCCGGGTGGCCACGGGAGGCGGCGCCGCAGAGCTCCTGCGCCTGGGGGCGGAGGAGGTGGTCCAGCCCGAGCTCGAGGGCGGCATCGAGCTCCTGCGCCGCACGCTCATCCGGCTGGGGCTGCCGCTGCGCACCGTGCAGGCCTACGCGGATGCGGTGCGCCGCCAGGAGTTCGCCAGGGGGCGCGACGACGACCGGCATCGCGTCCTCGAGCAGCTGGTCCGGGCGGCGCGCGATCTCGAGCTGGGCTGGGCCACGGTGACGGCGGCGAGTCCCGTGGCCGGCCAGTCGCTCGCCGGCGCCGACCTGCGAGGCCGCGTGGGCGCGTCCGTGATCGCCATCGCCCGCGACGGCGACCTGATCGCCAACCCGAGCGCCGAGGTCAGGCTGCAGCCAGGAGACCACGTGGCCATCCTGGGCACGCCCGCCCAGGTGGAGGCGCTGGAGGGCCTGCTGGAGCGGGAACGCTAGCCCGTTGCGTGGCGGAGCTGGAGCAGCTCCGCCACGATGGAGACCGCGATCTCGTCGGGGGTGTCGCCGCCCAGGGGGAGACCGATGGGGCAGCGGATGCGGGCGAGGTCCTCCTCGGTGGCTCCGTCCTCGCGGCGCAGCTCCTCGAAGATCACGAGCTTCTTGCGCTTGCTGCCGATCAGCCCCACGTAGCGGAGCTCGCGCCCCAGCACGTGGCGCAGGGCGAGGCGATCGGTGCGGTGGCAGCGCGTGACCACCGCCACCGCGCACCCGGGGTCGAGCGCGGGGACACCCCCCTGCCACTGCGGGTCACAGAGGTGGACGGTCCCCGGGGCGCTGCGGCGGGCCTCCTCGCAGTTCTCGGCACGGTCGTCCACCAGCTCGGGGAGGAAGCCCACGGTGGCCGCCAGCCGCGCCAGGGCCAGGCCGACGTGGCCCGCGCCGAACACCACCAGGCGCTCCCCCGCGCCGGCGGGCTCGAGCAGCACCTCGGCCGTGCCCCCGCAGGCCATGCCCAGCGCGTCCTCCCCCGATTCGGTGAAGGTGTAGCGGCGGACCTCCGCGCGGAGCCCGGAGGACCGGAGCAGCTCCCGCGAGTCGTGCGCGACGGTGGCCTCGAAGGCGCCCCCGCCGATCGTCCCCACCGTGCTCCCGTCGCCGCGCACCACCATCTTGGCGCCCACCCGGCGGGGAACGGAGCCGGAGGCGCGGACGATCGTGGCCAGCACCGCACGCCGCCCGGCGCGGATCTCCGCGAGCAGGGCTTCGAAGATGCGGAAGGAGAGTCCGAAGGGGTCAGGTATTTCCATTTCCTTTTCCTACGGTCGTCCAAGTCTGGAGGGAAAAGGGAATGGAAATACCTGACCCCTTCCGATTACCGCGCCACCTTCACGACGTCGAAGTAGAGGATCACGCAGAAGAAGCCGATGAGGAAGACGAAGCCCGCCTGCATGACCCGCTCCTTCACCCGCTCCGACATGTCGCGGCGCATCACCGCCTCGATCCCCAGGATGACGATGTGGCCGCCGTCGAGCACGGGGATGGGGAGGAGATTGAGGATGCCGAGCTGCAGGCTGATGAAGGCGAGGAGCGACAGAAAGGACTGCAGGCCGCGCACCGCCTGGCGGCTCACCTGCGCGATCTCGATGGGGCCGGAGAAGGCGCGCAGCGAGATCTCGCCCTGGAAGAGCTTCCCCAGGGTGGTGAACAGCGTCTTGCTCACCTCCAGGTTGAGCTTCACCGACTGCGCCGCCGCCTCCGCCACCGTCAGCTCCCGGTGCACGATCCCCGAGGGCTTGAAGGCGACGCCGATCCTGCCCTGCCCACCCTGATCCTTGGGCACCACCACCAGGGCCACGCCCCGGCCTCCGCGGTCCAGCTCGAGGTGCACGGGCTTGCCCGCGCTCTGCTGCAGGAGCTTGCGGATCTCCACGTCCCCCGCCAGCGGCCGCCCCTCGGCGCGCAGCACGCGGTCCCCTTCCTTGATCCCCGCCTTGTCGGCGGCGTCGCCGGGGACCACGTAGTCCACCACCGGCGGCTCCGAGTCCTCGAGCACGGGCACGATCCCCGGCTCCCCCAGGTGGTAGCGGGGATCGCTTCCCGTCTGCAGCTCCAGGGAGACGCGCTGCCCCCCGCGCTCGATCACGATCGGCTTCAGGGTCTGCGGCGACAGCACGATCTCCTGGAAGAGCACGCCGGGGGCGCGTGCGTCCTTCCCTCCCACCTCGAGCAGGCGGTCTCCCGTGCGCAGCCCCGCCGCCGCGGCCGTGGAGCCCGGCTGCACGGCACCGATCACCGGGTACTTCTCCGGGAACTTCGGCTCGTCCACGCCATAGGCGGAGAAGGCGATCCAGCTCACCAGCAGCGCCAGCGCGATGTTGAAGACGCCCCCCGCCACGAACACCAGGAAGCGCTGCAGCCGCGGCCGGGTGAGGAACTCGTCGGGCGCCCCGGTGCGGTGCTCGTCGGCCTCGTCCCCCTTGAGGCGCACGTAGCCGCCCAGCGGGATGGCGGAGATGCGGTAGTCCGTCCCGTTCCTGCGGAAGCCCAGCAGGCGTGGGCCGAACCCCAGGGAGAAGACCGGCACCCCGATGCGGAAGGCCTTGGCCACGATGAAGTGTCCGAACTCGTGCACGAAGACGAGGATCCCGAGCACGAGGATGAACGAGGCGGCGACTTCGAGGGCACCCATCATGAACAGCGTTCTCCGTGGGGGAGCGCGGCCGCGGCGGTCTCCCGCGCCAGGCGGTCCGCCTCCAGAAGATCGTCGAGGCTGCCGGCGGGATGGGAGGCGTGCCGCGCGAGGGCCGCCTCCACCACCGCCGGGATGTCGAGGAAGCCGGCGCGTCCCTCGAGGAAGGCGGCCACCGCCACCTCGTTGGCCGCGTTCAGGACGGCCGGCGCGGCTCCTCCCGCGGAAAGCGCCGCGTAGGCCAGGGAAAGACAGGGGAAGCGCTGCACGTCCGGCTCCTCGAACACGAGGGGACCGGCGGCGACCGGGTCGAAGGGGGGGAGCCCGGTGGGACAGCGCTCGGGCCAGGTGAGCGCGTACTGGATGGGCGCCTGCATGTCGGTGACCCCGAGCTGCGCCTTGAAGGACCCGTCCACGAACTCCACCATCGAGTGCACGACGCTGCCGGGATGGACGAGCACGCGGATGCGATCTCCTGGCAGGCCGAACAGCCAGTGAGCCTCGATGACCTCCAGGCCCTTGTTCATGAGCGTCGAGGAGTCGATCGTGATCTTGCGCCCCATCCGCCACGTGGGGTGCGCCAGCGCCTGCTCGGGCGTGACCCTGGCAAGGCGGTCCCGCTGCCAGGTGCGGAATGGCCCGCCCGAGGCGGTGAGCCAGAGTCGCCGCACCTCGGAGGACGCCTCGCCGCGCAGGCATTGGTGGATCGCGTTGTGCTCGCTGTCCACGGGGAGGATGGTGGCACTCGTCTCTGCGGCCCGCCTCGTCAGGTGGGCGCCCCCCACCACCAGGGCTTCCTTGTTGGCCAGAGCCAGGGTCTTCCCGGCGCTGACGGCCGCCCAGGCGGAGCGGACTCCCACGGAGCCCACGAGCGCGCAGACGACGACGTCCACCTCCGCCTGCGTGGCGGCCTCGATTCGACCCTCTTCCCCGTGCACGATCCTCGGGTGCGTCCTCCGTCCAAGACGATCCCGGAGTGTGGCCGCCGCCTCCGCGTCCTTGACCGCGACCAGGTCAGGCCGGAACCGCCGTACCTGTGCGTCCAGCAGCTCCACGTTGTTCCCCGCGGCGAGGGCGGCCACACGGAAGGCGCCCGGGTGGGAATCCACCACCTTGAGCGTGCTGATTCCGATGGACCCGGTGGACCCGAGGATGGCCAGCCCGCGCACGCGCACTCCGCCGTCAGGGACGATCGAGGAACAAGAAATAGTAATAGTAGAGCACCGGCGCCGTGAACAGCAGGCTGTCCGCGCGGTCCAGAAGCCCCCCGTGCCCGGGAAGGATGGACGAGGAGTCCTTGGCCCCCGCCGCCCGCTTCACCATGCTCTCGGCCAGGTCCCCCAGGATGCCGGCGCCCCCCAGCAGGAGGCCGAGCACCACGCAGTGCACCGGCGTGAGGCGGGTGTAGAAGGTCAGGAGCGCCACGAAGGCGGCGAACACCGAACCGGCCAGCCCCGCGGCCGCGCCCTCCCAGCTCTTCTTCGGCGACAGCACCGGCGCCATGCGGTGGCGCCCCAGGCTCCGGCCCACGTAGAGCGCGGCGGAGTCGGAGGCGGCGAGGCAAAGCAGGAGGAGCAGGGGTAGATCGCGCCCGGCGCGGTCGTCGATGGCGCGCAGCCCCACGGTGTACGCGAGCGCGAGCCCCACGAACACGTAGGGGAAGAGCGTGGCCGAGGCGGCGCGCACCATCTCCGGCGGATCCTGCCGCAGCGCCATGGCGGCGATCAGCGTGGCCGCCACCGTGGCCACCACCGCGCAGGCCGGTCCCCACACCGGGCCGGGCAGGCGGGCGGGAAGGAAGGTGGCCATGGTGGCGAGCGTGGCCACGGTGCCCAGCACCTTGAAGGGCCGGGTGCCCATCTTCTCCATGAGCCCGTAGGCTTCCCACACCGCCAGGCCCCCGCCCAGCGCCACCAGTCCCACGAAGCCGAGCAAGGGGCCGCGCAGCAGCACCCAGAGAAAGAGGGCGAGCAGCGCCAGGCCGGTCAGGAGTCGCGTCAATCCGGATGCGCCTTCAGCTCCGCACGGCGGCGGCAGGCTCTCCGGGGTGCACGCCGCCGAAGCGGCGCTCGCGGTGCTGGTAGTCGAGGATCGCCTCCAGCAGGTGCCGCCGGCGGAAGTCGGGCCAGAGCGTGGGCGTCACCCACATCTCGGCGTAGGCGATCTGCCAGAGCAGGAAGTTCGAGACGCGCATCTCCCCGCTGGTGCGGAGCAGGAGATCGGGGTCGGGGAGGCCGGCCGTGTAGAGCCGGCGCGCGAACGCCGCCTCGTCCAGCGCTTCCGGGTCCGCCCCCTCGCGCAGCAGGGCCCGGCAGGCGTCCACGATCTCGGCCCGCCCCCCGTAGGACAGGGCGATGTTGAAGACCATCCCCCGGTTCCCGGCGGTGGCGTCCACGGCCGACCGCAGCTCGCCTTGCACGCTCTCCGCCAGATCGCCCGGGCGCCCGATCACCCGGAAGCGGATGTCGTTCCGCTGCAGGGTCTGGAGCTCCTTGCGCAGGTACTCCTGGAGCAGGCCCATGAGGGTGTCCACCTCGGTCCGGGGCCGCTTCCAGTTCTCCAGCGAGAAGGCATACAGGGTGAGGACCTCGAGCCCCAGGCGCGCCGACGACTCCACGGTGTCGCGCACGGCGTCGATGCCGGCGCGGTGGCCGGCCACCCGCGGCAGGCGGCGCCGGCGGGCCCAGCGTCCGTTCCCGTCCATGATGATGGCCACGTGGCGGGGCAACCGGGTGGGATCGATCTCGCGCAACAGGCGCTCTTCCTCGCTCCCGGGAGCCGCCAGCTGGGAGAGATCCCTCATGAGGCGCACATCGTAGTGCCCGCCCTGGCAGGGATCAACCGCCGAACCCCCGAGGGTGGCTCTGGTGCCACCCCCAGGCGGTGCGCACGAGGTGCTCCAGGCTGGGGAAGGCGCGCTTCCACCCCAGGCGGCGCTGGGCGCGGTCGGAGGAGGCGACCAGGATGGCGGGGTCCCCGGCCCGCCGGGGGGCGCGCTCCACCGCGGGCGGGGTCCCGGTCACGCGCGCGACCATGTCCACCACCTCGCGCACGGAGAAGCCCTCGCCGCTCCCCAGGTTGAACGCCTCCGCTTCCAGGTCTCCCCGCTCCAGGGCGTCCAGCGCGCGCACGTGCGCGTCCGCGATGTCCAGCACGTGGACGTAGTCGCGCACGCAGGTGCCATCGGTGGTGGGATAGTCGTCCCCGAAGATGGGCGTGGGGGGGCCGCCCCCCGCCGCCGAGCGCAGCAGGCGCGGGATGAGGTGGGTCTCGGGGTCGTGATGCTCCCCCAGGTCGCCATCCGGGTGCGCGCCGGCGGCGTTGAAGTAGCGGAGGGTGACGTAGCGGGTGCCGTACGCCCGGTGGTACCAGGCGAGCGCGCGCTCGATCACGAGCTTGGTCTCCCCGTAGGGATTGTTGGCGCGCAGGGGGTGCTCCTCGGGGATGGGCAGGTCGAGGGGATCGCCGTAGACGGCGGCGCTGCTGGAGAAGATCGTCCCCCGCACGTCGTGGCGGCGCGCGCTGTCCAGCAAGGTGAGGCTGCGGGTGACGTTGTTCCGGTAGTAGCGGCCGGGATCGCCCATGGACTCGCCGACCGAGGCGGAGGCGGCCAGGTGCAGGATGAAGCGCACCTTCCCGCCGGAGAGCACGTCGTCGAGCATGGCGGCGTCGCCGAAGTCGGCCTCGATCAGGGGTGTGTCCCCCACCGCGTCGCGGTGCCCCTGGGAGAGATCGTCCACCACCACCACCTCGCGGCCCCCCTCGCGCAGGCGCCGCACCACGTGGCTGCCGACGTATCCCGCCCCTCCCGTGACCAGCACCGCGCTCATGCAGCTCCCCCGCCGGCATTGTCGTACACCACCCGCTCCAGGAACAGGCCCGCTGCCGGCGCCGTGGGACCGGCCAGCGCGCGATCGCCGCTCTCCAGCACCTCGAGGATCCGCTCCGCGGCGAATCGCCCGCGCCCCACGTCCAGCAAGGTCCCCACGAGGTTCCGCACCATGTGGGTGAGGAACCCCTCGCCCGCGAAGGTGAAGCGGCCGAGCGCGGCCTCCTCCGCATAGCGGGCCTCGAACACGGTGCGCACCCTGTCCTCCACGGTGCAGGAGGCGGCGGTGAAGCCCGACCAGTCGCGCCTCCCCGGGAGGAGCGCCAGGCCGCGCTCCATCGCCGCCACGTCCAGCTCGCCGGGGCGCCAGGCGGCGTAGCGGCGCAGGAACGGATCGCCGTGCGGGCTCCGGTCCACACGGTACACGTAGACCTTGGCCCGGGCGTGACGCCGGGCGTGGAATCCATCGGCCACGGTCGTCACGGCGAGCACGCGCACGTCGTCCGGAAGCATGCGGGAGAGCGCGTGGGAGACGGCGGCGTCGTCGAGGTCGGCGGCGAAGGCGCAGTCGGCCACCTGTCCCAGGGCGTGCACGCCGGCGTCGGTGCGCCCGGCGCCGCGCAGGGACACGGGCCGGTCGCCGTTCAGGCGCGAGAGGGCGGAGGCGAGCACGCCCTGCACGGTGCGCAGCTCCGGCTGGACCTGCCACCCCGCGAAGTCCGTGCCGTCGTAGGCGAGGAGGAGGCGCAGGCGGCGCATCAGGGCGGGGAAGCGAAGGTGAGGGTTCCCGCCTCCGTGTCCACGGTGGTCCGGCCCAGGACCGGCACCGTCCATTTCCCGGGGAGGTGCCCCAGAGGCAGGCCCTGCACCACGGGCACGCCGAGGGGCACGAGCACCTCGCGCACGACGTCGGCGAGCGCTCGATCGGGAGGAAAGGCGCGGCGCGTGGCCGGGGCCTCGAAGGACCCCAGCAGGACGGCCCGCACGCCGTCGAACACCCCGGCCAGGCGGAGGTGGTGGAGGAGCCGGTCCAGCCGGTAGGTCTCCTCGCCCACGTCCTCCAGGAGGAGCACGGCACCGCGCGTCTCCGGCGCGAAGGGCGTTCCCAGGGCGTGGGCCAGCACGGTCAGGTTCCCGCCCACGAGCGGACCCTCCGCCTTCCCGGGAGCGAGCACCTGCGCGCCGCTGAGCGGGAGGACCACGGGCTCTCCCGCGAGCCCTGCCAGGAGCGAGCGCCGGTCGAACGAGGCCGCGTCCCCCAGCTCGCTCACGAAGGGGCCGTGGAGCGCGCGCCCCCCCGCGCCCGCCGCCGCGTGGAGCAGCACGGTGAGGTCGCTGTGGCCGATCAGGAGCTTGGGGCGTGCGATCCGCACCCGGTCCAGGAGGCGGGCCATGCCGTAGCCGCCGCGCGCGAACCAGACCGCGGAGGAGTCGCCGGAGTCGAGCGCGCGCTGCAGGTCGGCCAGGCGCCTCTCGTCGCTTCCTGCCAGATATCCGTCCTGGTCGAGGGCGTGCGGGCCGAGCCGGACGCGGTAGCCCATCGCCTCCAGTGCGGCGACGCCGGCGTGCAGGCGCTCCGGCGTCACGGCGAAGCTCGGAGAGACGACGTCGATGAGCTCCGTCACGCGTGAACCCCGGCCCCGTCTCCCCGGGCCACCCCGGAGACGACGGGCCGAGCGGCCGTCGAAGCCGTCCGTAAGCCGAATCCCGTGCCCCGGTCTGGGGTGACGGTCATTCCTCTAGGGGCGGGATCTCTCCCGCTCTCCAGCAACCTACCCGGGAGCCTCGGCCGGGCCGGCCTCGAACGCTCCCCTATTTGGTCTTGCTCCACGTGGGGTTTGCCAAGCCGCCGGCGTTGCCGCCGGCGCTGGTGCGCTCTTACCGCACCGTTTCACCCTTGCCGGCGGCGCCAGGCTCCGCGTGCGGTGGCGCGCGCGGTGGATCGCCGCAGGCGGTCTGCTCTCTGTTGCACTTTCCGTCCCGTCACCGGGCCTGGGAGTTACCCAGCACGTCGCCCTGTGGAGTTCGGACTTTCCTCCCCGGCTGGACGCCGCGGCGACCGTCCGTCCGACTTCGACAACGCGCGGATTATAGCCGATCGCGCAGGGCGGCCCAGGAGAGGGCCCCCTCGCGCAGCAGGCGGGGCGGCTCCACCGTGAGGTCCACCACCGTGGAGGGTGCCTCCCCCGCCGTTTCCCCGCCGTCCAGGATCAAGGCCAGCCCCTCCGGGAACGCCACCTGCACCTGCGCGGCGCAGGTGGGCGGCGCCTGCCCCGTGCGGTTGGCCGACACCCCGGTGAGGGGGCGCCCCAGGCGCGCGGCGAGGAGGCGCGGGAGCGCGAGGCCGGGCACGCGGATCCCCACCGTGCCCCTCCCGCCCGACACCTCGGGCGGCACGGCGTCGCTGGCGGGGACGACGAGCGTGAGCGGACCGGGCCAGAGGCTCGCGAGCGCGAGGAACGCGCGCGGCGCTGCCGCCATCAGCGGCGCCGCCTGGGCGAGGTCCGCGAGCAGGAGCAGGATCGGGCTCGTGGCATCCTTCTCCTTGAGACGGTTGACGGCGGCGAGCGTGCCGGGCAGGAAGGGATCGGCGGCCAGGCCGTAGAAGGTCTCGGTGGGCAGGGCCACGATGCCGCCCGCGCGGAGCGTGCGCACGCCCTCGGCGAGAGCCTCCGGGGACGGTGCGTGCGGATCGACGGGGAGAAGGGGGGTCGCCATCGGTTCTCGAGTCTATCCCCGGCTGGGGCGTGCCCATCCCGACCTGCGCCGCCTCCGCCTGCTGCGCCGGGACCGTGCCGCGCGCGATGCCGCCGGCATCCTGGTGGCGGAGGGAGTGCACCTCGCCGGGGAGGCGCTCGCCTCCGGCGCGCGGATCGAGCGTGCGGTGGTCGCGCCCTCCCTGCACGAGGCGGAGGAGGGCCGAGCCCTGCTCGACCGCCTGGGCGCCCGCGACATCCCCGTCTTCGAGGTGGACGCCACCGTGATGGAGGGGCTGCAGGACGCGCGCGCCCCGCAGCCGGTGCTGCTGCTGGTGCGGCGCGACGAGGGATCGCTTGCGGGGGCGGTGGCCGGCCTGCCGGGGGTGGCGCTGGTGGCGGTGGCGGTGGCGGTCCAGGATCCGGGAAACCTCGGCGCCATCCTGCGCTCCGCCCACGCGGCCGGCGCCACCGGGTTCGTCGCGCTCGGCCCCTCCGCCGACCTCTTCCACCCGCGCGCGGTGCGCGCCTCCATGGGGGCGATCTTCCGGCTCCCCTGCGCCCAGGAGACGGAGGCGGAGCCCCTCCTCGCGCTCCTGCGGCACCTGGGCATCGCCTCCCTGGCCGCGCAGGCCTCGTCGGAGCTGCTCTACGACCTCTGCGACCTGCGCGGGCCCGTGGCCCTCTTCTTCGGGGGGGAAGGGAGCGGCCTCCCCGCCGGCCTCGTCCCCCGGCTGGACGGCGCGGTGCGCATCCCCATGCGCCCGGGGGTGGAGAGCCTGTCCGTGGGGGCGGCGGCCGCCGTGCTCCTCTTCGAGGCCGCGCGCCAGCGCCGGACCTAGGCGGAATCGCCGGGGCGCAGCACCCGGAAGCTGGGGCCGGGCTTCTCCTCCGAGGACGCGTCGGCGCTCGCCGAGGGGAGCGTGAACGTGAAGGCCGACCCGCGCCCGGGCTCGCTCTCGGCACGGATGGAGCAACCGTGCAGCTCCAGCAGGCCCCGCACGATGGGAAGCCCGAGGCCGGTCCCCCGCTCCTCCCCGCTCTCCGCCCGGTAGAAGCGATCGAAGATGCGGTCGAGGTCCTCGCGCGCGATCCCGATCCCGGTGTCCCGCACGCGCACCGACACGTAGCCCGGGGGCGAGGTCACGGCCGCGATCTCGATGGCGCCGCCGTCGCGGTTGTACTTGATCGCGTTCCCCACCACGTTCAGGAACACCTGCAGCACCTTCTGGCGGTCGGCGCGCACGATGGCCTCGGGCTCGGGGAGGCGCACGCTGGGGTGGATCCCCCGCGCCTCCATGCGCGCCTTGAGGATCTCCATCGACTCCTCCACCACCTCGCGCAGCGGGAAATCCCGGACCTGCAGCTCGGTCGCTCCCTGGTCCATGCGGGCGAAGGCGAGCAGGTTGTCGATCATGCCGATGAGGCGATCGATGTTGCGCATGGAGAGGGTGAGGCCCTTGCGCTGCTCCTCGGTGATCGCGCCCAGGCGCCCCTTCAGGATCAGCTCCGTGTACCCGCGGATGGAGACCAGCGGCGTCTGCAGCTCGTGCGAGACGTTGGCCAGGAGGTCGGACTTCATCTTGTTCAGGCGCTGCAGCTCGGAGGCCAGCGTGTCCAGCTGCCGGGTGCGGCCCTCCAGGTCCTGGTTGACGCCGTTGAGCCGCCGGTAGGACTCCTCCAAAGCCTCCTTGCTCTTCCGGAGCTCCTCCGCGTTCGCTTCCAGACGCCGCTCGAACGCCTTCTGGTCGGTGAGGTCGCGCGTGGCCAGCACGAGCCCGGCGAGCTCACCGTTGCGGTCGGTGAGCGGGGTGCGCCGCAGCTCCACCACACGCCCGCCCAGGGCCACCGCCTCCGTGCGCGGACCGGCGGCGGGGTCGATGACGAACGCCGCCACCTCCTCCGCCCCCTCCCCCCGCTCCCGCAGCATGCGCGCGAGGTCGCCGGCGCTGGCGCCGAGCAGGCGCTCCACCGGCAGGTCGAACTGCGCGGCGAAGGCGCGGTTGGTCATGCGCACCACCCAGCCCGCGGCGGGGTCGGCCAGCACCAGGAGACCGTCCGAGGCAGCCTCCAGCACGGCGTCCAGGCGCGCCTCGTTCCGCCGCAGCTCCGCCTCGATCAGCCGCTCCCGCGTCTCGTCGGCCACCAGGCCCAGGACGGCGGGCCGGCCGCCGTGCTGCACCTGCGAGATCTCGATGCGCACCTGCGCCACCGGCTGGTGGGACGCATCGAGCCAGGTGCCGCGGACCGAGGACCCCGTTCCCGGGGCTGCCGCGGCCTGCACGCCGGCCAGCGCCTCCTGCACCAGCAGCACGTCGCGGGTGGCCACGAAGTCCCGCAGCGGCTTCCCGGCCAGGCCGTCTCCCTCCACGCCGGAGAGATGGTGCAGGGCGCGGTTGGCGTAGACGAGGGCGCCGTCCCGGGCGATGAAGACCCCCTGGGCGAGACCCTCCACCAGCGTGCGGTAGCGGGTCTCGGAATCGCGCAGCTCCTGCTCCAGGCGCGTCTGCTCCGTGAGGTCACGGAAGACGTAGACCAGACCGCCCGGCACCGTGGGAGAGAGGCGCACCTCGACGCTTCCCGCGAAGGTCGTGCCGTCGCGGCGGAGCAGGCGCGCGCGCAGCTCCAAACCCCGCTCCCGGAAGTTGCGCCGGGAGAGCTTGGGCAGCAACTCCCGCCACGAGGCCTCCTCGAACAGGAGGCCCACCGGCTGCCCCGCCACCTCGTCCTCCGTGCGGCCGAAGAGCAGGGCGGCGCCGGGGCTGAAGGCGCGGATCTCCCCCTGCGCCCCGGTGGCGACCACGGCGTGGTCGCCGGCGGTGTCGAGCATCGCCCGCAGCTTCTCGCGCGAGGACTCCGCCTCCGCGCCCCGCTCGCCCAGGGTGGAGGCCAGGCGGTTCACGGCATCCGCCGCCAGCACGAGCGGCGAGCCCTCGGAGACCTCCACGCGCCGGCGCACGTCCCCGGTGCGGAGGTCCTCGAGGCCGATCACGATCTCCCGCAGGTCGCGGCGGAGCTGCCGCCGGGACAGGAGGAGGAGCACGAACAGGAGAAGGGCGAGCGCCAGCAGGCCGGTGCCCACCACGAGGGCGAGCGTGGGCGCCGCTCCCCAGGCCACCTCAGTGCTCCGGGTCCGTGCTGCGCGCGCTGCGGACGGCGCGGGGCGCGGGGGCGGGCGGGGCGAAGAGATGACCCAGGGCGTAGCGGGCGCCCAGCTGGCGAAGCGCGGCGGCCTCCTCCTCGCTCTCCACCGCCTCGGCCACCACCCGGCATCCGAGGCGCTCCGCGACGTGCACGACGGAGGCGACCACGTCCTGCTTGATCCAGTGCAGGTGGACCTCGCGGACGATGGTGGCGTCGACCTTCAGATAGTCCGGGCGCAGGCGCTCGAGCCCGGCCAGGGAGGAGAACCCCGTCCCCACGTCGTCCAGACCGAGGCGGAACCCGGACCGCCGCAGCGCGAACCACGCCTCCTTGAGGCCGCGGGGCTCGGCGTCCGCCGCCCTCTCCGAGATCTCGAGCACCACCCGCTCCGGCGGGATCCTCGCCGCCTCCAGCAGCCGGCGGGCCTGGCCCTCGTGCCACTCCGCGTCGGCCAGTCCTCCGGGGAGCACGTTCACGAAGAGGAGGCCCTGGGGGAGCTCCCCCGCCTCCCCCAGGACGGTGTGCCGCGCCAGCCGGTCGAGCTCGCGCGCCAGTCCCTCGGCGGCCGCCATCTGGAAGAGCGCCGGCGCGCTCTCCAGCGGTCCGTCCTCCGGCCCCCGCACGTACCCCTCGTGCCCGGCCACCTGGCCGGAGAGGAGGTCCACCACGGGCTGGAACACGGCGGAGAGCGCGGCCTCGGAGAGGATGCGGCGCAGCTCGGCGGCCTCCGCGCGCACCCTGCGATGGCGGCGCCGCTCGCTCTGCGTGCGCGCTTCCTCGATCGCGCCCTGCATGCGCCGCTCGAAGCGGTAGAAGGGGTCCTCGGAGAGGAGCGCCCAGCCCTCGCGGACGTGCAGGCGCGCGGAGAGGCCGCCGAACTCCTCCCCCTCGAAGAGCGTGGAGAGGTGCTGCGCCACGGCGGTCGCCGCCTGCCCGAGCGCGGCGCCGTCCACCTCCCGGCCGCCCGGACCGTGGGGCACGAAGGCGAGCAGGCGATCGCCGGCGATGGCGTTCACCGCCAGGACCGTCCCCTGGGGAAGCTCCCGGCCCACGCAGGAGGCGAGCCCGGCCGCCGCGCGCGCCAGGATGCGGTCGAAGACCTGCCAGCCGTAGAGGGACTCCACCAGCTCGAGATCGAGGAGCTGGAAGTGCAGCACGCCCACCTGGCGCCGCCGGTCCAGCATGTCCCGCACCGGCTCCACCACCGCCGCCCACGAGGGGAGCCCGGTGACGCGGTCGAAGAGGAGGCTGCGGAGCCTCAGGTAGGCGGTGCGGGGATCCTCGGGGGTCATGCCCGTGCGTCCATGCTCAGGCCCCGACACCCTGGAAGATGCGGCGCACGCGCGCCGCCAGCTCGTCCACCTGGAAAGGCTTGGTGATGTAGTCGAGGGCGCCGTCCTGCAGGCCGTGGACCTTGTCCCGCACCTCCGCCTTGATCGTGAACATGACCACGGGGAGGGCGGCCAGGAAGGGATCGGTCTTGAGGACGCGCAGCGTCTCCCAGCCGCTCATCTTCGGCATGTTGACGTCGAGGAGGACTAGGTCGAGGTCGCCGGCGAGCGCGCGGGCCACGGCCGCCTCGCCGTCCTCGGCCTCGTCCACGAGGTAGCCCTCGCCCTCGAGCACGAGGCGCGTCAGCGATCGAATCTCGGGGTCGTCGTCCACGACCAGGATGCGCCGTGGCATCGCGCGGGCGTCCCCCGCCATCGGAACCTCCCTGTGCTGCCCCTGACCGTGTGTCTCCTCGACCGCCGTGTCTCGCGCGGGAGGGCCCGGAACGCGCGGAAACGTACCACCAGCTTGCATCCCCCACAACGGCTTTCGAAGACACGCGGGGCGCGAGATGTCCCTGTCTTTGTTGGTTTTCCGACCGGTCTGGAGTCGGCGCGCGACGTGCGCACGCGCAGCACGGAACCGTGCTCGTTTGGTCGGCGTTGTCGGTCAGTGGGACAGGGAGGGATGCCAGGCGAACAGGACGCTCCCGTCCTTGATCCGATCGATCAGCTCGTGGGCGATGGCCGGGCGCACCGCCGGGCAGCCCCAGGATCGCCCCAGCCGGCCGAGCTTCCGGGCGACGTCCGGGTCCACGTAGCTGGCGCCGTGCACCACGATGGCGCGCGCCTCCGCCTGATCGTTCACCCCGGTGTCGAGGCCGCGCAGGCGCATGGAGTAGCCGTTGCGCCCGGTGTAGCTGCCGCCCGTCACGAAGGAGCCCAGGCTGGTCTGCAGGCTCCCCTCCTGGTTCGAGAACGCCGTGGCCAGGTCCTCGCCGGTGTTCCGCCCATGAGCGACGAGCTCGTGGTAGAGGAGGCGGCGCGCGTCCAGATCGAAGACCCACAGGCGGGGCTGCGTCGAGGGGAGGCCGTAGTCGATCACGGTCAGCAGGGGCCGCGTGGCGACCCCGTCCCCGCGCAGGCGCTCCCACGCGTCGAGCGCGGGGCGCAGGGCCTCCGTCCGGAGATCGGGGGCCAGCGCGCGCAGGGCCGTGGCCAGGGCCGCCGTGGGGTCCACCACCGGGAGCGCCGCCGCGGGGACCGGGGAGGCCACCGCCACCGGACGGGGAGAGGCGTGCTGCGTGGCCACCCCCGCGCTTCCCAGCAGGGTGGCCAGGGGAATGGCGGTGGAGAGGATCCGGCGGCGGCGTCTCAGTCGGCGCATCCTGCTCCCAAGGTAGCGTCCCGGCGGCCTCCGGTCACCTGCCGCAAACGGGTGCCGGGCCCGGGGTCTCCTAGGAGCCTTCCAGGATCCTCAGCACCAGGGTCCGCTCGTCCTGCGACAGGACGTCACTGAGCTGCGCCCCCGGGTTCTCCTCCAGGAACAGCGCCGCCAGCTTCTCCCTGGGCGGGATCAGTTCCGTGGTCCGGGACCACACGTCCTCGGATTCGTACACGCGGCCGTCGATCTCATCCCCGTCGCGCGGCGGACCGCCGCCCTGCAGCGGCTTGAGCTGCTGGACGCCCACGAAGTCGAAGGCCGAGACCTGAGCGCGGCGGCGCTCCCCCCAGGCCTGCGCCTTCTCGTACGCCATGGCGGCGTTGTCGGCTTCCACCAGGAACTGGGACGTCTCGCACAGCACGGCCAGACCGTTGGGACGGGGCGGCTGGGCGAACAGGACGGAGGCGAGATACCACACGGCATCCTCCCTGCGTGTGGAAACCGGTCGGTGAGGCGATTATGCAGGCAACGGCGGGCCGGGGTAAAGCACGAAATGTTTCCTGGTCACGTCACCGTCCCTGCAGCCGGCGCACCAGGCGCAGGTTGGCGGCCGCGCGCGGAGAGGCGGGCTTCAGCTTCAGCGCCGCCTCGAACTCGAGCGCCGCGCGGTCCAGATCCCCGCGGCGACCGTAGATCGTGCCCAGCGTGTTCCGCACCGTCTCGCTGTCCCCGGCGACCGCGCGCGCCTCCTGGAACCGCCGCTCCGCGCCCGCCGCGTCCCCTTCGAACAGCGCGCGCTCGCCGCCCAGGATCGGATAGCTCGCCGCCAGCGTGCGTGCCAGGAGGTCGCCGCTCCGTGCGGCATGCGCACGCACGCGCGCCTCGTGCGCCTCCGCCCAGAAGTCCGCGTCGGAGGGGACGGGACCTTCCCGCTCCAGGAGGTAGACGAGCCCGTGCGGCCGGAACCGCAGGCCGGCCGGGGCCTCGTATCCGGGCCAGGACAGGAACGCCGCCTCCGTGAGCACGCTCTCCCTTCCCGGAGGCAGCGTGCGCAGCACGTGGCCTCCGCGGTCGTACAGGGTGAGGTCCGGCCGCTCCCCCAGCACCTGTGTCGCGTACTGCAGGAGGAAGACGTTGTCGCCGTCCGCGATCAGCGTGCCGCCCGGCGGCACGGACCGGAGCACGTCCGCCGCATAGTCGGCCCCCACGGTCACCGTCCGGAGGTCGTGGGACCGGAAGCGCCACGCTCCCTGCGCGAGCACGGCGAGGAGGAGGGCCGCCGTCGTGACCTGGGGGCGCCACCGCATCGCCCAGGCCGCCCCCACGCCGGCGAGGACGCACAGGGCCGCCACGGCCGGGAGCAGGTAGACGTCCACGTCCTCCGTCCCGTAGCGGAGCGCGAACCCCACGTGCAGCGCGACGAGCAGGAGGAGCGGGACACGGAAGCGCGCCGCCTCGCGCACGCCCGCCGCCGCGAGCAGGAGGCCGGCCGGACCGAGGTCGAGAGCGAGAGCGGAGAGCACGCGCGTCCAGCCGTCGAAGCGGAAGAGTCCGGCGACGCCGAGATCGAAGGGGCGGTAGGCGGCGGCGGTGACGTGCTCCCACCAGGCGCGCACGCCCGAGAAGTGGTTCCAGGTCGCCTCCGGTGAGAGCTGCGCGCGCGGGAGCAGGCTGCCGTAGGCGAGCGCGGCCACGGCGATCGCGAGCGCGCCCGCGAGCAGCCACTCCTTCGCCCGCACCCGCCCGCGAGGCCGGCGCGCCAGGAGGACCACGGTGGGAAGCACGAGCACGATCGTGGGGTGGTGCGCCAGCCCCAGGCCGGCGAGCAGCCCGATGCCCCAGGGCGAGCGGCGCTCCCCGGCCCAGAGGAGGCCGAGCACGACCAGGACGTGGGCCGTGTACACCTCGGTCACCGTGGCCGAGAACCAGAACGTGGACGCGGTGGCGAGCAGCGCCGCGGCCACGATTCCCGGGAGCACGGCTCCACCGGCGAAGCTCCGCGCCAGGCGCGCCGCCAGCGCGCAGGCCAGCGCCCCGGCCAGCGCGGAGAGGAGCGTGGTCCGGAAGGCGGGCTCCCCCAGCGGCAGCAGCAGCGCCCCCCTGGCGAGCAGCGTCCAGAGGGGATAGCCAGGAGGGTGCGCCACGCCGAGCGCCTGCGAGGCGGCGATCAGCTCGCCGCCGTCTCCGGGGAAGATGGTGCGGCACGCCGTGGCCAGGTAGAGGGCGAAGGCGCAAAGACCGCAGGCGAGCTCCGCCCGATGCTCCGAGAAGGACACGCGGAGCGGATTCTACTCATCCCTCCAGGTCGTCCTCAGCGCCGAAGCTTGCCCACGATCCAGAAGAGGCCGGCGAGCACCAGCACGACCAGGACGATCCCCACCCAGACGCCGGCCTTGAAGATGCCGCCGATGACCTCGCAGGCGCTCAGGGACAGGAGGGCCGCGACAACGAGGAGCGAGGGGGTGTGTCTCATGGTTCTCCGGGGGTTGCTCCCAGGATAGGCCGGAACTACGCTCGCCGCGCATGATCGACCTGGCGCGCGTGGCCGACCCCGCGGCGGCCATCATCGCCGAGGGCTTCGCGGACCACGTGCGCCGCTTCCGCGAGGTGACGCGCGGAGCGGCCGCGCACTTCGCGGCGCGCGACTGGGCGGCGCTGCACGACGCCTCCACCCGGCGCCTCGATCTCTACGGCGAGCAGCTCACGGGGACGCTCGACGCTCTGGGCCCCCTGCTCGGCCCCCGCCTGCACGAGCGCGAGGCCTGGACCGTGCTGCGCACGCAGTACGCCGCCCGCATCGCGGGCGAGCCCGCGGCGGAGCTGGCCGAGACCTACTTCAACTCGGTGACCCGGCGCCTGTTCGCCACCATCGGGGTCGACCCGGCGATCGAGTTCGTGCGCCGCGCCGCCGCCCCCCCGGTGCCGGAGGAGCCTTCCGGGGACGCCCTCCTCCTCCCCTGCCGGAACGGTGTCGCCTCCCTGGCCTCGGAGATCTTCGAGCGCTTGCTCGGCGGGCTCGCCTTCGAGGACGCGGCGCGCGATGCCCGGCGCGTGGCCGCTGCCTCCGCGCGGCTCCTCGGCGGCCGCAGGCTGCGCGCGGTGGAGCTGGCACCCTCGCCGTTCTTCCGCGGCCAGCGCGCCTTCGTGGTGGGGCGCGCCTTGCTCGAGGAGGGCGCCGCACCCTTCCTGCTCGCCTTCGCGAACCCGGGGGGACGGGTGGTGGCGGACGCCGCCCTGTTCGACGAGAACGAGATCAGCATCGTCTTCAGCTTCGCCCGCGCCTATTTCCTGGTGGATGCGGAGCGGCCGCGGGAGCTGGTCGGCTTCCTGCGCTCGATCATGCCCAGAAAGCCGGTGAACGAGCTGTACAACGCCATCGGCTGGGACAAGCACGGGAAGACGGAGCTCTACCGGTCGCTGCTGCGGCACCTGGAGAGCAGCGACGACCGCTTCGTCACCGCCCCGGGCCAGCGCGGGATGGTGATGCACGTCTTCACGCTTCCCGGGTTCGACGTGGTGTTCAAGGTCATCCGCGACCACTTCGATCCTCCCAAGACGGCGAGCCGGCGGGAGGTGGAGGAGAAGTACCGCCACGTCTTTCGTCACGACCGCGCCGGCCGCCTGGTGGACGCGGCCGAGTTCGAGCACCTGGAGTTCGAGCGGGCGCGCTTCGCGTCCGACCTGCTCCAGGACCTGCTGCGCCTGGCGCCCTCCACCGTCTCCGTGCAGGGCGACCGGGTGGTGTTCCGGCACCTGTACACGGAGCGGCGCCTCCGTCCGCTCGACCTCCATCTCCGCCAGGCCGATCCGGAGACGGCACGGGCCGCGGTGCTCGACTACGGGAAGACGCTGCGCGACCTGGCGGCCGCGAACATCTTTCCCGGCGACATGCTCCTCAAGAACTTCGGGGTCTCCCGCCACGGGCGCCTCATCTTCTACGACTACGACGAGCTGTGCCCGCTCACGGAGTGCAACTTCCGCGCGCTGCCCCAGCCGCTGACCGAGGAGGAGGAGATGGCCTCCGAGCCCTGGTTCTCCGTGGACGACCGCGACGTCTTCCCGGAGGAGTTCGCGCCCTTCCTGGGGCTCAAGGGCGAGCTGCTCCGGGTCTTCCTGGAGGCGCACGGGGAGCTGCTCACCCCGGAGTTCTGGCGGCGGATGCAGGATCGGATCCGGAGCAGGGAGATCCTGGAGATCCTCCCCTACCCGGAGGCGCGGCGGCTCGCGGGAGCCTGACCGAGGCCTGCGCAGCCGCTTCCGGAACCGGCGGGGTCCGTGTACGGGCTTGCCTTCGCTCTCGAACCGCGGTAGGACCCACCCGTGAATCAACGGTGGCTCGCCCTGGTGGCCGCAGTGCTCTGGACGGGGTTGGGGGGGAGCGCCTCCACCCCGAGGAGCCGGCTCGCCCTCCTCGTGGACAGCTCGGGCGCCATGCTGCTGACCCCCGACGCCGTCGACTTCGCCACCCTGGAGACCTGCGCGGCACAGGGCTTCGATCCCTGCTCCTTCAGCGGCAACCCCTCTCCTGCGCAGGAGACGTGCAACGCGTGCGTCCGCGACACCGTGAACTTCCTGCCCTCGTGCGCCACCAGCTGGAGCGGTACCTGCCGCGCGCAGTACGGGGGATGCGTGCGGAACGTGACCGGCAGCACCACCTGCCGTCCGGTTCTGGGGCTCACCGGCGGCCTGGACACGCGGGGGGACGGCTCCGCCGAGCTCGGAGGCTGCGACGTCGACGGAAACGCACAGCCCGACGACAGCCGGCTCTTCCAGACGAAGAGGGCCCTGAGTTCCCTGTTCTCCGCGCATCCGGAGGTGGAGTTCGCCCTTTGGCGCCACGCCCAGGTTCAGGGCGGACAGGCATGCACGCTCGACGCCGAATGTCCGGACACTCCCGGCGGCCGGAGCCTCCTCACCTGCGAGTTGGTGGATGGGACCAGCCTGTGCGCCCTCGATGCCGCGAACCTCGGGATCTCGCCCACCACCGCCGGGCAGTGCCTGAGGCAAAGCTTCAACGGTGCGCCCTCCAGCTTCAGCTGTTCGCTCTGCAACTTCTCTTCGAGCTGGGAGAGGGCGATCTGCGAGGCCTATGGCCTCGATCGCGTGCGCACGGGTGGCGTCAGCCTTCTCGAGGGGAGCACGGTCGACTGTGCCTACCCCACCCCGCAACACCCCTTCATGCGAGACCATGGCGCCGTGCGGACGGCCGGGATCTGCGATCCCGCCGGCGCCCAGCGCCTGGTGGACTATCCCGCGCCCGGCGTCCCCGACAACCTCGCCGCGCTCCTGGCCTGGATCGACCACGTGCAGGCGCCGTTCGCCACCGCCCCCGAGCTGCGCGCGCACGGCCTGCGGCCGATCGCGGCGTCGCTGCGGGACATGCGCCCCGCCCTTCTCGCCTCGCTGTCCGGCGACCTGGACAGCCCCTGCCGCCCCTATCACGTGGTGGTGATCGCGGCCGGCGCCGAGGAATGCGAGACAGCGGCCGACGCCGAGAGCGCGGCCGCCGCCCTGCAGGACCTGTCCTTCACGAGCGGCTCCGGCATCCCCGTCACCGGCTTCGACGTCCCCGTGCACGTCCTCGGCTTCGGCATCTGCCCGCCCACCGATCCCGCCTGCCCTGCCGCCCAGCAGCTCCATGCGCTCGCCGCCGCGGGCGGTACCGGAGCGGCCGTGCTCGTGGGCGACGAAGCGGGCCTGCTCGCAGCCCTCGACCAGTTCGCCGCGTCCGCCGCTCCGCCAGAGGAGGTGTGCGACGGGATGGACAACGACTGCGACGGCACCGTCGACAACGCGCAGGCGCCTTCCGGCTCCCCGGACCTCTTCGTGGATGCGACCCTGCTGTCCTGGAGCGCTCTCCCCGGCGCCACCGGCTACGACGTGGTGCGGGGCAGCCTGGAGACGCTGCGCACGAGCGGCGGCGACTTCTCCTCCGCCGTGGTGACCTGTTCCGGCGACGACCTGCCGGCGACGTCGGTCGAGAACCTCGACGCGCCGGCGCCAGCTCAGGGGCTCTTCTATCTGGTGCGCGGCGTCAACTGTGGGGGCGCCGGAACCTACGATGCCGCCGGCTCGTCCCAGGCGCAGCCGCGTGACGCGGAGATCGAGGCCTCGGCCTCGTCCTGCCCCTGACGCTCTCTCGCGCTCGACTGGAGCGGGAAACGGGATTCGAACCCGCGACCCTCAGCTTGGGAAGCTGATGCTCTACCAACTGAGCTATTCCCGCGTTCGTTGGTAAGGGGCGGAGTCTAGCAGACTCTGCACCGAGGCGGCGTCCCCAACCCCCCGCAGCGCCCGCGCGCTAGGAGCAGAGCGCGTAGAAGAGCGTCCCCACGGGACGGATCTCGGTCGCGCAGTCCTCCTCCTCCCCGGTCGTGCGCCGCACCGCGCGACAGGACAGGCCGGAGGCGGCGCACACCTCGTCGCCCGTGTCGAATTCGTGCGAGGCGTCCCCCCACAGGACGACGCCGCGGGCGGAGGAGCCACTTCCGGTGACGATCGCATTCCCGTCCGAGGCGGAGTCAGGGGGTCCGTCGGTGACGCGCAGGAGACCACCCCTCTCCTGGTGAAGGTGCGTGGCTCCCAGCACCAGATGCCCGCTGTCGAAGCCCCCCCCCGCGTGCACGATGTTCCCCTTGGAGGCGCTCCTCCCGGTCTGGGCGTCCACCTGCAAGGCGACGTTGCTGCCCCCCAGGCCGTGCATGTCGGGGACACGCACTCCGTAGAAACGGTTCAGGGAGGCGCCCTCCGGGAGCGCGACGAGGCTGTTGTCCTCGGCGCAGAAGTAGCAGGCCGTATCCGTGCTCCAGTTCGAGCCCAGGCCCATGAACAGCATGGCGCGGTAGGCCACGAACCGCTCCACGCTGGTCCCCGTCCCCGTGCTCCCCATCTGAGGGATGCTCTGATTGCCGATGACGCTGGTCACGTTTCCCGCGGCTCCGCCCGCGAGCCTGGGGTTGGAGTAGACGCCGACCAACCTGCTGCGGGCATTGGCCATGGTCAGGTTCAAGCTGCCGTCCACGTGCGAGGCGAACAGCTCGGGGGTGTCGAGGGTCTCCGTGGAGGTGACGGTGAACGCGGAGTGCAGGACACGGTACGTCCCCGCTCCGGTCATCTTGAAGACGGGATACAGGCCGACCTTCTGGAGGAAGGTGGCCGTCCCCAGGAACTGCGCCGGGGCATAGCTCATGAGCGTGCCCGAAACGTCCGCCCCCTGGCCAACGCGCAGCCCCCCGTTCGAGATGGACACCGCCTCCTCACCGGGGGCGGACGTGAACAGCCACCGGCTGCTGTGGCGTGTCGCGCCCCCTCCCTCGCTGCGCAGGAAGTAGTGGAGCGGCCGGTAGGCCACCTCTCCATCGGAGGAGACGTAGTCCCAGTTGACCTCCACCGCTTCCGAGCTCGGGTCGTCCTTGTAGGTGTACTCGGTGGACTGGGAGAACTGGTGCTCGGTGAAATCCTCGCGCGCGCTGCCGCCGCTGCCTTCCTGGCAGTTGTAGCACTGGGCCAGGACGTGATCGATCGCACCGCTGAAGGTCGGGTGGTTGCTGGCGATGCGGATCCGGGCCGGCGAGGAGGTGGCGCCCAGGCTCCAGGTGAGCCCGCGGTCGAAGCCCACCACCAGTCCGTCCTCCAGGAGCGGCTTCACGAAGAACCGGTGGGCCCCCGCCCAGGCGTAAGGGGCGTTCTCGTCCACCTGGAGCGGCCCGATTCCGTCGTCCTCGATGCCCAGGGTGAGATTGACCCCATCGCCACCTTTTGCGCCGCCGGTCAGCGGGTGCTCCGTGCCCACCGACATCACGTAGTCGCCGGTGGTCTCGGGGCCGAGCTCCACGCAGTCCTCACAGGAGACATCGGTCGCGGGGCCCACCGTGGGTTCTTGGGGGGAGACCGCCTCGTCGTCCATCAGGATCCCGACCCAGCGATCGACCGCCGGATCATAGAGCGCGCCCCCGTGAATGGCGACGCCGCGAGCGTCCGTCCCACCCCGCACCGCCATCTCGGTGCCCGTCCAGGTCGCGGCGTGCCGCCTCCGCGGGGACGGGGCACCTTCCGAGGTCATGGGACGCCACGTCCCGGTGGCCGGCGCGTAGCGCGCCCCCGTGTCGAGCGGCTGCCCTCCGGCGTCCACCCCGCCCCAGACCAGCACCTCCGACCCGGTCCAGACGAGGGACGCGTCCCGCCGCGCGACCGGCACCGGCACGCCGGGGAGAGACGACCAGCTGTCCGTGGCCGGCCGGTAGACGCCCGGGCTCCCGTCCCACACGATCTCCTCGGCGCCCGTGAAGAGGGTGACGTCGCGCGTCCGGGCCTCCGCCGCTCCCTGGATCCTGGGGAGCACGTAGCGGGAGGCCGGGTCCCGCACGAGCCGTTCGGCCAGCGCCTGCCGGGCGAGGGTCTCCGCGATCAGCTCGGCGTCCTGCCCCAGCGCCTCGAAGATCTCGTGGAGGACCTCCGGCGCGCGCGTGGACGCCGCCATGCGATCGAGCTCGGCCTGGAGCTGGCCGGACGTGATGCCGCGAGCCTCGGAGAGCTCGAGGGAGCGCAGCACGGTGTCGCGCAGGGCGGCCTCCGGAACCTCCTCCTCGAAGGTCGGCCTGGCGCCCGGGTTGTCGGCCGGCCAGACCCGGTGACGCCAGTACACGCGCTCGATGGCGCGCTGCGCCTCGAGACGTCGCTCCAGGGAAAGGCCGCCGGATCCGGGAACGAGGTCGGCCCTGGCCAGCGAGCAGAGCAGGAGCACGAGAAAAGGCCCAGAGAGCCGGGTGATGGCCATTTCGGCCACTCCGATACGGCTAATCCGCCCATCCCGTCAAGGCGAACCCGGAGGGAACTCGGACCGCCCCCGTCCTCCGGCCCCCGCGACCGGCCTTGCCGGAGGCGAGCCCCATCCCGTACACTTCGACGCTGGACGAAGTGATGGAGCGGCACGCGTGCGCGAGATCCTGGCCGTCACCAAGGCGCTGAGCGACGAGAACAGGCTTCGGGCGCTTCTTGCGGTCAAGGAGGGCGAGCTCTGCCTCTGCCAGATCATCCAGGTGCTCGGTCTCGCCCCCGCCACCGTCTCCAAGCACATGGACACGCTCGAACGAGCCGGCCTGGTGACAAGGCGTCGCGAGGGCAAGTGGCGGTTCTACCGCCTGGCCGCGACTGGCGGGAACCCGACGGCCATGCGCGCGCTCGCGTGGGTGCTGGAGGCGCTCCGGAAGGACCCCACGATCGCGGCAGATGCCCGGCAGATCAAGGACGTTCGGCGGAGAGACCTCGAGGAGCTGAGCGCATGCTACCGAAGCTGAACGTGCTGTTCCTCTGCACGGGCAACTCCTGTCGGAGTCAGATGGCGGAGGGCTGGGCCCGGACGCTCCACGGCGACCGCATCGAACCGCTCTCCGCCGGAACGGCGCCGGGCCGGCTCGACCCACGGGCGGTTCGAGTCATGCGTGAGGTGGGGGTCGACATCTCCGGCCATCGCTCGAAACACGTTCGGGAGCTGATGGGAAGCAGTTTCGACGCCGTCGTCACCGTCTGCGACAGCGCGCATGAGAGCTGCCCGATCTTCCCCGGAGCGACCCGTCGTCTCCACGTCGACTTCGAGGACCCGCCGCGTTTGGCTGCAGCGGCGGCCACCGAAGACGAGGCGCTGGGTCACTACCGCAGGATCCGGGACGAGATACGGGGATTCGTCGAGGCACTGCCGCGTTCCCTGGACGCATCGGGTCCGGAGGAACGGCCGTCATGAGGCCGGCTGGTCGGAGGGCGTTCATGACCCTCCCCAGGAAGCGCCTCGGTTTCTTCGAGCGCTACCTCACGCTCTGGGTCGTGGCCTGCATGGGGGTGGGCGTCCTCTTCGGGAAGTTCCTCCCCGGGGTGACGGACGCCATGCGCCGCCTCGAGTTCGGGGAAGGCAGCCAGATCAACGTCCCGATCGCGATCCTCATCTGGCTGATGATCTACCCGATGATGCTCAAGATCGACTTCGGGAGCCTTCTCGGAGTCGGTCGCCGGCCCGGAGGGCTGGTCGTCACCCTGTTCGTGAACTGGGTGGTGAAGCCCTTCTCCATGGCGTTTCTGGGCTGGCTGTTCTTCAAGCACCTGTTCCTGCCGCTCATCGGACCGGAGCTGGCCGACCAATACGTGGCGGGCGTGATCATCCTCGCGGCAGCGCCGTGCACCGCCATGGTCTTCGTCTGGTCCTACCTGACGGACGGCGACCCGGCGTACACCCTGGTGCAGGTCTCCGTGAACGATCTCATCATGCTCGTGCTGTTCGCTCCCATCGTAGGCCTTCTCGTGGCCGGGGCCAGCGACCTGCGCGTGCCGTTCGCCGTCCTCCTCTACAGCGTGGTCGCCTTCATCGTGATCCCTCTGGCGCTGGGCTCCCTGAGCCGGGCCGTGCTCCTCCGCACCAAGGGGGCAGCCTGGTTCGAACAGCGCTACCTGCCCTTCTTCCAGCCGATCACCACGCTCGCGCTCCTGGCGACGCTGGTTCTGATCTTCGCGTTCCAGGCGGACAACCTGACGGGGCGGTTCTTTCACGTCCTGCTCATCGCCGTTCCCATCCTGATCCAGGTCTACTTCAACTCCGGCCTGGCCTACGGGCTCATGCGTCTGTTCAGGATCCCGCACGACGTGGCGGCCCCGGGAGCCCTGATCGGCGCCAGCAACTTCTTCGAGCTCGCCGTGGCTGTGGCCATCACCCTGTTCGGCCCTGGCTCCGGCGCCGCCCTTGCCACGGTCGTGGGTGTTCTGGTCGAAGTGCCGGTGATGCTGTCCGTGTGCGCCTTCTGCAACCGCACGCGGCACTGGTTTCCCTCACCCGCCAGGAGATCCCACCCGGAACTCGGAGATTTCCCGCCCCAGGGGGGACGAGCGGTGGAAGCCATGATCGATCGCGGCTTGCGCCCGGATCGAGGAAGGGAGAGGCCATGAACTGCTACTTCTGCGAAGCGAATCCCCGCCCCGGGGGGATGCGCCTGTCGACCATCACCGCAGACGGTGTCTGTCACGCGTGCGGCGCCGCCGTCTGCCGGCAGCACGGGAAGAGGCTGGTGGACCGGACAGCCGTTCTGCTTTGCCTGGAGTGCTCCTCCAGCATGGTCACGCCCGTCGATTCGTCCCTCGGCCTGTCTCGATCCGCCATCTGACGTGGATCGCGGTTCCTGAGCGCCCGCCGGCCAGGCGATCACCGGCGAGCGCCCCTCGCTGGCTTCGACTGGTCACGGCGAGGTACAGGAGCCCGCGCTCGCCGCCCACAAGAGCCCCCGACTTGATGCGGCGGCGCGCTCCCGCTAACGTGAAACCAAACCTCCGTCCCACCCCACCTTCGAGGACTCACATGGCGCGCAAAGACGTCCCCGACACCCAATCCCCTCGCCCCGAGCCCGAGCCACCGTTCCCCCGCCAGCACCAGGCGAAGCCCGGCCACGAGGCGAAGCTGCAGCCGCGACCCCGCTACAAGGCTCCGGACTACCGCGGGGCCGGCAAGCTCGAGGACAGAGTCGCCCTGATCACGGGCGGCGACTCCGGCATCGGCCGGGCCGTGGCGGTGCTCTACGCCCGGGAGGGGGCGGACGTCGCCCTCGTCTACCTGCCGGAGGAGCAGCGCGACGCCGAGGAGACGGCGGAGGCGGTGCGCCAGGAAGGGAGGCGCGCCCTGCTGATCCCCGGCGACGTGACCGACCCGTCCTTCTGCAAGGAGGCGGTGGAGCGCACGGTGGCCGAGCTGGGGAAGCTCGACATCCTCGTGAACAACGCCGCCTTCCAGCAGCACGTGAAATCCCTGGAGGAGCTGACCGACGAGCAGATGGAGCACACCTTCCGCGTCAACATCTTCGGCTACATGCGCATGGCACGGGCGGCGCTGCGGCACCTGCGCAAGGGTTCCGCCATCGTCAACACGGGCTCGATCACCGGACTGGAGGGGAGCAAGGAGCTGCTGGACTACTCCGCCACCAAGGGCGCCATCCACGCCTTCACCAAGTCCCTGGCCCAGAGCCTGGTGGAGCGCGGCATCCGCGTGAACTGCGTGGCGCCCGGCCCGGTGTGGACGCCGCTCAACCCCTCGGACAAGGAGCCGGAGAAGGTCGCCGAGTTCGGCAAGGACCAGCCCCTGGGACGGCCGGCCCAGCCCGAGGAGGTCGCCCCATCCTTCGTCTTCTTCGCCTCCGACGCCGACTCCCGCTACATCACCGGCGAGGTGCTGACGTTGCTGGGAGGCGAGACGACGGCGGCCTGAGTGCGGCGCTGTCTCAGTGCGCGCCTCCCACCGTGGTCTCCCAGGCCCAGAGGTCCGGGCCCGCCTGCTCGCGGAGGCCCCGGAACACGTCCGTGGACGACGGCCGGGCCTTGGCCTTGGAGCCGCCCCCCGGGGCGAGGCCACCCATGCCGCGCAGGACCTCCCCCGCCCGGACCGTCCGTCCCATCGCCGCCTCGAGCTCGGGGAGCCGGTCGCGCGACACCACCACCATGAGGGTCTCGGCACCGCCCTCCGTGGTGACCTCCCAGGAGTAGGGCTTGCCCCCGATCGTTCCGGGCAGGCGATGGTCCGCACCCGCGGGGAGCGGGTTCTCGAGGTCCAGGCCCTCCAGCGGGAACAGAGCGATCTCCGATCCCCTGGCGTCGCGATCCACCACGTAGACGTACGCGGGCCGGCGCAGCGCCAGCTCCAGGGCCAGGCGGTCTCCCCGCCGGAGGACCGCCCCGGCCGGCAGCGGGGCCACGTCCAGGTCGGTCACGCGGAGGACGGAAGGGCGGGCCGCGATCGGCCGCTCCCGGGTCGCGCCCCAGAAGATCGCCGCCGCCACGGCGAGACAGGTGAGGAGGACGGCCGCGTGCGCCAGACGGAACCGGCGCCGCTCGCCCCGCGCGAGCGCCGCGTCCAGCGCCCCCGCGCTGGCGAAGCGCGAGGCGGGGTCGGGATCGATCGCCCGCTCCACCGCGTCGGTGAACCAGCCCGGAAGGTCCGGCCTCCGGTCGCGCAGCGGGATGCGGGCTCCGCTCTTCAGCTCGGCGAGCGTCGTCGCCTCCACCGGGTAGGCTCCGGTCACCAGGCGGTAGAGCACGACACCGACCCCGTACAGGTCCGAGGCCCGGCTCGTGTTCCCTCCCGCCAGGACCTCGGGGGCCATGAACAGCGGCGTGCCGGAGACGTCCAGGTCGAACCCGGAGGGGGCCGCGGAGCTGAAGTCGAGGAGCACCAGCCGCCCGCCGCGCTCGCGCACGACGTTGGCGGTCTTGACGTCCCGGTGGAGGAGCCCGGCGCCGTGCACCGCGGCGAGGGCGGCGCACAGGATCCGCCCCACGTGGGCCGCTTCCTCGGCCCCCATGGGCCCGGAGTCCCGGAGCCGTTCCTCGAGCGACGCGCCCTCCACGAGCTCCGTCCAGATCCCGACCTGGCCGTCGTGCTCGGCCACGCCGTGCACCTGCAAGACGTTCGGGTGGCGCACCCGTGCGAGCCGCCGCGCCTCCTCGAGGGCGGGCGCGGGGACCCGCCCGAGCTTCAGTGCCACCTCGCGCTGCAGCGCCGGGTCCCAGGCGCGGTACACACGGCCGAACCCGCCGGCGCCCAGCAGCTCGCGGATCTCCAGGCTCCCCCACCGCTCCCACACCCGATCCGGCACCGGGAACGGGTCCCGCACGCGCCCGCACAGCTCCGCGATCTCCTTGAGACGCGCGACGCGGGCGTCGGCGCCGTCCGGGGACACCTCCTCCCACGTCAGCGCCTCGTGGTCTGCGATGCGCGCGGCCAGCGCGGTGAGTCTCGCTTCACCGTCCATCGCGCTCTTCCGCCATCCGGACCAGCGCCCGCACGACCCGCATGCGCGCCGCCGCCGCGGAGGGGAGGGCCAGGGCCTCGGCGACCTCCTCGTGGGTGAACCCCATCTCCAGGCGGAGCACCACCGCCATCCGGTCCTCCTCGGACAGCCTGGAGAGCGTCTCCCGGTACAGCACGGCGGCCTCCTCCCCTCCGTCGCGGGCGGGCTCGCGATCCAGGTCCTCGGGATCCAGCGCCACCTCCGGCCGCCTCGCCGCTCGCCTGCGCAGGTCGTGCAGGTGGTTGTCGAGGACGCGCCGCAGGTACCCCAGGAACGCCCCCGGATGCCGCGACTCGAACTCCGTCACCCTCTCCAACGCCCGGAGGAGGCTCACCTGAACGAGGTCGTCCGTCTCCGCGAGCCCGCGCAGGTGGGGCGGGAGACGGCGGTGCGCGAAGCGTCGCAGAGGGGGAAGGAACCGCCGCACCAGCTCGTCCGCCGCGCCCGGGCTGCGCTCGGCCACACGGCGAAGAAGAGCCTGCGTCGTCTCGAGCCCGTCCATGCCGAGCCCCCCAAGCCGGCCCGTATCCTAAGCCGGAACCGCACCTGTTTCCCAAACCGCCGCCGGAAGGCAGCGCGGGTGGACCGCGGCACGGCTCCTGCATTGCAGTCGGGGCATCCACCGAGGGGGATCGCGACGCGGAGGGAGCCACGATGGACCGGAGACAGCAGTTCCGCGGAGCCGATGGGCTCCAGGTTGCCGTGGACGCCTTGAACGAGGCGATGCGCTGGCGCCGCCGGGTGCTCGTGGACCTGGCCCAGGGCCGCGCCACCCGCGCCATGTACGAGGATGCCTGCGACCGCGAGACGCGCCTGCGGGAAACTTGGGATCGACTGAGTAACGCTTACTACGCCCAATGGTGCCAGGACACCCGGCGTCAGGGGTTCGAGCTGACGGGCTGGATCATGGGCCGCATCAAGCAGGCGGTGGGGCTCGACGAGGAGCCCGTCTCGGGCTAGCCCGCGATCCAGCCGCCGCCCAGCACGAGATCTCCGTCGTACGCCACGAGCGCCTGTCCGGGAGCGATCGCCCGCTGCGGCGTGTGGAAGCGCACCGAGGCCGTCCCATCTCCGTGATCGGTGATCGTCCCCTCCGCCCCCGGGTGCGTGGAGCGGATGCGCACCGTCGCCCGCAAGGGCCCCCGGGGACGCTCGAAGGGAATCCAGCGCGTGCGCGCCAGCGTGCAGGTCTCGGACAGCAGGGCTCCCGCCTCCCCCACCACGATGCGGCGGCTCTCCGGCTCGATGCGGAGGACGTACAGCGGCCGCGGCGCCGCGACGCCCAGGCCGCGGCGCTGCCCCACCGTGAAGTGCTCGATGCCGCCGTGGCGCCCCACCACGGCGCCTGCCTCGTCCACGATCTCTCCCCGTGCGGAGCCCGGCACCCCGTCGCGGTAGCTCGCCCCCGGCGGCACGAAGCAGAGGTCCATCGACTCCGGCTTCTCCGCGGTGGGAAGCCCGGCCGCACGCGCGGCCTCGCGCACCTCCTCCTTGCGGAGCCCGCCCAGGGGGAAGAGCGCGGCGGCGCGCTGCTCCTCCGAGAGATCGAACAGGTAGTACGACTGGTCCTTCGCCGGGTCGGTGGCGCGGTGGAGCAGGGTCCGTCCCGAGCGTGCATCCTTTGCCAGGCGCGCGTAGTGGCCGGTGGCCACGCGCTCCGCCCCCACCCCCCGCGCCCGCGCCAGCAGCGCGCCGAACTTGAGGAGCGTGTTGCAGCGCAGACAGGGGGAGGGCGTCCGTCCCTGCGCGTAGTCCTGCTGGAACGGCTCCCGCACGTGGCGGCGGAAGTCCTCCTCCATGTCGAGGACGTAGTGAGGAAAGCCGAGGCGGTCCGCCACCCGCCGCGCGTCGCGGAAGTCCTCGGGGGAGCAGCAGCGGCCGTGCGCGCCGGCCACGAGCTTCATGGAGAAGCCGACGAGCGCTCCCCCCTCCGCCGCCAGCAGCGCCGCCGCCACCGAGCTGTCCACGCCGCCGCTCATGGCGACGGCGGTCAAGGTGGGGCTCATGGCGCCGCCTGTGCCTCGCGGACGCGAGACACCACGCCCGGCACGGCGTCCAGGAACCGCTCCACCTCTCCCTCCGTCGTGCTCCACCCCATGGACACGCGCACGGCGCTCCGCGCCTCCTCCTCGCCCCCGCCCATGGCGCGGATCACGTGGCTCGGGAGCACGGCCCCCGACGCGCAGGCCGAGCCGGTGGAGACGGCGAACCCGGCGAGGTCGAGGGCGATCGCGAGGCTCTCCCCCGAGATCCCGGGGAATCCCAGGTTCACGGTGTTCGCGAGGCGCGGCGCCCCCTCGCCGTGGATGCGAAGTTCGGGGAACAGCGCCCGCAGGCGGGTCTCGATGCGCGCCCGCAGGCGCATGAGCCGGCCGGCCTCCGCCGCCAGCCGCGCTCGGGCCGCCTCGGCGGCGGCGCCGAAGGCGGCGATGGCCGCGACCGCTTCCGTGCCGCCGCGGCGCCTCCCCTCCTGCCCCCCGCCGGGGACGAGCGGCTGCAGGACGAGACCCTCCCTCACGCAGAGCGCGCCCACGCCCTGCGGTCCGCCGAGCTTGTGGGCGGACACCGCCACCAGGTGCGCCCCCGCGGCGCGCGCGTCGAGCGCGATCTTCCCCGCCGCCTGCACGGCGTCCACGAAGTAAGCCGCCCCCGAGGCGGCCGCCGCCTGGCCGACCTCCCGCACCGGCTGGATCACCCCGGTCTCGTTGTTCGCCCACTGCAGGGCGACCAGGCCGGTGTCGAGGCCGATCCGGCGCGCCATGGCGGCGGGGAGGACGCGGCCGTCGGCTCCGGGTGCCACCTCCTCCACCTCGATGCCCCAGCTCGCCGCCTGGTGCACCGCCGCCAGCACGGCCGAGTGCTCGACGGCGGAGACGACCACCCGGCGCTTCTCCGCGGGGAGGCGGGCGCACACCCCGAGGACCGCCGTGGCGATGGCCTCCGTGCCGCTCCCCGTGAAGGTCACCTCGGCGGCGGGCACCGCCAGGAGCGCGGCGACCTGTGCCCTGGCCTCCTCCACGGTCCGCCTTGCCGCCCGCCCCTCGGCATGGATGGACGAGGGGTTCCCCATGCGCTGCTCCAGGGCAGCGCGCAACGCCGCAGAGGCCTCGGGCCGCAGGGGGCTCGTGGCGTTGTGGTCCAGGTACGCGCGCATGTGCGTGCTACAGTACCGGCTTCGTTCCTGGAGCGGCAAGTGCCCGACAGCGTGGAACTTAAGAGCACGATCCACCTCCCCCAGACCGACTTCCCGATGAAGGCGAACCTGCCGGAGCGGGAGCCGCGCATCCTGGAGTGGTGGGACGGGATCGAGGTGTACCGTCGGGTGCGCGAGGCGCGCGCGGGACGGCCCCCCTACGTGCTGCACGACGGGCCCCCGTACGCCAACGGGAACATCCACCTGGGGCACGCCTTCAACAAGATCCTGAAGGACGTGGTGGTGAAATCCCGCTCCATGCTGGGGTTCGACGCGCCCTACGTCCCCGGCTGGGATTGCCACGGCCTCCCCATCGAGCACCAGGTGGACAAGAAGCTCGGGGGGAAGCGCGCGGGCATGACGCCGCTGGCCATCCGCCAGGCCTGCCGCGAGTACGCCCTGCGCTTCGTGACCGTCCAGTCCGAGGAGTTCCGGCGCCTGGGCGTGTTCTGGGACCGCGCCCTCGACCGGCGGGAGCAGGCGGAGGACGCGGCGAGCCGCCGCGCCATCTATCGCACGCTCGACCGCACCTACGAGGCGGAGATCGTCCGGCGCCTGGGAGGGTTCTTCGCCGGCGGTGCCGTGTACCACGGCGAGAAGCCCGTGCACTGGTGCCCGGTGGACGTGACGGCGCTGGCCGAGGCCGAGGTGGAGTACGAGGAGCGCACCGACCCCTCGATCTACGTGCGCATGCCCGTGCACGGTGCGTCGACGCGCCGTCCCGCCCTGGCGGGAAAGAAGGTGGCGGCGCTCATCTGGACGACCACGCCGTGGACCATGCCCGCGAACCTCGCGGTCGCGCTCCATCCGGACGAGACGTACGTCGCGGTCGAGGTGGCGGACGGCTGGACCTACCTCGTGGCGGAAGGGCTCTTGGACGCCGTCGCCGCCAAGCTCGGCTGGGGGACGCAGGAGGTGGTGGACCGGTTCCGGGGAAGAGAGTTCGCCGATCCGTCCGTGACCTACGCCCGCCCCTATCCGCTGGACGGGGCCCCCGGCATCTTCGTCCTCGGCGAGCACGTGACCCTGGACGCGGGGACCGGCCTCGTGCACACCGCCCCCGGACATGGGGCGGACGACTTCAACATCGGCAGGCGTTACGGCCTGCCCGCGTTCAACCCCGTCGACGACCACGGAAGGTTCATCGCGGAGAGAGTGGGTCCGGCGTGGCTGGCCGGCGTCCCGGTGCTGAAGGCCAATCCCCGCATCATCGAAGACCTGGACACGCGAGGACTGCTCGCCCTCCACGAGAACGTCACCCACAGCTACCCGCACTGCTGGCGCTGCAAGAGCCCGGTGCTCTTCCGGGCCACGCCCCAGTGGTTCGTCTCCATGGACGGGACGGGGTTGCGCGCGGCCGCCCTGCGCGCCATCGCGGAGACCTCGTGGATGCCTCCCCACGGGGAGGCGCGCATCGCGGGGATGATCGAGAACCGCCCCGACTGGTGCATCTCCCGCCAGCGCACCTGGGGCGTGCCCATCCCCGCCGTGGTGTGCGCGCCCTGCCTGAAGGAGGACGGGAACGCCTTCCTGCGCGACCCCGCGTTCTTCGCCCACGTGGCCGACCTCTTCGCCCGCGAGGGGAGCGACGCCTGGTTCGGGATGGAGGGACGGCCCTACGCGAGCCAGGAAGAGCGCCTCGCCCGCCTGGTACCGGAGAGCGTGGCCTGCCCCCGCTGCGGCGGCCGGGAGGGACTGCGCTTCCACGAGCACATCGTGGACGTCTGGTTCGAGTCGGGCTGCTCCCACCGCGCGGTGCTCGCGCCCTGGATGGACGACGGGGCGCTGCGCTGGCCGGCCGACCTCTACCTGGAGGGGCACGACCAGTACCGCGGCTGGTTCCATTCCTCGCTGCTGGTCTCCGCCCAGGAGACCGGGCGCGCGCCCTACCAGGCGGTGGTGACCCACGGCTTCACCCTCGACGGCGAGGGCCGGAAGATGTCGAAGTCGATGGGGAACGTGATCTCCCCCCTGGAGGTCTGCGGCGCCCGGGGCGCCGACATCCTCCGCCTCTGGGTGAGCATGGTCGACTACGCCGAGGACATGCGGCTCTCCCAGGAGATCCTGGACCGCAACGCCGAGGCGTACCGGAAGATCCGCAACACCTTCCGCTACCTGCTCGGCAACCTCGCCGATTTCAACCCCGACACGGATCGGATCGATCTCAGTCGACAGGACGAGATCGACCGCTATGCCCTGCACCGCCTGGAGGAGCTGCGGGGGCGCCTGATCGCCGCCTACCGCGACCATGCCTATCACGTGGTCTACCACGCGCTCCACCAGTTCTGCGGGGTGACGCTCTCCTCCTTCTACCTGGACGTGCTGAAGGACCGTCTCTACACCTACCCCCGCGCCTCCCGGGGGAGGCGCTCCGCCCAGACCGTGCTCCACCGCCTGGCCGTCGACCTCTGCCGCCTGATGGCCCCGGTGCTCGCCTTCACGGCGGAGGAGATCTGGCAGGAGCTGGAGGCCCTGGCCGGCCGCCCCCGCTTCGGCACGCGCAGCGTGCACGCCGAGACGTTCCCCGAGGCCGTGGTGCCGGAGGTGGATCCCGCCCTCCTCGCCCGCTGGGACCGGCTGGCCGGGATCCGCGAGGAGGTCGCGCGCGCGCTCGAGGGTGCGCGCCGGGCCCGGACGCTCGGCAGCTCCCTCGAGGCGAGGGTGACCGTCCGTGGGGACGCGGACACGCTCGCCTTCCTGCGCAGCTTCGAGCCCGGCCTGCGCTTCCTCTTCATCACGAGCGGCGTCGACCTGGCGGAGGGGCCCGCGCTCGAGGTGGACGTGACGCGCGCCCCGGGGACCAAGTGCGAGCGCTGCTGGTCCATCACCGAGGACGTGGGGGCGGACCCCGACCTCCCGGGCACCTGCGCCCGCTGTGCGGCGCACGTGCGCGAGATCCTGACCGAGGCGCGCTGAAGCATGCACCCCGTCCTGGTGGACTTCGGGACCCACGACCTCCCCCTCCTGGGCCCCACGCACCTCTTCCTCCCCACCTACGGGGTGCTCTTCGCCACCGCCACCCTGCTCGCCTGGTGGTGGTTCCTGCGGCGGACGCGCGCCCTCCACGTGGAGCCGGAGCGCGCGTTCAACCTGACCTTCTACGCGCTGCTCGCCGGACTCCTGGGGGCGAAGGTCACGCTGCTGCTGCTGGACTGGCGGCACTACCTCGCCCACCCCGGGGACCTGCTGCTCAGCATCCGCTCCGCGGGCGTGCTGCTGGGAGGGGTCGCCGCAGGGACGGCGGCCTTCATCCTCTATGCAAGGGGGCAGCGCCTTCCCCTCTTCGCGCTGGGGGACGCCATCGCCGCTCCCCTGGCGCTCGCGCAGTCGGTGGGACGCCTGGGCTGCACGGCGGCGGGCTGCTGCTGGGGCGTCACCCTCCCCCACCATCCCTGGTGGGCGATCGTGTTCCGCGACCCCGTGGCCTCCACCCAGACCGGCGTGCCCCTGGGGGTGCCGCTGTTCCCCTCGCAGCCGCTCCAGGCGGCGAACGACCTGGCGATCGCGGGGATCCTCACCTGGCTCTGGCGGCGGCGCGCCGCGTATCCCGAGGGTGCGGTCTTCGCCTGGTACCTCGTGCTCTACGGGATCACCCGTGCCGTGATCGAGCACTGGAGGGGGGACGTGGCGCGCGGCGTCTGGTTCGGCGGCCAGCTCTCCACGTCCCAGATCCTGGGCGGGCTCGCCGCACTCGCCGGGGTGTCGCTGCTCGCGTGGAGGACGCACCTCCGGCACCGCGAGGTCCGCCCCTGAGCGAGGGGCCCGTCCGCCTCGTCGTCCCTCCCGAGGCGGAAGGGACGCGCCTGGACGTCTTCCTCGCCGGAGCCCTCCCCGAGCACAGCCGCTCCGCGCTCCGGCGCATGATCCTCTCCGGCCGCGTCCTGCTCGACGGACGGCCCCCCGCCAAGGCGGGCGCGCCCCTCCCCGCAGGCGCCGCCCTCGAGGTGACGCCGCCCCCGTCCCCCTCGGATGCGCTGGTGCCCGAGGACGTCCCCTTCTCGATCGTGCACGAGGACGAGGCGCTGGTGGTGGTGGACAAGCCGGCCGGCGTGGTCGTGCACCCCGGCCATGGACGGCGGACGGGGACGCTGGTGGCCGGCCTCCTGGCCCGCGGCATCGCGCTCGCTCCCGCGGGCGGCAGGGACCGCCCGGGGATCGTCCACCGCCTGGACCGGGACACCTCCGGTCTCCTCGTGGTGGCCAAGACCGACGCCGCCCACCGGCGGCTGGCCGCGGCCTTCTCCCGCCGCGAGGTGGACAAGACCTATCTCGCGCTCGTGTGGGGGCACCCGCGCCCGGAGGCGGGGCGCATCGAGCGCGCCATCGCGCGCAGCCGCGCCGACCGGACGAAGATGACCGTCGCGGCCTCCGGGCGGGCCGCCGTCACCACCTTCCGCACGGTGGAGGCGTTGCCTGGCTTCGCGCTGCTCGAGGTGAAGATCGCCACCGGACGCACCCACCAGATCCGCGTGCACCTGCTCTCCATCCACCACCCCGTGGTGGGCGACGGCCGCTACGCCGGGGAGCGCTGGCGCGGCGTGCAGGAGCCGGGAAGGCGCAAGGCGCTGCGGGCATTTCCCCGCCTGGCGCTGCACGCGGCCGCGCTGGCCTTCACCCATCCCGCCACCGGGGAGCGCGTGAGCTTCCAGGCACCGCTCCCGGAGGACTTCGGGATCCTGTTGACGGCCCTGCGCGAGGTCGCGTGAGCGCGGGGGCGCGGACGGTCGTGGTGGGAGCGGGCCGCCTGGCACGCGCGCTCGTTCCCGCCCTCCGCGCCGCCGGCCATGGGCCGGTGCGCGTCCTCTCCCCGGGAGGACGGAGCGCGCGCGCGCTGGCGCGCGGGCGGCGGGGGATCACCGCCGCCTCCATGAAGGTCCCGCTCCCCGACGGGGTCCGCCTGGTGCTCGTCGCCGTCCCCGACGACCGGATCGCGGCCGTGGCGCGCGGGCTGGCCGCCTCCGGCGTGTCGTGGCGAGGGAGAGTGGTCCTGCACACCGCCGGCGCGCTCGGCGTGGCGCCGCTCGCGCCGCTCGCCCGCCGCGGGGCGTCGGTGGGCGTCCTCCATCCCCTCCACGTCTTCGGCACCTCGGGCACACCGGCGCCGAAGGGAACCCTCTGCCGGATCGAGGGCCGCCCGGCGGCGCGCCTGGCGCGCGATCTCGGCTGGGTTCCCCTCGCGGTCCCGCAGCCCGCGCTCTACCACGCCGCCGCCTCCCTGGCCTCGAACGACGTCGTCGCCCTCCTCGACCTCGCCGCCGCGGCGCTGGTGCGGTCCGGCGTGCCGCCCCCGCGGGCGCTCGACGGTGTGCTCGCCCTGGCCGAGGGAGCGCTGGCCCAGGTTCGTGCGGGCGGCATCCCCGCCGCCCTGACGGGACCCGCCGCCCGGGGGGACGCAAAGACGTTGAGCCGGCAGAGGAGCGCGCTGCGCGGCTTCGCGCTTGCCTCCGTTGCGCACGGTGCGCTGTCCCTGCACCTGATCCAGGTCGCCGCGCGCCTGGGGCGCCTCGGCCAGCGCGAGCGCAGGCAGGTGGAGCGGGCCCTCTCCCGGTAGCCGGGCCTCCGGCCTGACGGTATAGTGCGGCGTCCTCCGGGAGAGACCTCGATGCGCACGCCCGCCCTCGCCGGCACCTTCCTGCTGCTCGCCGCCTCCGTCCCCCTCCACTCGGAGGAAGAGGTCGTGCCGCAGCCGGGGCGGGACCCCCTGGGGCACTCCGTCGTCGTCGTCCCCGAGCGCACCGACGCCGGCAACTGGGACGGCACCTGGGTATACGCCAACCGGGACGCGCACTACGCGCTGTGGCTGCGCACGACCGTGGAAGGACGTCCCGAGGCGCGCCTCCGCTACGAGAGCACCTCGTCGCAGGAGAAGTTCGAGACGGGATGGGATGGCAAGGCCGCGTATGCCCTGTCCGGCCAGCCGGTGACCTTCGCGATGCTGTTCGAGCGCGCGGACGCCAACCTGCTCACCGGCACCTGGAACTGGGACGCCGAGTTCGGCAGGTCCGCGCGCAAGGAGACCGGTACCTTCGAGGCCTTTCGCGCCGGAGACGGGCGGGCGCTGGTCCTGCGCTTCCGGAGCTACGAGCGCCTCGTGCGCCGCAAGGACAGCGTGCGCCGGACCGAGGCCCTGCCCATCTGGACCTTCCGCAAGGTCTCCAAGCGGCAGGCGCTTTGGGACGAGCTGCCCTTCTAGCCCTCCTCCTTCTCGCCTCCTCCCCGGTCGCGGCGGACGCCGGCTCCCCGCGCTTCGCCGTCCGCGCCGTGAAGGTCGTCGGCTCCCTCGACGAGCCGGAGACGCAGGAGCACGTGCGCTGGGCCCGCTCCCGGGGATTCGACGCCCTGTTCCTCTACGCGGGCCAGGCGGGGCGCTGGTGGGACGACCGGCGCAGGAGCCCCCGCCTATCCCGCGCCTTTCGCCGCCTGGCCGGCGAGGCTCGCAAGGCAGGGACGCGCCTCCTGGTCTCCGCGAACCCACCGGCGGACTCGCACCATCGATTCGTCTTCGACGACGCGCACGGGCTCGAGCGGCTCGTGCGCTTCGCGCAGCTGCTCCACGAGGTGGGGGTCTCGGACTTCGTGCTCTCCTTCGACGACCAGCCGCGCACCCTCCGCAACCTGCGCGACGTAATGCGCTACGGCGAGGGCGCCGCCCCCGCGCACCTGGACCTGACGATGCGCCTGGCCGCGCGCCTCCCCGCGGGGATGCGCCTCTGGCTCTGCGCCTCCGCCTATGCGGACGTGCACCTGGGGGACGGGACCGGACCCTACTCCCGCGCGTTCCTGGCGGGCCTTCCCGCGCTGCCGCCCGCGGTGGGCATCGTGTGGACGGGCCCGGACGTGGTCTCCCCCACGATCACCCGCGAGGACCTCCACCGCACGCGCGCCCGGCTGGGAGGGCGGCCGCTGCTCCTCTACGACAACTTCCCGGAGAACGAGAGCCGCTGGCGGGACGGCCTCGCCGTGGTGCTGGGCCCCCTCCGGGGACGCGGCCCCGACCTCGCCGCCGAGGCGGAGATCTATCTCGCCTGTCCCATGGTCGAGCTCGGTGCCTCGCGGCTCGCCCTCACCACCACCGCGGACTGGCTGCGCGATCCCGATGCCTACGTTCCCGAGGCGAGCTGGGCCGCGGCCATCGACACGCTGGCCGGCCCCCATCCCGGGGCGCGCGAGGCGCTCCGCGCGCAGGCGGCGGAGTGGGGCACGGCCCCCGGCGAGCCGGGCTACCCGGTGGGGGCGGCGGTGGCCCCGGAGGGGGCGGCGCACGGATTCCACGATCCCGCGGTGCGGGCCCGCTGGCAGCGGGTGGTGGACACCTACCCGGCGCGCATCGACGCGCTGGCCTCCGCCGCCGACGGGGAGTTCTCCTGGGACCTGCGCGACGTCCTGCGGCGCACGCTCACCGTGGCCCGCGCCTGGCTCGCCGTGGACGACGGCGACGGGGCGGCCCTGGAGGCGCTCTGGCGTGAGAGCCGCGGCACCGCGCGCCGCGCGCTCCTCGGCTTCCGGCGCGAGGCCGGCATCCCGTAGAGCGTCCGACCCGTGTATCGTTCCCCCCCATGACCGACGCCGCCCTCTCCCCTCCCGCTCCGCCCTCGCAGCTGCGCTGGCTCGTGCTCCTCGCCTGCTCGCTGGCGATGTTCGGGAACTACTACGTCTTCGACGCCCTCTACCCGGTCACCCCCCTGCTCGAGAAGGCCTTCGGCTACACGGGGGAGCAGATCGGGCTTCTCGACACCTCGTACAACGTCGCCGCCCTGCTGACGCTCATCGCGGGGGGCGTGCTCATCGACCGCATCGGCATGGCGGCCTCGTCGGTGCTCTTCGGCGCCATCGGGGCCATCGGGAGCGTCTGCATCGCCGTCCTCCCCGCCCTGTTCCCGGGGGCCCCCTGGGCCGGCATGATGGTGGGCCGCTTCCTCCTGGGCATTGGCGCCGAGCTGTTCATCGTCGCCGCCACCACGGTGGTGGGGCGATGGTTCAAGGGGAAGCAGATCTCCTTCGCCCTCGCCATCCAGCTCTTCGTTGCCCGCGCCGGGTCGTGGGTCGCGGATCTGTCCCCCGACCTGTTCAAGGACTGGTTCCACTCCTGGCAGCCGCCGCTCGTGATCGCGGCCGCGCTGGGCGTGAGCTGGTTCCTGTTCGCCCTGATCTACGCGGCCCTGGAGCGGACGGCGGCGCGACGGTACGCCGTCCAGCATGCGGCGGCCACGGACAAGCTCGTGCTTGGTGACCTCGTCCGGTACGACCTGGCCTACTGGTGGGTGGTGGGCATGTGCGTCGCGTTCTACGCGACCATCTTCCCCTTCCGCTCCTTCGCGAACCTCTACCTCATCGACGCGCACGGGATGGAACCCGGTGCCGCGGGCCAGCTCAAGAGCATGCTGCCGTTGTTCTCCATGTTCGGGATGCCCGTGTTCGGCCTGGTGGCGGATCGTATGGGGAAGCGCTCGCTCCTCATGCTGGTGGGCTCGCTGCTGCTGGTGCTGCCCTTCCTGCTCCTGCTCTACACGGACCTTCCACCGGCGCTCTCCATCGGCACCATGGGCGTCGCCTTCGCGCTCGTTCCCGCCGTGCTCTGGCCCGCCGTGACCTACCTGGTTCCGGAAAGGCGCCTGGGGTCGGCCTATGCCCTCATGACCTTTTGCCAGCAGCTGTTCTGGGCCGCGATGAGCCCGGCCGTCGGAAAGGTGAGAGATGCCGCCGGCTGGACTCCCGTGATGGGGATGCTGGCGGGTCTGGCCGCGGTGGGCCTGATCTTCTCGATCCTACTCTGGCGTTCGGAGCGCGGTCCCAACGCCCACGGCCTGGAGCGGGCAAAAGTCTGAAGGCGGGCCGCGAGCGCCCGCCCTCCATCGATCGTTTGGCCGAAGGCGTCAGTCGCCCTGCTGCACGTGGTCGCCGAGCACGGTGGTGTCCCCCCAGAGGGCGGTGTCGCCGGAGACGACGCGGTCGCCCCACAGCACCGTGTCCCCCCAAAGGCTGGTGTCGCTCCAGACCGCGTTCCCGTAGAGAGCCTGCACGGTCCACTGCTGCGGGCTCCCCCACACGCGCCCCGGCGGCGCCACCGTGAGCGTTCCCGCCGAGGCCCCGCGCTCCACCTCGGGAGAGCGGGCGTTTCCGGCCGTCCCGCTCGCGGCGAGCGCGGCCGCCACGTCCAGCCGGCCGGCGCCGCGGGCGTAGGGGTCCGCTCCCGGAGCCTTCCCGGCCGACCGCATGAGACGGGCCTTGACGGTGTCGGGGGTGAGGCCCGGCCGGGCCTCCAGCATCAGGGCCGCGGTCCCCGCCACCATGGGGGCGGCCATGCTCGTGCCCGACAGCTCGAAGTAGTCCACCGGTGCGGGGAAGTGCGCCTCGCCGCGGGACATGGCGCCGACGCCACCGGTCCGCCCCACCGCCACCGGCTCCCGCTGTCCGCCCGCTCCGTCATCCATGCGGAGCTCGGGGTGCTGGGTGTCGAGGACGCTCCCGGGGACGCGCAGGGAGACCACGCGGTTCCCGGGGGCGAGGAGGTCCGGCTTGGCGAGATGGTCGAACAGGGTGGGCCCGCGCGAGGAGTAGCTGGCGACCAGGTCGTCGCCCGCGTGCGCGGTGTTCCAGTCGGTGAGGGCGCCCACGGTGAGGGCGCTGGGCGAGGTCCCGGGCGAGGTCACCGTGAAGTTGCCGTTCCGCCCGTAGTTCCCGGCCGAGCAGACCACGACCACGCCGGCGCTCTCCAGGGCCTCCACCGCGGAGACCAGCGGATCCAGGGCGGCCGGCTCCTGCACCGGATGCCCGAGGGAGAGGACGGCGACGCGGATGCCGTAGGCGGCGCGGTTCTGCCGCACCCACTGCAGCCCGGCGATCACGTCCGACGTCCGGCCGGCACCGGCGGCGTCGAGCACCCGGACGGAGACCAGCTGCGCCCCGGGGGCGATGCCGCGGTAATGGCCGCCGCTGCTGGCGCCGTTGCCGGCGACGATCCCTGCCACGTGCGTGCCGTGGCCGTACGGATCCGACGGGGGGACGCTCGCGCCCCCCGCCAGCATGTCCACGGAGGCGGCGATGCGGCCGGCCAGGTCGGGGTGCGCGGCGATGCCGCTGTCCAGCACCGCCACGGTGATGCCGGCACCGGTCTCGCGCAGCGGAGGGGCCCCAGGACCGGGAAGTCCGGCGGCCTCGCGCGCGACGTCGAGCGACGGCGCCACCTGCGTGTCCTCGCCCACCCAGGCCACCTTGGCGAGCTGCGCCAGAGCGGAGACCTGGTAGGCGGGGATGCGCACGGCGAGCGCGGGGACGATCTGGAGGTCACGCACGGAGGTGGCCCCGAGCAGCGTGACGGCGGTGCGGTCCTCCGCGTTCGTCGGCCGCACGAAGCGGAGGATGACCTCCATGGGTTCCTGCGGGGCGGTGGTCACGAGCTTCGCGCGCAAGCTCTCGCTCACGAGGTCGGTCGGGGTGGGGGTTGCGTGCCCCGAGCTCCCGCGGCCATGAGGCTTGGCCTGGACCGACGGGACGAGGGCCGTCGCGAGCAGCGCCACCAGGAACCGGCGAGGCCAACGTGTGTGTCCCATCGCAGCACCTCCGGCCGCCCCTTCCGCAAGCGCGATGCCCGCGAAAAGGGCGGAAAGGACGCCAGCGGGACGGGGCTCCGGTGTCGGCTTCCCGGACACGGCGGAGGCGATCCCCGGGAGGAGTGAAGCGCGCAAGCGCAGAACCTTGCGGGACTTGCGCGCGCGGTGTGCGGGATCGGGACGGGCCCGTGTCCGGAGCTAGGACGCCCGGGAGCGCAGGCGAAGTGTTCCGGCGGGAGCGTGCAGGCCGTGGCGCCGGAGCTTCGCGTAGAAGGTGCTCCGGTGCAGGCCGAGCCGGCGGGCGGCGAGCTTCTTGTTCCCCTTGGCCTCGGCCAGCGCCTCCTCCAGCGCGCGGCGCTCGACCGCGAGCAGACCGCCCGATACACCCCCGGGCCGCCCGGGCCGCATGGCGGCCGGGAGGTCGGACAGCTCGATCATCCCCGAGGGCGAGAGCACGAGCAGGCGCTCCAGCAGGTTCTCCAGCTCGCGCACGTTCCCGGGCCAGTCGTGGGCTTCCAAGGCCCCCAGCACCCCCGGCCCAAAGGCGGCGCTGGCACGGGAGAGGCGCGACGCGCTCTGGCGGAGGAAGGCGTCGGCGAGCACCGCCACGTCCTCCCGCCGCTCCCGCAGCGGCGGGAGATGGACGGGGATGACGTTCAGCCGGTAGTAGAGATCGCTGCGGAAGGTCCCCTCGCGGATCGCGGCGGGGAGATCGCGATGGGTGGCGGCGATGAGACGCACGTCCGCGCGCAGCGTGGCCTCCCCCCCCACGCGCTCGAAGGTGCGCTGCTGCAGCACGCGCAGCAGCAGGAGCTGGGTGGCCGTGGAGAGGTCGCCGATCTCGTCCAGGAACAGCGTCCCGCCGTCCGCCAGCTCGAACCGCCCGAGCTTCACGCGCTCCGCCCCGGTGAAGGCGCCCCGCTCGTGCCCGAACAGCTCGGAGTGGAGCAGGCCCTCGGAGTAGGCGGCGCAGTGCGCCTCCACGAACGGGTGCGGGGCGCGCGGCGAGGCCGCGTGGATGGCGCGGGCCACCATGCCCTTGCCCGTGCCGCTCTCCCCGGTGAGGAGCACGGTGGCATCCGTGCGCGCGACCTCCCGCAGCATGGCCAGGATCCCCCGCATGGCGGGGGAGGTGCCGAGCACGCGGTCCAGCGGATCCTCCGGTCCCACGCGCGCGGCCAGCTCCTTGACGCGGCGGCGCTCGGCCTCGAGGTCCTCGGCCAGGCGCCTTCGGGACGCGCCCATCTCGCGGGCCGCCGCGGCGCGGGCCAGCAGGCGGTCCAGCGCCGGACCCGCCTCGGGCGGCGCCAGCACGTCGTAGGCGCCGGCATGGAAGGCGTCGAGCACCGTGCTCACGTCGGGAGTGCGCGCGCCCACGGCCACCGGGCACGAGGGATGCGCGCGCTTCACGGCGCGGACGGCTGCGATCCCGCCGTCCGGTGGCAACGCCGCGTCCACGAGCGCGAGGTCGCACGCGGAGGGGTGGAGGACCTGCTCGAGGGCGTGCTGGTCGGACACCTCGGTCACCCGATGGCCGAGGCCCTCGAGCACGCGCGCCAGGGCGGAGCGCTCGGCAGCGCTCGCATCCGCCAGCACGATGTCCAGGGCTCGCACCGGGAAGCCTCCCTGTCCGGTTCGCGGACAGGAGCCCTAGCAAGCGCCGTTCCCCGTCAGGCCGAGGAAAAAGCGCGTCCGTTCAGCGCCGCGGGTGACCGTCCTCGACGGGGTGACTGACGGTTTCCGTCCCCGTCAGCACGGCCAGCGCGTGCGCGTGAAGGGCGGGGCCGGCGGCGAGCGCCTGGCCGGCGGTGAGGCCCCCCTTCCCGGCGAAGTCGGTGCAGCGCCCCCCTGCCTCCTCCACCAGGACCTGCAGCGCGGCCAGGTCCCACGGCGCCACCCCACTCTCCAGCCAGGCGTCGGCGCGGCCGTTCAAGAGGAGAGCGCACGCGGCGAGGTCGCCGTAGCAGCGGGCCTGCCCCGCGGTGTCGACGAGCGTGCGCACCGCCGGTCCCCACGGGTCCCGCAGCAGGTGCGGCAGCTCACCCAGGCTGAGCACGGCCTCCGCCCATGCGGGCTGGTCGGTGACCCACAGGGCGTGTCCGTCCCGGAAGGTCCCCTGGCCGCGGGCCGCCCAGTACGTCTCGCCCAGGGCGGGGAGCGCCATCGCGCCGGCGAGCACGGTCCCTTCCCGCTCCACGGCCACGAGGGGTCCCCAGAAGGTCCCCCCGCGGGCGAACCCGCGCGTGCCGTCGAGCGGATCCACGACCCAGCGGCGGCCGGTCTCCCCCGCCGTGGCCCCGCTCTCCTCCGCCAGCACCGCGTCGCGCGGCCAGCGGCGCCGCACCACCGCCAGCACGGCCGCCTCCGCCTCGCGGTCGGCCGCGGTCACCGGGCTACGGTCGGCCTTGCGCTCCACGCGCAGGGTCCGCCGCCAGTGGCGCAGGGCCGCGTGCGAGGCGGCCTCCACGGCGGCGCGCGCCGTGTGCAGCAGGGCGTCGAGATCATCGGGGGGCATCGCCCGTCACCAGCGCGACGGTGAGCCCGTCGTATCCCTTGCTCCCCACGGTCTGGATCACGGTGGCGGACAGGCGCGGATCCGCGGCGACGTCCTCGTGGAACCTCCGGGCGCCCGCCACGCGCGGATCGGCGCTCGCGGGCTCGAGCACCGCCCCGTTCCGGACCACGTTGTCCCCGATCAGCAGCGTGCCCGGACGCGAGAGCGCGAGCGCCCAGCGGAGATATGCCGGGTACTCGGACTTGTCGGCGTCGATGAAGACGAGGTCGAAAGGGCCGGCACCCTCCTCGGCCAGGCGCGGCAGCAGGGCGAGGGCGGGACCCACCCGCACCTCCACCCGGGAGGCCACGCCGCCCCGCACGAGGTTCTTGCGCGCGACGTCGGCGTGTCCCGGGTCGAGCTCGAGCGTGACGAGGCGGCCGTCCTCGGGGAGTGCTCTGGCGAGCCAGAGCGTGCTGTAGCCGCCGAGCGTGCCGATCTCCAGGATGCGCCGAGCGCCCGACACGCGCGCCAGCAGGTGGAGCAGCTTTCCCTGCGCAGCCGTCACCTGGATGGCGGGGAGTCCGGCGGCCGCGCTCGCCTCCTCCGCCGCCAGGAACGCGGGAGACGGACGGACCACGCTCTCGTCGAGCCAGCGATCCATCGCGGTCCAGATCTCCTGCATGGCGTCCCCAACGGGATTCGAACCCGTGTCGCCACCTTGAAAGGGTGGTGTCCTAGGCCAGGCTAGACGATGGGGACCGATCCTCCCGGCGCCGCAAGCGGGGCGGGAGTGTAGCGGATGGCAGCGCCGCCCGCCTAGGCGCCGCTGGGCGGGGGCTCCGCCACCTGACACCAGAAGGAGACCGCGGTCTCCAGGGCTCGCCGGTAGGCCTCGGGCTCGGTCGGCTTGCGCACGAAGGCGGAGGCACCCGCGGATAGGCAGAGGTGCACGTCCGAGGGCCGGCTGGAGCCGGAGAACACCACGATCGGGGTGTACCGCGTGCGCTCGGCTTGCCGCAGGTCGCGGATGAAGTGCATCCCGTTGCCGCCGGGGAGGCTCAGGTCGAGGAGGACCAGCTCGGGCACGCGCTCCTCCACCGAGCGCAGCGCCTCGTCCCGCGAGCCGGCGAGCACCAGGTCGGCCCAGGCGAAGCCCCGCAGGTGCTCACGCACCAGGCGGGCGTCGGCGGGATTGTCCTCCACGTAGAGGACGGTGCGGCGGAGGACGGTCTCGTTCCCCACTTTTCCAGCTCCGGGAAGCCGCGGCGTGGTGAGCCGTGCTGGATTCGAACCAGCGACCCTCAGCTTAAAAGGCTGGTGCTCTACCCCTGAGCTAACGGCCCCTGGTCGGTTGACTTGCGGGCGAGTGTACCACTTTCCGTGGCAGGGGCCGGAGCGGCCCGGAGCGCCGGACTGCGCGAGCAGATCGTCCCGGCGCTCCGGACCAGGGAAATCCTATTTCCCCTTCCGGCTGAAGAGCCGGAACATGTGGTCCACCGACTCCTGCGCGGGCGCGGCGGCGTGTACCGTGCCGCCGTTCCCTCCCGACGGCGTGGCCAGAGGTGCGTCCACCTCGCCGGCCCCCGGGAGGGCGATGGCGGGCGGGGCGGTGGCGGCGGCGGGCTTCACGGCGGAGGCGAGTGCCGGCGGAGGCGCCGCCGCACGCGCGGGAGCCTGCGGCTGGGTGGCGGCCGGCGCGGGCGCCACCGCCTTCACCTCGATGCGGGTGCTCGCTTCCTGCGATCCCAGCCGTGTGCTGCGCCGGCGCAGCTCGGCCTCCATGGCTTCCAGCAGGTCGGGAAGCTTCTCCACGACGGCGATGCGCGTGGCCCGGTCCGCGCCGCGCAGCGGCTCGACCGTGGACTCCTCGCCGCGAAGGCGCCGGACCACCAGGCAGAAGCGGCCGGCGATGCGCGCGTATCCGAGATACAGGCGCACGTCGTTCCAGACGTCGGCGGGTTCGGCGAGGGAAGCCTCCACGGTCACGCCCAGCGCGCGCAGCCGTTCGTCCACCGCCTGGATGCGCGTGGCGGTGCTCGCGTCCAGGGCATTCAGCGCCGCCTCGATGCGATCGAAGATGAGTTCGGGCATGCCTCCTCCTGGTCGACTCGAATGGGTTGTCGGAGCGTTGCCTTGATGGTACGGAGGCTTGCCGGTGGCGACCAGCGCCTAAGGAATGCTGCACCCCAATGCGTCGAGCCCGGCGCGGCCCGCCCCGAAGCCACTGCTGCCGCATGCGTTCTCCGCGCGCAGCAGATAGTAGTAGCCGTCCCCCGCAGCGGGCTGCGGCCGGGTGTCGCTGAACGAAGCGCCGGCGAGATCCGCCCCCAGGCACCCGGTGGCCGCCACCAGTCCCGAGGTGCGCAGCTGCGAGAGGAGGCCGCCCGCGACGTCGTAGCGCACGCCGCTCCCCGTGGCCCCCGCCTGGCTCGCCCAGGCGAGCTGCGTCGGCGAAGCGCCGCCGGCGGTGACGCCGGACACCACCGCGGGCATGGCGAAGGAGCCTGCATCCGCGGCAGCGCAGTCGTTCCCGTTCAGGACCGCGTCGTCGTCGAGATCGCCTCCCAGCCGGAGACCCGAGCCGACCGTCGCGCACAGGAAGGTGATGGGCTGCGTTGCGCTCTGCCGCAGCTCGGTCGTGGTGAGCGCCGGCTCCCCGGCCACGTCGGTGAGCCAGGCGCCGCCGCTGAAGCGGTAGGCGCGGCTGCGCCCGCCGGACAGGGTGGTCGCCGTCAGCTCGCAGTGCCGGGACCCGCTCGCCAGGTCCCCCAGCCCCTGCAGCGTGGTGAGGAACGTCTCGTCGCATCCGTCCTGGGGCGGCGCCCCGGGCGGGCAGGTCAGGTTCTTCCCCACCGCGGGCTTCGTCCCCGTGGGGAACGCGAGCATGTAGGCGGACACGTCGGCGGCGTCCGCTGCGGTGAGATTGAACACCGCCAGCGAGAAGAAGGTGGGGAGATTGGGGACGGCGCCGTCGTGGGCAATGCCGAACCCGCTCTTCACGTCGGGGAAGGGGCCGCCGGCGGGGCCGAAGAGGAGGCCACGCTTGTCGTAGAGGTTCCGCAGGTGCGCGATCTTGAGATCGCTGTGCGGGGACTGGTCCGCGTTCCCGTTGAACAGCGCCGCGGCATCCGGTGCGGTGGTGGGCTCGGCGGGGGGGACGCCCCCCAGCTTCCCGCCGGCCGCCCCGAAGGGATGGGCGTGGCACGCCACGCAGGGCTGCCCGGCATCGGTCGGCAGCGACGTGAAGACGATGTTCTCTCCCCGCAGGGCATTGCCGGTGAGCGGCCCCGCGGGAAGCGGCCGATCGAGCACGACGAGGCTGGTGGGCGAGCTGTCGCCGTTGGTGCGGTGCGGGTTCGGGGGAAAGCGCATCCCCAGCGCGAACTGGCGGAAGGTTTCCATGTCGGCGGCGGAGAGGCCGGCCGCCATGCCGTTCACCGGCCCCACGTCGTGCGCTCCCAGCAGCCCCGGGAACGCCGGGTTGAACTCGTTCATGGTGGCGCGGTCGCCCCTCCAGTGCAGCGGCTCCAGCATGGCGCGCAGGGTCTGCGTCGCCATCGGCCCCTTCTGGGGATCGAAGCCGGCATGCGAGGCGCAAAGGCTCGCGGCACACGGCGTGGGCTGGCCGCCCTGGGGGAGCACGAAGCGGACGTTGTCGTTGGCGGTGGCGTAGGAGGCCAGGCTTCCCCCCGGATCCCCGAGATCCCAGGCGATGCCGTCCTTGTCCCCGGAGATGTGGCAGCTGGCGCAGGACGCGTCTCCGTGCCCGGAGGAGAGGATGCCGTCGTACAGGAAGCGGCGGCCGCTCTTCACCACGGCGGGACTGGGGTCGTGGAGCGGTACCTCCCCGAGCTTCTGCAGGGTGAGAGCGTCCACCACCGCGATGGAGTTCGAGAAGCGGTTCAGCACGTAAAGGCGATTCCTGGCCTCGGAGAGGGCAACGCCGGTCGGGCCTTCCCCCACCTCCACGGCGCTGGGGCTGGAACGGAGCGGGCCGAAGATGCACGGCCCCGCGGCACAGCTCCCGTCCACCTTGAAGAGCTTGCGCGAGCCGATGGCGGTCAGGTAGGCGACGGTGCCGTCGGACCGCCACACCATCATTCCCGGCTGGGAGATGCTGGCCTGCCGCTCGGGGAGGTTGGTCGCCGGATCGCTGCCCCGATCGATGTGCGTGTTGAGTTCCACCACCGTGACCGCGTTCCCCGCCGCCGGGTTCACCACCGTGAGCCGGTTGTCCACCACGTGGCCGCGCACGCGCGGCTCGAAGCGGACCATGTTCCGGGCCTCGGTGTTGGGGACGTAGATCTTCCCCGTCCCCGGCTGCACGGAGACCTCGAAGAGCGTGGTGCCGAGATGGTCTACCGCCACCGGCGGGACGGCGGGGTTGGCGGCATCGATGGCGAAGAGGTCGTGGTCGGGAAGACGAAAGGGAAGGCAGGACGTCCAGTTCTGGTTGGCATCGTCGCGCCAGGTGGCGCTTCCCGGATCCCAGCGCACGATCAGCCCCACCCTGGGGATGCCGCTCGGGGGATCGATCAGCGCCGGGTTCCGGAAGCTCCCGGCCGGGAGTGGCGGGTACGGGGGCGGGGTTCCCGCGCACTGCATGGTGTTCAGGCCCAGGGCCGCCAGGCGCGTGCCGTTGAGGTTGGGGTTGTTCCCGAAGGCGACGTTCGCGTTCACCACCGTGGTCTGGTTCCCGGAATCCTGGGCCACGGCGTAGACGGTGGCGCCGTCGTTCGACACGGCGAGGGCACGGATGCGGCTCGCGAAGAGAGGCACGACGGTGGGTGCGGCGTCCAGATCGGCGAGGCTCCAGGCCTTGACGGCGTCCTCGTGAGACACGGCGACGAAGGCCTTGCCGGACGCGAAGGCGACGTCGGTGGGTTCGTCCCCCACCGCGAGCGTGCGGACGGTGGTGCCCAGGTCGAGGTCCACGATGCTGACGGTGTCCGAGAGCTGGTTGACCACCCAGGCCTCGGAGTCCGTGCGCGCCACCACCGTCACCGGCTCGAGCCCGACGGGGATGGAGCGCTGCGGCACGAGGTTCCCGCCCCCGTCCAGGGTGAACACCTCGAGCCGCGCGTCGGGTGTGTTGACGGCGAGGAGCTTCCCCGCTCCCGGCGTCAGGTCGATGGGGTGGACGTGGCCGACCTCGAAGTTGACGTACTGGCTACGGGCAGCGGACGCCGCCAGGAGGAGGCCGAGGCCGACGCAGGCAGGGCGCACGGGCGGCATGTACCCCCAAGCACGAGGCGAGTCAAGAAGGGGTCAGGTATTTCCTCTTTCCTTTTCGGGAGCGAAAAGGAAAGAGGAAATACCTGACCCCCTCACAGCTCCGACGTGACCCCCTCACAGCTCCGGCGACTGGATGGCCACGGGACCGTTCGACGTCGCCAGGCGGACGGCGGCTTCACCTTCCCCGAGCTTGAAGGTGTGCCCGCGGCTGGTGTCGTCGATGTGCCACCCCGCGCAGCTCGGTCCGTCGCAGTCCCAGGGGGAGTGCCCCTCGGACTCCACCACCACGCCGGAGCGGAAGCCGCTCCCCACCGTCACCGCCAGAGGTCCGTTCTGGGTGCGTGCGTCCAGACCCTTCCCGCGCCATTCCCGGCCCAGCTCCACGGCGATGGGACCGTTCTGCGCCCGCAGCTTCACGTCCCCCTCGCTGCCGGAGAGGGCGATGGGACCGTTCTGCGTGGCGGCATCGATCGTCCCCGCCGCGTCCTCGATGGAGATGGGGCCGTTGTGCGCCTTGGCCACGAAGGAGCCGCGCACGCGCTTGAGCGTGATGGGGGCGTTCTGCGACTCCACGCGGAGAGAGGCGTCCGTGGGCGCGTCCACGATGAGATAGCCCACCCAGCGCTTCTCTTCCCGGGGGCCGTGCACGGTGAGCGACCTCCCCTCCTCGACCAGACGCACGTCCGCCAGGAGAGCGGGATCCGAGGCCGCCTTGCACAGGCGCGCCGTGTAGCCGCTCCCGCCGCCGTGCTGCACGTAGATGCCCCCGTGCTCCTGCACCTCGATCTTCAGCTCGCCGGAGGAGAGATTTAGGCGCTGCTCCTCGACCGCCGCCGCCTTCCCGCCGAACTGGACCCGGAGGGCCCCGCAATCGAGCGGCCCCGCTCCCCGGTCGTCGAGCGTGACCGTGCGGTCGTCCGATCCGTGGTTCAGCCGGATGCCGGCCAGGGACGGAGTGGCGAGGACGAGCGACAGTGCGGCGGCGACGAGCATGCGCATGGGGCCCCCTTTTGTTCCTTCTCCTCGTCGTGGAACGTCCGGGGGACGATTTGGTTGTCCCCCTCCTTCAGGAATGCGCGGAGGCTAGCCCAGGAAGTGCACCACCAGCAGCACGACCGCCACCGTCAGGAGCAGGAGGCCGCCGAGCAGCGCCACCGTCATGCCCAGGCGCGTGCGCTCCACCTCGCGCCGGGCCTCGGGGTCCCGCTGCATCTGCCTCACCCGGGCACGCTCGTCCGGAGCCAGCGGACGCTTCTCTTCCCGCGCGGTCTGGACCGCCTCGATCGCCCGCTCCGCGATCCGCTCGGCGTCCTCGTTCATGGGGAGGGGCGCTGGCGCAGATCGGCCCGGCGGTCGCGCCAGGACCAGAACAGGGCCGTGAGCACGGCGAGGCCAAGCTCGTCCACGAAGGGGACCACGTCGGGGACGACGAGGTCCACCGCGGTGAGAATGGCGAAGAGGGTGAACAGGCCGGGGAAGCGCATCCCGGTCCGATGGAGCGCGCGGGAGAGGAATCCCTGCCGCCAGGAGGTCATGCCCCCAGTCTAGACGCCGAAGGTCCGCGCCAGCCAGGAGCCGGGACGCACGATGCTCTGCGCGCGGTCCGGCCCCACGCCGACCACCGCCACCTCCGCTCCGATCCTGGTCCCCAGGAAGTCGAGGTAGGCGCGCGCGTTCGAGGGCAGGTCCTCCCACCTGCGCGCTCCCGAGGTGTCGGTGCCCCAGCCGGGGAGCGTCTCGTAGACGGGGCGGCAGGCCTCCGCCTCCGCCAGCGAGGCGGGGACACCCTCCAGGCGAGGCCCGCCCTCTCCCACCGTGTAGGCGGTGCAGACCTTGATCTCCGGGAAGGCGTCGAGCACGTCGAGCAGCGTGACGCACACGCCGTCGAACCGGTTGAGGCGCGTGGCATAGGCGGTGGCCACGGCGTCGAACCATCCACAGCGGCGCGGGCGTCCGGTCACCGTCCCGAACTCGCGCCCGCGCTGGCGCAGGCGCTCGCCCACGCCCTCGGGACCGTCCTCCAGCTCGGTGGGCATGGGGCCCGCGCCCACCCGCGTCGCGTAGGCCTTGGACACGCCCAGGATCCCGTGCACACGGGTGGGAGCGACGCCGAGGCCGGCGCACAGGCCCGCCGCGGTGGTGCTGGACGAGGTCACGTAAGGGTAGGACCCGTGGTCGAGGTCGAGCATCGTCCCCTGCGCTCCCTCGAAGAGCACCGAGGCGCCCTCGTCCATCCACCGGTTGAGGAGCGCCGAGGTGTCCGCCACGTGGGGCGCGAGCTTGCGCCCGGCCTCGAAGGCCTGCCGGGCCAGGACCTGGGGCTCGCCCGGATCCATCCCTCCCTCGCGCAGCCTGCGGCCGATGGGGCCGCTCACGATCCGCTCCACCTTGGCGCGCAGCAGGTCGAGGTCGGCGAGATCAGCGACGCGCACACCCTGCCGGCTGGCCTTCGCCTCGTAGGTGGGACCGATGCCCCGCTGGGTGGTGCCGATCTTGCGGTCGGGGGAGGCCTCGGCGAGCGCATCCAGCTGCGCCATGGGGGGAAGGATGACGTGGGCGCGATCGCTGAGGAAGAAGCGGCCCGCCAGCGGGAACCCCGCCGCCTCCACCTCGCCGATCTCCACGAGCAGCTTGTCGAGGTCGAGGACCATCCCGTTCCCCATCACCACGCGCGTTCCCGGACGGAAGGCGCCGGAGGGGATGTGGCGGAGGGCGCGCCGCTGCCCGTCCACCACCACGGTGTGACCGGCGTTGGGCCCGCCCTGGTAGCGCGCGACGACCTGGAAGCGATCCGCCAGCAGGTCGACGACCTTGCCCTTCCCCTCGTCGCCCCACTGGGCGCCCACCACGGCGAGATTGGGCACGCGCGTCTAGGGTGCGGCGGGGGCCAGGAGGGCCTGCACGCGGAAGACCAGCGACTCCTCGAGCTGCTGCTTGTCGAGGAACCCCGAGGCCCCGATCTGGTGGAGGAACTCCAGGATGTTCTCCTTGTACACGCCGCTCATCACGAGCACGGGGGTGTCCTTCACGCGCTCGTCCTGCCTGAGCTCGCGCAGCACGTCGAACCCGGTCATGCGGGGCATGAGGAGGTCGAGCACCACCAGGTCGGGATGCTCCTCCCGGATCGTCTGCAGCGCTTCCTCGCCGTCCCTGGCCATGAGCACGAGGAAGCCGGCGCCCCCCAGCAGCTCGCCCGCGCGCTGCAGCACCTCGTCGGTGTCGTCGGCCACCAGCACGGTCTTGTGCCGCTCCAGGCTGCGATAGGACCCGGACGAGGACGACGACGCCACCTCGTCCATCTCCAGGTCGATGCGGACGATCTCGGAGCAGCTCGGGCAGAGGTACTTGACCACGCGGTCCTCGCGCGCGTAGTCCACGATCCGGATCTCGGCGCGGCAACGCGGGCAGCGCACCAGCATGGCCGGCGGAGTATACCATCCGGGTTTTTTCGGATATTTGGCTGGCCCGGCGCGACCTGTCGGTGCTAGATTTCCCGCCGATGGACGCCATGAGCCTCTTCCTATCTGCCGTGGGCCTCGCGATCTTCGTGGAAGGCCTTCCCTACTTCATCTCTCCCGTGGTGGTGAAGCGCTACCTCGGGCAGATGCAGAAGCTCAACGACGGGACGCTGCGCGCGCTGGGGCTGGTGTTGATGGCGATGGGACTCGTGGTCGCCTACTACTCGCGCCACTAGCCGCTTTTCGGGAGCATCCGTTGCCGCCCATCGTCCTCGATGGGGAGAACCTCACCCTCGAGGCGGTCGAGGCCATCGCCGAGGGCGCCTCCTGCTCGCTGCATCCGCGCGCCCTCCGGCGCGTCCGCGCCTCCCGCCGCACGGTGGAGCGCGCCGCGCGTGGCGGTGCCGCCGTGTACGGCGTCAACACGGGCTTCGGTCACCTGGCCCAGGTGCGGATCGCCGCCGGAGACCTGGAAGCGCTGCAGCTCAACCTGCTGCGCAGCCACGCCGCGGGGGTGGGCGATCCCCTCCCGGAACGGGTCGTGCGCGCGGTGCTCGCCCTGCGGGCCAACTGCCTGGCCCGCGGCCACTCCGGGATCCGGCCGGAGACGCTCGACCTGCTCCTCCGGATGCTGGCGCGCCGCGTCCACCCCGTGATCCCCGAGCGCGGCTCGGTCAGCGCGTCGGGGGACCTCGCCCCCCTGGCCCACCTCGCGCTCGTGCTGGTGGGGGAGGGGGAAGCATGGAGCGGCGGCAGACGCGTTCCCGGTGCCGCCGCGCTCCGGCGGGCCGGCCTCGCGCCCGTGCACCTGGCCCCCAAGGAGGGGATCGCCCTCATCAACGGCACCCAGGTGATGCTCGCGATCGGCATCCTGGCCCTGCTTCGCGCCGAGCGCCTCGCCGTGGCCGCCGACGTCCTCGGCGCCATGACGCTCGAGGCCCTCAAGGGGAGCCACCGCCCCTTCGACCGCCGCGTCCACGCCGCCCGCCCCCACACCGGGCAGGGAACCTCGGCGGGGAACCTGCGGCGTCTGCTGGCGGGAAGCACGATCGAGCCCAGCCACGCCGACTGCGGGCGCGTGCAGGACTCCTACTCGCTCCGCTGCATGCCCCAGGTGCACGGCGCCGCGCGCGACGCCCTCGCCCACGTGCGCCGGACGCTGGCCATCGAGGTCAACGCCAGCACCGACAACCCCATGGTGTTCGCCGACGAGGACGAGCTGGTCTCGGCCGGGAACTTCCACGGGCAGCCGGTGGCGGTGGCCCTCGACCACCTGGCCGTCGGGGTCTGCGCGCTGGGCACCATCAGCGAGCGCCGGATCGAGCGTCTCCTGAACCCCGACCTCTCGGACCTCCCCGCTTTCCTGACGCCGGAGCCGGGCCTGCACTCGGGGTTCATGATGGCGCAGGTGACGGCGGCGGCCCTCGTCTCCGAGAACAAGACGCACGCCCATCCCGCGAGCGTGGACACGATCCCCACCTCGGCGGCCAAGGAGGACCACGTGGCCATGGGCCTGCACGCCGCGCTCAAGGCCACGCGCGTGGTGGACAACGTCGCGCACGTGCTGGGGATCGAAGCCCTGGCCGCGGCGCAGGCGCTGGACTTCCTGAAGCCGCTGCGGGCGGGAAAGGGAGCGGAGGCGGCGCGGGCGGCGCTGCGCCGCCGCATCCCCCGGCTGGTCGCGGACCGGGTCCTCGCGCAGGACATCGCCGCGTCGCGCGCGCTCCTGGACGCGCAGGTCCTCAGACAGGCGGCGGAGAAGGTCGCGGGGAGGCTCGCGTGATCGGGGTGGTGGACGGCAAGGGGATCGAACCCTTGACCTCGGCATTGCGAACGCCGCGCTCTCCCAGCTGAGCTAGCCGCCCACGTCGATCTGCCGCTTCGGCCTGGTGGTGGGGCGTGCAGGATTTGAACCTACGACTTCCACCGTGTGAAGATGGCACTCTACCGCTGAGTTAACGCCCCGGCCCGAAGCGAACCGTCCTTATAGCACACGGCAGGCTTCGAGCCACGCCCCCTCCACCGGGCGGGCGAGAACGACGCGCGCCCGTTGTCCCCGGGCGAACGAGACCTGGGAAGCGCCGCCGTAGTGCGCGGCCAGCGAGGCCGCCCGCGCCTCGGTCTCGCCGGCAGGATCCCCGTCCAGCCAGACCACGGCGCGCCCTGCGCGCGCGGTCGTTCCCTCCCCGGAGAGCGTCTCCAGGCGGCCTCCCTCCTCCTCGTTGCGCGCCACCACCGCCTTGACCCCGGGCCCCAGACGGAAATGACGTCCGAGGTGCAGCACCTCGAGATCGGCGGGCCCGATCTCCTCCGCCCGCCGATGGGCAAGGAGGTCGCGCACCCGCGCCGCGAAGGCACGCTCGGGGAGGCGGCAGCAGCCCCCGGCGGAGACCGCGGCCTCGCCCAGGCCGAAGCGCACCGCCAGCGCCGCCTGCACGGAACGGCGCCGGCCATGGGCGGCGGCGAGGCGCGTGCGGTCCACGCGGCCCTCCCGCTCCGCCGCGGTCTCCGGCAGGAGCTGCGCGGAGAGGGGGCGCAGCACGCGGCCCTCGATCCCGGCCTCGCGTGGCGTGCGCAGGAGCCACTCCCGCCGCTGGCTCATCCCGTCCTGCCCGAGGACCTCGCCCGTGCAGACGAGGCCGGCTCCCCGGGCCTGCGCCTCGGCCGCCGCCCGGCGCATCAGGAAGATCTTGCAGTCCAGGCAGGGATTGGCCCCGGCACCGGTGCCGAAGCGTGGATGCGCCACCACGTCCCTGAGGTAGTCCGCCCGGACGTCCCGCTCCTCCACGGGCACGCCGAAGCGCGCCGGCGGGGCGCTGCGGGCGAACCCGGTGGCGAAGTGGACCGCCTCCACCACCACTCCCTGGTCCAGGAGCAGGCGGGCCGCCAGCGCCCCGTCCAGACCCGGCGACATCAGGGCCAGCGCGCGCACCGGCGTCCTCGCCATCGCACCTCCCGGGAACCATATTGTGCCCTCCCATGGACATGGAGCCCCAGCACGGGAACGTGCTCGTCCTCACGACGGACGAGGAGTCGGGAGAGCGGCTGCGCCGCTGGGTGGAAGCGGCCGGTGAGCGGCCCGTGCTCCTCTCCGGCGCCGAGAAGTTCCTCATGGTGCGGGGGGACGACACGACCGTCGACCTCCTCGTCACCGACCTGGACACGGACGATCCCGCCTCGGGAGGTCTCGTCGACCGGCTGGTGCGCGGCGACCTCTTCGACGGGGTCCCCCAGATCCACCTCTTCCGCGACCTGGCACTGCGGGAGGCCCTGGCCCAGGCGGGATCGAGCCTCGCGGCGGCCTCGATGGCCTCCCCGGCCGAGGCCGGGGAGTTCCAGACCCGGGTGCGCCTGGCCGCGGAGGTGGGCCGTCTCCGCCGCGAGCTGCAGCGGCAGTCCATCCGCGACCCCATGACCGGCCTGTTCAACCGGCGTTACCTGCTCCTCCGCCTCGAGGAGGAGTTCTCCCGCGCGCGCCGCCACCGCACCGCGCTCTCCCTCGCCCTCTTCGACGTGGACCATCTCAAGCAGATCAACGACGCCTTCGGCCAGGTGGCGGGGGACTCCGTCATCCGGGGGGTGGCGCGCACGATTGCGGGCTGCGTGCGCAGGGAGGACATCCTGGGCCGCATCGGCGAGGAGGCCTTCGCCGTGGTGCTGCCGGGCAACCGCTACCGCGGGGCCGCCACCTTCGCGAACAAGGTGCGCAACGACACCGAGGGTTTCCTCTCCCGCTACGACCACGACAACGCGCAGGTCCGCATCTCCGCCGGGATCTGCACCTTCCCCGACAACGGCGCCGTGCGCAGCCCCGACGACCTCATCCGCATGGCGGAGAACGCGCTCTCCCAGGCCAAGGCCCGGGGGGGCAACCGCGTGTTCATCGACGAGGGCGTGCTGCGGCACGCCCGGCCGGTGGTGCTGGTGGCGGACGCCGACGAGGCGCTCCTCGACCTGGCGGAGGACCTGCTCGGCCTCGACGATCTCCAGGTGCTGCGCGCCCCGTCGGCGCGAGCCGCCCTGGAGACGCTGCGCTTCCGGCGCCCCGACCTCCTGGTGCTCGACGTGCACCTGGCGGAGGAGGACGGCGGGGCCTCGCTGATGGAGCGGGTGCAGGCGCTGGCCGGCGACGCGCGCTTCCCCGTGGTGGGCCTGTCCCGCGATCCGGGGCGGGACGCGGAGGACCTGCAGCGGCTGGGGGTGGATCGCTACATCACGAAGCCCTTCAGCCTGACGGTGCTGCGCAGCCTCGTGCGCGAGCTGCTGGACGCGCGGGGCAACCCGGCGTCGCAGGTTTGACACGCCGGGCACCCCTCCCTACCCTCCCCTCGTGACGCTCCGACGCGCCCTGCACGCGCTCGTCCTGCTGGCCTGCCTGGCGCCCATCGCGCGCGCCGGGGACGGACCGGCCGAGGTGCGTCAGGCCGCGCAGAGCGTGGGTCAAGCGCTCCAGGCGAAGCAGACCGGAGCGCTGCGCAAGCTCCTCCCCCAGAAAGGAAAGGTCGAGCTGTCGCTCGCGCGCCTGGGCCCGGAGGACGGCGCCTTCGCCCCGCCCCAGGTGGAGGCCCTGTTCCGCGACTTCCTGGCCAGCGGGTCGGTGCGGAGCTTCGAGGTGGTGCGCGTCGAGGGCGAGTGCAAGGTCCACGGGGTCGCGCACGCCCGGGCCGCGCTGGTCGATCGGCAGGGAAGCCCCGCCCGCGTCGGCCTCCACCTCACCTTCCAGCTCGAGGAGGGCCGCTGGGTCCTCCGGGGGATGAGGGAAACGGCGGAATGACCCCGCCGCGCGCCGGCCGCCGCGCGGCCGCGCTCGCCCTGCTGCCCCTGTGCGTCTGGCTCGCGGGGGTGTACTCCGCCAGCCGGCTCGAGGAACCGGGAGCCGCGGAGGCCCGGGCCTCGCTCCAGGCGAGGGCCGAGGAGGTGGCGCGGGCGTTCCACCGCGTGCGGGCGGAGGGGGAGCGGCTCGCCGTCCTGGCGCGCGACCGCGGGGTGTCCGCCGCACGCACCGCCGCTCGCCGGAGCGACCTCGCGCACCGCGTGGACGGGATCGGCGTCGTCGATCCCCGCGGCGGGTTGCTGGAGTGGACCGGCACGCCGGAGACGCCTCCGCCGGTCCCCGGGCTCCGCATCGGCGTGGACGGCCTGCGCACGCGCCTCAACGTCCGCTGCCCCCCCGACCGGGCGGGACGGAGCGGAACGGCGACCCTCCTCCTCGACGGCGACACGCCGGACCTCGCGTTCGTGGCGCTGCTGCCCGACCGCCGGGCGCGGGCCACCGTGCAGGAGGTGCACTTCGGCCTCGACCAGGCGCCGGTCCCGCCTCCCCACGTCCTCGTCGCGCCCATCGAGGACGGGGGGACCACGGTGGGCTGGGTCCGGCTCCAGGACGTGCGGGCAGCCCATCTGGCGGCGGAGCGCCGCTCCCAGGCGCTGGCGGCTTCGGCCGCGCTCGCGGCACTGCTCGCGGGTGCGGCCGCCCTTCGCCGTCCGCCGCGCACCTGGCGTGGGCTCGCGGCGTACGTGGCCGCCCTGGCGGCATGCCGCGCGCTCCTGGTGGCGACGCAGGCCTGCTCGCACCTGCTCCCGCGCGAGCTGGGCTCGCCCAGCCGCTTCGGCACCACCGCGGGGTTCGGGGCCTTCGCCTCCCCCGCCGATCTCGCCCTCACCTGTCTCGCATGGTGGCTCTCCGCCCGCGCGCTCGCCCGCGCGGGCCGCGGCACGGAGGGGCCCGGCTTCGCGTTCCGGGCGGGAAGCCTGGCCGCCGCCGGTCTCTCCGTGGCCGGCCTGCTCGCGCTCTCCGTGTCGCTGGGAGAGAACGCCCGTCTCGACCCCCTGCGCCTCGCCAGCTTCGCCGATCTCCTCCCGCAGGCGCTGCTCCTGGCGGGATGGGTGCTGGCCCTCGAGGCCTCGGCCGAGCTGTGCGTCCTCTTCCTGCGCCGCCTCCCCGGAGGCCCGGGCGCGCCACGGGTTGCCACCCTGCTCGCCTCCCTGCCGCTGGCCGCGCTCGCGACCGCCTTCCTCCTCCAGACGCAGGCGCGCAACGAGGTCGAGCGGCTCCGGAGCGAGTTCGCCCCCCAGGTGCTGGAGCAGCGCTCCCGCCGCGAGGGGGCGCTCCTGGCCGCCGTCTCGGAAGCCGCGACCTCCCCCCGGACGCTGGAGGCGCTGGCCGCCACCGAGCCCGGGGAGGATCCCTACACCGCTTACCGGCTGTGGGTGGGAGGGACGCTGTTCCGCCAGGGCCTCCAGTCCTCGCTCGACCTCTACCGCGACGACGGCACCCTGGTCAGCCACTTCGCGTTCGATCTCCCACCGCTGCACGAACCACCCCCGCGCGCGCTGGAGGCGGAGCCCACGGCCGTTCCCGAGAACGATCGCTGGGCGCTCGGGTTCCGCCAGGCGCTGCTCCACGCGGAGATGCCGGTCGTGGCGGGAGGGAGGCGCCTGGGAGCGGTGGTGGCGCACGTCACCGACGACCCCAGCAATCTCTCCTTCCTCCCCTCCATCGCGCCCTACCTGGCCGCCCTCGGCCCCGGACACCCGGGCGGCGCGCGCGGGGAGCCCGGCGGGGTACCCGACTACGTGCTGTACGACGCGGGGGGAGGGATCCTCCTGCAGACGCTCGACGATCCTCCCCCGCCGAGCGCCGCCATGCGCGAGGCCGCCGCGTCCGGCTCCACCCTGCGGCTCGACGTGGGGGACGAGCCCTGGACAGCGCTCCCCCTGCGCGACGCCGCGGATCCGGGGAGGCTCCACCTCCTTCTGATGCCGGCGCGCTCGGCCCTGGACTACCTGGGCGCCTTCGTGCGCCTGGCCCTGGCCAGCCTGTTCTTCCTCGTCCTGCGCGTCGTCCTCGGCTACGGCGTCCGCCGCGCCCGCTGGGCCGCCGCGTGGAGCGCGCTCCGCGGCTCCTTCTACCGGAAGCTGCTGGCCACGCTGCTCCTCGCCTCCGTCCTCCCCCTGATCGGCCTGTCGCTGTTCCTCTGGACCTACATCGGCGCGCGCGGCCAGGCGGCGCTGGTGGAGGACGCGACCCGCCTGGTGCGCGTGGTGCGGAAGGTGATCGAGGACTACGCCAGCAGCGCCGAGCGCCGGGAGGAGGACACCACCGGCGGCCCGGTGCTCGACGACGTCATCCTGCACTGGCTGGGACGCATGGTGGGGCAGGAGATCCTGGTCTACCGCGACGGGACGCTGCTCGCGACCTCCAAGCGCGAGCTGTTCTCCTCGGGGCTCCTCACCCCGCGCCTCCCCGGCGAGGTCGCCGACGCCCTCACCCGGCGCCACGTCCCCTACCTGGTGCGCACGCTGGCGCTGGGCCAGGCGCCCATCCCGGTCGTGTACACCTCGGTGCGCTTCCCCGAAGGGGGAGGGCGCACGATCGTGGCCGTGCCTCTGGTGCTCCAGGAGCAGGAGGCGGCGCGCGCGGTGGAGCAGGTGGTGGAGATGCTCCTCCTGGCCACGGTGGCGCTGGGAACGCTGCTCGCGGCCGCCGTCTCCCCGCTGGCCCGCAACGTGGCCCGTCCCGTGCGCCTCCTGGTGGACGCCACCGCGCGCATCGCCGCCGGGGACTACGGCGCGCGCCTGTCCACCGGCAGCCGGGACGAGCTGGCCGGCCTCGTCAACGGATTCAACGCCATGGCGGCGGCCCTGGCGGCGCAGCGCGGCGACCTGGAGCGGCGGCGGGACTACATGGAGGCGCTGCTCAGGCACGCCACCACCGGCGTGCTCTCCACGGACGCCCGGGGCCGCCTGGTCACGGTGAACCCGGCCGCGCGGTCCCTGCTGGACGGCTCGCAGGGACCGCCGCGGACAGGAGACATCCTGGCCGACGCCGTGGCGGGGGACCCGGAGCTGGCCCCGCTCGCCCCCGCCCTCCGCCGCCGCGCCGGAACCGGGGATCCCGAGGACGTCGATCTCCTGCGGGGCGGACGCGCGCAGCGCGTGCGGGTGGTGCAGGTGGACCTGCCCGATCCGGACGGCGGCCCGCCCGGCGCGCTCCTCCTGCTCGAGGACGTGACCGACCTCATGCGCAGCAACCAGCTCGCCGCCTGGGCGGAGATGGCGCGTGCCATCGCCCACGAGATCAAGAACCCCCTCACGCCCATCCAGCTCTCCACCGAGCACCTGGAGCGCGTGCTCCGCGACCGGAGGCTGCTCCCCTCTCCCGAGATCGAGAGCTGCCTGCAGACGGTGTTCAAGCAGGTGCGTGCGCTCAGGGAGATCGCCAGCGAGTTCTCCGCGTACGCCAAGCTCCCCGATCTCGCCCCCCGGCCCACCGATCCCGGGGAGTTCCTGCGCGAGGTGGTGGCCCCCTACCGTGCCGCCCATCCCCCGGGGGTGGCCATCGAGGAGGACTACGCGGCCGCGGGTACCGCCGCGGTGGACGCCCGCGTGCTCGCGCGCGCGGTGGTGAACCTGATCGAGAACGCGCTGCAGGCGATGCCCCAGGGCGGCCGCCTGCGCCTGGCGGTGCGGCGCCGGGACGGCGAGGTGCTCCTCTCCGTCTCCGACACCGGCCCCGGGCTCGACCCCCGGGTGCGTGCGCGCCTGTTCACGCCCTACTTCTCCACCAAGTCCTCGGGGACGGGCCTGGGCCTGGCCATCGTGCGGCGCGCGGTGGAGGCGCACGGCGGGCACGTGGAGGTGTCGAGCGCTCCCGGGAGCGGGACCACGTTCACCATTCATCTCCCCGCCGTCTAGATTTGGGTTTACACTCCGCGCCGATGGCGAAGCGACCTCCCTGGTACGCCGAGGGCCTCCGCTTCGCCTGCCAGCCCGACTGCGGCCGCTGCTGCTCCCGTCACGACGCCTACGCCTACGTCTACCTGAGCGAGGAGGACGCCGCAGCGCTGGCCGCGCACCTCCACCTCACGGACGAGCAGTTCCGGGCGCGGTTCACGACCGTGGACGACGGGGACCTCGTGCTGACCATGGGGGAAGATGCCTGTCCCTTCCTGGACGGCGCGCGCTGCACCGTGTACGACGCCCGCCCCACGCAGTGCCGTACCTTCCCCTTCTGGAAGGAGAACCTGCGGCGCCGCGGCAGCTGGGAGGGGCTCAAGACCTTCTGCCCCGGGGTGGGCGAGGGCCCGGTGCACTCGCTCCTGCAGATCCGCGAGCGCGTGGCCGAGCGCGAGGCCCAGTGAGGGGGGCCGCCCTTCTCCTCCTCGTTCTCCTGGCCGGGTGCACGACGGAGCCGGGAACGTCGATCGCCCCCTCCCCCGGGGGCACGCTGGTGCTGGGGAGCATCTCCGACGTCGACGCCTGGAACGAGGCGGTGTCCGCCCAGTCCTTCGCGGCGAACCTGCACCGTCTCCTGTTCCTGCGCCTCGCGCGCGAGAAGGGGAAGGGAGGCTTCGGGCCCGAGGGATACGATCCGGAGCTGGCGGAGTCCTGGAGCTTCGGGGAGGACGGGAAGAGCCTCACCTTTCACCTGCGCGATGCACGCTGGAGCGACGGCACCCCGCTCACGGCGGAGGACGTGCGCTTCACCTGGCAGGCCCAGACCAGCCCGGACGTGGGCTGGGTGGGGGCGGACGCCAAGAAGAACGTGACCGACGTGACGGTCTCCGATCCACGCACCGTCACCTTCCACTTCGCCCGCGTGACCCCGTTCCTCTTCGCGAACGCCGTGGAGGGCGGCATCCTCCCCCGCCACGCCTTCGGCAAGGTCCCCTTCGCGGAGTGGCGCACCCACGACTGGTCCAGGGAGCCGATCGCCTCCGGCCCCTTCCTGCTCCAGGCGCACGCTCCCGGCCAGGAGATCGTGCTGGTGCGGAACCCGAACGCGCCGGAGCCGGCACCCCTGCTCGACAAGGTCGTGGTGCGCATCGTGCCCGACGTGGGGAGCCTGGTCACCCAGGTGGAGGCGGGAGAGATCGATTACGTGGAGGGCGTTCCCCCCCGCGAGTTCCGGCGTCTTCCCACCAATGCAGGCGCGCCCGTGAAGAAGTACGGCTTCCCCTACCCCATGGTGGACTACCTGGGCTGGAACGAGGCGAAGCCCCCGCTCGACGACCCCGAGGTCCGGCGTGCGCTCACGCTCGGCATCGACCGCCAGGCGCTGGTGGACGAGCTCCTCGGCGGACTGGGAAAGGTCGCCGTGGGGCCGCTGCCTTCGTTCTTCGCCGGCGCCGACGCCACGCTCGCTCCCCTGCCCTACGACCCGGCGGAGAGCAAGCGCATCCTCGCGGCCAAGGGTTACGGGGAGGGGGGAAAGCCCCTGGTCCTGGAGGCGGTGACGAACCTGGGGAACCGGGTGCGCGAAGAGGCGCTGGTCCGCATCCAGGCCCAGCTCGCCAAGATCGGCGTGCAGCTCACGCCGCGGCCCCTGGAGATGGCCTCGCTGCGCACGAGGGTCTCCGCGGGAGACTTCGACGCCACGCTCGCCGGCTGGCGCTGGACGGGCACGCCCGACCTCGCGCCGCTGTTCCGGTCCGACGCCCGCCCGCCCCAGGGGAGCAACGTCGTCGGCTACCGCTCCCCCGAGGTGGACGCCGCGCTCGCCGACGCGTCCGCTGCCGCGCGCTGGGAGGACGCCCAGGCGGCGCTGGCGCGCGTGCAGGCGGCGCTGCACCGGGACCAGCCCTGCACGTTCCTCTGGGAGACCGAGCGCCTGGCCGTGGCCCGGGAGCGCGTGCACGGAGTCGTGCCGGTCCCCTCGGATCCCCTGCGCTGGCTGGCCACCGCGTGGATCTCGCGCTGACGGATGCTCCGCTACGCGCTCCGCAGGCTGCTGGCCGCGATCCCGCTCCTGCTCGCCGTCCTCACCCTCACCTTCGTGCTCGTGGAGACCGCACCAGGCGATCCCGCGGACCTGCTGATCGGCGACCGCCCCGTCTCCCCCGAGGTGCGCGCGCGCATCGCCGCCGCGTACGGCTTCGACCGCCCGGCGCCCGAGCGCTACCTGCGCTGGCTCTCGGCGTTCGCTCTGCGGGGGGAGTGGGGCTGGTCGGTGGCGCGGAGCCGGCCGGTGCGGGACGCGGTGGCGGCGGCGCTGCCGGCGACGCTGCTGCTGTCGGGGACGGCCCTGCTGCTGCAGTGCGTGCTCGGTATCGGCTGGGGCGCGCTCATGGCGCGGGCACGGGGAGGGGCGGCGGACCGCTGGGCCGGATTCGCGGCCGCGCTGCTGTACGCCCTGCCTGCCTTCTGGGTGGGGATGATGGCGATCCTCGCCCTGGCCGTGAAGCTCCCTCTCTTTCCCGCCTCCTCCATGCACTCCGTGGGGGCGCATGAGTGGCCGGCGTGGCGCCGGATCCTCGACCTGGCGCATCACCTCGCGCTCCCCGCCGCCGTGCTCGGCGTCTCCTCCGCGGCGGGGATGGCGCGCTTCGTGCGCGCCGGCCTGCTGGGCACGGTGAGCGAGGCCTTCGTGCGGGCGGCGCGCGCGCGCGGTGTGGGGGGGGGCCGTCTCTTCGGCGCCCACGCCTTGCGCGGCGCGCTCGTCCCCATCGTCAACCTGGCCGGGCTGTCGCTGCCGGCGCTGGTGTCGGGATCGCTCGCGGTGGAGTTCGTCTTCGCCTGGCCGGGCATGGGTCGGCTCTTCTACGACGCGCTCCAGGCCCGGGACATGGCCGTGGTCCTCGCCTCCACCGCGTTCACCACCGTACTGGTGATCGCGGGCAGCCTGCTCGCCGATCTCGCCATGGCCGCCCTCGATCCGCGCGTGCGCCTGGGCCGGCCGGGCGGTGCCCCGGCGTGAGCGCGCTCGCCGCGCGCCCCTGGAGCGCCGCCCTGCTGGCGGCCGTCCTCGGTCTCGCCCTCCTCGCCCCCCTCCTCCCTCTCCGCGACCCCGCGGCACAGCCGGACGGCCTCCTGCTCGCCGACCGGCCGCCGCTGTGGCGGGCGCAGGCGCTGCGCATGCGCGACGGCACGCTGCGCTTCGCGGACGCGATCGAGCGGGGTCCGGACACCTACGTGCGCACGCGCGCGGGGAGAACGGAGGCGATCCCGGCCGCCGAGGTCGCGGCGGTCGAGCATCCGCTCTACCTGCTCGGCACCGACGGCTACGGGCGCGACCTGCTGAGCCGTCTGATCTGGGGCGCCCGCACGTCGCTCCTGGTGGGCACGGTGGCGGCCGCGATCGCGCTGCTCGTGGGCACGTGTGTCGGCTTGGTGGCGGGCTGGTCCGGGGGAATCCTGGACGGGCTGCTCATGCGCGCCACCGACGCCGCGCTCTCCGTCCCTCGGCTCTTCCTCGCCCTCTGCCTGGCGGCGCTGTGGGGCCGGTCCCTCACCACCACGGTGGTCGTGCTCGGCCTCACGAGCTGGATGGGGGCGGCGCGCCTCGTGCGCGGCGAGGTGCTCTCCGCCCGGGGGCGAGACTACGTCCGCGCCGCCGAGGCCTCGGGGGCGCGCGGGGCCGCCATCGCCTTCCGGCACCTGCTTCCCGCGGCGGCGGGGGTGCTCGCGGCGGAGGCGGCGCTGCGGGTGGGGAGCGCCGTGCTGCTCGAGGCCACGATGTCGTTCCTTGGCCTCGGTGTGCCGCCTCCCGCCCCCTCCTGGGGGAACGTCCTGGCGGACGGCCGCGATCGCCTGGCGAGCGCCCCCTGGATCGCGACGCTGCCGGGCCTCGCCCTCGCGCTCACCGTGGCCGCGGTGGCCCGCCTCTCCGAGCCGTTCACGGACGAGGTCAGATCACCATGAACTTGACGAAGATGGGGTTGTTGTCGGCGGGGAGCGCGGGGGAGGACATCTGCAGCTCGAACTTGTGGTCCTTCACCCCCGTGGCGGGCTTGGGGAAGTAGATGAAGTCCACCGTGTAGCCGAACTTCGGCAGCGTCACCTGGTCCCGCACCACGCCGGCGGCCCCCGGCGGGGAAGGCGGGAAAGGGCCGCTGGTCTTGGTGGGCGACAGCTTGCTCGGGTAGTAGGTGAACGTCGTGAACTTCTGGTCCACGATCCCCATGAGCTCGGCGAGCGTCGCCCGGTCCCGGTCGAGGAAGTCGTAGTCCTGCAACAGCTCCTGAGGCGCCGCCACGGGGTACTTCTGCCCGGTCTCGTCCACCAGCGTGAACGACTCGCGAGTGAGGACGAGCTCGTTCAGGCCCCGGTTGGCCACCGCGATCTCCAGGGGCATGTAGCTCGCCTCCCCCACGTACCGTGCCGCGCGCGTGTCCACGATGAGCGCCACCAGGTTCCCGTCCTCCTTCCAGGCAAAGGTGGACAGCTTCTCGTCCAGGCCACCGACTTCCCGCGGCGGCTTCGGGCGACGCTCCGTGCAGCCGACGATGCCCAGCGCGAGCAGGATGGAGGCCACGGGCAGGACCGCCATCCGGAGGGTGTGCTTCTTCATGGTGGGAGCCTAGGCGCCGGCGGCGAGAGCGTCAAGGTCGCCCGGCGGCGCGGTGCAGCACATCCACCGCGATCTCCCGGCCGGTGAGGTGCCTGAACTGGAGCGCCGCCTGTGCCGCCAGGAGCTCCCGCCCCTCCACCACGCCGAGGCCCCGGGCGCGCGCGGCGGCCGCGAGCGGCGTCGGCGCCGCTCCGTAGGCGGCGTCCAGCACGGCGCGCCCGCGCAGGGCCTCTTCCGGGAAGACTCCCAGCGGCGTCGCCTGCACCAGCGCGTCCCAGGATGCCTGCGCCCGCGCCTCCCACGAGATCGTCTCCGCCCCCAGCCTGCGGGCCAGCGCCTCCGCGCGGGCGGGGCTGCGGCCGCAGAGGGCGACGCGGGCGCCGGCGTCCTGGAGCGCCGCGCCGATGCCGGCGGCGGTGCCGCCCGCGCCCAGCACGAGGACCTTCGCTCCCCGGAGGTCGAGGTGCGCCTCCAGGAGAGCGCGCGCGGCGGGACCGTCGGTGTTGAAGCCCTCCCAGCCATCCCCGTGCACGACGACCGTGTTCACCGCTCCTGCGCGCGCGGCCAGCCGCTCGGTGAGGCGGCAGCGGGACGCCACCGCCTCCTTCAGCGGGATCGTCACGCCGAAGCCGGCCAGGCCGTACGCGCCGACGAGCGCCTGCACCTCGCCGGGATCCTCGGCGGGAAAGGGGAGATAGCAGGCGGCAAGCCCGAGGGCCCGATACCCGGCCTGGTGCATGCGGGGGGAGGGGCTGCGCGCGATCGGCGTCCCCACGAGGCCGAAGAGAGCGGCGTCCTTCCCCAGGGCGGGAGCGCCGAAGACGTCGAGCAGAACGCGAGCGGGAAGCTGGCCGTCGGCCGTTTCCGCGCCGGTCTCCACCGACCCGTAGGTCGCCCACGACCCCCAGGACAGCGCCAGCACCCGCGTGGCCGTGCCCGCATCCCCCAGGGCGAAGCAGGCGAGCGCGCGGCCGTCGGCGCGGGCCCGGGCCAGGACCTCCCGCACCGCCGCCCCCTCGGAGGGTCGATCCGCGCGGGGCACGAGCTTGAGACGCGCGGCGCGGCTGCGCGCCATCTCGCGGTAGACCGGGAGCATCGCGTCGAGGCGGCAGGGAACCTCGTGCCTGGAGAGCACGACGCGGTCCGCCATGTCGCCCTCCGCCATCCACCCCAGGGCGCTCCCCCACTCCACGTCGATCCAGGCCCCGGCGGCGAGCGCCGCCTCCAGCAGCGCCCCTCGCTCGATCTCAGGGCGGTCGAAGGCGCCGCCGTCCTCGACGCGGCGCGCCGTCACCAGCACGGGCCTGGGGCTGCGCGCGATCAGGCCGGGGAGGTCGCTCGCGCGCAGGCGGTCGGCGCGGATCTCCACGCGCGCACAGCCGGCGGGGACGTCGGCGAGCCGGCGCGCGGTGGACGCCGCGTCCGCCTCCGCCACCGACAGGACGACCTCGCCCTGCATCACAGCAGGGAGAGGGGATCGACGTCCACGGTGAGGGCCCGGGCCGGGACCTTCCCCTCCACCTCGGCGAGGGCGGCGGCCACGGCGGCGACCAGGCGCCGGCGTCCGGAGGAGCGCACGAAGATCTGACGGCGCCAGAGCAGGCGTGCGCGCTCCACGGGGGCCGGTCCCGGGCCGGAGACCAGGAGACGCCCGCGGCTCTCCGCCCGCAGGGCGCGGCCAACCTCCTCCGCGTACCCGTCGGCCTGCACGGGATCCCGGTCCGAGACGATCACCTGCACCAGAGCCGACAGCGGCGGGTAGCGGAGCGCGCGCCGGTACGCCATCTCGCGCCCGAAGAACGCCTCGAAGTCCTGGCGCGCCGCCTCCTGGAGCACGGGGTGCTCGGGATCGAACGCCTGCACCACCACCCGTCCCGGAAGCTCCCCCCGCCCGGCCCGTCCCGCCACCTGCGTCAGGAGCTGGAACGTGCGCTCCCCGGCGCGGAAGTCGGGGAGCCCCAGGCTCTGATCGGCCGAGACCACGCCCACCAGCGTCACCCTGGGGAAGTCGTGCCCCTTGGCGATCATCTGCGTCCCCACCAGGACGTCGATCTCCCCCGCCCCGAAGCGGCGCAGCAGATCCTCCTGCGCCCCCTTCCGGCGCACGGTGTCGCGGTCCATGCGGGCGAGGCGCGCGCCCGGCAGGGCCGCCCGCAGCTCGTGCTCGATCCGCTCGGCGCCCTCCCCCAGCGGCTGCAGCTCCTGGAAACGGCAGGCCGGACATTCCCCCGGATGCGGCCGCTCCAGGTCGCACAGGTGACAGCGCAAGCGCGCCGCCGCCTGGTGCCAGGTCAAGGCCAGGCTGCAGCGCGGGCAGGTCACCCGCGTGCCGCACGCGGGGCACAGCAGCGACACCGCCCAGCCGCGCCGGTTCCGGAGAACCAGCGCCTGGGCTCCCTGACCCAGGCATTCCTGGAGCGCAGAGATCAAGGTGCGGGACAGGGGATGCGCGGCGCGGGTCTGCAGGAACTCGCGGCGCATGTCCACGATCTCCACGGCGGCGAGCGCCCGCGCGTGCACGCGCCCTCCCAGGCGGAGCAGGCCATAGCGCCCGGAGCGCGCGTGGGCGAAGGACTCGAGGGAGGGCGTGGCGGAGCCCAGCAGCACCACCGCCCCCGCCGCACGCGCCCGCAGCACCGCCAGATCGCGCCCGTGGTAGCGGGGAGACTCCCCCTGCTTGTAGGAGGCGTCGTGCTCCTCGTCCACCACCACCAGGCCGAGATCGGCGAGGGGCGCGAAGACGGCCGAGCGCGTGCCCACCACGAACCGGCACGCTCCCGCCCGCGTGCGCTCCCAGGCGGCGCGCCGCTCCCCCGCGGCGAGGCCGCTGTGCAGCACCTCCACCCGTCCCGGGAAGCGCGCGGCCAGGCGGGTGACCAGCAGCGGTGTCAGACCGATCTCCGGCACCAGGTAGAGGACGCTCCGGCCGCCGCGGAGCGCAGCCTCCGCCGCCCGCAGATAGACCTCGGTCTTCCCGGAGCCGGTGGTGCCGAAGAGGACGAAGGGAGCGTAGATCCCGCGCGCCAGCGCGCCCTCCACCTCGACCAGCACGGCGGCCTGGGCCGGGGTGGGCGCCGGCCCGGGGACCGGCTCCGCCAGGGCGGCCGCCGTCTCCAGGATCTCCGCCCTGCCCGCGCGCACGAGATCGCGGAGGACCCTCCGGATCTCTGGGGCCAGCGCCTCGAGCGTAAGCGCCGTCCCGTCGGCGGGGAGCGTTTCGAAGGCGCGCGCCTGCGCCAGGGCGCGCGCGGGCGGGGCCAAGGCACCGGGCGCCCGCCGCACCGCGCGGGCGGCGGGAGCGGGCGCGACCTCGGGAGGGAGAGCGGCCTCGATCGCCTCCCCCCACCCGCACAGGTAGTACTCGGCCACGAACCGGGTCAGCTCCAGGAGGTCGTCGGGGAGCGCGGGGCCGCGCGGCAGCACGGTGTCGAGGTCCTTCGCCGTGACCGCGTCGTCCGGTGCCGGCGCCGGCCACTCCACCACCGTGCCGTGCACGCGGCGGCGCCCGAGGGGCACCCGCACCCGCGCCCCCCGCCGCAGATCACCCCGCAGGTGCTCGGGAACGGCGTAGGTGAAGGTGCGCCGCAGGGGCACGGGGACGGCGACGGCGGCGTAGGCGCCGCTCACGCCTGGTCGAGCTTGGCGCGCGCGGCCTGCAGGTCTTCCCAGACCTTGCGGCGGTTCTCCACGGTGTAGGCGCGCAGGAGGTACGCCGGGTGGAACGTGGGCATCACCGGGATGCCCCGGAAGCTGTGCCACGTCCCGCGCGCGGCCCCGATCCCTCCCTTCAGGCCCAGGAGCGTCCGCGCCGCCGGGAGACCGAGGGTGACGATGACCCCGGGACGGATGGCCTCGATCTGGCGGACGAGGAAGGGGGAGCAGGTCGCCACCTCGTCCGGCTCGGGGTCGCGGTTGTTCGGCGGGCGACACTTCACCACGTTGGCGATGTACACCTGCTCCCGCGTGAGCCCGATGGCCTTGATCATCTCATCCAGCTTCTGCCCGGCGCGCCCCACGAAGGGCTCGCCCCGCAGGTCCTCGTCGGCGCCCGGTCCCTCGCCCACGAACAGGAGCCGGGCCCGGGGATTTCCCACCCCGAAGACCAGCTTGGTGCGGCCACCGTGGAGCTTGCAGCGCGTGCAGTCCCCGAGGTCCTTCCGGATGTCCTCGAGCGACTCCGCGGTGGGCGGGGACGGCTTCCCCAGGTAGAGCTCGCGCACGCCCATCTCCTGCAGGTAGCGCAGCCACTCCGCCACCGCCGGGTCGAGCGCGTTCATGCGCCCTCCGCGCCGAACACCCGGTCCAGGATGGATTCGGCCACCAGTCGCTTTGCCGCAAGAGGGATCGCGTGGCGGCCACCGTCCCGGTCGAGCACCGTGACCTCGTTCCGGTCGGCATCGATCCCGGCGTCGGCCCGGGAGACGTCGTTGGCCACGATGAAGTCGAGGTTCTTGGCCTCGAGCTTCTGCTGCGCACCGGCGAGCAGGTCCTCCGTCTCCGCGGCGAAGCCCACCAGCAGCGGCCCTGCCCCCCGGGCCTTCCTCTCCCCCAGCTCGGCCAGGATGTCGGGCCCGGGGGCGAGGGTCAAGGTGAGCGCGCCTGCGCTCTTCTTGATCTTGGCGGGAGCGGGCTCCGGCGCATGGTCGGCGACGGCCGCCGCCATGAAGACGGCGTCGGCGGCGGCACCGAGCACGGCCTCGCGCATCTCCCTCGCCGTCTGCACGCGCACGATCTCCACCCCGTAGGGGGTGGGGAGCGCGACCGGCCCGCTCACCAGGAGCACGCTGGCGCCGCGCCGGGCGGCCGCCTCCGCCAGGGCGTAGCCCATCTTCCCCGAGGAGCGATTGGACAGGTAGCGCACGGGATCCAGCGGCTCCCGGGTGGGCCCGGCGGTGACGAGGATCCGCTTCCCCTGGAGCTGGCGCCCGCGCCGCGCCGCGGCCAGCGTGGCGGCGACGACGGCGGTGGGATCGGCCATCCGTCCCACCCCGATCTCGTTCTCGGCCAGCCAGCCGCTCTCGGGATCGATCAGGCGAACCCCCCGGGCACGGAGGAGGGCCACGCTCTCCCGCACCGCGGGGTGGGCCCACATGCGCGTGTTCATGGCCGGGGCCAGCACCACCGGTGCGGTGACCGCGAGATGAAAGGTGGACAGCAGGTCGTCGGCGATGCCGTGCGCGAACTTCCCCAGCACGTTGGCGGTGGCCGGGGCCACCACCATCGCGTCGAGCTCGCGCGCCAGCTCCACGTGGCGGACCGTCTCCTCGGCGTCGAGCGCGAAGGCTTCGCGCAGCACCTTGCGGCGCGACAGCGTCTGCAGCGTGAGCGGGGTCACGAACTGCTCGGCATTGCGGGTGAGGATCACCCGCACCTGGCAGCCCGCCTCCGTGAGGCCGCGGACGATCTCGGGCGCCTTGTAGGCCGCGATCCCGCCGCTCACCCCCAGGGCCACGCGCATGGCGGACCGCCTACTCCTCCTCCTCCAGGTCTTCCTCGGCGGCGGTGGCCGCCAGCTCCGCCTCCAGCGCCGGGTCGTAGGGCTCGACGAGGCCGCGCGCGACCTCCTCCTGCGCCAGCAGGGTGGCCTTGCGGGCGGGGCCGGCCACGCGGGGCAGGGCCCCCGCCTGGAGCTGCTCGGCACGCAGCGAGGCCAGGGTCACGAAGCGGTACTTGCTCTCCATCTCCTCGGGCAGCTTGAACAAGGGAACCTCCTCTCCGTCTTCATCCACTGACGCGATGGGGAAACGTGGCCAGGATGCGGGCGGCCTCGTCACGCCGGCGCCCCGTGCGCCGGCGCTCCGCCCGCACGATGGCGCCGAGGTCGGCGGTGGCCCGCTCCAGGTCGTCGTTGATCACCAGGTAATCGTAGTGCGCGAACTCCTCCGCCTCCGCGCCCGCCAGGGCCAGGCGGCGCGCCACCTCGCCCTCGTCCTCGCTGCGCCGCGAGCGCAGCCGGCCTTCGAGGGTCGTGAAGTCGGGGGGCAGCAGGAACACGGACACGGAGTCCTCCACCGCCTCGCGCACCTGACGCGCGCCCTGCACGTCGATGTCGAGGAGGAGATCCCGCCCCTCGACCAGGACCTGCGCTGTGGCCACGCGTCCGGTGCCGTAGCGCTGGCCGAACACCTCCGCCCACTCCAGGAACGCGTCCTCCCCGACCATGGCATCGAACCGGGCGTCGTCCACGAACCAGTACTGCTTCCCGTTCTCCTCCCCGGCGCGACGGCGCCTCGTGGTGAACGAGACCGAGAACTGCAGCCCCGGCACCTCCTCGATCAGGCGCCGGCAAAGGCTCGACTTCCCCGTCCCCGAGGGGGCGGACAGCACGAACAGCACCCCCCGAGGCGACTCCTGCCCGCTCATTCCAGATTCTGCACCTGCTCGCGGACCTTCTCCGCCTCCCCCTTCAGCTCCAGCACCAGCCGGCTGATTTCGAGGTCGCTGGCCTTGCTCCCCACCGTGTTGGTCTCGCGGCCGATCTCCTGGAGGAGGAAATCGAGCCGCTTCCCCACCGGCTCGCCGTCCGGGTGGGCGAGCACGTTCCGCGCCTGAGCCAGATGTCCCCCCAGACGGACCAGCTCCTCGGTGACGTCGCTGCGGTCCACCAGGAAGGCGATCTCCTGGGCCAGGCGCGCGGGGTCGATCTCGGCCACCTGCTCCGCGAAGGCGCGCACGCGGTCGGAGAGGCGCCGGCGCACCAGCTCGGGGAGGAGGCGAGCGCGCCCGTCCACCGCGGCCACCAGGCCCTCCATCCGCTCCAGCCGGACCACCAGGTCCCGCCGCAGGCCTTCCCCCTCGCGCAGGCGCTCGGACTCGAAGGCGGCCAGGGCACCGGCCAGCGCGGCGTCGATGGCCTCGCGCAGCGCCACGTCCGCCCCCGGCGTGGCCGCGGCGCTCTGGATCATCCCCGGGATGCCGAGCACGGCGGACAGCTCGAGGGTGCCGGCGACGCCGTACTCGTCCCGCAGGCACTGCGCCGCCGCAGCGACGGCATCGGCCAGCGGGCGGTTGAGGCGCACCTGCGCCGATCCGTTGCCGCGCTCGCAGTTCAGCACCATCTCCACCCTGCCCCGGCGCACGCGGCCGAGGATGCGGCGGCGCAGCTCCGGCTCCAGGCCGATCCACTCGGGAGGAAGGCGTAGCCGCAGGTCCGCGAACCGGTTGTTCACGCTGCGGACCGCCACCGTGACCCGGACCCCGGGAAGCTCCGCCGTTCCCTCGCCGTAGCCCGTCATGGACCGAATCATCGGGGGCGCCCCAAGCAGCACGCGATTGGAGCACACGCCTTCCCGGAGGTCAATTTGTCGCCGGCAGCTCCCCCAGGATCGCTGCCGCCGCCCGGTCCAGCGCCCCCGACTCGCCCAGGCGGGCGCGGACCTCCCGCAGGCCGGCGCGGACCTCTTCCCTGGCCGGGGGGGCGTCCAGCCAGGGGGCGACGGCGCCCGCCGCCGCGGCCGGGGTGAAGGCTCCCTGGACCAGCTCCGGGAGGAGGCGCCGCCCCAGCACCAGGTTCGGCAGGGCGATGTGGTCGACCCGGACCAGGAGGCGGCCCAGGAGGTAGGTCAAGGGCTGCACCGCGTAGACCACCGCCACCGGCAGGCCGGCCAGGGCCGCATCCAGGGTCGCCGTCCCCGAGGCTGCGATCCCCGCCGTCCCCAGCGTCAGCACGGCGGGGTAGTCCCCCCGGTGCACGCGGGTGGCGGGAACCTCCGACGCGGCCACCTGGCGCGTGATCTCCCCGGCGTCGAGCCCCTGGGCGAGGGGCAGGAGGACCTCGAGGTCGGGCCGGGTGCGGCGGAGCTCCCCCGCCGCCGCCAGCATGCGCGGGAGGAGGCGGGCGACCTCGCCGGGTCGGCTCCCCGGGAGCAGGATGAGGCGGCGGGCCGCGGGGCTCAGCCCAAGGCGCTCCGCGAGGGCCCGGGTCACCTCCGCGCCGACCTCGGGGGTGCCCGCCATCGGGTGCCCGACGAAGGTCACCGGGACCCCCGCCTGCGCGTAGAACGGCACCTCGAAGGGGAAGAGCACGAGCATGCGCGCGACCCGCCGCCGGATCCCCCGCACGCGCCCGCGCCGCCACGCCCAGACCTGGGGGCTGACGAAGTAGACGACGGGCACCCCGCGGCGCGCCGCCTCTCCGGCCAGGCGGAGGTTGAAGTCCGGGAAGTCGATGGGGACCAGGAGGTCCGGTCCTGCGTCCAGCGCCGAGGTGAGGCGCGCCATGGCGGCGCGCAGCTGCGGGAGGCGCGAGAGGACCTCGAGCACGCCCACCACCGCGACCTCCGAGGCGTCCTGGACGAGGCGGACGCCGGCCTCCGCCATCTCGGAGCCCCCCATCCCGGACAGCTCCACGTCGGGCCGGAGGCGCCGGAGCGCCCGTGCCAGGCCCGCGCCCAGGCGGTCGCCCGAGGCCTCGCCGGCCGAGAGCAGGATGCGCGGCGGCCGGCTCATGCCGGAGGTCTCGCCTCCTCGAGCGGGATCCCGGCCAGCGTGTCGGCGCGATCGGTCACCCGGTCCAGCTCGGCCTCCAGGGTGACCCGGGCCGCCTCCTGCGCGGCCGCATCGGCGCGTCGGTCCACCGTGAGCGGCGCGCCGTAGACGAACACGCCGCGCGCGAACGGACGGGGCAGCAGCGTCCGGTCCCAGGAGCGCAGTCGGCTGGACGGGCGGGCGGAGAAGCCCACGGGGACGATGGGGAGGCCGGAGAGGCGGGCCACCAGCACCACCCCGGGCTGCACGCGCCGGCGCGGTCCGCGCGGCCCGTCCGGCGCCACCCCCACGTCGTGGCCGTCCTCCACGTACCGCAGGAGCGCGCGCAGCCCCGCCGCCCCGCCCTCGGTGGTGGATCCACGCGCGAAGGCCAGGCCGAAGCCGCGCAGCGTGCGCACCAGCATCTCGGCGTCGCGGTGCCGGCTCACCAGCACCACGATGCGGCCGTCGGGATACGACCAGGGCATCATCAGGAAGCGCGCGTGCCAGAAGGCGAGGATGTAGCGCCCGCGGGCGCGGACGGCCTGGAACGCCTCCCCTCCCTCCACGGAGACGCGCATCGTGGCCCCCAGCACCCGGAGCCAGGCATGCGCGAGAGGCGGCACCACGGCCAGGAGGGCGCGCTGGGCGAGGGGGTTCACGGGCGCGCGAAGTATATAGTGCCGGGTCCTCGTGGGAGCGCCGTGAAGCCGTTCGTGTCCATCGTGGTGCCGCTGCTCGACGAGGAGGCCACCATCGAGCGCCTGGCGCGCTCGCTCCTGGATCAGACCTATCCCCACGACCGCTACGAGATCCTCATGGCCGACGGGGGCTCCAGGGACCGCACCCTGGAGGTGCTGCGCCGCGAGGACCGGGAAGGCCGCGTGCGCGTGCTCGAGAACCCCGGCCGCACCGCACCGGCGGCCCTGAACGTCCTCCTGTCCGCGGCGCAGGGGGAGATCGTGACCCGGGTGGACGGACATTCCTTCGTGGCCGCGGACTACCTGGAGCGAATCGTCGAGGTCATGGAAGCCACCGGCGAGAGCGTGGTGGGGGGGCCCGTGCAGATGGAGGCGGACACGCCCTTCCGCCGGGCGCTGGTGACCGCCCTCTACGCGCCCGTGGGCGTGGGGAGCGTCCCCTACCGCACCCTGCGCGCCCGCGCCCACGTGGAGTCGCTGCAGACCGGCTCCTTCCGCCGCGAGGTGCTGGACCGGGTCGGTCCCTTCGACGAGTCCCTGGCGGTGGTCGAGGACCTCGACATGAACACGCGGATCCGCAAGGCCGGCTACCGGCTGCTGCTCGATCCCTCCATCCGCTTCTGGTACGTCCCGCGCGGCAGCCTCTCCTCGCTCTGGCGCCAGATCTTCACGGTGGGACGGGTGAAGGCCTGGATCCTCCAGAAGCATCCCGACATCTTCAAGCTCAAGTACGTGCTTCCCTCCCTGCTGGTGCTCGCGATGGCGGTGGCCTGCGCGCTCGCCCTCTTCGCCCCCGGCCGGGCGCGAGCGCTCGCGCTCGCCTTCCTGGCGCTCTACGCAGGAGCCATCTTTGGCTTCGCGCTCTCGCGGCTGCCGGGCCTGGGCGCCGGATGCCTTCGCCTGCTCGCCATCCTGCCCACGCTCCACGTCGGCTACGGCCTGGGCTTCCTGCGGGGCGTGCTCGATCTCCCCTCCCGGCGTGCCCGGTGAGCGACGCGCGGGAGAGTCAGCTGCTGCTGGCCATCCTGCGGGAGTCCTGGGGCGAGGCGGAGGCGCTGCCCCGGCCACGACCGGCCATGTTCGTCGAGCTGGCCCGCGCCTGCGACGTGCACCCCACCGTGCACGCCATCCTCGAGCGCACCCGCCGCTTCGACCTCGTGGGCGGGGAGGCGGAGGAGGCGCTCCAGCGGCTGCGGGCCAAGGTCCGCCAGGACAACCTTCTGCTGCTGGCGCGCGCCGAGCAGGCGCTGGACGTGCTCGCGGGCGCGGGGATCGTGCCCGTGGCGCTCAAGGGCCTCGACACCCTCCACCGGTACTACGGCCGCTTCGATGCGCGGACGCTCGACGACGTGGACCTCCTGGTCCCCGAGGAGCGTCTGGGAGACGGCGTCCGCGCGCTGGAGGCCGCGGGGTGGACGGCACCCCCCGAGCCCGAGCGCACGCACTGGCTCAGGAGCAGCTTCGAGCTGCCCCTCACGTCGCCGGGCCCGGTGACGGTGGGGCTCGAGCTGCACTGGAGCCTGGGACAGGAGGGCCGCTACACCGTGGACGCGCGCGCCCTGCGCGCGCGGGCGGTCCCCGCCCGCATCTGCGAGCGCGACCTCCTCCGCCTGGACGACCACGACGCCGCCGCCCACCTCCTGCTCCACCACGTGCAGCACTACTTCGACCGGCGCCTCAAGTGGGCGCTCGACCTGCGGTCCATGGTGAGGGAGCCCGGCTTCGCATGGCGTGCGGTGGCGGAGCGGCTCACCGCATGGGGAGGACGGGGCGCAGCCGGCCTGGCCCTCGCGCACCTCGTGCGGCTCTTCCCCGACCTGGGGAGCGAGGAGGCGCTGCGCGCGCTCCCGGCGGCGGCGTGGAGACGGGCGGCCCTCCTCCCCCTGCGCACCCTCCATCCCATCGACCTCTACCGGGGCACGCGGCGGCGCTTCGTGCAGCTGTGGCTCGCGGCCGCCGCGCTGGAACGCCCTCAGGATCTTCCGGGATACCTGCGGCGCCGCGCCCGGCGAGACCAGGACGGCGAAGGCCGGGCGCTGTAAGATCGCGCGTCGGCAGGAGGTGGAGCGGTGAAGAAGCGGATCCTGGTCACGGGCGGCGCCGGGTTCCTGGGATCGCATCTGTGCGACCGGCTGCTCCACGAGGGCTTCACCGTCGTCGCCATGGACAACCTGCTCACGGGGACCACCGACAACATCGCGCACCTGGCCGGCCACCCCGACTTCCGCTTCATCCAGCACGACGTCACCGAGTACATCTACCTGGATGGCCCGCTCTACGCCGTGCTCCACTTCGCGAGCCCTGCCTCCCCGCGCGACTACCACGAGCTGCCCATCCAGACGCTGAAGGTCGGCTCGCTGGGGACGCACAAGGCGCTCGGGCTGGCCAAGGCCAAGGGAGCCCGTTTCCTGCTGGCGTCCACGTCCGAGGTTTATGGGGATCCCCTGGTCCACCCGCAGCCCGAGACCTACTGGGGGAACGTCAACCCCGTGGGCCCGCGCGGCGTGTACGACGAGGCCAAGCGGTTCGCCGAGGCGATCGCCATGGCCTACCACCGCGTGCACAGGGTGGACGTGAAGATCGCCCGCATCTTCAACACCTTCGGCCCCCGCATGCGCCTGAACGACGGGCGCGCCATCCCGAACTTCATGATGCAGGCGCTCCGCGGAGAGCCCATCACGGTGTACGGAGACGGCTCCCAGACGCGGTCGTTCTGCTACGTGAGCGACCTCGTGGAGGGCCTCTACCGTCTGCTCCAGTCCGAGCTGAACCTGCCGGTCAATCTCGGCAACCCCGAGGAGTGGACGGTCCGTCAGATGGCGGAGGCCATCCGGGACCTCTCGGGCTCCAAGAGCCCCGTGGTCTACGAGCCGCTGCCCGTCGACGATCCCAAGGTGCGCCAGCCCGACATCACGGTGGCCCGAGGACACCTGGGGTGGGAGCCGAGGACGTCGATCCAGGAGGGACTGCGGCCGACGCTTCAGGCCTTCCGGCTCACCGTGGAGGCGCTGCGGGCGAGGTCGTCCCCCACCGTCTGAGCCAGAGACGGGAGCCCGAGACGCCGCCGCACCTCCGCGTGCACGGCCTGCGCGCAGCGATCCCAGGTGAAGCGCCGAGCCCGTCCCCGTCCCGTCTCCGCCAGGCGCGCGGCGAGTCTCCCATCATCCAGGACGGCGGCGACCGCGGACGCCATGGAGGCCACGTCGGTCGGGTCCGCATAGACCGCCGCATCACCCGCGATCTCCCGGAAGACGGGGAGATCGGACGCCACCACCGGCGCCCCGCAGGCCATGGCCTCGAGCTGCGGCATGCCGAAGGATTCGGCGAGGGAGAGGCAGAGCACGGCAGCGGCCCGCCGGTAGAGCGGCGGCAGGGCGCGCTGTGGAAGCGGGCCCAGGAAGGTCTCCTCTCCGAGATCCAGCGCCCGCGCGCGCGCACGGACACGTGCCGCGTAGTCGGACATGAGCGCGGTCCCCACCACGTACAGGCGCACGTCGGGCCGGGCGCGGCGCACCTCGGCCGCAGCCTCCAAAATGCGCTCCACGTTCTTGTGCGGGTACAGGTCGGAAACCACCAGCAGGTACCGTCCGGGAGGAGCGGCGGCGGCGTCCCCCGGCTGCGCCTCGGGCTGGAACACCGACGCGTGTCCGTGATGGTTGACGACGAGCCACTCCT
>DASUFT010000145.1:0-7461 GCA_036274395.1 Candidatus Polarisedimenticolaceae bacterium | reverse complement strand
GCGCCGGGCGCGGACGACGCGAGCGGAGGCTTTGCGGCCACCGTGGCCGGGGTGAGCAACCAGGATCCGCGCGCAGGCGGGCCGGACGAGGGGCCCCCGGGGGAGGCGAGCTTCGCCCCCCTCGCGGAGCCCGGCTTCGTGCACACGGCCGACCAGGCCACCTCGACGTTCGGCGTGGACGTGGACCGGGCGTCTTACGCCCTCACCCGCCGGTACCTCCTGGAGTGGAAGAAGCGGCCGCCCAAGAACGCCGTGCGCCTGGAGGAGCTGGTCAACTATTTCAGCTACGCGTACCCGGAGCCGCCCGGCGGCGCGGCCATGGCCGTGTCCGTGGACGACGCGCCCGCGCCCTGGGCACCCGAGCACCGTCTCGTCCGGATCGGCCTGCAGGCACGCCGCGGCGAGACCGCCCGTCTGCCGGCGAGCACCCTCGTGTTCCTGGTGGACGTCTCCGGCTCGATGGAGGCCCCCGACCGGCTGCCGCTGGTCAAGCAGGCTCTGGCCTTCCTGGCGGAGGAGCTGCGGCCGGAGGACCGGCTCGCTCTCGTGGCCTACGCGGACCGTGCGTGGGTCGTCCTGCCTGCGACGGCGGGAGACCGCAAGGCGGAGATCCTGGATGCGCTCGACGCCCTGGAGCCTGGCGGCGGCACCGCCGGGGCGAGCGGCCTCGAGCTCGCCTACCAGGTGGCGGAGCGAGCCCGGAGGCCGAAGGACAACGCGCGCGTCGTGCTGGCCACGGACGGCGACTTCAACGTCGGTGCATCGAGCCCGGAGGAGCTGGTGAGCCTGATCGAGCGCCATCGTGCCCGGCGAATCGCGCTCTCGGTCCTCGGCGTGGGCTCGGGTGCAGACCTTCAGGACGCACGGATGGAGATCATCGCGGACCGCGGCGATGGGAACTACGCCTACGCCGACACGGTGCGGGAAGCCAGGCGCGCCCTGGTCGAGGAGATGGGGGGCACGCTGACCACCGTGGCCAGGGACGTGAAAATCCAGGTCACGTTCAACCCGGCTCAGGTCCAGGCGTGGCGCCTCCTCGGGTACGAGAACCGGGCCCTCGCCCGGGAAGACTTCGAGGACGACTCCAAGGATGCCGGGGAGATGGGCGCGGGCCACGCGGTCACGGCCCTCTACGAGATCACGCCCGAGGTCCCGGGGGAACCCTCGGTGGCGGTGCCTGAGTGGATGACGGTGGAGGTGCGCTGGCAGCCGCCGCAAGGAGGACCGAGCGAGCTGCTCCAGGTGCCCGCGGTGCTCGGGAAGGACACCTCCTCCCCCGACTTCCGGTTCGCCTCCGCGGTGGCCGAATTCGCGCTCCTGCTGCGTGATTCCCCTTACAAAGGACAGGCCTCGCTCGAAGCCGCGATCGACCGGGCGCGAGCGATTGTGGGCGACGAACCCGAGGGCCCCCGGGCCGAGCTGATCGCGCTCATGGAGGCCTACCGCACGGCCCCCTAGGAGCCGCTCAGGGCAGGTCGCCGTCTGCCTGGTAGCGCTTGAGCTTGCGCCACAGGGTGGCGGTGCTGATCCCGAGCTGACGGGCGGTCCGGTCCCGGTTCCCCTCGTTCCGGCGGAGCGCGGCCAGGATCACCCTCCGCTCCACCCTCTCCAGGGGGAGCGCGGCGTCCTCGTGGTCCGCTGCGGGCAGCGGCCCCGACAGCTCGGGCGGCAGGTCCTCCACCTCGATCCGCGGTCCCTGGGCCAGCGCCACCGCCCACTCCATGGCGTTCTCCAGCTCGCGGATGTTGCCGGGCCAGGCGTAGGCGAGCAGCTTCTGAGCGGCGGGCTGAGTGAGCCCCACCACATGCGAGCGCATGCGCTCGGCCGCGATACGGATGAAGGTGCGCGCCAGCTCCAGGATCTCGTCCCTGCGCTCGCGCAGCGGCGGCACCTGGATCTCCACCACCCGCAGCCGGTAGTAGAGGTCCTTGCGAAAGCGCCCCGCCTCCACCTCGTCCTGGAGGCTCCGGTTGGTGGCGGCGAGGACGCGCACGTCCACCTTGCGGGCGAGGGACTCCCCCACGCGGCGGATCTCCCCCTCCTGCAGCACGCGCAGGAGCGCGACTTGGGTGGACAGCGGCATCTCCCCGATCTCGTCGAGGAACAGCGTGCCCCCGTGGGCGGCCTCGAACACGCCCGCGCGCTCCTGGGCGGCACCGGTGAAGGCACCGCGCGCGTGGCCGAACAGCTCGCTCTCCAGGAGCGAGCCCGGGATGGCGCCGCAGTTCACGGGGACGAAGCGGCGCTCCCGCCGGGGCGACTGCTCGTGCACCAGGCGGGCGATGCGCTCCTTCCCCACCCCGCTCTCCCCGGTGATGAGCACGCGGGTGTCGGTGCCCGCGATCCGGCGCGCCAGCTCCAGCGCCCGGCGCATGGCGGGAGAAACCGGCGGCGCTTCCGGGCCGTCGGTGCGCTGGAGCTCCCGGCGGCGGCGGCGGAGCTGCTCCTCCACGCTGCGGAGCTGCGCCGTCACCTGCTGCAGCGCGGAGTCCACCTCCTCCCGCCGGTAGAAGGCCTGGTAGGGCTCGATGGCTTCCCCCCAGGTCTCCTTGAACTCCCCCACCACGTGGCACGTGGGGTGTCCCTGCGCCGCGCACTGCTTCTCCAGGACATAGACCTCGCGCTGGTGGCAGAAGCTCAGGTAGCCGCTGGCGAACCCGGTGTACGTCCAGCACGCCGGCTCCTCCGAGCGGCCGAAGTGCAGCACGTGCTGCTCGGCCTCGTAGGAGTCGTGCCAGAGCGTCTCCGCCAGCGGCACGTGCTCCCCCGCCGGGTCCCGGGGGATGCGCTCGTGCCGTCCCCATCCCTGCAGCGGCCCGACCCTCGCCCCGGCGTTCCGCCACTCCACCGGCGCGTCCCAGGCGAACTTTCCCTGGAGCTCCTGCGCCAGTGCCCAGCCGTGGGCGTACCCCATGCGGGTGAGGATGCCTCGGGCCACACGCTCCCCCACGGTGGCGATCAGCTCCTTGCGCAGGAGTCCGAGGGCGAGCACGTCCAGGATCAGCACGCGACGCCCGGCCCAGCGGAGCGGACCGCCTCCGGGGTCGAACTCGAGAAGCTCTTGAAGATTGAGGTCGCTCGCGCGCACGCGCTGTCCTTTCACTCTGAAACCCGCGGGGGCCGTTCCTTTCGTTCTGAAACGCGAAGCGACGAGTCTAGCGCCGATTCCCACGGGAGCAGGGTTGGTACGGACCGTGCGATGGCCGCCGCGAGGAAAGGGGGCTCGACCGATGAACGTCCGACGCACGACGCTGCTCATCGTCTCCACCGTTTCGCTCCTCCCCATCGCGCTGCACGCCACGCGGGGACGGTCGGGAGAAGGCCGAAGGCCACGCCAGTACACCGAGGAGCAGGTCCAGCGTGGGAAGAAGCTGGTGGCTTTCGGGGCCTGCAACGACTGCCACACCCCCTGGACCTACGATGCCGAGATCGGCGCCAAGGTCCCGGACATGAGCCGCATGCTCTCCGGGCACCCGGAGGGCGCACCTGATCCTGGGGGGGAGCTGGGGCCGGACGACATCGCGGTGATCGGCCCCACCTTCACGAGCTTCCGCATGCCCTTCGGCATGATGCACACGCCGAACCTCACCCCCGACGTGGAGACGGGCACCGGGACGTGGACGGAGGACATCTTCCTGGGGATCTTCCGCAAGGCGAAGCACCTCGGGGGCAGCGGCCGCCCCGTGCTCCCGCCCATGCCCTGGCCGATGACCGCGTCGCTCCCCGACGAGGACATCGTGGCCATCTACGCCTACCTCCGCACCATCCCGCCCGTCCGCAACCACGTGGAGACGGCGCAGCCGCCGGCCGAGGTCCAGGCCGCGGTCGACCATGCCAACCAGAAGCTCCTGGCGCGCCTGCGCCGGGACGACCATTGAGCGACGCACGAAAGGAAAGGGAGAAGAACATGAACGAGAAGAAGATCATCGCGGTCGCCGGAGCCACCGGCGCCCAGGGGGGTGGGCTGGCGCGGGCGATCCTGGCGGACACGAGCGGGACGTTCGCGGTGCGGGCGCTGACACGCGACCCCGGCTCCGAAGCGGCCCGGAAGCTCCGGGAGGCGGGGGCCGAGGTGGTGCGGGCCGACGTGGACGACGGGGACAGCCTGGAGGCCGCCTTCCGCGGAGCCTACGGCGCCTTCTGCGTCACCTTCTTCTGGGCGCACTTCTCGCCCGAGCGCGAGGTCGAGGAGGCCCGGCTGATGGCGGCGGCGGCCAAGCGCGCCGGGGTGAAGCACGTGATCTGGTCCACGCTCGAGGACACGCGCCGCTTCGTCCCCCTGGACGACCCCCGGATGCCGACGCTGCTGGGCTACTACAAGGTGCCCCACTTCGACGGCAAGGGGGAGGCGGACCAGGCGTTCGCGCAGGCGGGCGTCCCCACCACGAACCTCCTCACCTCCTTCTACTGGGACAACCTGATCCACTTCGGCATGGGTCCCAGGCGGGGCGCGGACGGGAAGCTCGTGCTGGCGCTCCCCATGGCGGACAAGAAGCTCCCCGGGATCGCCGCCGAGGACATCGGCGCCTGCGCGCTCGGGATCTTCAAGCGGCCCGAGCTGATCGGGAAGACGGTGGGGATCGCGGGGGAGCACCTGACAGGGGCGGAGATGGCGGCGACGCTGTCGACGACGCTCGGGGAGCACGTCACGTACTTCCCCATCTCCCCCGCCGACTACCGCGCGCTCGGCTTCCCCGGGGCGGACGACCTCGGCAACATGTTCCAGTTCAAGGCCGAGTTCGAGAAGGAGTTCTGCGGCGCCCGCGACCTCGCCTTCGCGCGGAGCCTCCACCCCGGGCTGCAGACCTTCGACCGCTGGGCGGCCAGGAACGGAAGCCGCATCCCGGTGGAGCAGCTGAAGTAGATGCCCAAGGGGCGGAGCCCCGTGCGGGGCTTCGCCTATACTCCGCGCCCGTGGAACGACGTCCGGCCCAAGCACTGCTTCACTACCGCCTGGTCGAGAAGATCGGCGAGGGCGGCATGGGCGAGGTGTGGCGGGCCACCGACACCACGCTCGCGCGCGACGTCGCCCTCAAGTTCTTGCCCCCCGCCCTGGCGTCCGACCCCGAGCGCCTGGCCCGCTTCGAGCGCGAGGCCAAGGTGCTCGCCTCCCTCAACCACCCGGGGATCGCCGCCATCTACGGCCTCCACGAGCACGCGGGGGTCCGCTTCCTCGCCATGGAGCTCGTCCCCGGGCAGGACCTGGCCCAGCGCCTGGGCGCCGGTCCCCTGCCGGTGGCGGAGACGACGGACGTGGCACGGCAGATCGCGGAGGCGGTGGAGGCCGCGCACGACCAGGGGATCATCCATCGCGACCTCAAGCCGGCCAACGTGAAGCTCACGCCGGAGGGCAAGGTCAAGGTCCTCGACTTCGGTCTGGCCAAGGCGCTGGATCCCGGCGCTTCCGGGGTGCCCGGCTCCGATTCCAGGATGTCGCCCACCGTCACCTCGCTGGGCACGGTGGCCGGTCTCATCCTGGGCACCGCCGCCTACATGAGCCCGGAGCAGGCAAAGGGAAAGCCGATCGATCGGCGGACCGACATCTGGGCCTTCGGCTGCATCGTCTACGAGATGCTCGCGGGCCGGCGTCCCTTCGAGGGAGAGGGGATCTCGGAGGTGCTGGCGGCCGTCATCATGGCCCCCATCGCCTTCGACGCGCTTCCGCCCTCGCTTCCCGCCCAGCTGCGCAATCTGGTGCGCCGCTGCCTGGAGCGCGATCCGCGGAAGCGCCTGCGGGACATCGGCGAGGCGCGCCTCGTGCTGGAGGAGATCCAGACCGGCGGACCGGAACCCTCCATGGCAGCGGGGACACCGCCAGCGAGACCGCGGCGCCTGGCGCCGGTGATCGCGGCCACCGCCTTTCTCGCCGCCCTCGGCGCTCTGGGCGTGCAGCGCTTCCTCGCTTCCCCTCCGCCCGCTCCGCCGCTGCGCCGCTTCACGGTTCCCGCACCCGGTCCCTTCCGCTCCGTGAATCAGAGCCGGCTGATCGGCATCTCGCCCGACGGCAAGGCGATCGCGTCCGTCCAGGGGGGGAAGATCCTGGTACGCCCCCTGGACCGGCTGGAGCCCACCGTGATCTCGCCCGCGGCCGACCCGAGCCTGCTCTTCTGGTCGCCGGACAGCGCCTTCCTCGGATACGCCGCCGGGGGCAAGCTGTGGAAGGTGGCCGCGGGAGGCGGCGAGGCCAGCGTGGTCGCCGACGTCCGCGCACCGCTCACCGGCGGGACCAGCGCCACCTGGTGCCCCAACGGGAAGATCGTGTTCGGCACCGGGGATGGCGGCCTCAAGTCCGTCCCCGCCGCGGGGGGCGAGATCAGCGAGATCGTGCCGGTGGACGAGAAGAAGGAGACCGACCTCCACGACGCCACCTGCCTGCCCGACGACAGCCTGCTGTTCGTGCCCCACTCCGTCAACGGACGGCCGAACGCCCTGTGGATCCAGGCGAAGGGAAAGCGCACGCAGCTCCTGGCCCTGGCGTCCGACCAGGACATCTGGTTCCCGGTCTACTCCCCCGCCGGGTACATCCTCTATCACCGCCACCCCACGAACGCGGGCGTGTGGGCGCTCCCCTTTTCTCTGGCCCGGCACCAGGCCACGGGGGACCCTTTCCTGGTGGCGACCGGCGCCGACGTCCCCAGCGTCTCCGCCGACGGTACCCTGGTCCACGTCGAGGGATCGAACTCGCGGGCGGGGCGCCTCACCTGGGTGGACCGCTCGGGAAGGGCGGTGGCCGCGGTGGGCCCGCCGCAGGAGTCCTGGCCGTTCCCCGAGCTGTCGCCCGATGGGCGGTTCGTCGCCGTGGACGCCAAGGAGAACGACCTCTCGGATGTCTGGGTGCTCGACGTGGAGCGGGGCACGCGGACGCGCCTGTCCGCCGCGGGGACCGGCTACAGCTTGCAGGCATGGTCGCCGGACGGACGCACGCTCCTCTACTCGTCGGGGGCCGCACCTCCCCTGACCCTCAAGGCCAAGGACGCCGACGGCGGGGGGGAGGAGCGGACGCTGCGCACCGGCTGGTCTCCCTCCTACTCCGCGGACGGCCGCTTCCTGCTCTTCGCGGACTACGCCCGCGGCTCCCTGTGGGACGTCTGGTACCAGGACCTGCGGGCGGGCGGCCCGGCCGTCCCGCTCCTCCGCAGCCAGGCCTCCGAGGTCGCGCCCCGGCTCTCGCCGGACGGCCGCTACGTCGCGTACGTCTCCGACGAGAGCGGCCCCGACGAGGTCTACCTCAAGCGCTTCCCGGGCGGCGAGGGGCGGTGGCAGGTCTCCACGGGGGGCGGGGACTGGCCGCGCTTCGATCGGCAGGGCACCAAGCTCTACTACGTCGTCGGCGACGCCATGATGGAGGTGGACATCGCCCTGGGGGCCGAGCCGAGGCTGGGCGCGCCGCGGGAGCTGTTCAAGCGCACGTCCCTCGGGCGCGCGCTCCCCTTCGGCTGGCCCCCCGGGTACGACGTCTCG
>DASUFT010000144.1:0-54767 GCA_036274395.1 Candidatus Polarisedimenticolaceae bacterium | reverse complement strand
GAACCTCGGGCAGTTCGCGCGCGAGGGGTTCGACCTCTGCGCCACGCCCCGCTGCCAGGCCTACGAGGGCGTCAAGGTCGAGCACCCGCTCTCCGACAAGGCGGTGACGGAGACCCGGGGAGAAGTTCTCGTGTACCAGGGGACGCCGATCGACGCGCTCTACACTGCGACCTGCGGCGGCCACACCGAGGACGGCGCCGCCGTGTTCGCGGATAAGAAGGGGCTTCCCTACTTGAAGGGCGTGCCCTGCCGGGAGGAGGACGCCGGCGGGCGCGCGGTGGACCTCACCGGGCCCCCGCAGGTCCCGATCATCGACGCCACCGCGACGGACGTGACGCTCGCCTGGGCGTGGCTGCGGGCGGCCGGCGTGCTCCGGGACGAGGACGCGCAGGGCACGCTCTCCGGCAAGCGCCTGCACGCGTGGACGCGGGCGCTGGCGGAGCGGGCGGGGCTTCCTGCCCCCTCCGCCCATGGAGGAGCGGCCGCGACGTTCGGGGAGGCGGCCGCCGCCGTGGCCTCCGGCCTGGGCTGGGACAAGCGGGCGCAGGTGCTGCTCCTCCCCGGCGACGCGGAAGCGCTGCTCCGTGACACAGCACCGGAGGCAAGCCGGAGGACGCTCGGCTATCTCGCGTGGATGGAGGCGGTCCATCCCCGCCCCGACGGCAGCTTCGGCTGGGACGCGCCCCCCGAGGCGGCGCGTCTGGCCGCGCTGCTGGCGCGCATCGCCGAGAGCTACGACGCGCTCGACCTGCAGGAGGGCGTGCTCGGCGGAGCGGGCGAGACCGGGCTGCGCGTGGTGCGCAGCAAGGAGACGGTCACCCTGACGCTGGCGCCCGGGGCCGTGCTCTTCGGCTGGGCGGGGGGCCGGGCGCTGCCGGTCACGCGCCTGCGCCTGCTTCCCGGCGACCGCCTCCGCTGGCACAGGGACGAGGCGGGGCGCGCCGACGTCCTGGAGCTGCGCCCGCCCGTGAAGGGCGTGGCGGACGACCGCTCCGCCGTCCTCTATACCTGGGAGGTGCGCAAGACCCGGCGTGAGCTGGAGGAGACGATCGGCAAGCGCATCCGGGTGGGGACGCTGCGCGACCTGAAGGTCGTGCGGCGGGGCGTGTCGGGGCGGATCGTGGCGCTGGAGGTGGTGGGGAGCCGCGGCAAGCAGACGGTGCGCGGCTTCGACGTGCGCAACCTGCTCGACCTCCGGGAGACCCTGGCCGCCTTCGAGATCCAGCGCGATGGCGCCGGCGAGATCACCGCCGTGGCGTTCCACGGCAAGGGCTGGGGGCACGGCGTGGGCCTCTGCCAGGTGGGCGCGTACGGCATGGCTCTCCGGGGAGAGGGGTACCGGGCCATCCTCGCCCACTACTACCCGGGAACCATGCTTTCGAGCCCGCCATGACGAAAGCGTTCGCGCAGCGCGCGCGCATCCTGGCGAGGACAGGGACGGGCGCGGCAGCGACCTTGCACCCCGTGGGTGCGGGATGGGCCACCTCCTGCGGCGGATGGGGCTGGGGATCTGGATCGCGACCATCTGGCTCGCGCTGGCGCAGCTCGCGGGGGTGATCCCCGCGGGAACGGTGGACGTGTGGCTGTGGCGCGGGGCCTGGGCAGGGACGGCGGTGCTGGCGCTGGGCCTCATGGCCGGGATCTTCACGCCGGTCTCCCGGGAGCTGCGCCGTGGGCACTGCATCCGGTGCGGTGTCCGCATCGAGCGCGGCCAGACCTACTGCCACGACCACCTTCGCCAGACCGTGAACGAGTACCGGGACCGCCGGCACCTGGCCTGAGCGGGGGCGCGCGGCTGCTGGTGGTGCTCGGTCCCACCGGCACCGGGAAGACGGAGCTGGCGGTGGGCGTCGCGGAGCGGATCGGCGGCGAGATCGTGGGTTGCGACGCCCTCCAGGTCTACCGGGACGTGAGCGTGGGCACCGCCAAGCCGGACGCGGCGCAGCGGCGCCGCGTGCCCCACCACCTCGTGGAGGTCGCGGACCCCAGGACCTCCTTCACGCTCGGCGAGTACGTGGCGCTGGCGGAGGGAGCGGTGGCGGAGATCGCGGCGCGAGGAAAGGTGCCGGTCGTGGTGGGGGGGACGGGGATGTACCTGCGGGGTCTCCTGCGGGGGATCGTGGCCTCGCCGCCCGTGGATCCGCTGCTGCGGGAGAGACTGAAGCGCATGGCGGCGCGGTTCGGGAGCCCCCGCCTGCACCGCTGGCTGCGCGCGCTCGATCCCGCCTCCGCGGAACGCCTGCCCCCCCAAGACGGGCAACGCGTGACCCGGGCCCTGGAGGGGGCGCTTTCGGGCGCTCCCTGGAGCCGCTCCCTCCGGGAGCAGGGGACGTGGGCCTCCGGGGCCGAGCGGTACCCGAGCCTGAAGATCGGTCTCGACCTGGACCGGAAGGTACACGGCCGTGCCCTCGACGCCCGCGTCGACGCCTTCTTCGCGGCTGGGCTCGTGGACGAGGTGCGCTCGCTGCTCGCCTCCGGCGTGCCGCCCGAGGCCAACGCGCTGAAGGCCATCGGGTACCGGCAGATCGTGAGGGGGCTCGCGCGAGGGACGGCGCTCGCGGAGATCGTGTCCGAGGTCAAGCGGGCGACGCGCCGGTACGCCAAGCGCCAGCGCACCTGGTTCCGCAAGGAGCCGGGCGTGACCTGGCTGGATGCCGCCGGCCCCATGGACACGCGGGTCGCACGCATCGTGGACCTCTGGGCGCAGCGCTTCCCCTGAAGCGGGGTGGCGGTCGGGTATACTCCGCGGCGCATCCGCGGACCCGGGAGGGGACATGGAGAGCGACGGCGGCAACCTGCAGAACGAGTTCTTCAACAAGGCGCGGCGCGAGCACACGGTCCTCACGGTGTTCCTCGCCAACGGGAAGAAGCTCGTGGGACGCATCAAGGCCTTCGACAAGTTCACGGTGCTGCTCGATCCCGGCACGGGGGGAGAGCAGATGATCTTCAAGCACGCCATCTCCACCGTGAGCACGGCCCGGATCGAGGACGAGGCCGCGGAGCCGCGGAGGATGGCGCGGTAATCCTTCCTACCTCCTGAAGAACCCCTTCTTCTCCGGCTCCGGCGCTCCCGCCGCCGCCGCCGGGGTGCTTCCCGACAGCTCCCGGATGCGCGCGTTCAGGCGCTCGATCTTGGCGTCGTACTCCTGGCGGACGAGCTGGACCTGCTTGGCCAGGCGCTCGTTCTCGCCCCGCAGCTTGTCCAGGGTGCCGTCCCCGGCCGCCGCCACCGCGTCCCGCGTGTGCAGCTCCTGGCGCAGGCGCTCGATCTCGGCGTCGCGCTCGGCCAGGTCCCCGCCGTGGCGCTCCTGGACCTCGTCGTAGAGCTTCTTGATCTCCTGCAGCTCGACGATGCGGGAGAAGTCGGACAGCGGCTCGGCCATGTCGGCTCCTTCGAGCTCGCCCCCGTGGTCGGAGGCGTAGAGGAACTTCCGCAGCATGAGATCGAGGTCGCCGGGGTTCACGCTCACGGAGAGCGCGGTCTCCCGGGTGATGGCGCGGTTCAGGACCAGCGCCGCCAGCGACTGGTTCATCGTCTGCATGCGGTAGTAGGAGACGGAGTTCTGGATCTCCTCCTCGAGGGCGTCCAGCGTTCCCTCCAGGATCAGCTTGGACACCCTGGGCGAGGCGCGCAGGATCTCCACCGCCGCGATCAGCCCGGTGCCGTCGGCCTTCTCCACCAGGCGTAGCGACACCACCCCCTGCAGCACGTTCGCGAGCTGCTGCCTGATCTGGCGGGCCTGCCCGTCGGGGAAGCTGTCGATGATGCGGTCGATGGTCTGGGCGGCGCTGTTGGTGTGCAGGGTGGAGAAGACGAGGTGCCCGGTCTCCGCCGCGGTGAGCACCGTCTGCATGGTGGTCTGGTCCCGCATCTCCCCGACCATGATCACGTCCGGGTCCTGGCGGAGGGCGTTCCTCAGGGCCTCGGCGAAGCTCGGCGTGTCCGTGCCCACCTCGCGCTGCGTCACCGCCCCCAGGCCGTCCTTGAGGAGGAACTCGATGGGGTCCTCGATGGTGACGATGTGCACGAGGCGCGTGCTCGCCACCACGCGCAGCATCGCCGCCAGCGTGGAGGACTTCCCGGAGCCGGTGGGCCCGGTGAGGATGACCAGGCCCTGGGGGAGGGCGGCCAGCTCGGTGAGGACGGGCGGCATCCCCCAGTCCTCCATGGAAGGGAACTCGAAGGGGACGCGGCGGAAGACGGCGGAGAGGGTGCCCCGCTGGGTGAACACGGAGGCGCGGAAGCGGGAGACGCCGGGGAGGCTGTAGCCGAAGTCGGCGGACTGCTTCTCCTCCAGCGTGCGCTCCTGCTTCTCCGTCAGGACCGAGCCGAGCATCTCCCTGATCAGGTCGGGCGACAGGGGATCCGTCTTGAGGGGGAGGAGCTTCCCCTTGAGCCGGATCAGCGGCGGCCGCATCGGCTTCAGGTGCAGGTCGGAGGCCTGCTGCGCGCACATGAACCGGAGCAGGTCCTCGATCTTCATGCCGGAGATCTCCCCCACCTCGGACACGGCCGGAACATAGGTTCTTGGGCCTTGGCGAGCAAACCTCGCGGGCTCCGCGAGTTGCGCCTGCGGCAAGGAGGGGGATATAACCCGGGGACGCATGCACCCTCGCCGCCGGATGGACCTCGATCCCGCTTCCCGCCGGGCCCTGGAGCTGGATGCGGTCCTGGAAGGCGTGGCCGCGCGGGCGGTCACCCCGGAGGGGGCGCGGGGCTTGATGGCCCTCCCCCTCCTCGCCAGCGTCGAAGAGGTACGGGAGGAGCAGGCGGCCGTGGCGGAGGTGGCGGCGGAGCTCCGCGCCACCGGGCGCCTCCTCCCCGCCTCGGTCCCGGACGCGAGCGCCGCCCTGGCCGCCCTGGGCATGGAGGGGATGCGCATCGACCCCCTGCCGCTCCGGGACCTGGCCGCCGTGCTCGTGGCGGCGGTGGAGCTGAAGCGGGCCGTGGCCCCGCTCGAGGAGCGGCCCCGGCTCAGGCAGGTGGTGGCCGAGGTCCCCGACCTGCGCGCCGAGGCCACGGCCGTGCTCCGCCACGTCGGCCCCGATGGCCGCCTGGACGACGACGCCAGCCCGGAGCTGAAGCGCCTCCGCCACGCGGTGGCGAGGGTGGGAGAGCGCCTGCGCCGCCAGCTCGAGTCGTTCGTGCACGACCCCGCCGCCGCCACCGTGGTCCGGGACGCGTTCGTCACCCAGCGGAACGGCCGCTTCGTGGTGCCGCTGCGCGCCGACGCCCCGAAGCAGGTGCGGGGGATCGTCCATGGCGCCTCCTCCTCGGGGGCCACCCTCTTCGTCGAGCCCATGGAGTCCGTGGAGCTGAACAACGAGCTGGTGCAGCTCGCGGAGCAGGAGCTGGAGGAGCAGGAGCGCGTGCTGCGCGGCTGGGCCGACCGATTCCGCAGAAAGCTCCCGGAGGTGCGCGCCGCCCTGGACGCGGTGGTGCGCGTGGACACCCTGCAGGCGCGCGCGCTCTGGGGCGTCGACCTCGACGCCACCACGCCCGTCTTCGTGGCCGAGGGCGACGGCGTCCACCTCGCGGAGCTGCGCCACCCTCTCCTCGACCGGCACCTCCGCCAGGCCGGCCAGACGTCGGTCCCGCTGACGATCGCCCTCGAAGGCGGGGACCGCGTGCTCGTCCTCTCCGGCCCCAACGCGGGAGGGAAGACGGTGGCCCTGAAGGCCGTCGGCCTGGCCGTGCTGGCGGCGCAGGCGGGCCTTCCCGTGCCCGCGAAGGAGGCGAGGCTCCCGGCGTTCGCGCGCCTGCGGGCGGACATCGGCGACCACCAGTCCATCGAGGCCGACCTCTCCACGTTCTCTGCCCACGTGCAGGCGGTGGCGCGCTTCCTCGAGGAGTCCGCGCCTCCCTGCCTCGTGCTCTTCGACGAGATCGGCACCGGGACCGAGCCCAACGAGGGTGCGGCCATCGCCCGGGCGGTGCTGGAGCGGCTCATGCATCCGGGGATCACCACCTTCGCCACCACGCACCTGGGGCCGCTCAAGACCTGGGCCCTGTCCACGCCGGGCGTGGCCTTGGCGGCGATGGAGTTCGACACCGCGCGCCTGCGTCCGACCTACCGCGTGCTCCTGGGCGTGGCCGGTGTGTCCGCCGGTCTGGAGATCGCCGAGCGCATGGGCGTCCCCGGGGACGTCCTGACGCGCGCGCGGGAGCATCTCGGTCCCGAGGCCGGCCGTTCCGAGGGCTACATGGACCGCCTGCGGGCGCTGACCTCGGAGCTGGAGGAGCGCCGGGACGAGGTGGCACGGCGGGAGGCGGCGCTCGCCGAGGAGCGGCGCCGCCTGGCCTCGCGCGCGGAGGAGGATGCGGCGCAGCGGCGTCGCGAGGCCGAGAAGGCGTTGACGGAAGCGGTGAGGGAGCTGAAGGAGCTGGGGACCCGCGAGCTCGCCTCCATCAAGGACAAGGCGCTGCGCGCCCGCATGGAGCGGGAGCAGGCCAAGGCGGAGATGCGCCTGCAGGCGCGTGCCCGCACGCACAAGGAGCGCGTGGGGGCACCCGCGGCCAGGCTCCAGCAGGTGACGAAGCTCCCGGAGAAGCTCGAGCCCGGCCTCAGGGTGCGCGTGCGCTCCCTGGAGCGCGAGGGCACGATCGTGGAGGTGCGCGACCGCAAGGTGGTGGTGCGCCTGGGGACGACCACCTTCGCCGTGGAGCGGACGGACCTGGCGCCCGTGGGCGTGCCCCCCTCCCCGCCGCCGGCGAAGAGCGTGGTGTCGCGTCTGCTGGAGAGACGCCCCTCCTCGGCCGCGGACGACGAGGAGCGGGACGCGCCCGTGGAGCTGATGCTCCTGGGCAAGACGGTGGACGAGGCGCTGGAGGCGGTGGACAGGTTCCTCGACGCCTCGGTGCTCGCCGGCCGCAACGAGGTGCGCATCGTCCACGGCCACGGCACCGGCCGTCTGCGCTCCGCCATCCGTGCCCACCTGCAGAAGCACACGCTGGTGGCCGGGAAGCGCGCCGGTGCCCCCAACGAGGGGGGCGACGGCGCCACCGTGGTCACGCTCCGGGGCTGATCACTCCACCCCGAACACGTCCTTCCAGTAGTCGAGGTCGTCCTGCCCGCCGGGCTTCTCCTCGCCGCCTCCGGCGAGGCGGTCCCGCAGCGTCTGGCAGCGCTCCACGCGCGCCCCCACCCAGCGCGCCTGATCGCCCAGGCTCCTGTCGTCGGTGACCACGACCCACCCGCGAGGATCCTGCTGCTGGCGGAGATGGCCCAGGATCAGCGCATCCGCGCTCTGCCCCTGTCCGGCGAAGCGGGTGCGGCCGCCGAAGGCGACGCCCACCGGCTCCGGTCCGTCGAAGACGAGCACGATCTCGCGGCCCTCCCGCCGCGAAAGGCGCGCGAGCTCGTGGGAGAGACGGCGCTTGTCCGCCTGGGAGCGCGTGCGGCCGGGCCAGCCGCCCAGGAGATTGTCGCCATCCACGATGCGGGGCATGGCGCCAGGGGATCAGCCCCCGTAGAACACCGGCCGCCCGCGCTGGGCGGGATCGAGGTCGCCCACCGGTCCCAGCTCGGCGAGCTGCGCGCTGGCCTGCGCATTCCCCGGGTCCCAGCGCAGCGCCTCGCGGAACATCGCCGCCGCATGCGGCGTGCGCCCCGCGCGCGCGTAGATCTGCCCCAGCGACAGGTAGGCGGCCGTGGCCGCGGGGTCGAGCTCGGTGGTGCGCAGGAGGTGGCGCTCCGCCTCCTCGCGCTGCCGGGGGTTGCGCGCCAGGAGGAGCCCGAGCTCCAGGTGGTACTCGGCGACGCTGCCGTCCAGGCGCGCGGCGTTCTCCAGGAAGCGCACCGCCTCCGCGTGGTGCCGCCGCTCCAGGAGCGACTTGCCGCGCACGAAGTTCTGCCGGGCCAGGTACTGGGTGTCGGACTTCCCCGTGTCCGCCGCCGTCTGCGGCTCGGCGAGCTGCCGGTCGTACTCCTGGCGCGACTCGGGACGGATCAGCGTGTTGTAGGCCTCGGTGACGCGCGTGAAGTAGGACTCGGCCAGGCCGAGGAACTCGGCGAGGGGGCCGGAGCGGAAGCGGTCCGGGTGATAGCGGCGGGCCAGGCGGTAGTACGCCTCGCGCACGGCCGGACCCAGGGCCTTGCGGTCGAGGCCGAGGACGCCGTAGTGGTCGGTCTCGGCGGCGAGCGAGAGGCGGAGCTGGCACTCCTCGCGGGTGAGGGGGATGTCGCGCCCCTGCTCGGCCGGCCGGACGCCGGCCCGCTCCAGCACCCCGGCCAGCAGCAGGCCGTAGATCGCGCGCAGCGTGGGCTCGTCCCGGTCCGGGGAGCCGGCGAGGAGCGCGCCCACGCTCTTCGTGCCATCGCAGGCCTGGAGAAGGTAGCTTCCCAGCCGGTCCAGCTCGGCCCCTCCCAGCAGGTGCTCGATCTCCGCCGCCACCACCGGCTTGGTGTCCGGCGGGCCGATGCGGCCGCGCACCGCGTCCGGCGACTTGGGGAAGTGCGACGCGTGGGCACGGATCAGCCCCAGGGGGGACAGGCGCACCGTGGGCTCGCCCGTGAGGTCGACGCGGCCGGCCTGCCACTCCGCCTCCCCCTCCGGCCACTCCAGGGTGGAGGAGAGCAGGTCCGCGATGATCGCCTCCTCCGCGGCCCGGAAGTCCGCGGCGGGAGGGGCGCCCTGCTCGAGCGCCAGCTCGTAGAGCTTCCGGTTGCGGCGCCGGGCCTCTTCCACGAGATGGGTCCGGGCGGCGGGGGAGAGCACCTGGCGGTGCACCAGGTACTCGGCGAGCTGCTCTTCCAGGAGGTTCGAGGTGGCGTGCACCAGCCAGCCCTGCTCGAGCACGAACACGCGGCGCAGGCGGCCGCGCACGGCGGTCAGGATCCCCGATCCTCCGCCGGCGGCATGGGCCACCAGCAGCGTGCCCACCGCTTTCAGGCCCAGCGCGGTCTTCACGGCGCCGCCCCGTCGCGCACGTGCTCCGCGAAGCGGCGGCACAGGGCCGCGTGCCCCTCCCCGTAGACCTCCGTGAGCGCCTGGTCCAGGTTGGCCCCGGCTCCCAGTCGCTCCAGCACGTCGAGGAGGGCGTGGAAGCCGCGGTCCTCCTCGAGAGCGCGCACCAGCGACAGCGCCACGGCATAGGAGAAGCCCGCGTCCTCCCACCTGGCGGGGTCGCCCTTCTCCAGGCGCCGCCGCACCTCCTGGCGGTCCGCGTCCGTGGGGCGCCGGCCCTCGGCGCGCTGGGCCAGTCCCTCCTGCAGCCAGCGCGGGCAGTTGCCTCGCGTCTTCGCGTGCACCACCGCATGGCTCAGCTCGTGGAGGAGCACCGCCTTCGCGGAGGGGTTCAAACGCGTGAGGCCGCCCAGGGGGACGCGGATCTTGCCGTCGAAGAGCCCGGCCACGTCGGCGGCGGTCTGCGTCACCTCCCGGAAGGATTGGGTGGGATAGAGCAGCACGGTGATCGGCTGCTCGGGGGTGTGCCGGTAGAGGTCGGCGAGGTCGCGCCACGCGTCCTCCAGGTAATCCCCGATCTCGTCCGCCAGGCCCTCATCGACCTTGCCGTCGAAGCGCAGGTTGAAGTGCGGCGCGGCGCTGAAGGCGTAGGCGCCGGAGGCCGACTGCTCCCGCTCCGCCTTCAGGATCTTGTCGCGCAGGCGGTCGCTGGGGGCGACCTGGAACGCCTGCCGCCACTCCGCCAGCGCATCCGCGGTGCGCTCCTCCCGGTCGCGGAGATCGCCGAGCAGCTCGTGGAGATCGGGATTGCGCGGCTCCCGCGCCAGGCCGTCGAGCACGTGCGCGAGCGCCGCCTCGTCACGGCCCAGCGCGAGGCTGGCCACGGCCAGGCCGACGCGCGCGTCGTTGCGGTCGGCGTCCAGGCGCAGCGCCTCGGTGAACCGTGCTTCGGCGGTCTCCAGGTCGCGCCGGACCAGGGCCTCCGCGCCCTCGCGCACGGCGGTGTCCGCGGCACGGCGGGGGGGCGGGGACGCCTTCGGCGAAGACGGGGGAGGAGAGGGAGCGGGAGCGTCGCGCGTCTCGATCCGCACCACGGACGCGCGGGGGAGCCCGACGGTGCCCGCCGCGCTCTCGTAGACCAGGGTGTTGCCCTCGATCCACCAGCGCTCCACGTCCAGGACGCCTCCGCCCGCCAGGTGCAGCCGGTCCGCCCGGGCGGGGAGGCAGCTCGCGGCCAGGGCGAGGACGGCGAGCGAGCGACCGAGGACGCTCATGGCGCGAAGGAGGAGAGCGCGCGTGGACGGGGCGCCTCGCGCAGGCGGAGCGCGGGCGGCGGGGATGCCGCCTGGGCCTCCGCGTCCGACGAGAAGGTTCCCCAGGTGACGGCCCAGCAGGCGCGGCCGCTCACCTCGCGGGGAAAGACGTAGAGACGTTCGTCCCCTGCGGCGGCGCCGAGGAGGCGCTGCACGCCCTCCTCCTGGCAGGCCACCACGAGCTGCAGGGTCCACGCACCCGCATCCGCCGCGGCGCGCCCGAGGTCGGCCTGCGCGCGCTCCGCCAGGCCCCCCGGAGCGACGTCCGCGGCAGGGGGTGCGGCGGGAAGGGGCTCCACGACCCCGGCGACGGGGGCCGGGACGTCCACCGCTTCCGGTGCCGCGACCGGCACCTCGCGGTGGAGCACGGCGCCGAGCACGAACACGGCCGCCACGGCGAGGACGAGGCCGCCCGCCGAGAGGAGCGCCTTCCCGTCCCGCGGTGCCGGCTCTTCCGCTTCGCCCTTGCCCATGCCCGACGAATATAGGGCCGGCCGGGCTTCAGCGGATGATCGTGAAGCAGCGGGACCAGCGCGAGCCCGAGAAGACGTGGATCAGCTTGGAGAGGATGGACTTGGCCTGGTCCACCCCCGTGCGCTCCATCTCCTCGGGACCCTCCCGGTAGGACCACCAGATGAGCAGCGCCCGCCCCTTGATCAGGTCGCGCGGCACCTGACCCCAGGCCCGGCTGTCGGAGGACTTGTTCCGGTGGTCCCCCATCATGAAGTAATGACCGGGCTCCACGACCTCCGGCCCGTGGTCGTTCTCGGGATTCCGGTAGGAGGCCCGGACGTAGGGCTCGTCCAGCTTCTTGCCGTTCACGTAGGCGTAGCCGTCCCGGACCTCGACCTCGTCGCCGGGAAGGCCGACCACGCGCTTGATGTAGTCCACCTCGGGCTCGGAGGGGAACTTGAACACCACCACGTCGCCGCGCTTCAGGTCGCGCCGGGGAAGCAGGCGGTCCTCCCACGCGAAGCTCCCGGGGGAGTACACGAAGCGGTTCACCATGATGTAGTCGCCGATGAGGAGCGTGTCCTCCATGGAGCCGGAGGGGATCTTCGACTGCTGGAAGACGAAGGCGCGGGTGAAGATCACGAAGATGACGCAGACGAGGATCGTCTCCGTGTAGTCCCGCAGCACGCCCTTCTGCGGCGGAGGGTTCCCCTCCGTCGCGCGCCGATCCCCGTAGCCGGTCCTCGATCCCACGCGAAACCTCCTAGCGCAGCAGCGCCACCGCCTCCTCCGGCGTGCGCGCCACGCGGGTGTCCCGGAGCTGAGCGGGCTCCAGCATGTTCCACTCCACGAGATGCCGCAACAGCGGAGCCCAGGGCGCACCGAGGAGCACGATCGGCCGCTCCCCCAGGGCCTCCGCGCGGTGGAGGGCCCAGAGGAGGGTGAGCTCGGCCAGGGTGCCGGACTTCCCCGGCAGGACGACGTAGGCGTCGGCCCGCTCCACCAGGGCCTGGGTGCGGGCGTGCAGGTCGGGCGTTCCCACCTGCTCCGACAGGTAGGCGTTGGGACGGCGCCCGCGCTCGCTCCACCCGTCGCAGACCACGCCCACCGCCAGGCCTCCGGACTCGCGGGCGCCGCGGCTGGCCGCCTCCATCACGCCCCCGTATCCGCCCGTGACCACGGTGCAGCCCGAGGTGGCGAGGAGCTCGCCCAGCCGGCGCGCCTCCTCGTACAGCGGCTCGCCGGGCTCCGTCTCCGAGGAGCCGAACACGGCCACGGCGCGGCCGCCGGTCACGGCGCGCCCGCCGTTCCTTCCCCGCGCGCATCGGCGGCGCCGATCCAGGTGCCGTCGTCGGCGGTGCCCACCGCCTCCACGAACCAGGTGAAGGTCCTGGCCTGGAGCGTGTGGCCCCGGGCGCGCAGGGCGGCGGCGACGTCCGCCGGCAGGCCCCTGGGCTCGTGGTACAGGACGTCGGGCAGCCACTGGTGGTGGATGCGCGGCGCGTCCACCGCCTCCTGCAGCTCCATCCCGAAGTCCACCACGTTCACGATCGTCTGCACGACCGCGCTCACGATGCGGGAGCCGCTGGGAGACCCCAGGGCGAGGAGCGGCCGCGCGGCGCCCGGCCGCTCCACGAGGGTCGGGCACATGGAGGACACGGGACGCCTGCCGCCGGCCACCGCGTTGGCGGCGCCGCCCGCCAGGCCGAACTGGTTGGGGATCCCGGGCGCCACGGCGAAGTCGTCGACCTCGTCGTTGAGGAGGAGCCCCGTCCCCGCGGCCACGATGCCGGCGCCGTAATGGGAGTTGAGCGTGGTGGTCAGCGTCACCAGGCCTCCCTCCCGGTCGGCGGTGACGAGGTGCAGCGTGTCGCCGTCGAGCTTTCCCGGCTGCACGCCCGAGGACGGCGTGGCCGCGTCGTCCCGGATCGTGGCCGCGCGGGAGGCGAGGTAGCGTGGATCGAGGAGGGCGGCCGTCGGCACCGGGACGTAATCGGGATCTCCCACCCAGAAGGCGCGGTCGGCGAAGGCGCGCCGCTCGGCCTCGGCCAGGCGGTGGAGCGTGAGCGAGGCTCCGGGGCCCGAGGCCGCGAGATCGAACCGCTCCAGCATGGCCAGCACCTGGAGCACCGCGATCCCCCCGGCGCTGGGGGGCGGGAACGTCGTCACCTTGAGCCCGCGGTAGGTGGAGACGAGCGGCTCCCGGAGGACGGGCCGGTAGCCCGCCAGGTCCTCGAGGGTGAGGACCCCACCGCGAGCGCGTGCGCTCTCCACGATGGAGGCCGCGATCGGGCCGGAGGTCAGGGCAGCGGGGCCCTGGCGGCTGAGGGCACGCAGCGTCCTCGCCAGATCCGGCTGCACCAGGCGCTCGCCTGCCCGCAACGGCGTTCCCGCCGGCGCGAAGACCGCGGACGCCGCCGGGTCCCGCAGCAGCTTGTCCTTCTCCTCCTGGAGCACCGCGGCCTCGCCGGGCGAGAGGGGGATGCCTCGCTCGGCCAGCGGGATCGCCGGGCGCACGACGGCGGCGAAGGGGCGGGTCCCCCAGCGAGCCTGGGCGTCCGCCAGCCCGTGCACCGTGGCGGGGACGGCGACGGCCAGGCCGCTGCCGCGGGTCTTCCCGGGGTCGGGCTTCCCCGTCGCGTCCAGGAGCATCGCCGCCGTGAGCCGCCGCGGGGCCACTTCGCGGAAGTCGAGCGCGTGCACCTTCCCCCCGGGCTCGCGGTAGAGCAGGAACCCGCCGCCCGCCAGGTTCCCCGCGCGCGGGTAGGTGACGGCGAGCGCGACGGCCACGGCCACGGCGGCGTCGACCGCGTTCCCACCCCGCCGGAGCACCTCCACCCCCACCTCGGTGGCGTGCCTCTCCGGCGAGACGACGATGCCCCGTGGTCCCCGGAGGGCGGGACGGGAGGCCGCACCCGCCTGGGGCGCGGCCAGGACGACGGCGAGGAGCAGGGCGAGCGCGGGGCGGAGGCGTGTCCTCATGGACGGAAGGTCACGCGGGCGTAGTACGACCGCCGGACCTCGACATCCGGGCCTCCATCGCTCCCGAACTCCTTGTGATGCGCGTCGAACAGGTTCCGTCCCACCAGGGAGAAGGTCCAGCGCGCAGCGCCGCCCCAGGTGAGGCCGACATCGGCGGTGTCGTAGGCCCGCGCCTCCTGGTAGGGGAGTCCCCCCACGTTGCGGTAGATGACATCCAGCTCCGTGTCGTGGGGCAGGTCCACGAGCGATTGCAGCATGAAGCGGTGCTTGGGGCTGCTCCCCTCCACCTGGTTGATGGTGGTGGGATCGTTGTGTCCGGGCTTGCTGACCAGCTCGATGGCGAGATAGGAGTACGCGGCCTTGAAGCGGAGCCACGACGCCGCGTTCCAGGTGGGCGTGATCTCCACTCCCTTGGTGCGCCCCCGCAGCTCGTTGCCGAAGAAGATCGGGACCAGCAGGTGGGGCGGGGCCGGGGCCGCCTCGACCTCGGGCTCGTGGACGTCGATGCCGAGCAGGTCGTCGTAACCGTTGTAGAACGCGGCCAGACTCCAGGTGAGGCGCTCTCCCAGCACCTGGTTGTATCCGGCCTCGTAGCCGAGGATCCGCTCGGGCTCGAACCCCGGATCCCCCTGCAGCCTCAGGAAGAAGGGGATGTTCGGGTTGAGCAGCGCGGTCAGGCTGAGATCCGTGTCCACGCGGGAGGGGGTGCGCACGGCACGGGTGACGGCGGCCCAGAACGTCTGCCGAGCGCTGGGCGTGAAGGCGAGGCGCACGCTGGGCTGCACCTCGAAGCCGGAGAGATTGTGGTCCAGGAACTTCGCCCCCAGCGTCACTCCCCACCGCCCTGCGAAGGCCATCTCGTCCTGGAGGAAGCCGCTGTAGAGCTTGTCGGTGGCGTCTTCGGGGGTGAACAGGACGGTCTCCACGACGGGCGTGAAGTCGCCGCGGCTAAAGCGCGCTCCCAAACCCCAGGTGAGGCGGTGCCGCCCCAGGGGAAGGAGGTGGACGAAGTCCAGGTCCACGGTGTCCCGGTCCTCGGCGAAGTTGAAGTCGTGCCGCTCCGTGCGGTCGTAATAGGCCTGCATGCGCAGCTCGGAGCCGCCCTCCATCCGCCTGTTCCAGTGGCCCATCACGTGCCCGCCGGAGATGCGCGCCTTGCCGTCGACGGAGGTGATGGAGGGTGGGTTGTAGGTGGAGATCGCCAGGCGGTTCCCGATGTGGCCCGTGTAGAGCTCGCTCTGCAGGGTGAGGGTGTCGTGGGGAGAGCGCGTCCAGTCCAGGCGGGCGCCGGCGCCACCCACCTCGCCCTCGTCGAACTCCACGCCGTCGGGGTGCCACTGGGGACCGCGCTCGATCCCCTTGACGTACGTGCGGTAGTGGAGGTTCCCGCCCGCGCTGGCGCCGCCGTAGCGCGCGATGAGCTGCGCCCGCTCCACGTTGCCGCCGATCAGGGTGGCGCGGAAGCCCTGCGTCTGGCTGGCCGGGCGGGTCACGATGTTGATCACGCCGTTCAGGGCGTTCGGTCCCCAGATGGTGGCGCCCGGCCCCCGGATGACCTCCACCCGCTCCACGTCCTGCAGGGGGACGTCCTGCGCCTCCCAGTAGACGCCCGCGAACAGCGGCGTGTACACGCTGCGCCCGTCGATCAGCACCAGCACGCCCTTGGAGAGCCGCGTGGCGAAGCCGCGGATCCCGATCGCCCACTTGTAGGAGTCGATGCGCGAGACCTCCACGCCCGGGACCAGGCGCAGGGCCTCGGGAATGTTGGTGGCGCCGGAGCGGCGGATCTCGTCCTGGGTGAGGACGTACACGGCGGCCGGCGTGCGGAAGGCCGATTCCGGCGTCTTCCCCGGTGTCGTGACCTCGATGTTCGCCAGCTCCTCCAGGGTCAGGTCCTGGAGGCGCGGAGGCGGGGAGGCGGCCCCGAGCAGGACGAGGCAGGCGGCCAGGCACGCGAGACGCAAACGCTCTCTCCGGGATGGGTGGCGCAAAAAAACTCGGGCGAGCCTAGCACGGAGCGCGGCGCTCCGGCGCGGCATAGAATTCCCGACCGCTCCGGAGGAACCCATGGCCGGTCGCCCGCTCGTCCCCCTGATCCTGGTCCTGCTCGCCGCCTGCTCCTCCGGTGGTCCGGCGCCGGAGAAGCCCGGCGCCCCCGCGGATGGGGCCCGCACCATCCCCGACTTCTCCCTTCCCGACATCGAGGGGAAGACGGTGCGCCTCTCGGACTCGGCCGGTAAGGTGCGCCTGGTGGACTTCTGGGCCACCTGGTGCGCTCCCTGCCGGGAGGAGATCCCCATGTTCAAGGAGCTGCACGCCACCTACGCCCCCCGGGGGCTCACGCTGCTCGCCATCTCCGACGAGGACGCCAAGACCGTGCAGACCTTCGTCCAGAAGGAGGGGATCCCCTGGCAGAACCTCCTGGACGCCGACGGCAAGGTGGCCGAGCAGTTCGGCGGCGTGCTCGGCCTCCCCACGGCGTTCCTGCTGGACGGGGAGGGGAGGGTGGTGGCGCAGTTCGGTCCCGGCCTGGTCCCGCGCGGTGAGCTGGAGCCCAAGATCAAGGAGCTGCTGGACCGCACGAGCGGGGCGTGAGCCGGCCCCTGCGCACGATCGCCATCCTCCTGGTGATGGGCCTGATCGCCATCGCCGCCCTGTCGCTGATGGCGGGACGCTTCCGGGCCAAGGGCGCGGAGACGCGTCGCTCGACGGAGACGCGGCAGGTCGTGCCGCCCCAGCCCGACGCGCGCCACTGACCGGTCGCTCTGGCGGGGGCGGCGGGGGACCGTCTACCGTGAAGACGCTGCTTCGGCAGCGCCCCGGCGTTCCTCTCGTCCCCCCGATGGGACGCCGGGGCTTTACTTCCCCTGCAGGCGGCGCTCCAGCTGGTCCAGGCGCCGCATGGCCCGGGTGAGACGGCCTCCCAGGAAGAGGACGTAGAGCACCAGGCCTCCCCAGACGACGTTGTAGGCCCAGAACAGGAACCAGTACGACTTCATCGCTCCCTCGCCCTCAGGCCAGCCGCTCGTCGAGGTCGCGCACGCGGTCCTCCACGGCGGCCACGCGATAGCGCAGCATCAGAAGCACGCAATACACCACGAAGAAGGTGCCCATGGAGAAGAGGAACGCCGTGAGCATCCTCGGCTCCAGGGCGCTTCCCCCCGCACCCGGCCGGAAGACGATGGGATGCTGGCCGCGCCACCAGGTGGTCGCCTGGTAGATCACGGGCACGTCGAGGGCCGCCACCACGCCCAGGATGGCGCCGAAGCGCGCCCCCTGCTCCCGGTTCTCCGCCTGCCCGCGCACCATCATGGACGCCGCCAGCAGCAGCCAGAGCACGAGTGTCGTGGTGAGCTTGGCCTCCCACGTCCACCAGGTCCCCCAGGCCGGTTTGGCCCAGATGGGGCCGGTGATGATGACCAGCGTGCAGAACACGAAGGCCAGCTCGGTGGCGGCGATGGCGAGGTGGTCGAATCCCCGCCGCCCCGTCCACAGGAATCCCACCGATCCCAGGAGCAGCACGAACGTGGAGGTGAACGCCACCATGGCCGAGGGGACGTGGAAGTAGAAGACGCGCTGCACCGCGCCCATCACCCGCTCCTCGGGCGCGTACTGGAAGATGAGGTAGAGCGCGACGACCATGAGCGGCGCCGCCAGGGCCACCAGGACAAGGGTGAGCGCGGGCAGCCGGGAAGGACGCATGCGCTGCCTCCTACTCGTCGAGCACGAACTCGAACGTGAGCATGGCGACGAAGAAGTAGAGCACATCGAGGCCGGCGGTGACGAGCAGCCACGAGCGCGCCGGCGCCAGGCCCTCCCCGGCCAGGACGTGCTGGGTGGAGAGCACCGCGGAGAGGAACACGGGGGTGGAGGCGGGGAGGAGCAGGGTGGCGAGCAGCGCCTCCCCCCGCCCCAGGCGGGCCGCGATGGCGGCGAACAGGGTGCCGATCTCCACCAGGGCCACGGTGTGGAGCACCACCAGCAGCAGCATCGGCCCCCCCACCGCCACCAGGTCGTAGTCGAAGAGCACGGCGGAGAGCGGCAGCAGCACCGCCTCCAGCACCAGCACCTGGAGGAGGTTGGCGCCGGCCTTTCCGGCGAAGATCGCGCCCCGGTCCACGGGGGCGAGGGCGAGGGCGGTGATGGAGTCGCGGTGGTGCTCGAGCTGGAAGGACCGGGTGAGACCGACGATGGAGGCGAAGGCGATCGTCACCCAGAGGACCCCGGGCACCAGGCGCGCCGAGCCGATCTGCTGCTGCAGCGAGCGGTCGAAGGCGAAGCTGAAGACCACCATCACCACCAGGGAGAACAGGCCCATGGCGGAGAGGGCGTCCAGCGTGCGCCACTCCAGGGTCAGGTCCTTGAGGAGAACGGCGCGGGTGGCCCGCAGGAATCCCGGGGGCGACCCCGTGCTCACGGCGCCATCCCGGGAACGGTTCCTACCGCGCCCAGGGTCTCCTCGAGCGCCGCGCGCGCCGTGCCGCGGGAGTCGCCGGAGGCGGTGAGCCTGCCCCGGGAGAGGAGGATCCAGCGGTCGGAGAGGGCGAGGCCCCGGGCGGGATCGTGGGTCACCATGAGGATGGTGGTCCCGCCCGCGTGGAGATCCACGAGGGTGGATTCGAGCCAGCGCGTGGCCTGGGGATCGAGGCCGGTGAAGGGCTCGTCCAGGAGCAGGATCTCGGGCTCGTGCAGCAGGGCGCGGGAGAGGGCGATGCGCTGCTGCATGCCGCGGGAGAAGCCGCGCACCGGATCGTCGCCGCGGTCGGTGAGGCCCACGGTGCCGAGCAGCGCCTCCACCCGTGCCGCCGGCGCGTGCACGCCGGACAGGCGGGCGAAGAACAGCAGGTTCTCGCGGGCGGAGAGGGCGTCGTAGAGGAAGGTGTGGTGGGAGACCACGCCGAACATGCGCTTGACGGTGAGCTCCTGACGCCGGGGATCCCGGCCGGCGACGCGGAGGTTCCCGGACGTGGGCTTGAGCGTGGAGGTGAGCAGGCGGCACAGCGTGGACTTGCCCGCGCCGTTGGGACCGAAGATGGCGATGGCCTCTCCCGCCGCCACCGTGAGATCGAGCCGGTCGAGCGCCACCCGCGCGCCGAACCGGCGCGTCAGGGCCTTGGCCTCCAGCATGGGGGGGACGGGCGTCAGAGCGCGCCCTCGCGGGGAACGGGACGGGGCCCGCGGGAGGCGGCCTCCGCCTCGTCCAGCTCCTTCAGGATCGCGACCGCGCGCTCGGTGAAGCGGGCCTGGAGCACCGCGTGATCGGCCTCGGAGATCTTGCCGGTGGCGCGGTCGTCCTCCAGATCGCGCAGCGCCGACAGGGCCATCTCCCGCTCGGACTGGAGGTCGGAGAGGCGGCTGAGCAGGCGCGACGTCTGCTCCGTCCGCGCCGCATCGGCGCGGAAGAGGGGCGCCACCACCCAGGCGGCGGCGGCGGCGGCGAGGACGGCGGCGCAGACGGCGCCGATCACCGCTCCTCCCCCAGCTCGCGCCGGAGGCGCTGCAGGTAGGAGGGGTCGAGGTCCGCCGGCACGCCGGCGGCGACGGGCTCCGGCTCCCCCCGGCCGCGCCAGCGCCGCAGGGCCAGGGACAGCGCCACCCCCGCCGCCAGCAGCGCGCACGAGGGCCCCAGCCAGGCCACCAGGTTGAAGCCGCGCTTGGTGGGAGCGATGCGGATCTTCTCGCCGTACTTGGCCACCCAGGCGGCGATCACCTGCGCGGACGACTGCGGCGTGCCCCCGGGGCCGCCATGCATCAGCGCGGCCGCGATCTCCTCCCGCCTCTGCGCGGCCACGCCGCAGGCGCAGGCGTGCACGGACTGGGGGTGACAGCCGCAGTCGCACAGCACCGTGGTCGCCACCTCGAGGTAGGCCTTCTCGTCCACCCCCGGCGGGATCTCGCCCGCGGCCTGAACAGGAGCCCACAGTGCCAGCGCGAGCAGGAGCGCCCGGGCGCGGCGCTCAGGCAACGGCCCGCTCCTCGAGCTCCATGGCGGCCTGGAGGCGCTTGCGCTCGGCGGCGTCGGGCAGCACGGAGAGGTGCGCCCCCAGCACGAGGATCAGGCCGCCCAGCCAGATGAAGTTCACCATGGGGTTGACGAAGACCCGCACGTTGGCGCGTCCGGTCTGCGGGTCCACGGCGAGCGGGATCACGTAGAGGTCCTCGCCGAACCGCGTGGGGTGGAGGGGGTTCATGGAGCTCTCGATCCCCACCTCGGTGGACGGGGTCTTCACCTCGCGCCCGGCGCGGCCCTCCATCTCCCCGATCAGGCCGTAGACGGCCAGGGCGGCCCGGGAGCGGTCGGGACCAGGGGGCACGGCCTTGGCGAGCGAGAACGCCTCCTTGAGGACGGGAAAGACGAGGTTCACGTGGGCGCGCTGCTCGGCCTGCAGCGTCCCTGCGGCCCGCCCGTCCTGGGTGACCTGGAAGCGGAGGATCGTCCCCAGGTGGTCGTCCTCGGCCACGACCTGGTGCGCGAGGTAGTGCAGGCGGTAGCCGTCGACGGCGAGGCTCTCCCCGGGAGAGAGCTCGCCCACCGTCTCCTTCTGGTAGGAGGAGGAGCCGGCGATGCCGGCGAAGACCACCACCGTTCCCAGGTGGACGATGTAGCCCCCCCAGCGCCGCTTGTTCCGCCACACCAGGCGCGAGGCGGCGACGGGCAGGGCCTCTCCATGCTGGTGCCGGCGCGCGCGCACGCCGCGGTGGAACTCGAGGCCGAGCGTGCCCACGACGAAGGCGCCGATGCCGAAGGTCAGGGCGGGGTAGAAGCCCTTCACGCTGTCGAAGAAGCCGGCCCCGCCCATGCCGCGCAGCAGGCGCCAGTAGCCGGCGGGATCGAGCATCAGCACGGCCAGGAAGACCCAGAGGCCGGTGAGCGTGGGGACGGTGAAGTTTCTCTTCAGGTTCTCCCGGGAGGCCTTGCGCCAGGCGATCAGGGGGCCCACCCCGGCGAGGAAGAGGAGGCACAGGGCCCAGGGGACGTTGACGGTGTTGAAGATGGGGGGGCCCATTGTGACCTTGCGGCCGGTCAGCGACTCGGACAGCAGGGGGAAGGTGGTGAGCAGCAGCACGGTGGCGGCGATGCCGACCAGGATCAGGTTGTTGAAGACGAAGCTCGACTCCCGGGAGAGCAGGGACTCCAGGCGTGCCTCCGTGCGCAGCGACTCCAGGCGGAGGATCAGGAGGGCGAGGGAGCCGAAGAAGATCAGGCCCAGGAAGAGGCCGAAGGCGGGGCCGATGTTCGAGGTGGCGAAGGCGTGGACGGAGGAGATGATCCCGGAACGGGTGAGGAAGGTGCCGAAGATGGACAGGCAGAAGGTGAGGATGATGAGGATCATGTTCCAGATCTTCAGCATCCCCTTCTTTTCCTGGATCATCACCGAGTGCAGGAAGGCGGTGCCGGTGAGCCAGGGCATGAGGGACGCGTTCTCCACCGGGTCCCAGGCCCAGTAGCCGCCCCATCCCAGCTCCACGTAGGCCCAGTAGGACCCGAGCAGGATCCCGGTTCCCAGGAAGAACCAGGCGAACATCGTCCAGCGCCGGGTGGTGCGGAACCAGATGTCGCCCGTGCGCCGGGTGACGAGCGCGCCGATGGCGAAGGCGAAGGGAACGGTGAACCCCACGTACCCCAGGTAGAGGCAGGGGGGATGGATCAGCATCCAGTAGTTCTTGAGCTGCGGGTTCAATCCCACCCCGTCCGGCCGCATGGGGCCGGTGACGAAGGGGGACTCGATGACGTTGATCAGGAGCAGGAAGAAGGTGAGGACGAGCCCCACCACGGCGGTGGCGGGGGGCATGAGGGCGCGGTTCTTGTCCCGGTTGGTCGCCACCATGACCACGGCCATGACGGAGAGGATCAGGGACCAGAACAGCAGGCTCCCCGACTGGCCGCCCCAGAGCGCGCCCACCTTGTAGGCCAGGGGCTGGGCATGGCTGGAGTAGTGGTAGACGTAGTCGAGACGGAAGTCGTCCCGGACGAGCCCCCACTCGAGGGCGAAGACGGCGCACCCCACGAAGCCGGCGGCGCACAGGATGGCGCGCTCGGCGCTGCGCTGGAGCCCTCGCGTGGCCCCCACCGTTCCCAGGAAGGCGGCGGTGGCCGCCCAGGCCGCGGCGAGCAGCGCGGCCAGCAGGGCGAAATGGCCGAAGGAGTTCATGCGGAGCGTCAGCTCTGGTTGGGGGCGCGGCCGGGAGGAACGTCGCCGTGGGGGCGCTTCTCTCCCTCCTTGGCCGCGGCCTCGTACTTGGACGGGCACTTGGCGAGCAGCTCGTCAGCGTGGAAGGTGCCGCTCCCCGAGTCCAGCGAGCCCTTGACCACGACGTCCGCCCCCTCCACGAAGGTGTCGGGGATGATGCCGTGGTAGGAGACCGGCAGCGTGCTCTGCCCGTCCGTCATCACGAAGTGCACGTCCTGGCCGGAGGGGAGGCGCTCGATGGAGCCGCTGGCCACCTTGCCGTTCACCCGCACGCCGGCGGAGGTGGGCGCGTGCTGGCTCTTGAACTCGGAGACGGTGACGAAGTAGGCGAGGCCGCCCTCGCGCCCCAGACCGGCCCAGACCAGGAAGCCCATCGCGACCAGGACGCCACCGCCAAGGAGCAAGAACTTCAGCCGGCGGCGATCCATGTGGATTCCTCCTGGCGCAGGTAAAGGCGTTGAATTCTAGATGGCTTCGGTCCGGAGGTCAACGCGGTGCTAGAGTACCCCGCTCTAGAGGACGCCCGCCCGTGAAGGAAGCCAAGCAGCGCCTGGAGGAGGAGCTGCGCCAGCTCGAGCGGGAGCTGCGCGTGGAGCTGCCGCAGGAGATCAAGAAGGCCCTGGCCATGGGGGACCTCCGCGAGAACGCGGAGTACCACGCCGCCCTGGAGCGCCAGAGCTACGTCAGGGCGCGCATCGGCCAGCTCCGCGTCCGGCTCACCGAGCTGGGCATGATCAACATGGCCAACGTGCCGAAGGACCGCGCGGGCCTGGGCTCTTCCCTGACCGTGCTCGACCTCGATCAGGAAGTCGAGATCACCTGGGAGCTGGTGGTCCCGGAGGTCGCCGATCTCGAGCGCGGCCTCATCTCCATCGCCTCCCCCATCGGGCGGGGCCTGGTGGGGAAGTGCCCCGGGGACGAGGTCGTCGTCGACATCCCCTCCGGCCAGCGCCGCTTCGAGGTGCTGGAGCTGCGCACCGTTCACGACAAGGCCTGATGAGGCGCACGCGCTGGGACGAGATGGGCGCCCCCGCATGGCGGGTGCTGCGCCCTCGCCAGTGGGTGAAAAACGTCTTCGTCCTCGCTCCCCTGGTCTTCGCGCAGGAGCTGGGGAGCGCGGTCGCGGTGGAGACGGCGGTCCTCGCCTTCGTCCTCTTCTGCGTGCTCTCCTCCTCGGTCTACGTGCTGAACGACCTGGTGGATGCCGAGAGCGACCGCCAGCACCCGGACAAGCGGCACCGTCCCATCGCCTCCGGGGAGCTCGACCCTCGTGCCGCCGGGGCGCTGGCGGGAGCGCTGGCGCTGGGAGGGCTGGCGGGTGCGCTGTTCCTGGGCATCCCCTTCGCGCTGGTGGCCGCCGCCTACCTCGCCCTCAACCTGGCGTACTCCTTCGTCCTCAAGCGCGTGGTCATCGTGGACGTCATGGCGGTGGCCGCCGGGTTCATCCTGCGCGCCTGGGCCGGGGCCCTGGTGCTCCAGGTGGCGCTCTCGCGCTGGCTCGTCCTCTGCACCGGTCTCCTGGCGCTGTTCCTGGGGTTCGTCAAGCGACGCCAGGAGCTCATCGCCCGGGACCTGGACGGCGGCGAGGGGCGGGCGATCCTGCGCGAGTACTCGGCGGACTTCCTGGACCAGATGATCTCGGTGGTGACCGCCTCCACGGTGGTGGCCTACTCCCTGTACGCCTTCGACCCCGAGGTGGCCCGGAAGCTGGGGACCGAGCACCTGGGGCTCACCGTCCCCTTTGTCCTGTTCGGCATCTTTCGCTACCTGTACCTCGTGCACCGGCGGGGCCAGGGGGAGAACCCCACCCTCCTCCTCCTGGGGGACCGCCCCCTGCTGATCAACCTCGGCCTGTGGGCGGGGTCGGTGGTCCTGGCCCTGTACGTGTGGAGGTAGAAGGCCCCGCTTCCTTGACTCTCCGGGGGGCCGGTCCCTACGATTTCGCCGGGGCCCTTTCGAGCTCGGCGGAGCCGCATGTCCACGATTGCCCCGTCCATCGCACAGAAATCGGCCACCGTGCTGGTCGTGGACGATTCCGACCTCTTGCGCAACATCTTGCGGGAGGAGCTGGAAGCGGAGGGATACCGCGTCCACCAGGCGTCCGACCCGGGGACGGCCCTCACCACCGCCCGGGACGTGCGGCCGGACGTCATCCTGCTCGAGGCACGCCTGGGGCAGGGGGACGGGATCGAGGTCTGCCGGACGCTGAAGGCCGACCCGGCCACCGGCCACATCCCGGTCCTGCTCGTGACCTCCCGCAACGAGCTGAAGGACAAGCTCGCCGGCTTCGAGGCGGGGGCCGACGACTACCTGAGCAAGCCGTTCTTCACGAAGGAGCTGGTGGCCCGGCTGCGCACGCGTCTCAAGGACAAGGTCCAGCTCGAGCGCAGCCGCCAGATGGGGCAGTTCTACCTGGAGATGCTCTTCGGCATCGCTTCCGCGATCACCTCCCCCTTCAAGGTGGAGGACGAGGTGGAGGTCATCCTCCGCCAGGCGCTGCTGGCGGTGGGGGCGTCGCGGGGGACGATCCTGCTCCTGGAGGGGGAGCCGGGCACGCTCGAGGTCCGCGGCGCCCACGGGTACCACGGGCGGGGGCCGCGCATCGGCGAGCGTGTCCTCCTCGCGGACAAGCTCTCGCTGGGGGCGGACGAGGCGGGCTCTCCCACCTCCGTGCACCTGCTGGACGGGGAGGCGGTCTTCGTCCCCATGGTGGCCAAGGAGCAGCTGGTGGGGGGGATCGAGATCGATCTCCGCGGCCGCGGGGGGACGCTGTCCGCCAACGACCAGAAGCTGCTGCTCTCCCTGGCCAGCCAGGCCGCCATCTTCATCCAGAACGCGCGCCTGGAGCGGGACGTCCGCTCCATGTTCCTCAACATCATCGTCTCCATGGCGGGAGCGGTGGACGCCAAGGACGCCTACACCATGGGCCACTCCCTGCGGGTGGCGCGCACGGCTCTGGTGCTGGCGCAGCAGATGGGACTGTCGCGGGAGCGGATGGAGCCGCTGCTCCTCTCCGCCATCCTCCACGACGTGGGGAAGATCGCCATCCCCGACACCATCCTGAAGAAGCCCGAGCGCCTGAACCGCGAGGAGTTCGAGCTGATGAAGACGCACGCGGAGGTGGGGGCGCGCATGCTGGCCCACATCCCCGCCCTCCAGGCGGTGATCCCCGGGATCAAGCACCATCACGAGTTCTGGGACGGCAGCGGCTATCCCGACGGTCTGAGGGGGGAGGACATCCCTCTCGCCGGCCGCATCATCCTCATCGGCGACGCCCTGGACGCCATGACCACCGATCGCGTCTACCGCAAGGCCATGCCCCTGAGCCGGGCCATGGAGGAGTTCCGCCGCTTCGCCGGGATCCAGTTCGATCCCGACTGCATCACCCTCCTGGAGGAGGCCTGGCACCGGGGCACCCTGCACGACGGCTACTCCGCCACCACCCCCACGCTCCACGAGCTGATCGCAGAGATCCGATGAAGCGCCTCCTTGTGGTGGACGACAGCCGGTTGATCCTGCGCATGGTGGCGGACTTCTTCGCCCCCCACGGGTGGGAGGTGGTGGAGGCGGAGGAGGGAGCGACGGCGCTCGCCCGGCTGCGCGAAGCGCCCTTCGACGTGGTGGTGGCGGACATCCTCATGCCCGGCATGGATGGATGGACGCTGCTGGAGGAGATCCGCCGCCTGCCCCAGGGTGGGGAGATCCCCTTCGTCTTCCTCACCACCGAGGGCGATCTCCCCCAGCGGCTGCGCGGCTTGAACGCCGGCGCCGACGACTACGTGACCAAGCCGTTCGCGGTGGAGGAGCTGCATGCGCGCGTGGAGCGCCTGGTCGCGCGCAGGGAGCGTCCGCAGGGGACGGCACCGCTGCTGCGGGGGAACGTGCGGCACCTGGGGATGGCCGACCTCCTGCAGATCCTCTCCCTCAACGGCCAGGACGGGATCGTGGAGCTGGAGCAGGACGGACAGCGCGGTCTGCTCGCCATCGAGATGGGCATGATCGTGCACGCGCGCTGCGCGGGCGTCACGGACGTCAAGGCCGTGCACCGTCTCCTCTCCTGGGGACGGGCGGAGTTCCGCGTCCTGCCCCTGGACGGCGTCCCCGAGCGCACGATGTGCGAGCCCGCCACCAACGTCCTCATGGACGGCCTGGTCTCCCTCGACGAGTGGAACCGCTGGGTGGGCGACCTGCCCCACCCCGGCGCACGGCTGGAGGTGACGGGGGAGCTCGCCGGGGCCACCACGGCGGAGGCGGAGGTGGTGGCGCGCGCCCGAGCGGGGGCGACCCTCCAGCAGGTGCTGGACGCGAGCGCGCTCCCCGACGGGGAGCTGGCGGAGGCGGTCTGCGCGCTCCTCGGCCGTGGTACGGTACGCGCCCAGACATGACCCGTCCCCGTCTCCTGACCCTCTTCACCGGCGGCACGATCTCCATGACGGTCCTCCCCGGCGTGGGGGCGGTCCCCGCCCGCAGCGGCCGGGAGATCCTGGAGCGCGTGCCGCAGCTCGCGGAGGTGGCGGATCTCGAGGTCGAGGACTTCGACCGCCTGCCGGGACCGCACTGGACCGCGGCGCGGATGCTCGAGCTGGCGCGGCACCTGCGGGCACGCCTCGCCTCCGGGGCCTTCAGAGGGGCCGTGGTGACCCATGGCACGGACACGCTGGAGGAGACGGCGTTCTTCCTGGACCTCGTGCTCGACGGCCCCGCCCCCGTGGTCCTCACCGGGGCCATGAAGACGGCGGACGATCCCTCCTGGGACGGGCCGGCCAACCTGCTGGCGGCGGCGCGCTGTGCGGCGTGCCCGGAGGCGGCCGGGCAGGGAGTCCTGGTGGTGATGGACGGGGCGATCTACTCCGCGGAGGGCGCCACCAAGCTCCACACCGACGCCTTCGGCGCCTTCGGCGACCCCCGGCACGGCGCCGTGGGGGAGGTGGAGCCCGAGGGCGTGCGCCTGGTGCGCCGCACCGAGCGCCCCCGGCCCCTCCCCCTCGTGTCCATCGAGCCGGAAGTCGCACTGGTGGCGGCGGCGCTGGGGACGGACGGCAGGCCCATCCTGCACGCGCTCGAGGACGGCGCGCGCGGCATCGTGCTCGAGGCGCTGGGGCGGGGGAACGTGCCCCCCGCCATGCTCCCCGCCATCCGCGAGGCGGTGAAGGCGGGGGTTCCCGTGGTCGTGGCGAGCCGCTGCGCGCGCGGACGCACCGCTCCGCGCTACGGTTATGCCGGAGGAGGGGCGACCTTGCGGCAGGCGGGGGCGGTCTTCGCGGGAGATCTCTCGGCCGCCAAGGCCCGGGTCAAGCTCATGGTGCTGCTGGGCGCGGGCGTTCCCCTCCCCGATCTCGCCTCCGCGTTCGCCACGTGAGCGCGGATCTCCGCTTCGACACCGAGCTGCGCTACCTGAAGGGCGTGGGTCCGGCCCGCGCCGCCAAGCTCGCCCTCTCCTCGATCGTCACCGTCGAGGACCTCCTCTACCTCCTGCCCTTCCGCTACGAGGACCGGAGGCGCTTCGCCCGCATCGGCGAGCTGATCGCGGGCGGGCCGGAGACGACCCTCGACGTCACCGTGGAGTCCACCCGCCTCATCCGCACGCGCAAGCGCGGCTTCACCATCTTCCGGGCGGAGGTGACGGATCCTTCCGGCCGCCTGCAGGTGGTCTGGTACAACCAGCCCTACCTGGACCGCGTCCTCGTGCGCGGGCGGCGAGCGGTGCTCTTCGGCAAGCCCGTCCTCGACCGTTACGGGAAGGCGCTCTGCTTCGAGAGCCCCGACTACGAGATCCTGGAGCAAGGAGACGCCGAGGGGGTGCACACGGGACGGGTGGTCCCGGTCTACCGGCGCACGGGAGACTTCGGGCCCCGGGCGCTGCGCGGCCTGCTCTGGCGGGCGCTCTCCGAGCTGACCTCGGAGACGCTCCCCGAGATCCTCCCCCCGGAGATCGTGCGGCTGCGCGGCCTGCTCCCGCGCCTGCAGGCCCTGCGGCAGGTGCACTTCCCCGTGTCCGGGACGGACCTCCGGCAGATCCAGGAGCGGCGCACGCCCGCCCACCGCACGCTGGCCTACGAGGAGATCTTCCTCCTCCAGCTCGCGCTGGCGCTCAGGCGGCAGGGGATGAAGGCGGAGCGGCGCACCCGTGCCTGGAGGGTGGATGCGACGGTGAGGCGGGAGGTGGGGCGCGTCCTCCCCTTCCCCCTCACCGCGGCCCAGCGGCGCGTGCTGGGGGAGATCGCCGAGGACCTGCGCGGCGACAGCCCCATGAACCGCCTGCTGCAGGGGGACGTGGGCTCGGGGAAGACGATCGTGGCGCTCCTCGCGCTCCTGCTCGCGGTGGAGAACGGCCGCCAGGGGGCGCTGATGGCCCCCACCGAGATCCTGGCCGAGCAGCACTTCCGGAACCTCTCCGCGGTGCTCCAGGAGAAGGGGGGGCGGGCGCGCCTGGGCCTGTTCACGGGAGCGCAGAAGGCCAGGGAGCGGCGGGGACGCCTGGCCGCTCTGGCGGGGGGGGAGATCGACGTGGCCATCGGCACCCACGCCCTCTTCGAGGCAGGCGTGCGCTTCCGCGACCTGGGCCTGGTGGTGGTCGACGAGCAGCACCGCTTCGGAGTGCTGCAGCGTGCGGCGCTGGCGGGGAAGGGGGAGCGGCCGGACGTGCTGGTGATGACCGCCACCCCCATCCCGCGCTCCCTCGCCCTCACGGTGTACGGCGACCTCGACCTCTCCACGCTGGACGAGCTGCCGCCGGGGCGCACGCCCATCACCACCGTCCTCCGCACCGAGCGCGAGCGCCGCCAGGTGGAGGAGGGGATCCGTCAGGCGGTGCGGCGCGGGCGCCAGGCCTACGTCGTCGTCCCCCTGGTGGAGGAGACGGAGAAGAGCGACCTCAAGGCGGCCACCGCCCACGCCGCCCACCTGCGCACGGTCTTCCCCGGGCTGCGCATCGGCCTCCTGCACGGGAGGATGAAGGGGGCGGACAAGGACGCGGTGATGCACGCCTTCGCGCGCGGGGAGGTCGACCTCCTGGTCGCCACCACGGTGGTGGAGGTGGGGGTGGACGTCCCCAACGCCACCGTGATGGTGGTGGAGCACGCGGAGCGGTTCGGCCTTTCCCAGCTCCACCAGCTCCGGGGACGGGTGGGGCGGGGGAGCGCCAAGTCCTACTGCGTGCTCATGGTGGGGGAAGCGGGCGCCACCTCGGAGGCTGCGGAGCGCCTGCGAGTCCTGGAGGCGAGCCACGACGGCTTCGTCATCGCCGAGCGGGACCTCGACCTCCGTGGCCCCGGGGCGGTGTTCGGCACCCAGCAGCACGGCCTCTCCGATTTGCAGTTCCTCCAGCTCGCGCTGAAGGACCCCGGCCTGCTCGAGGAGGCGCGCACGGACGCGCAGAGGTACGTGGAGGCCGCACGGCCGGAAGCGGACCGCCTCCTGGCCGGGCTCCGAGCCTCCTGGAAGCGGCGCCTGTCCCTGGCCCAGGTGGGCTAGGAGCCTAGCCGGGCGCCAGCAGGACCACGAGCAGGATCGCGACGATGCGGTCCCAGTTGTCCCGCAGCTCGAGGAGCAGGGTCATGACGCCGGGGACTCGACCGGCACGGGCTCGACCGCGGCCAGGATCTTCTCCGCCTGCATGCGCTCCGTGGGATCGAGACCGGGCCGTCCCAGGACGAGCTGCAGCAGGGAGCGGGCCAGGCGCGGATCGAGGTCGGCGGCGAGGATGGCGATGCGCAGTGCGCTCGCCGTGGGGACGTTCGTCCCCGCGGTGAGCATGGCCCGTCGCAGCACGGCAAGGGCGTCGTCCTTGCGGCGCGCGGCCACCAGCGGGGCGACCATCTTGAGGAGCGAGGCCGTGTCCAGCGTCATCGTGGGCGAGACCCGGATCAGGTCCACCCAGTGCGCGGCCGCCAGGTCGAGCTGGTTGCTCTGCAGCTCCGCCCGCACGATGCCCTTCATGGCGGGGGCCACGTCGGCGGCATTGCCGCGCTCGACGCTCACGTCCCAGAGGGCGAGCACGGTGTCGCGGTCCCCCGGGTTCTCGGCCAGGTGCTGCCGGAGGATGGAGATGGCGATCTCCAAGTCCCCGCTCTCCCGGGCCCTCCGCGCCTCGGCCAGCACGGCGCGGGTGTTGGCCACCGGACGGGTGGCGGGCGCCGTGGACAGGCGGGGCGCGGCGTCGGTCTCGCGAAGGGCGACGGTGGCCAGGGCACCGAGCGCCAATCCCGCGGCGTGGCCGGCCATGGCTCCGGTCGCCGCGGCGCCGAAGTGGACGAGCGCTGCCTGCACGCCGACCCACACGAGCGCCACCGTCCACGCCGGGACCTCGAAGGTGCCGCTGCGCACGATGGCCCAGTAGAAGAAGGGGACCTTGCCCAGGCGATGGCGCGCCAGCAGCGCGCCCACGCACCCCGCCACGGCACCTCCCGCGCCCACCACCGGTGTGGTGGCGTCGCCGTGGGGGAGCACCATGGCCGCCGCCGCGCCGATGCCGCAGACGAGGTAGAGCAGGGCGAACAGCGCCGCTCCCAAGGCATCCTCGACGAAGGGACCGGCCAGGTACAGCAGGAGCAGGTTCCCGAGGAAGGCGAGCCAGCCCGGGTGCAGGAACAGGTGCGTGATCCAGGCGAGTGCCCCCGGGTCAGCCGGGACGAGGCCGAAGCGCTGGAAGGGATCGACGGCGGCATCGTTGAAGGCGCCCGCCACCAGGTGGTCGAGCCTGACCTGCTCCCGGGCCGCCACGTCGGCCCCGGGTGCGGGATGGCTCGCCTTGAGCCCCTCGATGACCGTGCGGCTGGTGGCCTCATCCGCCCCGAAGAGGGACGTCTCCACCTGGGGCCGCAGGGTCAGATAGGGATGGTCCATGAAGTACCGGAGCGCCTCCTCGTTGCGCTGGGCGGCCTTGAAGGGCGTGTTCCACGTCCCGAAGCCGGTCAGCGGGAACACGGCGGCGCACACGAGGACGAGCGCGAGCGTGACCCAGGGGATCCGCTTCGCGGAGGCAGGCTCCTGCCCGGCCGGGATCAGCAACATCCGACACCCCTTCTGTCCCGGGCAAATATGGGCAGGGATGGCGCCCTGGCAAACCGGGGTAGGATCGGCCTCTTTTCAGGAGGAGGCGGGGTGGCGACCTACAAGATGATCAAGGTGGCGGGGACGAGCGGAGAGTCCTTCGCCAAGGCGGCCCAGACGGCGGTCCAGGAGGCCGCCAAGACCTTGCGCGGCCTCGGCTGGTTCGAGGTGAAGGAGATGCGGGGCCGCATCCAGGACGGGAAGATCGCCGAGTACCAGGTGATGGTGGAGATCGGGTTCAAGCTGGAGTAGGCCCAGCACCGCGTTGTCTCGGCGCGGCCGCCCCAGGCCCGCCATCGCGACCGGAGATCACCGCGCGCGCTTGGTGCCGGACATGGTGAAACAGTTGAACCGAAGGCCGAACGCGATCCAGGCCGACTGAGAGAGGAAGCGCGACAGCGGGCCCGGCCTGGGGAAGCGCGTGACGGCACCCTCGGGAGCCAGGCGCGTCGACAGCGCGGCCATGCCATCCGACACCGCCCGCATGAGCGGGAAGCCGGCGAAGGTCGCGCGGAACGTGTTGTACTCCGGCTGCCGGAACGCGTAGAGGTAGTCGCGGAGCCGCAGGGGCGCGAACGCGCCCTTGAACTCGACCCCGGTCCTGTCGAACCAGCGCAGCACCTCTCCCGCCGAGTGCAGGCTCTCGTGGGGGAATCCGAAGATGTCGTAGGCGATCTGCTTCGTGTTGGTGCCGTGGTAGCGCTTGTCCAGCTTGCGCAGGGTGCCCGGGAACAGCCTCTCCCCCCAGTGCACCCGGCGATCGATGTCGTCCCCGCCCAGCCACTTGCAGATGGTCTGCTTGGAACGCAGCACGCGCCGGCTGTAGGAGTTGTAGAGGCTGACCACGACGACCCCTCCCGGCTTCGTGACGCGGACCAGGTGCTGGAACCCCCGGAAGGGATCGCCGGTGTGGTGCAGGACGCCGACCGAGAAGGAGTAGTCGAAGGAGTCGTCGGGCAGATCGCAGTTCAGGAGGTCCATCTTGTGGAATTCGGCGTTCCGGATCTTGCCCGACTCCTGGCGCTCCCTGGCCAACCGCAGGGACCCGTCCGAGAGGTCGAGGCCGGTGACGGAGGCCGCTCCGTGCATCGCATACCACAGCGCGTACTCGCCGGTGCCGCACCCGAGATCCAGGACCCGCTTCCCCACGTAATCCTCAGGGCGGATCCCCAGGCACTTGAGACGCCAACCCATCTCCTCCTCGGCATCCCGCTCCAGGGGCCAGGGATGCTCCGAGTACATCCCGACCACCCTCTCCTGGATCTCCTTGATCTCTGGCGACAGCGACGTGGGCACGGCGCAAATATCCTACGCTTTCCGCTGGACGCCAAGGTGTCGCTACTTCCGAGGAACAAGCGGTCAGGACCGCGGCGCAAGGGGGCCTAGGGGAGGACGCCGGCCGGGGAGAGGGGCGCTGCGCGCCTCGCGGCCTGACCATGACGGATGGAGCGGCCCCAGGGAAAGACCGTCCGACCGGATCACCCCCCCCGCTCCCCTCGAGAAGGAGCCGGTGCGGCCTCGCTCGGCAGCCGCCGGCTGATCCCGAGCTGGTCTCCGAGGCGAGCAATGCGCGCATGATGGTCAGAGTGCGCGCCTTACGGACAGCGGCGACAACGACCGGAGCTGGCCGCGAGAGAATTCCTGCGGTGCGCACGCGGTGAATGCCGGCGTGCCACATAGCGGACGGAGATACCGCAAGAAGAACGCTCCGATCCGGTCACGGCCCGGACTCTCTCGCGGTATATTGCCGTTCCTTTGTGGAGAACATCATGCGGCCTCGGTCGGCAGCCGCGGCGCTGATCCTGCTCGCCTTCACCTGCGCGGCGGCGCAGGATCCGGTGTCGAGTGCCGCCCGCATCGTGGTCAAGAGCGCGCGCCTGACCGACAACGGCGACAACGACGGGTTCGCGGATCCGCACGAGACGGTGAACGTGTTCCTGACGTTGCGCAACGTGAGCGACACCCCGCGCTCGGGGGTCAAGGTCGCGATCACGAGCGACGATCCGCGCGTCGACTGCGTGCTGACCTCCGTAGCCGCGTTCGGCTCCCTCGGTGCGCGGGAGACGCGCGAAGGGGTGGTGCCGGTGAGCTTCCGGGTCGCCGGCGTGGCCCGCGCCACGCCCGAGGAGGAGCTGACCGCCACCTTGAACGTCCTGATCTGGGGCGACGACTTCGATGCCTTGACGAGACCGCAGCAGGTGACGGTCGATCTCGACCTCAACGTGAGCGGCGGCGTCCTTTCCACGAGCTTCACCGAGGGATTCGAGGGAGCGGGGTTCGGCAGCTTCACCACGATGTCTCTGGATGTTGGCCGCGAATCCCTGGTCGCGTCGGACGGCCACCGCTGCCAGTACAACGACCCCGACTTCGAGAACTCCAACTCGTACGGGCGCGCGCAATGTTTCCTTGGAGGGGACACCCCGGCCCAGAACGGCTACGACTGGCACGTCCATGGCCTCGGCTCGCCCGACGGTGGTCGCGCCTACCTCGGGAACAACGCGTTGCACTACGGCGTGCACCCCGGCGCGCCCGGTGCCGACACCACGCGCCTGCGGCAGCTCGACGCCATCCGCACCAACTTTCCGGTCAACCTCGGCTGGAACGGGGTGATCTCGGAGCTGAGCTTCAAGCAGCAGGTGGGGCTGGTCGATACCGACTACGTCTCCGGCGAGCCATTTCATGCCGTGGACCGAGGGATCGTGCAGATCCAGCTCGCGAACGCAGCGGGGGCGGGGGTGGGCCCCTGGAGGAAGATCTCTCCCTACGAGAACCTCTACGCCTCGGCGGTCCAGGACAACTACAACAACTGCCAGTTCGACCCCACGGACGACGGCAATACCGAGGACGACTACTTCGATCCCGCCGACCCCGACCGCAGGCTCGGCCCCTCCTCGACCTGCGCCCCCGAGTTCGTCTTCTCGCGGGAGGGCCAGATCTTCTACACCTCCACGTTCGATCCCGCCGACACCGAGTTTTCCACCGACGGTCCCGGTCTCCAGGGGTCGCGCGGCCCCGGAACGTGGGTGCAGACCAAGTTCAGCCTCGACCGATGGCGCGGGCGACGCATCCGCGTCCGGTTTCTGGTCAGCTCGTTGGAGCTTGCATTCTGCGGCGACGGCACGTGGGGGAGTTGTATCGACTTCTATCCCGGTGGTCCTTCACCGGCGGACGACGGCTGGTACATCGACGACGTGCAGATCAGCAACACCACCATCGGCGCGCCCACGGTCACGGTGGACACCGCGGACCGCTCCGCGCTGCCGGGGTGTCCGGCGGCCTGCTCGAGCCTGAGCGCCTCGCTGGTGGCCGACCCCAACCCCAGCAGTGTGCCCGGGGAGCCGATCGTGCTCGACGCTTCCGGCTCCTCGGCCAATAGCTGCCCGGGAGGCTTCCTCTATCGCTTCTGGCACGACCGCGACGACAACGGCGTCCTCGGCGAGCCCGTGGACAAGATGCTCCACAGCTGGACCGAGGACCCCATCCTCGTGGTGGCGCCGCACCACACCAAGCGCTACGCCGTCGAGGTGGTTTGCCCCTCGCGGGTGAGCTGCGGGGACAGCGCCGACGTCCTGTTGACCGTTCCCTGCATCGTTCCGTACTTCAATTCGTTGCGCTTCGCCAAGTCTGCGTGCCCCGAAAACTCGAGCTGCGTCGACTATCTCTTCGAAATCTCGTGGGACGCCCCGGGGGCCGTGGATGTGTTTACGGGCGATCTCGATGCCCTGCGCGCGAGCGGGGGCGCCTTCCAAGAAACGGGCAGTGGCGTCGGTTGCTCATGGAACGACGTCTTCCTGGAGTCGTACTTCCAAGGGCCGCATCAGTATCCTGGCAGGAACTTCTACTACCTCGTCCGGGAGGCGGGGCCCGTGTACGCGTGCAACTCGTCCTGGGGAACCGGCTCGCCGGCCGAGCTGCCGGGCGCCGGCGGCGATCGCGATGCCGACCTGGCGCTGAATCCGGAGGCGTGTCCGTGACGCGCGGGTGCGGGGCGGGCGAAAACATCAAACCTTGAAGGTGCCTGTCCCCCTACCCCCCCTGCATCATCATCAGGAACTGCTCGTTGGCGGGGCTCTTCGACATCTTGTCGATGAGCAGCTCCATGGCCTCCACCGGCGACATCTGGTTGAGGATCTTCCTGAGGATCCACACCTTGTTGAGCTGGTCCTTGGGCATGAGCAGCTCTTCCTTGCGCGTGCCCGAGCGCTCGATGTCGATGGAGGGGAAGACGCGGCGGTCGGTGAGCTTCCGGTCCAGGTGCAGCTCCATGTTACCGGTGCCCTTGAACTCCTCGAAGATCACGTCGTCCATGCGGGAGCCGGTGTCGATGAGGGCGGTGGCCATGATGGTCAGCGAGCCCCCCTCCTCGATGTTCCGGGCGGCGCCGAAGAAGCGCTTGGGGCGCTGGAGGGCGTTCGCGTCCAGGCCGCCCGAGAGCACCTTCCCCGACGGAGGCTGCACCGTGTTGTAGGCGCGGGCCAGGCGGGTGATGGAGTCGAGCAGGATCACCACGTCCTTCTTGTGCTCGACCAGGCGCTTGGCCTTCTCCATCACCATCTCGGCCACGTGCACGTGCTGCTGCGCCGGCTCGTCGAAGGTCGAGGCCACCACCTCGCCCTGCACCGAGCGCTGCATGTCGGTGACCTCCTCGGGCCGCTCGTCGATGAGCAGCACGATCAGGTACACCTCGGGGTGGTTCTGGGTGACGGAGTTGGCCAGGGCCTGCAGGAGCATGGTCTTGCCGGTGCGGGGCGGGGCCACGATCAGGCCGCGCTGACCCTTCCCGATGGGCGTCAGCAGGTCCATGATCCGGCCCGAGAGGTTGGGCGTGCCCACCGTCTCCAGCTTCAGACGCTCCTGCGGGTAGAGCGGGGTCAGGTTGTCGAAGAAGATGCGCTCGCGGATCTTCTCGGGATCGTCGAAGTTGACCGCCAGCACCTTGATCAGCGCGAAGTAGTTCTCCTCGTCCTTGGGCGGGCGCACCTGGCCGGAGACGGTGTCCCCGGTGATCAGGCCGAATCGCTTGATCTGGGAGGGGGAGACGTAGATGTCGTCGGGTCCGGGCAGGTAGTTGTAGTCGGGGTGGCGGAGGAAGCCGTAGCCGTCCTGCAGGACCTGAAGGACGCCCTCGGCGAATACAAGACCGCTTCGCTCCGATTGCGCCTTCATCACCTCGAAGATGAGGTCCTGCTTGCGCATGGAGGTCGCGCCCTCGACGTTCAGGCGCTGGGCCGCGGTCAGCAGCTCCTGGTTGGTCATCCGGTAGAGAGAGTTCAGGTCCACGGGCCGATGTTCGCCGGGGGGGCCAGCCGGGGGCAGCGGCGCGTCCACGTCCACGTCGGCGGGGAGCCCCACGTCCGCGACCGCGATCTCTCCCGCCGATCCTTCCAGGAGCGTGGCCGCGTCCGGCGCAACCGGAGGATCGGGGATCCCCGGCGCGCTCCCGCGCGGCGTGCGCCGACGCTCGCCCCCCTCGCCCCGATCTCCCCGGTCGCCGCCTCCGCGACGGCCGCGCATGCGACCTTCCGACATGATGCCTCCTCGGATGCGGCGCGCGGAACGCGATGACCGGCGTCGGCCTGTGCAGGAGGGGAGTAAATCCCTTTGCGGCCGTCGTTTATAGCACGCGGGGTGCGGTGCGTCCAGATTGTCGGGTGTAGTGTGATGCGCGAGACGCGAGGAGGACCGGGGTGGCGCAGCGACTGGGTGTCGTGCTGGCGGGTGGGGTGGGACGCCGGATGGGGCGCACCAAAGGGGACCTCGAGGTCGACGGCCGTCCCCTGGCGGAGCGGGCGGCGCGCACCCTGGCCCCCGTGTGCGGCTCCGTTCTCATCAGCGTCGCACCGGGGGCCGTGAATCCCGCGCCCAACTGGACGGCGGTGGAGGATGCGCCGCCCGCCGGGCGCGGCCCGCTCGCCGGTCTCCATGCCGCCTTCCTGTCCTCGGGGAGCGCCGATCTCGTGGTCCTGGCCTGCGACTACCCGGCGGCCACCACGGAGTTGCTGCGGGCCGTGCTGGCCCAGGCCCCCGAGGATGCGGATTGCGTGTTCCCCACCGATCCCCGCGGCCGCGACCACCCCCTGGTGGGCCTCTGGCGCCGCGCCGCGCTGGACGAGATCGAGGCCTCGCTCGCCAGCAACATCTACAAGGTGCGGGCCGTGCTGGCCGGGCTGCGCGTGCACCGGGTCCACCCGGCGGACCTCTTCGGCATCGACGTGGGCGCCGAGCTCCGCAACATGAACGAGATGGAAAGCGCCTCCTAGCCGGCCAGTTCCTGGAGCGTGCGCTGGAGCGCGGTCCAGAAGCGGGCGACGGAGGGGACGTGCACGCGCTCGTCCGGGGAGTGCACCCCCTCGAGCTGCGGGCCGAAGGAGACCATGTCCATCCCGGGCACCTTCTCGCCGATGAGGCCGCACTCCAGGCCGGCGTGGATCGCCGTCACCTGGGGCGCGCGTCCGAAGACCTCCGTGTAGACCCGCTGCACCACGGCGAGGGCCGGGGAGGCGAGGTTCGGCTTCCACCCCGGGTAGGCGTTCGTCAGCTCGCTCTCCGCCCCGGCGAGGGCGGCCTGGGCGCGGATCTGCGCCAGGACCGCGGCGAGCGAGGGGGCCACGCTGCTCCGGCTGCTGGTGACGATGTGGACCGTGCTCTCGCGCGTCTCCACCACGGCGAGGTTGCTCGAGGTCTCGACCAGGCCGGGGATGGCGCGGCTCATGGCGAGCACCCCGTGGGGGAGCGCGACCAGCAGGCGGAGCAGCCGGTCGGCGGCGACGGGCTGCAGCACGCGCGAGCCGTCGGAGGCGGCGAGCAGGCGGACGGCCAGACCCTCGTCCACGCCGGAGAGCACGTCCTGGTGGCCGCGGAGGCTCTCTTCCACCACGGCCTGCAGGCGCCCTTCCTCGCCCGGGGCGACGTAGAGCAGCACCTCGGCCTCGCGGGGGATCGCGTTGTGCTTGCCGCCCCCATGGAAGGACGCGATCTGGAAGCCGATGCCCTGCTCCATGGCGGTGAGCAGCGCGTGCGCCGCGACCTTGATCGCGTTCCCCCGGTTCTCGACGATGTTGAGCCCGGAGTGCCCGCCCCGGAGGCCGCTTACCTCGAGCTTGAAGGAGCGGTCGCCGGGCTCGTGGGCCATGCGCCCGGCGGGCAGGGTCAACGTGGTGTCGGTCCCGCCCGCGCAGCCAACGAAGAGGACGCCGTCCTCCTCGGAGTCGAGGTTGAGCAGGGTGCGCGCGCGGAGGAGCTTCCCGTCCAGCCCCTGCGCCCCGGTCAGACCCGTCTCCTCGTCGACCGTGAACAGCAGATCGAGGGGGGGCCGCACCACGCCCGGCTCGGTGGCCGCTGCCAGCGCCGCCGCCACCCCGATGCCGTTGTCGGCACCCAGCGTGGTGCCGCGCGCGTGCACCCACTCGCCGCGGATCTCGGGCAGGATGGGGTCGCGGTCGAAATCGAAGGCGACGTCCTTGTTCTTCTCGCACACCATGTCGAGGTGCCCCTGCAGGGCGATGACCGGGGCCTTCTCCTTCCCCGGGCTCGCCGGCACGCGCACCACCACGTTCCCCACCCCGTCGGCCTCCACGGGGAACCCGTGGGTGGCCGCCACCTCGCGCACGTAGGCGGCGGCGGCCTCCTCCTTCCCCGAGGGACGGGGGATGCGGGTGAGGGCCTCGAAGTGCCGCCAGAGAGCGCGGGGCGTGAGCGCGTTCAGGACGTCGGGCATGCGTGTATCCTCCGGCGGCGATGGGCTCGAAAACGGGAAAGGACGCTACCGCAGGGGGGCGGGGCAGGCAAGGCGGATTCACGCACCTCGACGGTTCCGGGCGCGCGCGCATGGTCGACGTGGGGGAGAAGGCGATCACCGCGCGCCGTGCCGTGGCGGAGGGACGCGTGCGCTTCTCCGAGCCCGCCTTCGTGCTCCTGCAGGAGCAACGGCTGGCGAAGGGAGACGCCCTGGCGGTGGCCCGCCTGGCGGGGATCCAGGCGGGGAAGCGCACGGCGGAGTGGATCCCGCTGTGCCATGCCATCCCCCTGGACCATCTCGACGTGGAGATCGCGCTGGATCCCGGCTCCCGCGAGGTCCGGATCACGGCCACCGCGGCCGCCCGCTGGACCACGGGGGTGGAGATGGAGGCGCTGGTGGCCGTCTCCGCCGCCTCCCTCGCCCTCTACGACATGGCCAAGGCCGTGGACCGCGGCATCGAGATCGGCGGCATTCGCCTCCTGGAGAAGAGCGGCGGCCGATCGGGCTCCTGGAGCCGGGCGGATCGGGGCCCGGGCGGGTAGACTGGCGCGCCGGAGGTGGCGATGCGCGTCGTCCTGTGGGCCCTGACCTTTTCGCTGCTCGTGGCTCCGGCCGTGCAGGCCGACACCTTCTCCAAGAAGTACCGCTTCGTCCAGGAGAAGACGCTCGAGATCGGGGAGCCGCTGGGGGAGGGCATGCGCCTGGACAGCGTGCAGTTCGTCTTCCCCGCCGCTTCGGGGGAAAAGATCCTGCGCATCGGCGGCGTGCCCGAGGCCGTGGTCGCCATCTCGAACCTGAGCCAGGAGAGCGTGAAGATCGGGGTGGCGGTCGCCGTCTTCGACGAGGAGGGGCGCCTGCTCGGCGTGGCCAGCGGAGGCAGCGCCATGCGCGGGATCCGCGCCTACCGCCAGGTCGGCTACTCGCTGAAGTTCGACTACGTGAACGGCGAGATGAGCAAGGCCGCCACCTTCCAGGTGAGCGTGGAGACGAAGCCGTAGCGGGAAGGTGTCAGGCACTTCCATTTCCATTTCGCTGACCGTTCCGTCATCCTGCTTTCCATCGCGTCACCGCGCTTCCAACTCGGTCCCCCATCGGCGCGCGCCGCCGCAAGGCCCCGCCCTTGCAGGGCGTCCAGGGGGGCCGTCCCTGGAGGTGTGGAAATGACTGTCCGCCGGATGGTGCTTGTGGCCGGGCTCGCGGCGCTGGTGCTCTGTGCGCCGCAGGCCAAGGCCGCCCTCGACGTCGCGTTCGGGGCGTCGGTCAACGTCAACGACAACACGTCCCTGTTCTTCGGCGTGTCGTCCCGCTACTACGATCGCGAGCCCCGGGTGGTGGAGACGTGGTCCCAGCGCGTCCCCAACCCGGACGACCTGTCCGTGCTGATGTTCCTGTCGGCGCGCTCGGGCCGCAGCCTGGACGCCGTGTTCGCCATGCGGCGCAGCGGTCTCTCCTGGTGGGACGTGTCCATCCGCCTGGGCGTTCCCGCCGACGTGTGGTTCGTCCCCGTGGAGCGGCCGGGGCCTCCCTACGGCAAGGCCTACGGCTACTGGAGGAAGCACGGCCGCGACGCCCGCGCCTACCGCATCGACGACCGGAGCTGCCGGGACCTGGTGGCCGTGCGCATGATGCACGACTACTACGGCATGCCCGTGGAGCGGGCCATGGACCTCCGGCGCGACGGCCGCCGCATCGACAGGCTGATGGGGGACGAGTACCGCACGCGCCACGGCAAGGGCGGAGGCAAGGACCGCGCGAAGGGCAAGGGCAACGACGACCACGACCACGGCGGCAAGGCCGGCGGCAAGGGTCACGGCAACAAGGGCAAGGGTCCCAAGTGAACCGCTAGACGGTGAGGTTGCCCGCGCGGGCCGGCTGCTACACTCCGGCCCCCGCGGGCGCCCTTCGAAGCCTCGGCGCGCCGGCGGCAGGAGCATCAGCCGCATGGCGACCGATTCCCCCATGGGGCCGCACACCGCGGCCATCCACGCAGGCCAGGAGCCCGACCCCACCACCGGCGCCGTCATGCAGCCGGTCTACTTCACGTCCACCTACCGGCAGCCCGGGGTGGGCACCGGCTGGCCCTACGACTACGCGCGCACGATCAACCCCACGCGCCGGGCGCTGGAGCGGGCGCTGGCCGCCCTGGAAGGGGGCCTGGACGCACGCTGCTTCGCCTCCGGGATGTCGGCCATCCAGGCCGTGCTCCTGCTGCTCCGGAGCGGGGACCACCTCATCGTGTCCCGGAACGTCTACGGCGGGACCTACCGCCTCTTCGAGGGGGTCTACCGGAAGTTCGGCCTCGACTTCTCCTGGGTGGACACCACCGACCTGGACGCCATCCGCCGCGCCTGGAAGCCCACCACCCGCATGCTCTACGTGGAGACCCCGGCCAACCCCACGCTGGCGGTGACCGACCTGCGGGCCTGCGCCCGCCTGGCGCACGCCCGCGCCGCCCGCCTGGTGGTGGACAACACCTTCCTCTCCCCGGTGCTGCAGATGCCGATCGCGCTGGGCGCAGACCTCGTCCTGCACTCCACCACGAAGTTCCTGAACGGTCACAGCGACAGCGTGGGCGGGGTGGCCATCTCCACCCGCACCGAGGACGCGGAGCAGCTCGCGTACCTGCAGAACGCGGTGGGGGCGATCCTCTCTCCCATGGACAGCTTCTTCGTGCTGCGCGGCCTGAAGACCCTGCCCCTGCGCATGGCCCGGCACGAGGCCTCGGCGCGAAAGATCGCGGCCTACCTCGACAGGCACCGCAAGGTGGTGAAGGTGCACTACCCGGGGCTGAACTCCCATCCCCAGCACGCGCTGGCCCGCCGCCAGCAGGGGGGCTTCGGGGGGATGATCGCCTTCCAGCTCGGCACCTTCGCCAAGGCCAAGAAGTTCCTGGGCCGGCTGCGCCTGTGCGCGCTGGCGGAGAGCCTGGGCGGCGTGGAGACCCTGATCAGCCATCCCGCGAGCATGACCCACGGCGCCGTTCCGGCCGCGGAGCGCAAGCGCATCGGCGTGCTCCCCGATCTGGTGCGGATCTCGGTGGGGCTCGAGGATGTGGAGGACCTGCAGGCCGACCTGGAGCAGGCGCTGAAGGGGATCTAGGCGTCCTTGGGGGCCGTCCCCTCCGCAAGCCACTTCAGGTAGTTCTCCTCCCCGCCCTCGACCGGGACCAGCAGCAGCTCGGGGAGCTCGTAGGAGTGGAGGCGCCGCACCGCCTCCTGCACCCGCGAGAACAGCGCGCGCCGCGTCTTGATCAGCAGCAGCCACTCCGTCTCGGTGAGGAGCGTGCCCTTCCAGCGGTACACCGAGGTGATCTTCGGGGCCACGTTCACGCACGCGGCGAGCCGGTCCTCGACCAGGGCGCGGGCGATGCGCTGGGCCTCCTCCTCGGTCCCCGCCGTGGTGAGCACGAGGGCGAACGGGGTGGACGGCGGCTCCATACGACCTCCAAAAACACCCAAAAGGGGCGTGAACCTCACCTAAGTTGCGCTAGAGTAAGCCCCTTGGCGCGCGCGTGCGCGCCTCGCGCTCGAGGGGGCCGCGCGATGAGCGATCGGCAGCAGGTGGGGTCCGTCGTGGCCGGTACGCCGGCGGCAGCGGGCGGGGCGGGGATCATCGAGGAGGTGAAGGCGCGCGAGGTGCTCGACTCGCGCGGCAATCCCACGATCGAGGTGGACGTGATCACGGCGGACGGCATCGTCGGCCGCGCCGCCGTCCCCTCCGGCGCGTCCACGGGGGCGCGCGAGGCGCTGGAGCTCCGGGACAAGGACACCGGCCGCTACGGCGGCAAGGGCGTGCAGAAGGCGATCGCCCACGTGACGGGCCACATCGCCCCCAGGATCCTGGGCCTGGACGTCTTCGATCAGGTCGCGATCGACCGCGCCATGATCGAGATCGACGGCACCGAGAACAAAGCCAAGCTGGGCGCGAACGCCATGCTGGGCGTGTCCATGGCGGTGGCCCGGGCGGCGGCGGAGTCGCTGGGGATGCCGCTCTACCGGTACCTGGGCGGGACCAACGGGAAGACCCTCCCCGTGCCCATGCTCAACGTCCTCAACGGCGGCGCCCACGCCGACAACAACGTGGACGTGCAGGAGTTCATGGTGGTGCCCGTGGGGGCGCCCTCCTTCGCGGAGGCGCTGCGGGCCGGGGTGGAGTGCTACCACGCGCTCAAGGCGGTGCTGAAGGGGCGCAAGCTCTCGACCGCGGTGGGGGACGAGGGGGGCTTCGCCCCCAACCTCCGGAGCAACGAGGAGGCGCTGGAGGCGCTGACCGAGGCCATCGGCAAGGCCGGCTACCACGCAGGCCGCGACGTGCTGCTGGCGCTCGACGTGGCCGCCTCGGAGCTGTACGAGGACGGCCACTACGTGCTCGCCGCCGAGACCAAGCACCCCCAGAAGAGCCGGGACGAGATGGTGTCTCTCTACACGGCCTGGGTGGACCGCTACCCCATCGCTTCCATCGAGGACGGGATGGCGGAGGGGGACTGGGAGGGCTGGGCCCTGCTCACCGAGGCGCTGGGGCGGCGCGTGCAGATCGTGGGGGACGACCTGTTCGTCACCAACCCCGCGATCCTGGCCCGGGGGATCGAGCAGGGCGTCGCCAACAGCATCCTCATCAAGCTGAACCAGATCGGCACCGTGACCGAGACGCTGGACTGCATCCAGATGGCGCACCGGGCCGGCTACACCTGCGTGGTGTCCCACCGCTCGGGGGAGACCGAGGATGCGTTCATCTCCGACCTCGGGGTCGCCCTGAACCTGGGGCAGATCAAGACCGGGGCGCCGGCCCGCGGCGAGCGGACCGCGAAGTACAACCAGCTCCTGCGGATCGAGGAGGCGCTGGGCGAGAGCGCACGCTTCGCGGGGAAGTCGGTCTACCCCCGCTTCGCGCGCTGAGGAGCTGGGCTTCTCCCGATGCGCATCCGGCTGCGGGTTCGATTCCCGGCCGCGCGGCGCCGCCGCCGCCGCAGCGATGCGCGCCTGGACCGGGCGTGGCCGTCGGACGCGCGCCGCTCGGAGAGCCCGGGAGCCCATGCCGCGCCGGACCCGGAGGCGGAGCGCCGGCGCCGGCTGCGCCTGGCGGCCATCGGCCTCTTCCTCTCGTTGGTCTTCGTGGGGAGCACCCTGGCCGCGGTCTTCGGGGACAGCGGCTTCCTGGACCTGCGCCGGCGCCACCGGGAGATCGAGGAGCTCACCAGGGAGGTGGAGCGCCGGCAGGCGGCGGTGGCGGCGCTCGACCTCCACGTCAAACGCCTGCAGACCGACCCCACCGCCATCGAGCGCATCGCCCGGGAGGACCTGGGGCTGGTGGCGCCGGGGGAGATCAGCTTTCTCTTGCCGCGTGAGGAGCCGGATTTGGGCGAGACCGCTCCGCCCCCTGCGGACCCTGCCCCCGGCCCGGAGCAGCCGTAGCTGGATTGCCGGCCCTCGCGCTGCTAGGATGCGCCCGGTCCGGAAGGTTGACGCGGGGTGGAGCAGTCCGGTAGCTCGTTGGGCTCATAACCCAAAGGTCGCAGGTTCAAATCCTGCCCCCGCTACCAAAGAAAGCTCAGAGGGGCAACGCGAGCAGAGCCTTGCAGCGTTGCCCCTTTTCCTTTCACGCCCTCGATTGTCCGCCTTTTGTCCGTGTTCCTATCCACGACTGGCGGACGTAGGCATCGGAACCACCACTCAACTGTTCTCCGTGGGTGCCCGGCTCCTGTCCGGTGCCCGGAAATCGACATTGCAGGCACGTGCTTGAGTCTATTCCGATCCAACAACGCTGCTGTAGATCCCCTCGATCCGCTTCGCTTCCTCATCGGTGAGCGCGGCGAACTCGTCCTTCCGGCGCTTCTTGGGAATCTTCCCGGCATTCTGGCGCATGAACATGATGAGGTCCTGCACAAGGCGGTCGGGCATGTCCACGATCTCCATGATGCGGCCCTTCGCTTCGTCCTGGCGGCGCAAGAAGTCGATCTCGTTCGGAAGGTCATGTTCGACCGTACGTGCAACGCAGCTGTAAAGGAACTCTGCCTCCGCCGTGCAGTCAAAGTAGCGATAAAGGTCGGCGGTGTCGTTGGTGACCACGACGTTGCGATCCGGCGTCGGTTGCCAGTCGATGAAATCCATCAGCGGGCCTGAATGATCCTGCAGCGTCTTGCGGTAGTCCTCGATCCGATCGAGCATGACCGATGAGACGGGGAAGACCATTCCTGACGGCGTGAATCCACGCCCGGCGAGGACATGGTGGATCAGGCAGCGGTGGAGGCGACCGTTGCCGTCCTGGTAGGGATGGACATAGACGAAGCCAAAGGCCGTCGCCGCCGCCTGTAAGACGGGATCGAGAGTGCTTTTACGCATGCGCTCGTTGGCGGCGAGCATGCCGGCGACGAGGTTTGTCAGGTCTTCCGGCCGCGCGCCGATGAATTCCGGCAGCGGATCGTCGTTGTGGTCGCGCTCGCCGAGGAAGACGCCGTCGGGGCGCAATCCCGCCTTGATGAAACGCGTGTCTTCGATCAGGACGCCGTGCAGGCGGTTCAGCTCATCGAGCGTGAGCGGATTCTTCCCTGCGTGCAGCACGGCACGGCCCCAGCGTTCAAGGCGATTGCGTGGCGGACGCTCGCCCTCGATCTCGAACGAGGCACGGCTGTCGGCCAGCAGCAGAAAGCTAGCAGCGCGGGCGATCAGATGCTTGCCGGTGCGCCCGACTGTTTCGACGGCCTTCTCGGCGAGGCCGCGCTTCAGGAAGGCCTCCAGTGTTTCTGTGCGGTGGATGACAGGGCAGTAGTCGCCACTACCGAGGAGGTTATCGCGGACACGGTGTCGTTTGGAAAGACGCGGTGCGCCGGTGAAACACGCCTTCGGGTCAAGCGCGTGTGCCGCAGTGACCACTTCTGCGTTCTCGATATCGAGCGTCGTGCCGGTCAGAGTCTCGCAGAAGAACCAGACGCGGCGCGCGAAGACGCCGGTCGGTGATGCCCTGATGAAGGCGGTCAATTCCGCGGTAGGGATGACGTCGAAGGCACGTTTCAGGATCAGCAGGTCGATCGGCTCATGGCGGAGCGCGAAGGACAGGTGGTCGGTGACCTGGTCGCCGGGCCAGTAGCGTTTGTCGAAGACCGTCCAGCCACCTTCGGTTCGCTTGCTTCCCCGAATGTAGCCTTCGGCGACCACGCTCGGAGCCCGGACCGGCGTGGCAAGGCTAAGACCCTGGACGAGTGCCGCCCAGCCAGCCAGCCTCGTCCCACTGGGAAGAGGCTGGTCCTGAAATGCCGGCGGGGGGTCCAGGTTCAGGTGCATTTGGTCGAAAGCCCTTTGCTCGCGTCGAAGATGGCCTGACATTCTTGCGCTATGTCGAAAACCACCATCAAGGCTAACACGGGTCGAAGACTGTTCACGTAGGTCGAATTGTGGCTCACAACGCCAGCGTCAGTCGAAAAAGCCGCACCGACAACGATCCAGCCCACATGAAAGGCCCGGGTCAAGACTCCGGGCCTCTCTGGTAGCCGAGGTCAAGGGCGGATCTTGCCGTGGCGCTCCGCCGGCGGGCTACCCGGTCTCGCTGCCGCCATTCAACCGCAGCCCGCCGGTGAGTAGCCAGACACTCAGCGCCATGTCGAACAACGCCATCCCGACGTCGAAGAGCCAGAGGTTCACGACCTTGGAGAACGCCGGCTCGATGATGTAGGCCACGGCGCAGAAGAGGCACCACGCCGACATGACCAGTCCGAAGATGGCAAGGGGCCGTGGGATGAAGCGCGACCGGAGCCACAGCCACGCAAAAAGGGTGGCGGAGAACGCCCAGAACGTGAGCCCCACGTAATACTGCTGGCCCGCCGCCCGCCACTGCAGCCGCATCATCGCGTGCAGCGTGTCCTCGGAGTGCTGGAAGTTGGGATTGGTGGCGAGGGTCGCGACGTTCCCCAGGCTCAACACCATCAGGACGGAAGTGCCTGCGTAGAGGAGCTTCAGCAGCAGGGCACTCAGGGCCACCAATCGGCTCGTGCTCCTCAGGATCACGTAGAGGGCGGCGGCACCGAGGGCGATCCCGGCGCAGTACGCCAGGTCCAAGGCCATGCTGAGCCGGAAGCGTGATTCCGCTGCAACCACCCGGCGCATGGTCTCCCCCATGTCGGCAACGACATGGATCCCTCCCCGGAGACCGAAGTTGGAATACACGACGAGAGCGAAGGAGACGAGCGTTGCGATGGCCGCCATCCTGGCCGCTGCGTGCCGAGAATCGCGCACTGCGGGAGAACCGGTCCTCATCGGCACCGCATCCACGAGTCGCGCCTCCGCGCGGAGGTTCGAGACGCCTCCTTCTCGTCAGGCGGGAAGATCATAACTGCACGGCCGCGATGACGTCGATGTCTTGGGCTGAACCCGGTGCACGCCGATCGTGTGCGGGGAGCGTTGCTCCCGGGCGCTCGACCGTCCTCCACCTACTCCCTCGCCAGCAGCGTCTCCTTCAATTGCTGCAGCAGCGCGTGCTGCCGATCGATCGCCCGCCGAACGGACCCGAAGTCCGCGGGGCTGTGGGTGCGGTGCAGTCTGTCCATGGCCTTGCCGAGGTCCGCGTTCGCTCCCCCGAGCTTGGCCACGACCTCGTGGACGAAGGCCGTGCCCGTGCGCTTCTCTCGTTTCTCTGGCATCGAGACCGAGGCTACGGCGTGGCCGGCAGGCCGGCAACAGCCACGGAGGGGAAGCGCTGGTCTATGGTGGAGCCATGCGCTCCACCTGCCGCCCGGCGCGCGCCCTCGGCCTCCTGCTCATCGTCACGGGCTGGGCAGGAGCCGTGGCCGGTCCGCAGCAGGCCGCGCTTGCTTACCGCCCTGCAGGGCTCGAGTCTCTCCCCGCGCCCGGCGCGCTCGCGTGGGCGGAGGCGGTCGCAAAGGCGCGCGAAGACTTCGACCACGCCGGCACCGGAAACGAGCTCGCCGCACCGTATCGGCGGCTCACCGAGCTTTACGGGGACTGCGCAGGCTGCCGGGACGGGCTCCGTCGCTGGCTCGAGCGCAAGCTGAAGGCAATCCCGGCCGACGAGGGAACCGGGACCTTGACCCTGGCGGTGGAATCCGACCTCGATCCCCTGTCCCGGGGGCGCCTTCTCGTCCAGACGGGCCGGGCAAAGCAGGCCGAGCAGCTCGTCACCGCAGAGCTTCAGAGGACCACGTTCCCCGAACACCGCATGGAGCTCCTGGAGGTGCTGGGAGAGGCCAAGGGGAAGCTCGGCGATGCTGCGGCGCAGCGTCGCATCGCCACGCAGCTGCTCGAGCAGGTGCCGGTCTCCTTCAACTACTGTGACCGGGCGCTCGTCTGGATGAGCTGGCTCGGGGAAGAGCCCCTGCCCAGCCAGGAGTTCGTCGACCCCGCGAGCTTCCAACAGGTCTTTGATCGGCTTCGCGCGCTCGAGATCGCGCGCGGGAACGACGCTTACGCGAGCTGCCGCGTCTACCACACGCTGGAGCTGTGGAACCGAACCGGCGAGGGACCGAAGCGATTCCCGCAGGGGATCGCGGGCCCCCTCCGGGATCTGGCGCGAAGGACCACGGATCCCAAGGTCCGCGCATCCCTGCTGCTGGCGGCTGCATTCCATGTGTTCGCCACGCCGGATGCGAAGCAGGCCCTTCCCCTGATCCGCGAGGCCAAGGCGGTGCGCGATCTGCCCAGCATCGAGCTCGGCGCCTGGCGCTTCGAGACCATCGCTCTATCCCTGCAGGGCAGGGAATTGCGCCAGGTCCTCGCCGTCCGGATGATCGACCGGTATCCCCGCTCGGAAGCGTCCTGCGAGGGCTGTGTCGAGTACTGGAACGCGCTCCACCACCCCTATCCGGAGCTGCCACCCGATCGCACGGAGGACTGGCGAGAGAAGTGCCTGCCGGTCCTCCGGCAGTGCCCGGACCAGGTCGCGTCGTGGTCGCGATTGTCGACGGTCTCGTCGGATGCCGGGCGCTCCCGGGACATGTGCCAGGCCATCTTGGACATGGGTCCACCGGACGAGGTGGTCCCGGCGGTCCTCCTGCGCCTCGCCGGAGCGCTGCGCGACAGCGAGCCCCAGCGGGCCTGGGAGAACGAGCGCGCCGCCATCGTGCATCCGGAGTACCCGGGCCTCGACCACGAGTTCGAGAAGTACGCCGAGCGGCAGCAGCGGGCGGAGCGGCATGGCGATTTCGAGACCGCCTTGTATCTCGAGCTTCTCACGCCCCACGGCGTCTTCCTGGGGGATTGCCTGCCGGGAGACGATGGGCTGCAGGAGACGTATGAGATCGGTCGCGCGTTCCGGCGGGCCTATTTCAGGCTTCGCATGGGCGGCGATCCCGACGCGGCATGGGCCAGCTTGATCGCACTGCTGCCCACAGCACCGAGAGAGGGCGTGGCTCGCAGACTGCTGCAGCCCGAGTACCTGGAGCGATTGCTCGAGGCGGCGAGGGCGACCCACCACGAGGCATCGGCGCTGGCGTGGTTCCGCGGCGTCCGTGCTCCTGGCATGGAAGCCGTGCTCGACGCCTATGTCCGCCGGCTGGAGAGTCCGTGACGCGCCCTCCTACGGCTCGCCCGGCAGGTCCATCACGTGGTCGCCCTGCGGCTGCGGCAGCACGACCGAGGTGAGCCAGTAGGCCAGCGTCTGCCTGACCACCTCCTCGTAACGCGTCCGATCGTCGGGGATGGCGGTGTAGGCGGACATGTAGGAGCAGTAGGCCTTCGTGATCTCCGCCGGTCCCAGGGACGCGCCGAACACCTGCACGGGAACGGGCATCCCCTCCTGGCGTCGCATGGCGGCGATGGCGTCGAGCAGTCCTGAATCGGCGACCCGGGCGGCGCGGGCGTTGAGCACCACGAGGCTCGGTACGGGGCCCCGGGGCCAGGTCTCCTTGCGGAGGAACGCCAGTGCCGCGTCGCCGTCGGGCACGACGTGCAGCCGTGCCGGCAGATCGCGGAGCGCGCGCTCGAACACGGCGATGTCGGCGGGGTCGTGCTCCACGAGCAGGATGTCGTAGACCTGCCGATCCATCGACGCAAGGCCTCCGTCACGGAAGGGCGGAAGGGGACCCGGTTGGGGGGAGAGCGCGAGCTTACCGCGAACGGAGCTGCCAGGGAAGCGAGGAGCAGGAGATGTCTAGGCCTTCTCGCCGGCCTCCGCGAGCGCCCGGCGATGCCCCGCGTCGCCGAGCAGGATGCGCAGCCAGGCGGTGAACGCCAGCGGCTCCCGCGCCACCTCCTCCCCCAGGGCATCGAGGGTCACCCACCTCCAGTCCTGCACCTCGGAGGGCTCGGGGGCGGGGAGGTCGGCGCAGCGGCCCGCGAGCACGTGGTCGACCTCGTGCTCCACCATCGCGGGGCCGATCTCTGCCCGGTAGAGGAAGCGAAACAGGGGACGGAGGGTCGTGCGGAGGCCCATCTCCTCGAACAGGCGCCGGGCCGCGGCCACCTCCACCGGCTCGCCGGGACGAGGGTGGCCGCAGCAGGTGTTCGACCAGAGGCCGGCGGAGTGGTACTTGGACGCCGCGCGCCGCTGCAGCAGGAGGCGGCCGGCCCCGTCGAACACGAAGACGGAGAAGGCGCGGTGGAGCCTCCCCTCGGCGTGGGCCTGCAGCTTCTCCATCGTGCCCAGGGAACGATCGTCCCCATCGACCAGGGTGACCCGCTCCACCATGCGGGCACGATAGCAGCCGCCCTCAGAGGAACGCGGCGGTGACCTCCCAGTACGCCTCATCCGCTTTCCGTTGCTGCTTCAGGGCCTGGCGCCACCGGGCGAAGCTCTCCTCCGTGCGGTCCCTGTACCAGCGCAGCCGAGCCTCGCCGACCTCGCGATCCACCTGGTCGCGGTGCTGGCTCACGTGGGCGATCCGTTCGATGCTGGCGAGCTCCAGTGGGGTGTGCGTCATCCAGGCTCCTCGGAGGAAGTACACCGTGCGGCGGGGGGCGACGACGCATGCAGCGAGTTGCAGTTTCGTGCTCCCGCAGCGGAGAGGCGCACTCCCGGCCGGAAAAGCAGGAACCGCGAGCCGGGCGCCGCGTCCCGCAGTATCTGAGTTCCAGGTCCCGGGGTTCGGTCCTAGAATGGCGCTCCCCCGAGGCGTCGAGGACGGGATGCGGCGTGTGACTCCGGCCAGGCTGGCGCAGGCCTGCGGATTGGCCCTCCTTCTGGGGCTCTGCGCGCCCGCCCTGCTCGCCCAGTCGGTCACCTGCCCGGACGGGGATCGCGACGGGTACGTCACCTGCGACGGGTGTGAGCCCGGCACCGGCAAGCTCTGCGGCGACTGTGACGACTCGCGGCGGAACGTCAACCCGGGCGAGAACGAGCGCTGCAACAACCGGGACGACGACTGCGACGGGGTGGTGGACGACGGGAACCCGGGAGGGGGAGCCGCCTGCAGCACCGGCCAGCTCGGCGTGTGCGCGGCGGGGACGCAGACCTGCCAGTCCGGGAGCTTGACCTGCGTGCGGAACGTGGCCCCCTCCACCGAGGTGTGCAGCGGGGGGCTGGACGAGGACTGCGACGGCCTGGCGGACGTGCTCGACCCGGAATGCCTGCTGGACTGCCCGGATGCCGACGGGGACGGCTACGCCGTCTGCGGCGTGACCTGCCAGCTCCCGACCGGAAAGACCTGCGGCGACTGCGACGATGCCCGCGAGGACGTCCACCCCGGAGCGGCCGAGGTCTGCAACGACCGGGACGACGACTGCGACGGACAGAACAATGAAGGAAACCCCGGGGGCGGAGAGGGCTGCCTGACCGGGCAGCTCGGGCTGTGCTCCGCCGGCACGCTGGCGTGCGTGGGCACCGGTCTCGTCTGCCAGCCCAACGCGTCCCCGGTGCCGGAGCAGTGCGTGGGCGGCCTGGACGAGGACTGCGACGGCTTCACCGATGCCGACGATTCCGACTGCACGCCCCTGTGCCCCGACGCCGACCTCGACTTCTACGCCGTGTGCGACGGAACCTGCCGGCTCCCCGCGGGCCGCGCGTGCGGGGACTGCGACGACACGCGGCAGGGCGTGCACCCCGGGGCCCTGGAGGCCTGCAACAATCGGGACGACGACTGCGACAGCCAGACGGACGAAGGGGACCCGGGAGGCGGCCTGGTCTGCTCCACGGGGGAGCCCGGGGCCTGCGACGCGGGGACGCGGCACTGCGTGAGCGGATCGCTGGTGTGCCAGGGGAACACCGGGCCCGTGCCGGAGATCTGCACCAACGGCGTGGACGACGACTGCGACGGCACCCAGGACCTGGCGGACCCTGACTGCCTTCCCTTCTGCCCCGACGGGGACGGGGACGGGTACGCCGTCTGCAGCGCGGGCTGCCGCCTGTCCAGCGAGGACCAGTGCGGCGACTGCGACGACACGCGGCAGGGCGTGCACCCGGGCGCGGCCGAGGCCTGCAACGGGCGCGACGACGACTGCGACAGCAGCACCGACGAGGGGGACCCGGGGGGCGGCGGATCCTGCTCCACCGGCGAGCCCGGGATCTGCAGCGCCGGGACGCGGCACTGCACCGCCTCGGGACTGGTCTGCGTGCGCAACAGCGGTCCCTTGCCCGAGAACTGCGGGAACGGGACGGACGACGACTGCGACGGAGCCAGCGATGCGGAGGACCCGAACTGCGCGCCGGTGTGCGCGGACACGGACGGCGACCACTACTACGCATGCGTGTCCGGGTGCCAGGTCCCGCAGGGCGCGGTCTGCGGCGACTGCGACGACGGACGGTCGAGCGTGCACCCGGGGGCGGCGGAGACCTGCAACAACCGGGACGACGACTGCGACACCCAGACGGACGAGGGGAACCCGGGCGGAAACGTGAGCTGCTCGACCGGCGCTGCGGGCGTCTGCGCGGCGGGCCGGACCTCCTGCCAGATCGGGGAGCTGGTCTGTGTGCCCCTGCAGCAGCCGGCCCCGGAGGTCTGCGGGAACGCAAGCGACGAGGACTGCGACGGGAACGCCGACGCCCAGGATCCCGACTGCATCCCCTTCTGTCCCGACGGCGACGGCGACGGCTTCGCCGTGTGCGGCACCGCCGCCTGCCGCCTTGCGGGGAACGACGCCTGCGGCGACTGCAACGACGGCAACCCCAACGTGCACCCGGGCGTGGTGGAGCGCTGCAACGGCGTGGACGACGACTGCGACACCCAGACCGACGAAGGGAATCCCGGCGGAGGCGCGGCCTGCGATACCGGCCAGGACGGCGCGTGCGCCGCCGGCCACCTCGTCTGTCACAGCCCCAATCTCACCTGCGACCGGGACGCGGCACCGGCGGCGGAGATCTGCGCCGGCGGCGGGGACGAGGACTGCGACGGCTTCACCAACGCGCAGGACCCCGATTGCATCCCCGCCTGTCAGGGAGTGCCGCAGGTGGACCCGGACGGGGACGGCGTTCCCAGCTGCGCCGACAACTGCCCGAACACGCCGAACCGGCCGCAGGACGACTTCGACGGCGACGGCACCGGCGACGCCTGCGAGACCGGTGCCGTGGCGGCCGACATCGACCGCTCGGGGCGGGTGGACGGTCTCGACCTCGCGCGTCTGGCCCGCGCCTTCGGCCGCCAGTGCGCGGAGAGCAACTACGCCGCGGCAGCGGATCTCGATCGCAACTGCGTGTGCGACGGGGACGACCTCGCCCGGCTGGCGGCCGTGTTCGGCAGGAATCCCTGAGCGTTCTTGTCCTGTACGCCGTACACGTATCGTTTTCGGATGCGTGATCGCCGGCGTCGATCCGCCATAGAATTGCGGCGCGAGGCACGGGCGTCTCGAGAGGGGTTTCCACCGGATGCGCTGGGCGGGGGCAGTGCGGCGCGCGGTCTGGGCGCTGTGGGTGCTGGGCGCCGTCTTCCCGATGGCGGCCTCCGCGGCGGATTGTCCGGACGCCGACGGTGACGGCTACGGCGTCTGCGACGGCCTGTGCGTCCCCGTCGCGTCCTGCGGCGACTGCGACGACGGCGAGCCGGCCATCCGCCCGGGCGCCGCCGAGGTCTGCAACGACCTGGACGACAACTGCGACGGGGAGACCGACGAGCGCAACCCCGGCGGGGGCGCCCACTGCGCCACCGGACAGCCGGGCCTCTGCGACGCCGGCACGACGACCTGCGTCGGCGGGGAGCTGGTCTGCGTCCGCGACGTCGACCCCACGCCGGAGGTGTGCGCGGGCGGCCTCGACGAGGACTGCGACGGCGACGTCGACGGCGCCGATCTCGACTGCATCCCCGCCTGTCCCGACGGCGACGGCGACGGCTACGCGGTATGCGGTGCGGGCTGCCAGCTCCCGGCCGGGAAGAGCTGCGGGGACTGCGACGACGCGCGCGCGAGCGTGCACCCCGGAGCCGCCGAGACCTGCAACGACCGGGACGACGACTGCGACGGGGAAACCGACGAGGGGAACCCCGGCGGCGGCGCGTTCTGCCTGACGGGACAGCTCGGGGCATGTGCCCTCGGACACCACCTGTGCCAGGGCGGCGGCCTGGTCTGCGTGCCCGACGCCTCGCCGCTTCCCGAGGTGTGCACCGGCGGGCTCGACGAGGACTGCGACGGTTCGGTGGACGGCGAGGACCTCGATTGCATCCCCGATTGCCCGGACGCCGACGGCGACGGCTACGTCGTCTGCGGCACCGGCTGCCAGCTCCCGGCCGGGAAGAGCTGCGGCGAGTGCGACGACGGGCGATCGAGCGTGCACCCGGGGGCCGCCGAGAGCTGCAACGCCCGCGACGACGACTGCGACGGCCAGACCGACGAGGGGGATCCAGGCGGGGGAGCGTCCTGCGACACGGGGCAGCAGGGCCTGTGCGCGGCGGGGACGGAGACCTGCCAGGGGGGAAGCCTCGTTTGCGTCCGCGACCAGGGACCGTCGGCCGAGATCTGCACCGGCGGCCTCGACGAGGACTGTGATGGCCAGGTGGACACGGCCGACCCCGACTGCGTCCCCGACTGCCCGGACGGGGATGGTGACGCCTACGCGGTGTGCAGCGGGGGCTGTCAGCTCCCGGCCGGCAAGACCTGCGGAGACTGCGACGACACGCGCGCCGGTGTCCACCCCGGGGCGGCGGAGACGTGCAACGCCCTGGACGACAACTGCGACGGGGAGACCGACGAGCGCAACCCCGGGGGGGGCGCGCACTGCGACACGGGGCAGCAGGGCGTCTGCGACGCGGGGACGCGCACCTGCGTG
>DASUFT010000143.1:0-42188 GCA_036274395.1 Candidatus Polarisedimenticolaceae bacterium | reverse complement strand
TCTGGGCGGAGTCCTTCGGGCGCTTCGCCGCCCGCTTGCTGACGAGCACACGCTCCAGCGGGAGCACCTTCACGCGCACCCCATCCATCTCGTAGGCGTGCGCCCGCGCCAGCTCTTCGTCGAATGGATCCAGCCCGGAGGCGGTGAGCCCGACATCCAGGCGCTCGAGCCCCTCGCCCAGGAAGGCGGGCGGCTGGACGCCGAACCCGGCCGCGTAGATGCCGCCCGCGTGGCGGGCTGCTTCGCTGAGCCGATCCCCGTCGATCCGGCCGAACCAGAGTTCCAGGTCTTGAGCGGTGCCCGGCGCGCCTTCGAGCAGGGCCGCCCCCATCCCCACGATCAGAAACGGCACTTCCAGCGTGTTCAGTGCCTCGAGCAGCGTCCGTTCAGCGGGGGTGAGGACGACGTCGAACACGGGTCAAACCGCGCCGAAGGCGCTCGGCCGGAGAGAGGTCGAGCGCGCGCAAGGCGTGGTACACATCCCCCGGGTCCAGTCCATCGTCATGGGCAACGATCGCGTGCGCTCGGCGCCAATAGGCTTCGCTGCGCCGCAGCTCCTCTTGCTCGCCCTCGGTCCAACGCCACGTGCGGAGGCGAGCCTACCAGAAGAGCGTTCCGCCTCAGCGCTCCGTTCCGTGGCGGGACCGGGCGGCCGTGGCTCATGGGCGAGCCGCTAGCTCTCCGTGAACTTGCGCACCCACTCCGTGGTCACGCTCTTGGGCCGCTCGATGGGGAGGCCCAGCGCCCGGTCCCACACCAGGGAGGCCAGCACGCCCAGCGCGCGGGAGACGCCGAAGACCACGGTGTAGAAGTCGTACTCCACCAGGCCGTAGTGCACGAAGAGGCAGCCGGTCTGGGCGTCCACGTTGGGCCAGGGGTCCTTGGCCTTCCCCTGCTCCATGAGCACCTTGGGGGCCACGTCGAAGATCATGCGCACGATGCGGAAGTTCTCGTCGTCGGGGAGGTGCTTCTCCGCGAACTTCTGCTGGGCCAGGTAGCGGGGATCGGTGACCCGCAGCACGCCGTGCCCGTAGCCGGGGATGACCTGCCCCTTGTTCAGGGTGTCCCAGAGGAACGTGGCGAGCTGCTCCTTGGTGGGCACCCCTCCCAGCTTCTCCTTCACCCCGAAGATCCAGCGCATGACCTCCTGGTTGGCCAGGCCGTGCAGGGGACCGGCCAGGCCGTTCATCCCCGCCGACAGGGCGTAGTAGGGGTCGGAGAGCGCGGACCCCACCAGGTGGGTGGCGTGGGCGCTGACGTTGCCGCCCTCGTGATCGGCCAGGATGCAGAGGTACAGGCGCATCAGCTCGTGGAACTCGGCCTGGTCGTTCCCCAGCATGTGCCCGAAGTTGGCGGCCCAGTCCAGGGAGCGGTCGCCGGAGGCGACGTGCTTTCCGCCCTTGAAGCTGCGGCGGTAGATGTAGGCGGCGAGCAGGGGAAGGCGCGCCAGCAGCAGCATGGCGTCGTCGAGCATCACCTCCCAGTAATCGGTCTTCGCCATCCCCCGGCGGTAGCTCTCGGCGAAGATGGACTCCGTCTGCATGGCCAGGATGCCCGCCGAGAACTGGGTCATGGGATGGGTGGAGGCGGGCATGGCGTCCAGGACCTTCCCCACGTGGGCGGGGAGCGCTTCGTTGGCCCTCCACGCCGCGCGCACCTCCTCGGTGTCGGCGGGGGTGGGGATCTCACCGGTGAGGAGGAGGAGGAAGATGGCCTCCGGCAGCGGCTCCTGGCCGCCCGGCGCCTTGGGCAGCTTCTCCTGCAGCTCGGGAATGGTGAAGCCGCGGTAGCGGATCCCCTCCATGGGGTCCACGGCACTGGTCTCGGTGACCATGCACTTGACGTCGCGCATCCCCTGGTAGGCCTGGGAGATGGTCACGTCCGCGATCTTGCGCTCGCCGTGCTCGGCGAGGATCTTCTTCACCTCCTCGCGGCGTGCGGCGATCTTCGCGGCCATCCTGGTCTTGAGGGCGGTGGCGACCTGCGTGGTGGGCACGATGCGACTCCGAAGGCTCGGTGGTCGCCTAGGGTAGCACCATCGCTCTCGACGCGAGGGGCAGAAGACGACGCAGGAACTCTCCGGTGCGCGACTCCCTCACGCGCGCCACGTCCTCGGGCGTTCCCGCCGCCACCACGCGGCCTCCCCCGTCGCCGCCCTCGGGGCCCAGATCCACGATCCAGTCCGCGGTCTTGATCACGTCGAGGTTGTGCTCGATCACCACGATGGTGTTGCCCTGCGCCACCAGGCGCTCCAGGACGGACAGCAGCTTCTTGATGTCGTCGAAGTGGAGACCGGTGGTGGGCTCGTCCAGGAGATAGAGGGTGCGGCCGGTGGCGCGGCGGGACAGCTCCTTGGCCAGCTTGATGCGCTGCGCCTCGCCGCCGGAGAGGGTGGTGGCGGGCTGCCCCAGGCGGATGTAGCCGAGCCCCACGTCCTGCAGCGTCTGCAGCTTCTCTCTTATGGCGGGGACGGCCTCCGCGAACTCCAGCCCCTGGTGCACGGTCATGTCCAGCACCTCGGCGATGTTCCGCCCCCGGTAGAGGATCTCCAGCGTCTCCCGGTTGTAGCGCTTCCCCCGGCACACCTCGCAGGTGACGTAGACATCGGGGAGGAAGTGCATCTCGATCTTGATCACGCCGTCCCCCTCGCAGGCCTCGCAGCGGCCACCCTTCACGTTGAAGGAGAAGCGGCCGGGCTTGTAGCCGCGGAGGCGCGCCTCGGGGACGAGGGAGAACAGCTCCCGGATGGGCGTGAACAGCCCCACGTAGGTGGCGGGGTTGGAGCGAGGGGTGCGCCCGATGGGGGACTGGTCGATGTCGATCACCTTGTCCAGGTGCTCCACTCCCCTGATCCGCCTGTGCGCGCCCGGCTCCCCCTCGGCGCCGTGGAAGTGGCGCACCAGGGCGCGGTGGAGGATCTCGTTCACCAGCGTGCTCTTCCCCGAGCCCGACACCCCGGTCACGCAGGTGAACGTCCCCAGCGGGAAGTCCACCGTGATGTCCTTGAGGTTGTGCTCGGTGGCGCCCACCACGGTGAGGCGCTTGCCGTTCCCCGCCCGGCGCGCCGGCGGAAGGTCGATGCGCTCCCGCCCCGAAAGGTACGCCCCGGTCAGGGAGCGCGGGTGCGCCGCGATCTCCTCCGGTGTCCCCTGCGCCACCACCTCTCCTCCCAGCTCCCCCGCGCCGGGACCGAGGTCCACCACGTGGTCGGCGGCGCGGATGGTCTCCTCGTCGTGCTCCACCACCACCACCGTGTTCCCCAGGTCGCGCATGGCGGTGAGGGTGCGCAGCAGCTTCTGGTTGTCCCGCTGGTGCAGCCCGATGGAGGGCTCGTCCAGGATGTAGAGCACGCCGGTGAGGCGGGAGCCGATCTGGGTGGCCAGGCGGATGCGCTGCCCCTCCCCCCCGGAGAGCGTGGCCGCGCCGCGGTCCAGCGTCAGGTAGCCCAGGCCCACGTTCTCCAGGAAGCCCAGACGCTCCCGGATCTCCTTGAGGATGGGGGTGGCCACGACCTCCTCGCGGGGCAGGAGGTCCAGGCCGCCGTAGGTGCGCACCGCCTCGGTCACCGACTGCGCCGTGTGCTCCGCGATGTTCCGCCCGTCCACGTGCACGGCCAGGCTCTCCGGGCGCAGGCGGGACCCGCCGCACGCGGGACAGGGCAGGATCGTCATCCACTTCTCGAGCTCTTCCCGCCGCCACTCCGAGTCGGTCTCCCGGTACTTGCGCTCCAGCAGGGGGAGGATGCCCGCCCACGTCCGCTTCCAGGTGTAGGCGGTGCGGGTCCCCTTCCAGCGGAACTCGAACTCGCGGTCCCCCGACCCTTCCCACAGCAGCTTCTTGAAGGCGGGGGGCAGCTTCCTGTACGGCGTGGTGGGCGGGATCTTGAACGCCCGGAACAGGCTCGACTCCACCACCTGGAACCAGTTGGCGTCCCCCCAGGCGATGGCGCCGTCGCGCAGGCTGAGGTCCTCGTCCAGGATGATCCGGGTCAGATCGAACACCTTGCGGTGACCCAATCCACCACATTCCTGGCAGGCCCCGTAGGGCGAGTTGAACGAGAACATGCGGGGGGCCAGCTCGGGCACGGAGATCCCGCACTCCGGACAGGCCAGGTGACGCGAGAAGAGGAGGTCGCGCTTCCCGCCCTCGTCGATGACCACCAGGCCCTCCGCCGCCTCCAGCGCCGTCTCCACGGAGTCGGTGAGGCGGTTGCGGAGGTCGCCCCCCAGCACCAGGCGGTCCACCACGATCTCGATGGTGTGCTTCTTCTGCTTGTCGAGATCGATCTCGTCCGCGAGATCGCGCACCTCCCCGTCGATGCGGGCGCGCACGAAGCCCTTGGCCGCCGCGTCCCTCATCTCCTTCTTGTAGGTCCCCTTGCGCCCGCGGACGATGGGAGCGAGGACCTGGATGCGGGTCCCGGCGGCCAGGCCGAGCACGGCGTCCACGATCTGCTGCACGGTCTGGCTGGTGATCGGCTTCCCGCAGCTGGCGCAGCTGGGACGGCCGATGCGGGCGAAGAGCAGCCGCAGGTAGTCGTAGATCTCGGTGACCGTCCCCACCGTGGAGCGCGGGTTGCGGGAGGTGGTCTTCTGCTCGATGGAGATGGCGGGCGAGAGTCCCTCGATGGACTCCACGTCGGGCTTCTCCATCTGCTCCAGGAACTGGCGCGCGTAGGCGGAGAGGGACTCCACGTAGCGCCGCTGACCCTCGGCGTAGAGCGTGTCGAACGCCAGGGAGGACTTCCCCGAGCCCGACACCCCCGTGACCACGATCAGCCTGTTCCGGGGAAGCGTGAGATCCAGGTGCTTGAGGTTGTGCTCCGCCGCGCCGCGGATCACGATCTCGCTGGCCGCCATCTTTCGTCCTGCTTTCGTTTGAGGCCGCGATTCTAGCAGGGCGCCGGAGCCGTGCGACGCAACCTGCGGGCGGCGGCACGCGGGAACCCCCGGGATCGGTTAAAGTCATGGTCAAGGAATGGATCAGACGCTCCGCATCCTCCATCTGGAAGACGATCCGGACGACGCCACCCTCATCCATCGTCGCCTCGAGGCGGAGGGGCTCTCGGTGGCGGTGCGTCACGTGCAGGATCTGGACGCCTTCCGCAGCGCCCTGGCGAGGGACGAGTTCGACCTCGTCCTCTCCGACTTCCGCCTGGGCAGCGCCACCGGCCTGGACGCGCTGGAGGTGCGCAAGCAGCTCCGCCCGGACGTCCCCTTCATCTTCGTCTCCGGTGCCCTGGGGGAGGAGCGGGCGGTGGAGACCCTGCGCAACGGCGCCACGGACTACGTCCTCAAGGACCGCCAGGCCCGCCTGGGCCAGGCCGTGCGGCGCGCCCTGCGCGAGGTGACCGAGCGGCGGCAGCGGGACCGCGCCGAGGCCGAGCGGGACCGCTTCTACGCCCTGTCCCTGGACCTGTTCTGCACCCTCGACGCCGAGGGCCGCCTCCTCGACTACAACCCGTCCTGGCAGCGGGTGCTGGGGTGGATTCCCGAGGAGCTGCAGGCCCGGCCGCTGCGGGAGCGCGTCCACGCAGAGGATCTGCCGGCCTTCGAGACCATGCTGGCCCAGCTCGCGGAGGGACTGCCGGTGACCTCCGTGGAGACGCGTCTCCAGGCCCGGAACGGCGACTGGAAGTGGCTGCTCTGGAGCGCGCAGCCCGTGCCCCTGCAGAGCATCACCTACGCCGCGGCGCGGGACATCAGCTTGCGCAAGGGCTCGGCGGAGGCCCTGCGCCGGAGCGAGGAGCAGCTCCGCCAGGCCCAGAAGATGGAGGCCATCGGGCAGCTCGCCGGGGGCGTGGCCCACGACTTCAACAACCTGCTCACGGCGATCCTGGGATACGCCGAGCTGATGACCATGCGCCTGAAGCCGGGCGACCCCCTGCTGCGCGACGTGGCGGAGATCCGCAAGGCGGCCGAGCGCGCCTCCGCCCTCACCCGCCAGCTCCTCGTCTTCAGCCGCAAGCAGATGCTGTCCCCCAGGGTCCTCGACCTGAACGCCGTGGTGAAGCAGACCGAGAGCCTCCTCCACCGCCTGATCGGCGAGGACGTGCGCCTGGTCTCCCACCTGGCCCCGGGGCTCCACGCCGTCCGCGTCGATCCTGGCCAGCTCGAGCAGGTGCTGCTCAACCTGGCCGTCAATGCCCGGGACGCCATGCCCAGGGGAGGCCTCCTCACCCTGGAGACGCAAAACGTCGACCTGCACGAGCCGCTGGTCGCCGGGTCGGAGGTGCTCGCCCCCGGACGGTACGTCATGCTCGCCGTCTCCGACACGGGCGTGGGCATGGACCGCAAGACGCGCCAGCGCGTCTTCGAACCGTTCTTCACCACCAAGGAGCAGGGGAAGGGAACCGGCCTGGGCCTGTCCACCGTCTACGGCATCGTCCGCCAGAGCGGCGGGCACGTCTGGGTCTACAGCGAGCCAGGGCACGGCGCCTGCTTCCGCATCTATCTTCCCCAGGCCGAGGCGGCGCCCAGCGCGGCCGAGCCCGCCGCCCAGGGACCGGCGCCCGCGCACGCGGTCCGCGGCACGGAGACGGTGCTGGTGGTGGAGGACGAGCCCGCGGTCCGGGATCTCACGCGGCAGGTGCTGCGCCTGCAGGGGTACGCCATCCTCGACGCCGCCAACGGCGGCGAGGCCCTGGCGGTGGCGGCGGCCCACGACGGGCCCATCCACCTGCTGGTCACGGACGTGGTGATGCCCGGGATGTCGGGACCCGAGCTGGCGGGCAAGCTGCAGGCGGCGCGTCCGGAGATGAAGATGCTCTTCCTGTCCGGGTACACCAGCCACGCGGTGGTGGGAGGGGGGATGCTCGAAGAGGGAAGGAACTTCCTGCAGAAGCCGTTCACACCCATCGATCTCGCGGGCACGGTGAGGGCGATCCTGGACCGCCGGGCATGAGGGCGTTCCTCCTCCTGGGAACCCTGCTCCTCGCCGCCTCGGGCACGCCTCCAATCTTCGCGCCGGGCGAGGCGCAGCCGGGCGTGGTCCGGGAGGGAGAGACCTGGAGCGTCCGCACGGGGTCCTACACGGCCGACCTGGAGCGGCTCAGCGACGGGCAACGGTGGGAGTTCCTGCGCACGCACAGCAAAGCGGCGGTGGATCCCTTCGTCGCCACCGGCGGGCCGGGTTTCCTCACCTTCCGCTTCCGCCTGGAGAGCCTGCGCCCGGGGACGATGGTGTTCGACGCCGGCTCCTGCCGCCTGGTCACGCAGGACAAGACCACCCGTTATCCCCTCGACCTCCCCACCATCCAGTCCACCTACGGCCTGCACGGCAAGGAGATCCCTCCCGCCTACCTCACCGTGCGGGGGGCCCTGTTCGACGGCACCGTGTTTCTGGAGGAAGGGCAGCGGGCGGAGGGGCTGCTGGTGTTCCAGAATGTGCCCGAGCGCACGCGCGCCTTCACCGTCGAGGTGGTGCTGACCACCCAGGACGGGGAGCAGGGCCGCTTCACGGCGCCGTACAAGCGCGCCAAGCGCGGCTGAGGGAACGTGATGGACACGTCGTCCGCATCCGGTGCCCGGGTCCTCGACGGCAAGGCGGTGGCCCAGAAGATCCAGGCGGAGGTGGCCCAGGGCTGCCTCACCCTGCGCTCCGCCCACGGCATCGTGCCCGGGCTCACCGTCGTCCTGGTGGGGGACAACCCCGCGTCCGAGGTCTACGTCCGCAACAAGGAGAAGGCCGCCCGCGAAGTGGGCATGGACTCGCGCGTCCTGCGCCTTCCCGCGGACACCTCCGAGGCGGACGTGCTGGACGCCGTGCACGCGCTCGTGGTCAACCCCAAGGTGCACGGGATCCTGGTCCAGCTCCCGCTCCCGCCGCAGGTCGACGCCTCCCGCGTCCTGCTGGCCATCGATCCCGACAAGGACGTGGACGGCTTCCACCCCGTGAACGCCGGGCGCCTGCTCATCGGCCTCCCCGGCCTCGTGCCCTGCACGCCGGCGGGGATCGTGGAGCTGCTGCTCAGGAACCATATCGGCCTGGAGGGCCGGCACGCGGTGATCATCGGCCGGAGCAACATCGTGGGGAAGCCGCTGGCCGTGCTCCTCCTCCGTCACGACTGCACGGTGACCGTCTGCCACTCCCGCACCAGGGACCTCCCCGCCATCGCCTCCCAGGCCGACATCCTGGTGGCCGCCATCGGCAAGCTGGCCATGGTGACGGGCGACTTCGTCAAGCCCGGCGCCGCGGTGGTGGACGTGGGCATGAACCTCGTGAAGGACGAGGAGACCTGCCGGCGTCTCTTCGGGGAGGACGAGGCGCGTCTCAAGGCGGTGCGCACCCGCGGCTCCACCCTGACCGGGGACGTGCACCCGCTGGAGGTCGGCGCCAAGGCGGGCTGGCTCTCGCCCGTGCCCGGTGGCGTGGGTCCCTTGACCATCGCCATGCTGCTCCGGAACACGCTGGAGGCGGCCCAGCGGAGCGCCGGGGCTTGACCGGAAAGGCCCTGCGCGTCGGGCTCACGGGAGGCATCGCCTCCGGCAAGACGACGGTGGCGGAGACCTTCCGGCGCCTGGGCGCCGTGGTGCTGGACGCCGACCTGCTCGGCCACGCGCTCCTCGAGCACGGTGGGGCCGCCCACGACGCCGTGGTGGCCCGCTTCGGCGAGGCCATCCTGAACAGGGAGCGGCGCATCGACCGCGCCGCGCTGGCCAAGATCGTCTTCGCCGACGCCCAGGCGCGGAAGGACCTGGAAGCCATGCTCCACCCGCGCATCCTGGAGCACGCGGAGCGGCGCCTCACGTTCGAGCTGGCGCGCCGGCCTGCACCGGTCGCCGTCCTGGAGGCCGCCTTGCTCGTGGAAACGGGGCTCTACAAGCGTTTCGATCGCCTGGTGCTCGCCGCCTGCAGCCGAGACGCGCAGATGCAGCGGCTGACCGCGCGCGGGCTCACCGCCGAGCAGGCCTACGCCCGACTGGAGGCGCAGGGCTCGCTGGAGGCCAAGAAGGCGGTGGCCGACTACGTGATCGACACCGAGGGCACCCTGGAGCAAACGCGCACCCAGAGCGAGCGCGTCTACGCCGCCCTGGTGGCCGAGCACGCCGACCGGGCCGCGGGGTAGTTCACGCACGGGCGTCTCGCTTGCCCGAGCAGCACGGCGGATGTTACATTGCAGATCGTAGGGTAGATGTGTACATCGAGGGTTTCGTGGCGCTCAACATCCGGCACGCCGAGACCGAAAAGCTGGCGGAGGAACTGGCCAAACTGACCGGGGAGACCAAGACCGAAGCGGTTCGCCGCGCATTGGCCGACAGGTTGACCCGGCTGCGCCGCGACCGGACGCGGGGCAGCCTCGCCGATGAGTTGGACCGCATCGCGAAACGCTGCGCCCGCTTACCGTTGCGGGACCGCCGGACCGCCGACCAGATCCTCGGGTATGACGAGAATGGATTGCCGACCTGATGGTGATCGACACCTCCGCCCTTCTGGCGATTCTGCAGGACGAGCCGGAGCGCCGCACGTTCAACGAGGCGATCGAGGCGGCAGAGGTTCGCGTCCTGTCGGTCGCGAACTACGTCGAGGTCTCGATCGTGATCGAGACGCGCCATGGCGCCGAGGGTGTGCGCGAGCTCGATCGCTTCGTGGATCGAGCGGGGATCGACCTGGTCGGTGTGGACGTCGAACAGGGGAAGACGGCTCGCGACGCGTTCAGCCGGTTCGGCAAGGGACGTCACCCGGCGGCCCTCAACTTCGGCGATTGCTTCGCGTACGCCCTCGCGGTCACGCTGGGACAGCCACTGCTGTTCAAGGGGGACGACTTCTCCAAGACGGATCTAGCGACCCTCTAGCGCGTGGACCTGTTCAGTGACCTCAGACGGCCACGCGCGGAGAGGGATCGTGCTCCCCTCCCGCGCTCCAGGAACCATATTGAGCCGCGGGGTGCTCCCCCACGGGACCGCGGATCCGGGGCCAGTCCTTGCGCTCGCGGATACAATCCCCTCTCGAAGGAGAGCCGATGCTGAAGTCCCTGCGATCCTGGATCGACAACGGTGCCCACACCGCCACCCCGGACATGGATGACCAACCCGGCGTGGACTGGGTGCGCGTGGTGCCGTTCCTGTTCGTGCACCTGGCCTGCCTGGCCGTAATCTGGGTGGGCTGGAGCCCCGTGGCCGTCGCGGTGGCGATCGGGATGTACCTGATCCGGGCCTTCTTCGTCACCGGCTTCTACCATCGCTACTTCTCGCACCGGACCTTCAAGACCAGCCGCGCCGCCCAGTTCGCCTTCGCCCTGCTGGGGAACTCCGCGGTGCAGCGCGGCCCGCTGTGGTGGGCCGCCCATCACCGGCAGCACCACCGCACCTCGGACCACGAAGGGGACCCGCACTCCCCGCACGAGCACAGCCTCTACTGGGCGCACATGGGATGGATCACCTCGCGCGCCAATTTCCGCACCCGCCTGGAGCTGGTGCCCGACCTGGCCAGGTACGGCGAGCTGCGCTGGCTCGACCGCTTCGACTCGCTGATCCCCCTGCTCTACGGCGCGTTCACGTACGGACTGGGGGCGCTGCTGGGCCGCGTCGCTCCCTCGCTGGGCACCAGCGGTCCGCAGATGCTGATCTGGGGCTTCTTCATCTCCACCGTGATCCTCTTCCACGTCACGTGTCTCGTGAACTCGGCGGCCCACCTGGTGGGACGCCAGCGCTACAAGACCACGGACCAGAGCCGGAACAGCCTCATCGTCGCCCTGCTCACCCTGGGCGAGGGGTGGCACAACAACCACCACCACTACCCGGCGGCCACCCGGCAGGGCTTCTACTGGTGGGAGATCGACATCACGTACGGCATCCTGAAGGCGATGTCGTGGGTGGGGCTGATCTGGGACCTGGCCCCGGTGCCGAAGAAGGTGCTGGAGCGGGGAAGGATCGCCGAAGCGGCGTAGCTCACGCCGCGCTGAACACCATCTGCACCAGGCCGGAGAGGCGCTCCCGGAAGCCCGCCTCGCAGTACGCGAAGTAGTAGTCGAACGAGCGCAGCGCCTCCGCCGAGAGCTGGCGCGCGTCTCCCCGCGCTACCGCCGCGTGCAGGCGCTTGCGCCAGTGGGCGAGCGTGGCGGCATAGTGCGGCGTGAAGTCCTCGAGGCCGATGAGACGGAGGGGCGATCTCTCGGCGGCCGCCCGGCAGAGCGCGCCGATCGAGGGAAGGCAGCCGCCGGGGAAGACATGGCGCTGGATGAAGTCGGCGGAGCGGCGGTAGCGCTCCCAGGACTGCTCCGAGATGACGATGGCCTGGATGAGCGCCTTGCCGTCGGGTCGGAGCAGGCGGCCGCACACGTCGAAGAAGGTCCCCAGGTACTTCGCGCCCACCGCCTCGATCATCTCCACCGAGACCAGGCGGTCGAAGCGGCGCCCCAGGTCGGGAAGATCGCGGTAGTCGGCCTCCAGGATCTCCACCTTGTCCTGCAGCCCCGCGGCCGCCACGCGCTCGCGGGCGAGGCGCGCCTGCTCGCCGGAGATCGTGGTGGTCGTGACCGCGCAGCCGTAGCGGCTCGCCGCGTGCAGCGCCAGCCCGCCCCAGCCGGTGCCGATCTCCAGGAGCGCCTGCCCGGGGCGCAGGCCAAGCTTGCCGCAGACGAGGTCGAGCTTGTGCACCGCAGCTTCCTCCAGCGACGCCTGCGGGCTGGGGAAGACGGAGCACGAGTAGGAGAGCGTCGGGTCGAGGAAGCTCGCGAACAGATCGTTCCCCTGATCGTAGTGGGCGGCGATGTTGGCCTTGCTGCCGCTCCTCGAGTTCGCATGCACGCGATGGCGCAGGCGGTGGAGCCAGGTGCCCAGACGCGAGATGCCGCGATCGAGGCCGTTCCCCGCCTCGGGATTGGCGGCCACCACGCGCAGCGCGGCCACCAGGTCGTCGGCGCTCCACTCCCCGCGCACGTAGGCCTCGCCTCCGGCCACGCTGCCGCCCAGCACCAGGGCGCGGTAGACCCGCAGGTCGTGGATGCGGATCGTGGCGCGCAGATCGGGCGGCGGGGCGGGCTCCCCGAAGCGCGCGGTGCCCAGCGGGTCCTCGAAGGTCAGGCTCCCGCGGGTGAGACGCGCCAGTCGGGCGTGGACGAGAGCGCGAAAGGCGCTCATGCGAACTCCGCTAGGCCGGGGCGGGGACTCCCGCCCCTTCGTGGTCCTTGACCCGAAGGATACGATTGTTCGCGTCCACGAGCACGATCCTCGGCTTGTGCCCGCGCACCTCGGCCTCGGGAACCGAGGCGTACGACGCGATGATCAGCTTGTGCCCCACCTCGGTGAGGCGGGCGGCGGCCCCGTTCACGCAGCAGACGCCGCTGCCGCGGGCGCCCTCGATGAGGTAGGTCGCGAAGCGGCTGCCGCCGTCCACGTCGTACACCTCGATGCGCTCGAAGGGCACCATGTCGCAGGCCTCCATGAGGCCGGCGTCCAGGGTCAGGCTGCCCTCGTAGGCCACGTTCGCTTCCGTCACCGTGATCCGATGGACCTTGGCGCGGAGCATCTCCCGGGTCCTTCCGGTCATGTCGGTCTCCTTCCGGGTCGCCGGCCTCACGTGCCGGCTCGGCGCCCGTCCCCTTCAAGATCACACACGGAGGACGCTGTTGTCGATGAGGCGGGTCCGGCCGGCCCAGACCGCCACCGCCAGGAGAACCTCGCCGTCCAAGGTGGGCACCGGCTGGAGTTTCGAGGTGTCCACCAGGGCCACGTAGTCCACCCGCAGCAGGGGCTCGGCCTCCAGCACGGTGCGCACCTTCTTTGCCACCGTTTCCGGGTCCCGCTCGCCGGAAGTGATCACCTCCTCGGCGGCGGCCAGGGCCCGGGGGATGGCGGAGGCGGCCAGCCGCTCCTCCCGGGAGAGGTTCACGTTCCTGCTGGAGAGGGCCACCTTGTCCTTGTCCCGCACGGTGGGGAGGACCAGCACCTCCACGTCCAGCACGAGGTCGCGCACCATGCGCTGCACGATGATGGCCTGCTGCGCGTCCTTCTGGCCGAAGGCCACCGTGTGTGGCCGCACGATCTCCAGGAGCTTGAGCACCACGGTGGTGACGCCCCGGAAGTGGCCGGGGCGGCTGGCGCCCTCCAGGCGGGTGGAGAGGTCCGCCACCTCCACGAAGGTGCAGGCGCCGGGCGGGTACATCTCCTCCCCCTCGGGGGCGAAGAGCCAGTGCACCCCTTCGCCGATGCACTTGTCGGCGTCCCGCGCCAGGTCGCGGGGGTAGCGGTCGAAGTCCTCGCCGGGACCGAACTGCGTGGGGTTGACGAAGACGGAGACCACCACCACGTCAGAGACGGCCTTCACCCTGCGGATGAGGGAGAGGTGCCCCTCGTGGAGGGCGCCCATGGTGGGCACGAAGCCGATCCTCTTCCCCGCCGCCCGGGCCTGCCGGGAGATCTCCCGCATCGAGTGGGCGCGCCGCACGACGTCCATCAGCCGTACACCTCGTTCTCCGAGGGGAAGCGGCCGCCGCGTACGTCCTCGGCCCAGCGCCGCACCGCCTCCGCCTGCCGCGCGTGCGAGTCGTCGTAGCGCCGCACGAACCTGGGGACGCCGCCGGGGAGCATGCCCAGCAGGTCGTGCACGACCAGCACCTGCCCGTCGCACTCCGGGCCGGCGCCGATGCCGATGGTGGGGATGCCGACCGCCTCCGTGATCGCGGCCGCCACGGCCACCGGCATGCCCTCCAGCACCAGGGAGAAGGCCCCCGCCTCCTCCAGGGCGCGGGCGTCGTCGAGCAGCTCCTTGGCCGCCTCCTCGCTCCGTCCCTGCACCCGGTAGCCGCCGAAGCGCAGCACGGACTGGGGGGTCAGGCCGAGATGCCCCATCACCGGGATCTCGGCGTTCCTCAGCGCGTGCAGGACGGGGAGGCGGTTCCGCCCTCCTTCGATCTTCACCGCGTCCGCGCCCGCCTCCCGCACGAAGCGTGCGGCGTTGCGCACCGCGTCCTCCGGCGAGAGGTGGTACGAGAGCCACGGCATGTCGGCGATGAGCAGCGCGCGCTTGCGCGTCCGCCCCACCGCGCATGCGTGGTGCAGCACGTCCTCCAGAGTGACGGGGAGCGTGCTCTCGTAGCCCAGGACCACCATGCCCAGCGAGTCGCCCACCAGGAGCGCGTCCACGCCCCCCGCCTCCGCCGCCGCGGTGGTGGCGGCGTCGTAGGCGGTGAGGACGACAAGGGGGGGAGCGCCCAGACTCTTCTTGCGGGCGCGGAAGGAGGGAACGGTGAGCCTCTTCATCGCGGTCCTCCGTGCCTCCCCGCCGCTTCCCGGTCGGGGGGTGGAGACGCTCCGCACCTACGCGGTCGAGCCCAGGGGTCGGTAGTACTGCACGCCCCGCTCCATCTTGCGGATCTGGTCCACCAGCTCGTCCAGGTGCCCTTCATGGTGCACGAAGTCGATCTCGGTGGTGTCGATCACCAGGAGCGGGGTCGCACTGTAGTGAAAAAAGTAATAGTTGTACGCCTTGTTCACTTCGTTGACGTAGGCCTCGGAGATCTCCGCCTCGTAGGCCCGGCTCCTGCTCTTGATCCGGTCCACCAGGCGCCCCGTCTCCGCTTGCAGGTAGATCACCAGGTCGGGCTTGGGCGTCTGCGGCTCCAGCATGGCGTAGAGCTTGTCGTAGATGAGCAGCTCGCTGTCGTCCAGGTTCAGGTAGGCGAAGATCTTGTCCTTGGGGAAGATGTAGTCGAGGAGCGTGATCTGGCTGAAGAGATCGCGCTGGCTGAGGTCCTGGAGCTGCCGGTAGCGCGAGAGCAGGAAGAAGAGCTGGGCCTGGAAGGCCGCGCCCGCCCTGTCCTGATAGAAGGCGTCCAGGAAGGGATTGTCGATCTGCTCCAGCACGCGGTGGGCGTCGAACTTGCGGGCCAGGAGCTCCACGAACGACGTCTTGCCGACGCCGATGGGACCCTCGACCGCGATGGAGCGGAACTTCATGAGAGCGGCGGAGTATACAGCGGCCCCCGCGGCCGGGCGGCCGGCTCGGGTGGAAGCGCCGCCAGTGCCTCCGCCACCGTCCTCCCGCTCCTGGGATCGCGCAGCTCCGGCGCCAGCTCGTGCAGCGGCGCCAGCACGAAGCGGCGCGCCCACATCCGCGGGTGCGGCAGGATCAGCCCCTCCTCCTCCACCTCGAGGTCGCCGAGCAGCAGGAGATCGAGGTCGAGCGCGCGCGGCGCGTTGCGCACCGAGCGCACGCGCCCCACCTCCCGCTCCACCTCGAGCAGCAGATCGAGGACGTGGCGCGGGGAGAGGCCGGTCTCCACCTCCGCCACCATGTTCAGGAACCAGAGCGGCTCGGGGGAGTCCACCGGCTCCGTCTCCCACACGGAGGAGAGCGCGCGGGCCGGGAGGCCCCGCCGCCGCATGCCCAGAAGGCCCGCCCGGAGGGAGCCCTCGCGGTCCCCGAGATTGCTCCCCAGAGCCACGTACCCCCGCACCGTGGACCCGAGCGTGTGGGGTTCCTCCCCGAACGCGCTCATCCGTCTGGACTTGCGGAGGTCGCGACCTCGGTGTTCCGGTCCTGGGGCGATCTCGCGACAGGGTATCGGCTTGGCGCGCAAGCTCCCACAACCTTCGATCCACCATGCATCCCTTGGCCCTCGGCACCGCCGTTGCTATGATGCGGGGTCTTTCCCCCCTCGCGGAGGCCCTGAGAGCATGGCGTTGAAGAACAAGAAGGCGGCCCCCGCCAAGCCGGGTCCGGTCCGGAAGGCTCCCCGCACGGCCGAGCCGCCGGTCCGCGCCCCCCATTCCGAGGCGTACGAGGCGGCCCTGACCGCCTACGGGGAAGCACTCGATCTGTTGAGAAAGAAGGACTTCGCCGCGGCCCTCCCCCGCTTCCGGGCCGTGGAGAGCCAGAACCGGAACGAGCCGGAGCTGGCGGACCGGGCCCGCACCTACGCCACCCTCTGCGAGCGGAAGCTGGCCCCGCCGGCCGCCATCCCCCAGTCCCCGGAAGAGCGGTACTACCTGGCCATCCTCCGGGGGAACCAGGGGCGGCTCGACGAGGCCGCCGGCCTGCTCGACCAGGCGCTGGCGGCGGAGCCGTCCTCCCCCCGGGTGCTCTACGCGCGGGCCTCGATCCGAGCCCTCCAGGGAAAGACCGACCAGGCCGTGGCCGACCTCCGGGCCGCCATCGCCGGCGAGCCGCTGCTCCGGCACCAGGCCGCCAACGATCCCGATTACGAGCGGATCCGGAACGAGGCCGCCTTCATCGACGTGATCGAGCCGTCGCACGCCGGGGCGTGAGCGGACCTCGTCCCATGGCAGCGCCCTCCACTCCCCGCCTGGTGGTCCTCGTCCTGGCGGCGGGGCAGGGCACGCGCTTGCGCTCCAAGCGCATCAAGCTCCTCCACGACGTCGCGGGCCGGCCCATGGCCGCCCACGTGCTGGAGGCGGCACGCGCCCTCAAGCCCGGGCGCTTGGTCACGGTGGTGGGCTTCCAGGCCGAGACCGTGCAGGCGGCCCTGCAGGACACCGGGTCGGAGTTCGTCCTCCAGGCCGAGCAGCGGGGCACGGGCCACGCGGTGCTGCAGGCGGCCTCCCTGCTCCAGCCCGACGCCACCCTGCTCATCCTGAACGGCGACCTCCCCACGCTGCGCCCGGACACCCTGCGGCGTCTGATCTCCCGGCACAAGGCGTCGGAGGCCGCGCTGACGCTGGTCACCGCCGAGCTCCCCGACGCCACCGGCTACGGCCGGATCGTCCGGGACAGCAAGGGACGGGTGCTCCGCATCGTCGAGCATCGCGACGCCACCCCGGTGGAACGCGCGCTGCGCGAGATCAACTGCGGGATCTACTGCACCACCGCGGCCAAGCTCCTCCCCGTGCTGCGCAAGCTGAAGCCCGACAACGCGGTGGGCGAGTACTACCTGACGGACGCCGTCTCCGCCCTGCTGGCGCGGGGGGAGAAGGTGGCCGCCTACGTCCACGACGACGCGCAGGAGGTCCTGGGCGTCAACACCCGGGCCGAGCTGGCGCGGGCGGCACGCACGCTCTGGGCGCGCGTGTCGGAAACGCTGATGGACGACGGCGTGACGCTGCTCGATCCCGCCCGGACCTGGATCGACCCGCGCGCCCGGGTGGGCCGGGACACCGTGATCTGGCCCGGGGTCCTGATCGAGGGCCGCTCCGTGATCGGGGAGGACTGCGAGCTCCGCTCCGGGGCGCGCCTCAGCGACGTGACGCTGGGTCAGGGCGTGCGCGTCCTCGACCACTGCGTGGTGGAGGAGAGCCGCCTGGCCGACGGCGCCGTGGTGGGCCCCTTCGCCTATCTCCGCCACGGCACGGTGGTGGAGGAGCGGGCCAAGGTGGGGACCTTCGTGGAGACGAAGAAGACCCGCCTGGGCCGGGGCTCCAAGGCTCCGCACCTGTCCTATCTCGGGGATGCCGAGATCGGGCCGGACTGCAACATCGGGGCGGGCACGATCACCTGCAACTACGACGGCGTGGACAAGCACCCCACCGTGATCGAGGCCGGGGTGTTCGTGGGGAGCGACACGCAGCTGGTGGCCCCCGTCCGGGTGGGCGCCGGGGCCTACGTGGCCGCCGGGTCCACGGTGACCGACGACGTTCCTGCGGGGGCCCTGGCCATCAGTCGGACCCCCCAGGCCAACGTGGAAGGCTGGGTGGACCGCAAGCGCCGGAAGTCCGCGCGCAAGCGGGTGCGGGCCGCCGGGCGCCGCTGACCCTATACTTCCCCGCGGGGAGTCCTCCACATGTGCGGCATCGTCGGGTACATCGGACCCAAGGACACGGTCGACGTCCTGGTGGAAGGTCTCCGCCGGCTGGAGTATCGAGGCTACGACTCGGCGGGCATCGCGGTGGTCAACGGCAACGGCGAGCTATCCATCCGCCGCGCCGCCGGGAAGCTGCGCGACCTGGAGAAGGTCATCGCCCGGGAACCCGTCAAGGGCCACTTCGGGATCGGCCACACCCGCTGGGCCACGCACGGGCGCCCCACGGAGGAGAACGCCCATCCCCACCGGGACTGTACCGGCCGCCTCGTCGTCATCCACAACGGCATCATCGAGAACTACCTGGAGCTGAAGCACGAGCTGCTGGCCCAGGGGCACGTCTTCAAGACCCAGACCGACACCGAGATCGTGGCGCACCTCCTGGAGCAGGAGATGAAGGAGCGCGGCGGCGACCTGCCGCGCGCGTTCCGCGCCGTGCTGCCTCGCCTGCGCGGGATCTATGCCCTGGTGGCGCTCCGGGCGGACGAGCCGGACACGCTGGTGGCGGCGCGTCTGGGTCCTCCTCTGGTGGTGGGCCTGGGGAACGGCGAGTTCTTCGTCGCCTCGGACATCCCCGCCATCCTCCAGCACACGAAGGACGTGGTGTTCCTGGACGACCACGAGGTGGTGGTCCTGCGCCCCACCGGCCCCACCTTCTCGCGGCTGGACGGGAGCGCGCTCGAGAAGCCGTCGCAGCGGATCCCCTGGGATCCCATCATGGCCGAGAAGGGCGGCTACAAGCATTTCATGCTCAAGGAGATCCACGAGCAGCCGCGCGCCGTGCGCGACACCCTGCTCGGCCGCATCTCCCTGGAGTCGGCCTCGGTCTTCCTGGAGGAGATCCGGGTCACCGAGCAGGAGCTGGCGCGGATCAAGCGCGCCTCCATCGTGGCCTGCGGCACGTCGTGGCACGCCGGCCTGGTGGGGAAGTTCCTGATCGAGCAGCTGGCGCGGATCCCGGTGGAGGTGGACTACGCCTCCGAGTTCCGCTACCGGAAGCCGCTGGTGGACGGCTCCTGCCTCCCCATCTTCATCAGCCAGTCGGGAGAGACCGCGGACACCCTGGCCGCCCAGCGCGAGGCCAAGGGCGGCGGCGCGCCCACCATCGGGATCTGCAACGTGCAGGGCTCGATGATGACGCGGGAGTCCACGGCGGGGACGATCTACACCCACGCCGGCCCCGAGATCGGCGTGGCCTCCACCAAGGCGTTCACCAGCCAGATCGTGGCCCTGGCGCTGCTGGCCCTGAAGCTGGGCCGGGCCCGGGGCGTGCTGTCGGAAGAGGCGCTGCTCTCCTTCGTGGAGCACCTCTACCACATCCCCGCCCAGATGGAGCACGCTCTGGCCGACGACTCCGAGGTGGTGAAGATCGCGCGCATCTTCCAGGAGCACCGGGACTTCCTCTACCTGGGCCGGGGCGTGAACTACCCCATCGCCCTGGAGGGGGCTCTCAAGCTCAAGGAGATCTCCTACATCCACGCCGAGGGCTACCCCGCCGGCGAGATGAAGCACGGGCCCATCGCCCTCATCGACGAGTCCATGCCCGTGGTGGCCATCGCGCCCCACGACGCCGTGTTCGAGAAGATGCTCTCCAACATCGAGGAGGTGAAGGCGCGCTCCGGGATCGTGATCGCCGTCACCGACCACCGCGACCCCGACCTGGAGCAGAAGGCCGACCAGGTGCTCCTGGTGCCCTCCACCCACGACCTGCTCTCTCCCCTGCTCACGGTGCTGCCCCTGCAGCTCCTCGCCTACCACATCGCGCTGCTGCGGGGCTGCGACGTGGACCAGCCCCGGAATTTGGCCAAGAGCGTCACCGTCGAGTAGGGGCGGGATCAGCGATGGGGCCGGTCGGCCCCCGCCTCCTCGATCGAACGTTAGCGCGTCACTCCAGGCTTCCTGGCCGTGCGACTGAAGACTCGGTAGAAGGCGAGCATCTGCGCCACGAGACGCAGGTTCTCGGGATCGACGGGATCCCGCCATCGCCGGGGCATCTCCTCGATGGAGCGGTACCGGAACACGGGCACCTCAGTCCTCCTCGAAGCCGAACCGCTCGGCGATCGCTTGCTTGGCCACATTTTCTCTCGCATAATGTGGCTCAGCGTCGGAGGCGGGTATGGGTGTGAAGAAAACGAACCTGATGCTGGACGAGGACCTGGTCGAGACGGCCAAGGACCTGACCGGCGTCCGCTTCACGAAGGACGTCGTCGATCTGGCGCTGCGCCGCCTCGTACGGAACCTCAGGCGCCGCCGCATTCTCCAGCTCGCCGGCAAGGTCCAGTGGGAAGGGGACCTGGCGTCGATGAGGCGCGGTCGTCCTCCGGCGTGATCATCATCGACAGCAGCGTGTGGATTCCCCTGCTCAACGGCACGTCTCGTCCCAAAGTGGAAAGAGCCAAGAGCCTGATCGAGAGCGCCGAGGACATCGGGGTTCCCGGCGTGGTGTTGGAGGAGATCCTGCGCGGACTCAAGACGGATGCACAGTTCCATCGTATCCGTGACCTGCTGCTGACGGACTTCACGTACCTCGAGATCACCCGGAAGATGTTCCTTCGCTCGGCCGAGATCTATCGCACGCTTCGCAAGCGAGGCAAGACGGTTGGCAGCACTGCGGACTGCCTCATCGCCGCATGCGCCCTGGAGGAGGACGCATCATTGCTCGAAGACGATGCCGACTATCACACGATCGCCGAGGTTGTGCCCCTGACACTGCTGGCGTGACCTTCCGGCTGAACGCGGCTGCTACAATGAGGCGCCTCACCGGGGAGCCCTCATTGGATTCGTTCCATCCCGACAGCCCTCCCGCCGGCGGCCGCTTTCTCGCCGCCCTGAACCCGCGACAGCTCGAGGCCGTGACACACACCGAGGGGCCGCTCCTCGTTCTGGCGGGCGCAGGCTCGGGGAAGACGCGGGTGATCACCTACCGGATCGCGCACCTGCTGCTCGATCACGGCGTGCCCCCCGCCTCCATCATCGCCGTCACCTTCACCAACAAGGCGGCGGGGGAGATGCGGGGAAGGATCGAGAGCCTGCTCTGGGAGGCCGGGGTGGCCACCAGCCGGCCCTTCAGCGGCTTCGGCTACTGGGCGCCCTCGTCCGGCTGGATCGGCACCTTCCACTCGCTGTGCCTGCGCATCCTCCGCCGCGACGGGGAGAGGATCGGCCTGGCCCGGGGCTTCGCCGTCCTCGACTCCGACGACCAGGTCTCGCTGGTGAAGAAGCTCCTGCGCGAGGACGAGGCCGAGGACGCCACCGGCAACGCCCGCGCCACCCTCTCCTGGATCAGCCGCCACAAGAACGCCCTGAACAAGCCCGAGCACGCCGCCCGCATGGCCACGAACCCGGAGGCCAAGCAGCGGGCGCGGATCTACGCCGCCTACCAGGACGCGCTCCGCAAGGCGAACGCCGCCGACTTCGACGACCTGCTGGTGCGCACGCTGGAGCTGTTCGACAAGCACCCGGACGTGGCCGGGGAGTACGGGGAGCGCTGCCGCTACCTCCTGGTGGACGAGTACCAGGACACCAACCGCCCCCAGTACCTGCTGGTGCGGGCGCTCTCCTCCGTGCACGGGAACGTCTGCGTGGTCGGCGACGAGGACCAGAGCATCTACCGCTTCCGGGGGGCCGAGATCCGCAACATCCTGGACTTCGAGAAGGACCACCCCGGCGCGGCGGTGGTGAAGCTGGAGGAGAACTACCGCTCAACCGGCACCATCCTGGACGCGGCGGGGGCGGTGGTCGCCCGCAACGTGGCCCGCAAAGGCAAGGTCCTCTGGACCAAGAACGGGCGGGGCGAGCCCATCGACCTCTTCCACGCCCCCGACGACCGCGCCGAGGCGGAGTGGGTGAGCCAGCGCCTCCGCGAGCTCTCGCGCTCGTCCACGTGGGACCAGCTCGCCATCCTCTACCGCACCAACGCCCAGTCCCGCCAGTTCGAGGAGACCTTCCGCCGCGACCGCATCCCCTACCAGGTGGTGGGGGCGGTCGGCTTCTACGAGCGCAAGGAGGTCAAGGACCTCCTCGCCTACCTCAAGCTCGTGGCCAACCCGTCCGATGACGTCTCCTTCCGCCGCGTCGTGAACACGCCCACGCGGGGCATCGGCGACACCTCGGTGGCCTGCGTGGAGGAGGTGGCCGCCAGGCGCGGACTTCCCCTGCTCCTCGCCTCCCACCTGGCCCTGGAGGAGGGACGCGTCGGCCCGCGGGCGGCACGTCCCCTGCGCGAGTTCCTGGACCTGATCGACGAGCTGGCCACCCGTGCGCAGGGGAAGAGCGTGGCGGCGCTCATCGACGGGCTCATCAAGCGCCTGGACTTCGAGAACCACCTGGAGCGCACGAACCCCGGACAGGGCGCGGACCGCATGGAGAACGTGCGCGCGCTGGTGTCGGCCGCGGTGGAGTACGAGGAGGAGACCGGCGACGAGGCCGAGGGCTCGGGGCTCACGGGGTTCCTCGACCGCTCCGCCCTGGTGTCCGATGCCGACGAGGTGGGCCGCGAGCGCGGCGTCACGCTCATGACGGCCCATCTCGCCAAGGGCCTGGAGTTCGACGCCGTCTTCCTCCCCGGCCTGGAGGAGAACCTCTTCCCCCACGCCCGCGCCGCCTCCGCCAACGAGGACCTCGAGGAGGAGCGGCGCCTGCTCTACGTGGCCATGACCCGCGCCAGGAAGCGGCTCTTCCTCTCCCACGCCGGCTTCCGCCGGCTGCGGGGAGAGCTGCTCCCCAATCCTCCCTCTAGGTTCCTGGAGGAGATCCCGGCCGAGCTGGTCCGCGAGGTGCGGGGCCCCGGGTTCGGCTTCCTGGGCCGCGGCCCCTGGACGGCCCGGGAGGAGAGCGGGCGCGAGGACCGGTGGAGCAAGAGTGGCTCCTCGGCGGCGCGCGCCATCGCCCACAAGCCCCTGCCTCCTCCGGCGGTGGTGCCGAAGACCGAGGGACCGCGTGCGGTGGAGGCCTCCGCCTACCCGGTGGGCGCCACCGTCAAGCACCCCATGTTCGGGACCGGCAAGGTGGTGAACAGCGAGGGCTCGGGACAGTCCCTCAAGCTCACCATCCACTTCGTGCAGCACGGCGCGAAGAAGATCCTCCCCGCCTATACCCAGCTCCTCGTCCAGGGCTAGCGAAGGACCAGGGAGCGCAGCCGCTCCGCGGAGCCGCTCCGGCGCCAGAGGGCGGCCACGCGGACCTTCGCCCTTTCCAGGAGCGGCTCCAGGTGCTGCGCGATGGGGATCCACCTGCGCGCCCTGGTCAGGACCTCCACTCCCCGCTCCTCCGGATCGTGGGCCAGGAACCACTCGGGCTCGCGGCACGCCCGCTCCAGCATCGCTTCCCCGAGCGCGGGCCGCGATTGCCAAAGGTAGAAGAGCGTGGTCTGGCTGCGGAACATCTCCATGGCCGCGCGCTTGGTGTCCGCCACCTCCGTGAGGTCGATCTCCACCACGCGCTGGGAGGGGAGATACCGGCGCACGTCCCCGCCGCGAAGGAGGTTCCAGCGGGAAGGGACGACGTACTCGAACAGGCGGGGCGGCCGCCGGTGCTGTGCCACCAGCGCGGCAGCCGCCGCATGCACCGCGCGATGATCGGCGTCCCCATCGAAGCGGAAGGGGGCCAGCAGCACGTTCGGCCGGTGGCGCTCGAGCAGAGCCTCCAGCACCTCGTGCAGGCGCGGCAGGAAGGACCGGAGGCGGCCCCCGGGAAGACCGAGGAAGTGGACGTTCTCCTCAGGGAGCCCCAGGAGAGCCATGGCCGCGCGCGCCTCGCTCTCGCGGGTGGCGCGCAGATCGGAGACCGCGTCCCTCCAGGGGAGCTCCGGCGAGGGAACGCCTCTGCCGTCGCTGACGTAGACCATGTGCACCGCCCCGCGCTCGGGAAGGCGCGCCAGCGTGCCTCCGCACGCCAGGACGCAGTCGTCCATGTGGGGGGCGAGGACCATGGTGGTGCCGAAGAAGACGTCCGTGGGACGGCCAGCGCTCATGCACATCCGTCGGCGCGCGGCGTGGCCCGCAACACCCTTGCGCCAACCCTCCAGAGGTACGGCGAGGACGCCGCGCGGCAACCCCAACGCGACGAGGACCGTCCGCTGCTTTCCGGGTCGTTCCATCGAGCCCGTGCCATCATTACGTTCGTGTTCCTCGACCTCGTCGGCTCCGGCCTCGTCACCGCCCTGAGCGCGCTGCCCCACGGCGCCGCACTCCGCGCGGGCAGGGTGGTGGGCCGGGCCAGCGGCCAGCTCCTCCGGCACAAGCACCGCCGCATGTGCGGCAACCTCGGTCGCGCCGGCTGCAGTCATCCCGAGGAGACGGCGCGCCTGGCCTGGGCCCAGGGGGGGGAGAACCTGTTCGAGATCCTGTGGCTGCTGGGCCGCGGCACCGTGGATCCCTGGGTGAAGGTCCGCGTGGAGGGGAGCGAGGCGCTCGACGAGGCGGCGCGCGAAGGCCACGGCGTGCTCCTGGTCTCCGCCCATCTGGGGAACTGGGAGCTGGTGCCGGCCGTGGTGGCGCGCAGTGGCCTGCCGGTGGCGGTGGTCGCGCGTCCGCTGGGCACGCGGCGCCTGGAGCGCAAGTGGCTGGCCTTCCGCGAGCGCAGCGGCGTGCGCACGCTGCTGCGGGGGGAGGCGGGCTCCGGCATGGCGGCGGCGCGCTGGCTGCGGGGCAAGCAGGTTCTCGGATGCATGATGGACCGCACCGGACTTTCCCGGCGCCTGCTCGTCCCCTTCCTGGGCGAGGCCATGTACGTGCCGCTGGGGCCGGCGGAGCTGGCGGCGCGCGCGGGCAGCGCGGTCGTCCTGGGCACGGCGCAGCGCCTCCCCGGCGGGGAGGCCTGCGTGCGCTTCCGCCGCCTCCCCATCGGGCCGGGGTCGACCCCGGCCGCCATGGCGCGCGTGATCGCGCAGGCGCTGGAGGAGGAGATCCGTCGCCGGCCCGAGGACTGGCTGTGGATCTATCGCCGCCAGGCCTACCTCAACCGCGCCGAAGCCCCGGAGCATCTCCCCGGTTGACTTCCCCTCTCCGGTAACCGAACCTTCGCCCGGGGGACAGACCGTGCGCCGATCGGCAGCGGCGACGGGGTCTGCTCTCCGCGCGCTGGTGGGGACGGGGCTGAGCGCGGGGCTCTTCGTGGCCGTGAGCAGCCTCGATCCGCGGCTGGGCGGCTGGCTCGTGCTGGGTGCGGGCCTGCTGTGCACCGTCCTCTGGGCTCGGTCCACCCGCGTGCAGGAGGAGAAGACCTTCCGTCACTTCGTGGAAGGGATCGAAGAAGGCTTCTTCTTCTACCGGCACGACCGCGCCCGCTCCTTCCTCTACCTCAGCCCTTCCATGACCGGCGTCCTGGGGTACCAGCCCCACGAGTTCCGCGCCGCCGCCCACGACCTCTTCACCGACCACGCGCTGAACGTGGCCGGCCGCACCCGGCTCCTGAGGACGCTCGCTGGCGAGGCCCAGGCGGGGGTCGAGGTGGAGGTGCGCCACAAGGACGGCACGCCGCGCCGCCTGGAGATCACGGAGTACCCGGTCTTCGGACGCGGGGACGAGGTCGTCTACGTGGAGGGGATCGCCCACGACGTCACGGAGACCCGGCGCCTCCATGCCCGGCTGCAGGAGCTGGCCACGCGGGACGAGCTGTCCGGCATCTTCAACCGCCGGCACTTCCGGGAGCGCCTGCAGGAAGCGGTGGGCCTGGCCCGCCGGCACAAGCACGCGCTCTCGCTGGCCCTCCTCGACCTGGATGGGTTGAAGACGGTGAACGACACCCACGGCCATGCCGCCGGGGACGCCATGATCCGCGCCGCGGCGGGCGTGCTGTCGCACGAGCTGCGGCGGGGGGACGTGGTGGGACGCCTGGACGCCGTCCCCGGACGCCTGGGCGGGGACGAGTTCGGCGCCATCCTCCCCTACTCCCCGATGGGCGGTGCGATGATCGCGGTCCAGCGCGTGCTCGCCGCCTTCGCGGCCACGCGCGTCCAGGTGGCGGAGGGCGTCTTCGTCCCCCTGGCCGCCTCGGTGGGGGTGGCCGAGCTGACGGAAGGACTGGACCTGGACACGCTGGAGATGCACGCCGACGCCGCCCTCTACCGTGCCAAGCGGGGCGGGCGGGGCCGGATCGAGGTCTGGGCGGCGGACCAGACCCCCGCCTGACCGTGCGTGTTCTCGAACCGGACGAGATCGAGCAGGCGCGCGCCTCCCTCGTGCGCTTCCTCCCTCCCACGCCCCTCCGCCGCTCCTTCGCCCTCCGGCCGCACGACGTCTGGCTGAAGCTCGAGTGCTGGCAGCCCACGGGCTCGTTCAAGGTGCGGGGCGCGCTGCACCACCTCCGCTCGATCCCGGAGGAGGAGCGGGCGCGCGGCGTGGTCGCGGCCTCGGCGGGAAATCACGCGCTCGGCCTGGCCTGGGCGGCGGAGGTCCTGGGGGGTGGCGTTCCCGTCACCCTCTTCCTTCCCGAGAACGCCCCGTCCGCCAAGGTGGACAAGCTGCGCACCTTTCCCGTGCGCCTCCGCCAGGTCGGCGCCACCTACGAGGATGCCCAGGACGCAGCGCTCGGCTTTGCCGCGGAGACAGGCGCCCGCTACGTGCACGCCTTCGAGGACCCGCTCACCGCGGCGGGCCAGGGCACCGTGGGCCTGGAGATCCTGGAGCAGCTCCCTGACGTGGAGCGGATCGTGGTGCCGGTGGGGGGTGGCGGGCTCATCTCGGCCACGGCGGTGGCCGTCAAGGCGAAGACACCGCAGGTGAAGATCGTGGCGGTGCAGGCGAAGGCCTCCCCGTCGCTGCCGGAGTCGCTGGCCCGGGGCACGCCGCTGCTCCGCTACCCCGCGGGGCCGACACTCGCCGACGGCGTCGCCGGCGGCATCGGGGAGATCGTGTTCCGGCACCGGGCGCTGCTCGACGAGGTGGTGGTCGTGCCCGAACGGGCGCTGGAGGACGCGATCGTGGCGCTCCTCACCGAGGACCAGGTGGTGGCGGAGGGTGCGGGTGCGCTCGGCGTCGGCGCGCTGCGCTGCGGGGGGCTCGATCCGGAGGGGGGGCGCACGGTCGTGGTGGTCACCGGCGGGAACATCGACGCCGTCCACCTGCGGAGGCTGCTGGCCCAGCCTACTTGCCCATCTGGGTCAGCTCCTGACGCGCCATCTTGACGATCTCCCTGTCCGGGCAGCGCGCCAGCACGTCCTGGAAGATCTTGCGGGCCTTCTCCGGATCTCCCGCGTTGCGTGCCTCCGCCGCCGCAATCAAACGGTTCCCCCAGTAACGCTGCTCCGCATCCGCCCTCGTCTCCGTCAGCCACTGCTGCACCTTCTTCCCTCGTTCCCCATCGGGGAGGGGCACGCCGTCCAGCAGCTTGAGCGCCTCGCCGGGCCTGCCCGCCTCCACCAGCGCCTGCGAGGCCTCGAGCACGGCGCGGACGTGCACCAGCCGGAGCTCGTCCCGCATGGGGCCCTCGACGTCGAGCATGGGCAGGACGAGCTTGCGTGCCCGGTCGTACTGCTCGCCGTCGATCCAGTAGTTGGCCATCAAGTAGGTGGCGAAGGGGTCGCCCGGCTTGAGCGTCAGCGCCTTCTCCGCGGCGCGCTCGCCTTCCATCGGCGCGCACTGGCCACGGATACAGGACGTGGCCAGGCCGGTCCAGGCGTCGGCGGAGCTGGCATCGATCTCGGTCCCTCGCCGGAAGTGCCGGGCGGCCTCCGTCGCCAGGAGAACGCCGTCCTTTCCTTCCCTGTCGTCGGCGGCATTCGCCTGCTGCATGCCGTACTGGAGATGGGCGTCGAGATCCCCCGACTCCAGCGGCGGCGCGGGGAGAGGCTCGAGGCCGGTGGCGGCCGAGCCCTCGAGCATCGCCTCCAGCCGGGCCAGGTGCATCTCCACCTCGGCCCGGTGGCTCGCCTCGAGATCGGGGAGCACGGCCCGGATGGCGGCGGAGGCCTTCTCCAGGTCGTGCGTCTTCTCCAGCTCCGCGAAGGCCTCGGCCACCGCGACCCCGGCCAGGTCCTGCTTCGCCTGCGTGACCAGATCAGGCTCGCTGGCGCTGCGCACCACCTCCCGGAAGGAGGCCTTCGCCTGATCCAGCCGCTCCGCCAGCATCTGCAAGCCACCGAGCGCCAGCAGCACGTCGGCGCGGCCGGGCGCCAGCGCGTGCGCGCGCTCCAGGGCGGCGATCCCCGGCTCGACGTCCTTGTCCTGGAACAGGTAGGTGAGCCCGAGGAGGAACTGGCCGTCGAAGCTGTCCGGCCGCAGGGCAGCCGCCTTGGCCGCGTGCTCGCGCGCGAGCAGCACGCGGGGCGGCATCTCCTCCGCCGCGCTCCGCCTCCCCGCCTCGAACTCCGCCTGGTAGAGCGATTGCGCCAGGCGCAGGCGCAGCTCCGGATCCTCCGGCGACGCCGCCACCGCGCGCTCGAACCCGGCCACCGCCTGCTCCCAGCGGCCGGCGTGCGCGTCGATCAGGGCCAGGCCTCCCAGCGCTCCCCCGTGCTGGGGCGAGACCGCGAGCGCGGCGCGGAAGTGCTCCGCCGCGTCCTCCCGCAGCTCGGAGGTGCGCAGGAGCAGGTCTCCCAGGCGGAAAAGCGTGTCCTCCCTGGAGAGTGGCTGGAAGGCGACGCCGGCCGCGAGGTCCTCGTCCTCGAACACCTCGTTGCGGAACGCGAAGGCGCTCTGCCGAACGTAGCTCTCCAGTCCCTTTTGAAGCGCCGCCAGATCTCCGAGCACCGCCAGCGCTTCCTGGGGAGATTGGCCGCGATCCAAGCGATCGATGTAGTCCGTGAGCTGGTGCCCGTGCTTGCCCTGGTCCGCCATGAGGAGGAAGTGCACGAGCGCCCAGGACTCCGCGTAGAACACGCCCTGCTTGCTCTGCTCGTTGTACTCGGGGTCGTCGTGCGACACCGCGAAGAGCCGGGAAAGCGGGATGAGCTTGTTCTGACGCAGCCAGAGCACGTGCTCCTGCACCGGACGCCCCACCTGAGCGCCTTTGGCGCTGGTGGAGAAGGTGCTGAAGTACTCCGCCAGCCCCTCGTTGAGCCACACGGGGAGCGGCGGGAAATTGTAGGCGTTGAACTGGTGCAGGTACTCGTGCAGCACGATCCGCGGCGTGAGGGTGCTGGCGTCCAGGGCGACGTAGTTCGAGAGGTCGTCCCTCACGAAGAAGCCGTCCAGGCTCCTCACCGATCCATCGGGATTGCGCTTGTAGGGCTGGAACGTCTTGTCGTCCCGGAAGACGTAGACGGCCGTGGGCACCGGCGAGGCCTTGGCTCCCTTCCTGCTCGCCAGCAGGTCCACCAGGCGCTCGAGGTTGGCCGCGAGCTCACGGACGCGGCCCTCGCCCGCGTTCGTGTAGTAGGTGAAGTGCGCGGAGGTGCCGCGCTGCCACGTCTCGCGCTCGGAAGGGAGCTTGGCCGCTCCCAGGCAGGCGAGCGCCAGCACGGCCGCCACGATCTTCGTCTTCATGGCGGGCAGGTATACCTCCGCCCGCCCCCCGGCGGAAGTGGAATCCTGGAGTATAAGAGGCCGATGAAGCGCCTTCGCGCACGCTTCACGTGCATCGGAGAGGAGCCGCTGGTGGAGGTGGACGTGCACCTGAGCCCGCGGTTCATCCAGGAGAACCTGTGAGGACGGTTGCCGCATTCGTGTGGATCACCGTCGTCAGTTTCTGCGCTCCCGCCCTGGCGAAGGAGGAGAAGGCGCCGCATCGTGACGGGGCGTGGGTGAACGCGCAGCTCGCGGCCTGGAGTCTCACGCGAGAGGACGCGCCGCCCTTTCGCCTGGTGGCCATGCTCGACGTGCTCCACGAGGGGGACTGGGTGACCGGCACCTACGCGCTGACCTGGTCCTCGCCGGCCCAGTGGCGGGAAGAGGTTCGCTTCCCCGGTTACGAGGAGACCGAAGGCATGGCGGGAGCGGTCCGCTGGCGGCAGCGGCCCACACGTTATCGGCCCCGTGTTCCCTGGCTGCTCACCTCCGTCATCCGCAGCGATGCCTTTCCTCCCAAGGAGCCAAAGGAGTTTCGCCAGATCAAGGCCAAGAAAGGAAGGCCCCCGCTCGCGTGCGTCGGGGAGGCATGCGTGGACGGGTTCACCGGCGAGCCGGGAAGTCAGGAGGTCTACGGCATGGCCGTGACGTTCGACGCGCCCGCGGCGTTCCCCCTGCGGAGCTGGCCGGCGAGCTACCGCGCCGGAGAGCACGGCCGGGAGATCGGCCGGGCCAGGATCGAGACGCTCGCACCTCTCGGCTCCACGGACGAGGCGACCTTCCTCCCGCCGCGCGAGGCCATCCAGGTTCCGGCCTGCGGGACGCCCACGACGCCGCGCGCCACGCACAAGCCCTTCCCTCCCTATCCGAAATCACTCGTCGCGCGGCGCATCGAGGGCACGGTCCAGCTACGTGCAACCGTCGCGGAAGACGGAACGGTGCAGGATGCCGAGGTGACCCGCACGGCGGACCGTGACCTCACGAAGCTGGCATTGGAGACGGTTCGCACGTGGAGGTACGACCCCGCGAAATGCGGGGACCGTGCCGTTCCCGTCGAGATGTGGGTGCAGGTGGACTGGAAGATGGGATTGGGCGCACCATAGAGTCACTTCCTCCCGCGAGGTGACGTCATGAAGCAAGCGAGCCTTCCCCTTCCCGTCCTGGGCCTGATCGCAGGAACGCGCGGCATGCTGGGCGCCGGCATCGGCCTCCTCCTCTCCGACCGCATGGATCCCCGTCAGCGCCGCGCCATCGGCTGGACGCTGGTGGCGGTGGGAGCGCTGACCACACTCCCCCTGCTGCTCACGGTCAGGGGTGGCCTCTCGGAGCCCCCGCCCGCGATGTGACCTAGATTTAAATTCCTTTTGGTGCCTGTCCCCTCACCCTTTTCCCCTCGTCTGCGTATAACTGCCGGGGCAGGGGTGAGCATGAGCGTGCAGGAAGTCGACGTCTCCAGGCTGAACGACGCCGTCCGGGAGGAGGCGCTGCAGATCCAGGCCGCGCTGACCGAGATGCGCAAGGTCATCGTGGGCCAGAAGTCCTTGCTGGAGCGGATGATGGTGGCCCTGCTCTGCCGGGGTCACCTCCTGGTGGAGGGGCTGCCGGGCCTCGCCAAGACCCTGGCGGTCAAGACCCTGGGGCAGGTGCTCGACCTCCAGTTCGCGCGGATCCAGTTCACCCCCGACCTGCTCCCCGCCGACCTCACCGGCACCATGATCTTCGTGCAGAAGACGGGCGAGTTCGCGGCCCGCCGGGGGCCGGTCTTCACGAACCTCCTCCTGGCCGACGAGATCAACCGTGCTCCCGCAAAGGTGCAGTCGGCCCTCCTCGAGGCCATGCAGGAGCGCCAGGTCACGCTCGGTGATCAGAGCCACCCCCTGCCCGAGCCGTTCCTCGTGTTCGCGACCCAGAACCCCATCGAGCAGGAGGGGACCTATCCCCTCCCCGAGGCGCAGATCGACCGCTTCCTGCTCAAGGCCAGGGTGGACTACCCGCGGCCGGAGGAGGAGCGGCAGATCTTCGACCGTATGCTCTCCGGCGAGGTGCCCGCCGTGTCGCGGGTGCTGCGGGCGGACGCCGTGGAGCGGCTCACGCGCCGGGTGCGCGAGATCTACATCGACGAGCGCCTGCGCGACTACATGGTGGCCCTGGTCACGGCCACCCGCCGTCCCAAGGACATCGGGCTCGTCGAGTTCGCACCGCTCATCGCCTGGGGGGCCTCCCCCCGGGCCACCCTCTCCTTCTCCGAGGCCTCGCGCGCCGTGGCCTTCCTGCGCGGGCGCGGCTACGTCGTCCCCGAGGACGTGAAGGAGATCGCGAAGGACGTGCTGCGCCACCGCATCCTCCTCACCTACGAGGCCGAGGCCGAGAACGTGACCACCGATTCCGTGGTGGACCACATCCTCGAGCGCGTCGAGGTGCCGTAGGACGCCATGGCTGGCCCCGGCTCTCTCGACCGCGAGACCTTCGCCAAGATCCGCCGCATCCAGATCCGCACCCGCGCCATCCTGGAGTCCGGCATCGGCGGGGCCTACCACGCCGTCTTCAAGGGACGGGGGATGGAGTTCGCCGAGGTGCGCGAGTACCTGCCCGGCGACGACGTCCGCACCATCGACTGGAACGTCACCGCCCGCATGGGTGCCCTGCACATCAAGAAGTTCGTGGAGGAGCGGGACCTCACGCTGCTGCTGGCGGTGGACGTCTCCGGCTCCCAGGGGTTCGGCTCCAGCTTCCTCTTGAAGCGCGACTACGCCGCCGAGCTGGCCGCGGTGCTCGCCTTCTCCGCCGTCATGAACCACGACCGGGTGGGGGCCGTGCTCTTCTCCGACCGCATCGAGGGGTACGTTCCGCCCGCCCGCGGGCGGGACCACGCGCTGCGCATCGTCCGGGACCTGCTGGCGGTGGAGCCCAAGGGGACGGGCACCGACCTGGCGGGCGCGCTGCAGTTCGCGGGGCGGGTCATGAAGCGGCGCGGGATCGTGGCGGTCCTCTCCGACTTCCAGGACCGGGGGTACGAGAAGCGCCTGGGTGCGCTGCGCCGCCGGCACGACGTGATCGCCCTGCAGCTCACCGATCCCCGTGAGGAGGAGTTCCCGGACGTGGGCCTGGTGGCCCTGCTCGATCCCGAGACCGGCGAGCGGGTGGTGGTGGACTCCTCGCGCCCCGACGTGCGTCCGCTCCTCAGGAGCGCCGCCCTGCGGGAGGCGCCCACCACCTTCAAGCGCGCCCGGGTGGACGCCCTGCCCCTCTCCATCGCCGCCTCCTACGAGCGGCCGCTCTCCGCGTTCTTCGCCTCCCGGGAGCGCCGGCGATGATGCCCTTGGTGGCCGCGCTGCTCCTCGCCGCCGCGCCCAGCGTCACCGCCACGGCGTCCAAGGCCGAGGTCTCGGTGGGCGAGACGTTCACGGTGGAGGTGCGCGCCGACGGCCCGCCGGGCAGCACCTTCGTCTTCCCGCCCGAGCTCAGCGGCGAGACGGCACAGCTCACCGCCGAGCCGGGGCAGGGCACGGTCCGCCGCTACCGGGCGGCGATCTTCGCGCTCGAGGACGCTGAGGTCCCGCCGATCGCGGTGCGCTATCGCCTTCCCGACGGCACCGCGGGCGAGGTGGCCACCGCGGCCCTTCCCCTGCGGGTGAGCACGCTCCTCCCCAAGGACAAGGACGAGCAGAAGCTCGCCGACGTGCGGCCCCCGGTGCGCCTGGACGTCGCGCGCCTCTTCTGGATCGCCATGGGGGCGGTCGCGGCCGTGCTCCTGGGTCTGGCCGTCTGGCTCTGGTGGAGGCGCCGCCGGCGCGCCGCTCCCGAAGCCCCCCCCGTGCCAGCCCTCTCCCCTGGAGAGGAGGCCTCGAGAGCGCTCGACGCTCTCGCCGCCTCCGGCCGCCTTGACCGGGGGGAGTTCCGTCCCTTCTACATCGAGCTGACCGCGATCGCGAAGCGCTACCTGGAGCGGCGCCTCACGGCCCCCATCCTGGAGATGACGACCTCCGAGATGCTGGCGTACCTGCGGCAGCAGCCCCTCACCTCCGAGAGCGGGCCCTTGCTCCGCGATCTGTCGGGTGCTGCGGATCGCATCAAGTTCGCCAAGGGGAGCGGCCTCGCCGAGGAGGGGGAGCGGCACCTGCAGGCGGTGCGCGCCCTCGTCGAGGCCCTGGAGGCGCGCCTCGCCCCGTCCGCCGCCGCCGATGGAGGCAAGGCCGCATGAGCTGGGCCGACTTCCGGTTCGAGGATCCCTTCTGGCTGTGGCTCGCCCTCCTCGGTCCGCTGGCCCTGCTTCTCGCCTTCCTGCGCGAGCGGCGCGCGCCGGCCATCGTCTTCCCCGGTGCCTCCCGCCTGAAGGTCGGCCCCAGGGGGCTGCGCGTCGTCCTGCGCTGGGCGCCGGTGGCCCTGGCCGCCCTGGGCCTGGCCGCGGGGGCGGTCGCCCTGGCTCGTCCCCAGGAGGGCACCCTGCGCGAGCAGGTGACGACGCGCGGCGTGGACATCGTGGTCGCCCTGGACGTGTCCGGCTCCATGGCGGCGGAAGACTTCCAGCCGCGCAACCGCCTGGAGGTCGCCAAGGAGGTGGTGGCCGAGTTCGTGAAGCGGCGCGCCGACGATCGCGTGGGCCTGGTGGTGTTCGCGGGCCGGAGCCTCACCAAGGCGCCGCCCACGACCGACACCGCCGTGCTGCTGCGCCAGCTCGAGGATGTGCGCCAGGGCATGCTCCCGGACGGCACCGCCATCGGCTCCGGCCTCGCCACCGCCCTCACCCGCCTGCGGCGCTCCCAGGCGAAGAGCAAGGTGATCGTGCTGGTCACGGACGGGTCCAACAACTCCGGGGAGATCGACCCCGCCACCGCCACCGACGTCGCGCGCGCCATGGAGGTGCGCACCTACACCATCGGCGTGGGCCGGGGAGGCGAGGTCCCGATGCCCATGGAGTTCCAGGACCCGATCACGGGCCGCACGGTGCGCCGGACGGTGATGACGCGGGTGGACATCGACGAGAAGCTGCTGCAGCAGATCGCCGCCCGCACGGGCGGCGAGTTCTTCCGCGCCACCGACCCCTCCTCCCTCCGCCACATCTTCGACCGCATCGACAAGCTGGAGAAGTCGGAGATCAAGCACGCCGCCTTCAAGCGCTACCGCGAGCTGTTCCCCCCCGTGCTGGTGGGGAGCGGCGCCCTCTTCGTGCTCGCCGGCCTGGTCTGGGCGGCGGGCCTGCGGGTGACCCCATGATCTTCGCCTCCCCGCTGTGGCTGCTGGCCCTGCTGGCGCTGCCCCTGCTCGCGCTGGCCGAGGTGTGGATCGCTCGCCGGGACCGGGATCGCACCGCCCGCCTGGTGGCGCGCGCCCTCTGGCCCCGCGTGCTGCTGCGGCCGCGCGGTCGCTGGCGCACGGTGCGCCTGGTGCTGATCCTGGTGGGCACGGCCGGGCTCCTGCTGGCCCTGGCTCGCCCGCAGTGGGGCATCCTGCGCGAGAAGGTGGAGCGCGAGGGCGTGGACGTCGTGCTGGTGCTCGACACCTCCGGCTCCATGGCCACGGAGGACGTGCCCCCCAGCCGCTTCTTCCTGGCGCGCCAGGCGCTCTCGTCCCTCGTGGCACGCCTTCCCGGCGACCGCTTCGCCCTGGTCGCCTTCGAGGGGGAGGCCTACCCGCTGACCCCGCTCACCCTGGACGCCGACGCGCTGGAGCTGTTCCTGGACACGATGGAGCCGGGAATCGTCCCCTCCCCGGGCACGTCGCTGGGGACCGGCATCGCCCGCGGGCTCGACCTCTTCGTGGACAGGGAGCGCCGCAACAAGGTGATGGTGCTGGTCTCGGACGGGGAGGACCTGGAGGGCGACCTGGACGAGGCCGTGAGGCGCGCCAAGGCGGCGGGGGCAGTGATCCACACCGTCGGGGTGGGCACCGAGGGGGGCCAGCCGGTTCCGCACTTCGATTCCGAGGGACGCCGGGTCGGCTTCAAGCAGGACAGCGATGGGACCGTCGTGATCTCCCGCCTGAACATGGAGAGCCTGGAGCGGATCGCGCGCGGCACCGGCGGGCGCGCCTTCCGTCTCACCCCCACCGACCCCGCCTTGACGGCTCTCGCCTCGGCGATCGAAAACTTGGAGCAGCAGACGCTGGCCCGCGAGTTCTCCTACCGCCGCAAGGAGCGCTTCCAGGTGCCGCTCGCCTTCGGCCTCGTGGCGCTGGCCCTGGCCCTGCTCCTGCCTCTTCCCCTGCCGCCGCTGCGCCGGCTGCGCCCCGTGGCGGCGCTGGTGCTGGGATTGCTGGCCGTGGGCGGGGCATGGGCGAAGCCGGCGGACGAGCTGCTGCTCCGTCCCACCCGGCGCACGGAGGAGGGGCGCAAGGCCTTCGCCTCCGGCGATCACCCCAAGGCCCTCTCCGCGTTCGAGGGTGCGGCGCGGGCGCGTCCCCAGGATCCCGGGGGCCGGTTCAACCTGGCGGACGCGCTCTACAAGAACGGCAAGTTCGACGAGGCCGCGGCCCTCTACCGCGCGCTGGGGCAGGACGCGCGCTCGCCGCTCGCCGGGCCCGCCCGCTTCAACCTGGGGAACGCGCTCTACCAGAAGCAGGACTACAAGGGCGCGATCCAGGCCTACCGGGATGCGCTGCGCGCGCTCCCCGGCGACCTCGACACGCGCCGGAACCTGGAGATGGCGCTGCGCGCACTCCAGCAGCAACAGCAGCAGCAACAGCAGCAACAGCAGAAGCAGCAGCAGGACAAGGACAAGAAGGAGCAGGACAAGAAGGACCAGGGAACGGGGGAACAGAAGAAAGACCAGCAGGGAAAGAGCGACGAGAAGCCGCAGCCCCAGCCGCAGCAGCGGCCCCAGACGAAGGAAGAGAAGGAGGAGCAGCGCTTCCGCGAGCAGACCGGCATGCCCAAGGACCGGGCCATGCAGCTCCTCGAGGCCCTGCAGCAGAACGAGAAGGCCGAGCAGCGCAAGCTGCTGAACGCCAAGCGGGCGCAGAAGAAAGGCGGGAAGGACTGGTGAGGCTGCTCGCCGGCGCGCTGGTCTTTGCCTTCGCCCTCCCGGCTGCCGCGGAGACGGTCCGGTCCGAGGTGGACGTCCGGAAGCTGGGCGTGCAGGACCAGCTCACCCTCACGCTCACGGTGGAGGGAGCGACGCTCCCCGACAACGCGCCCTCTCCGGTGCTCACGAATCTCCGGGTGGTGGGCGGTCCCGCCGTGTCCACGCAGATGAGCTGGGTCAACGGGCAGTCCACGCAGTCGCGGAGCTGGACCTATCTCCTGGCGCCCAAGGCGGTGGGGCGGGCGGAGGTCGGCGCGCTGAAGCTGGGGGACTCCACCGCCCCCGCCATCCCCATCGAGGTGGTGGCGGGGAGCGTGCCCCGCGCCGCGCCGCCGCTTCCCCAGCGCTCCCTCGATCCTTTCCAGGACCTCTTCGGCCGGGGGCGCGGGACCGCGCGGCGGGAGGCGAAGCTGTTCGTGGAGGCCAGGCCCAGCCGGACGACCCTGTTCGTGGGCGAGCCGGTGGTGCTGACCTACTACCTCTACACGCAGGCCTCGGTCGTGAACCTGAACTTCGTGGCCCCCCCGCAGTTCACGGGCTTCTGGGCCGAGGACCTGCCGGAGCCGCGCGGCAGCCGGGGCGGCGAGCCCGTCGACGTGGACGGCGTCGCCTACCGGCGCTTCCCGCTCTACGTGAAGCTGCTCTTCCCCACCCGTGCGGGGAAGCTCACCATCCCCGCCTCGAGCTTCCGGCTGGAGCTGGCGCCGTCGAGCTTCTTCGATCCCGGGGCGGCGCTGACGCGCGCCACGGAGCCGGTGACGCTGGAGGTGAAGCCACTCCCCGAGGAGCCCGGCTTCAGCGGCGCGGTGGGGAAGTTCCAGGCCAGCGCCTCCCTGGACCGCACCGACCTCGCCTTCGGCGACGCCGCCACCCTGCGCTTCCGCGTGGAGGGAAGCGGCAACCTCAAGTGGGTGGATCGCGGCCCCGAGCTCAGCATCCCCGGCGCCAAGGTCTACCCTCCCCAGCTCAAGAGCGACCTGCGCACCGGCCCCGGCGGCATGTCGGGCTCGCGCACCTGGGAGTTCGTGGTGGTCCCCCAGACCGCCGGCAGCCTGGAGGTCCCACCGCTCTCCTTCTCCTACTTCGATCCCGCCTCCGACCGCATCGTGCGCACGTCGACCGCGCCCATTCACCTCGCCGTGGCCGGAGGTGCTGTGGCGGGCAATGCGCCGCCGCCTCCTCCCGGGGCGGTGGCGGCGGGCGGTCCCCTGCGCCTGCGCACCGAGCTCGGGCCGGCGCCCGCGGCGGCGCTCCCGGGGAAGGCGGTCGCCGGCATCGCGCTCGCCGCCCTGCTCGTCCACGGCCTTCTCTGGGGAGGGGGCCGGATCACCGGCGCGCTGCGCGGGCGGCCGGCCGCCGCCACCGGGTCGCGGAGCGCCCGGGGAGCGCTGCGCGACCTGCAGCGCGTGGGCCGGGAGACGATGAGCAAGGAGGCGGCGGCCCTGCTCATCGAGAAGAACCTGTACGCGGTCTTCGGCTCCCTGGACGGCGACGACGGCGAGCGCGCGCGTGCCGTGCGCGGCGTGCTCGCGGAGGTGCACGCCGTCCGCTACGCCCCCCAGCTCGGCGACTACTCGGAGCGCCTGCGCGCGCTCTCCCTGCGCGCCGCCGAGGTGGTGCGGAGGTGGGCGTGATCCTGGGGGGCTTCCTGCTCGCCTCCGCCCTGGCGGCCGCTGCTCCTCCGGCCGCCGAGAACTTCCGCCAGGCCGGGGAGCTGGCCCGCGCCGGCGACACGCCGAAGGCCCTCGAGATCTACCGCGACCTCGCCGGCTCCGGCGTGGAGAGCGCGAGCCTCTACTGGAACTGGGCCCAGGCGGCGGAGGCGCGGGGGGCCCAGGGGGAGGCGCTCTGGGCGCTGCTGCGGGCGCGGGAGATGGCCCCGGGGGACCGCGCGGTGGACCGGGAGATCGAGCGCCTGCGCCAGGTCGCGAACCTCGACCCGGCGGAGATCGCGCCCGACCCTCTGGCGGTCGTCGCGCGCACGGCGCGCCGCTTCCGGCTCGACCTGGTGGCCTGCCTGCTCCTGGCCATCTCGGTGGCGGCGCACGCGGCGCTCCGCTGGCGGCGGGCGGGCGCTCCGCTCGCGCGCATGGCCTGGACCGCGCTCGGGCTGGGGCTGGCGGTGGCCGCGGTCCCCATCGCCGGCGCCTACGCGCGTCCCACCGGGGTCGTGGTCCGCCGGGGCGCGCCCGTGCTCGACGCGGCCTCCCCCACCGCCGAGTCCATCGGCAGCCTGCGGGAGGGCGAGGTGGTCCCCGTGCTGGAGAAGAGCGGCGGGTACGTGCGCGTGGAGGACTCCTCCGGCGTGCGCGGCTGGGCGGCCGCCGCCGACGTGCCGGACCTCACGCCCCTCTAGACGGACGCCAGGACGTCGCGCAGGGCGACATGCTCCCGGACGTTCTCGTCCTTCTCCAGGGCCAGCAGGAACTGCACCGCCGGATCCTGGCGCATGCGGTCCAGGAAAGCCGCGAGTCGAGGAAACCGGGTCGGATAGTCCAGGCGCGTCTCGCTCCACCGCCCCATGGCGAAGACGTAGCCGTCGAGCACCGTGCGGCGCTCCAGGAAGAAGAACGTGCGTCCCTCCAGGTGACGCTCCACACGCGGGAGCAGCTCCGCGATCGACGTCAGCGCCTGCGCCTGGATCGCCTCGTGCTGCGAGGGATCGGGATGGATCCGGCCCGGCGCGAAGAGCGGCGTGTGGGCGGCGTGGAAGGTGCTGTCGAACCAGGACAGCCAGAAGTAGAAGACGTAGCGCTCGGGCGTGCCCCAGGCGGGGGTCAGCCCCTTGGCCGGAACCTTGTCCCCGATCCAGGCCAGGAGCGCCGTGTTCTCCGCCAAGACCCGGCCGTCCGGGAAGAGCAGCAGGGGGACCTGTCCGTTGGGGTTCAGGTTGGCGCGGAAGGCCTCGCTCTTGCGCTGCTCGCGCGTGACGCGACACAGGCGATACGGAATGCCGGCCCATTCCAGGGCCAGGATCTCGGAAGCGGCACACGTCCCGGGGGAATAGAAGAGCACGGGGGCATCGGGCATCTGAGGCTCCTAGAGGAAGATCCGCTGCACGGTCCAGTAGAGCCCCACCCCTCCGATCATGGCAGACGCGGGAAGGGTGATCCAACGGCGGTACCAGGGCTCCCTGCCGAACCACCGGCCCACCAGGAGGTAGGCGATGCCGATCACGGCGAGCTGCCCCGCCTCCACCCCCACGTTGAACGAGATCAGCGCGGGGAGGAACTCCGCCCGGGGCAGGCCCAGCTCGCTCCGACGGGCAGCGGCAGGGCCCACGCGCCCGGTGAGCCGGAAGACCGCCTTTCCATCGGGGCGGGTGCGGCCGAGGATCTCCTTCTCGTCGGTGGGGGTCAGCGCGGCGCGGACGAGGGAGGCGGGCGTGCCGTCGAAGGTGACCTGCACCCGGTTCCCGACACATTTCGGGCCCCCCGGTCACTCCATGGAAATGGGAGGACCGATGAACATCCGGAAGACCCTCGGCATCGCCATGCTGCTGCTCGCGCTGTTCGCCCCCCCGGCCCTGGCCGTGGACGGCGTCCTCGAGATCAACCAGGCCAAGGTCCTGGCGGGAGGCGTGAATCCCGACGATTTGCCGGGCTTTCCGGTGACCATCGACCAGCCGGGGAGCTACCGTCTGACGGGGAATCTCACGGTCCCCGGCGGTCTCGAGGGTCTGCGCATCCTGGCCGACGACATCACGGTGGATCTCAACGGATTCACCATCGCGGGCGGCGGCGGTGCGATTGCCGACGGGATCGGGATCTACGGCACCAGGAACATCGAGATCCGCAACGGGACGGTGCGCGGCTTCTCGCGGGCGGGGGTCTTCGCCAGCGCGTTCGCCACAGGTGCCCGCGTCCTGGGCGTGCGCGCGCTCTCCAACTTCCAGGGCCTCGAGCTCCAGGGTGTGGGCTCGCTGGTGGATGGCTGCACGGCGGTGGGGAACTCGACCGGAATCCGCGTGCTCGACGGCGGGCTGATCACCAACTCCGTGGCACGCGGCAACACGAGCTTCGGCCTGCTCGTGGAGGCCAATTCGGGCTACGGCGGCAACGTGGTCACGGGGAACAACGGCGGAGACGCCAACGCACAGATCGCGGGCACGGGCGTCCAGATCGCGCCCAACGTCTGTGGCACGGACGCGGTCTGCCCATGAGAGGGGTGGTCCTGGTCGCGGTCGCCGCTCTGGTCCTGACGCCCGCGGAGGCGGCCACACCGCTGCAGAAGGTGCGGGTCTCGTCGGACGTGGCGACGGTCCTGAGCACCGCCACGCTCCCGCACGAAGGTGTCGCCGAGGACAACCTCGCAGGCACCGTCACCTTGGTCCCGCTGGGACCGATCCCCGCGGCCGCCGACCTCGATGCCTACCAGCTTCTTCCGGACGGAGCGCAGCTCCTCTCGTTCGACACCACCGTGGCGCTCCCGGGAGGCCTCACCGCCGAGCCCTGCGACGTCGTGCGCTGGGACGGCGCCTCCTACACCTTCGCCTTCCAGGGAAGACCGCGAGGGATCCCCGCCGGCGTGAACGTGGATGCGGTCGCGGTGCGCGGGAGCTCTCTTTTCCTGTCGTTCGACGTGGCCGTGGATTTCGGGAACTTCCGCTGCGATGATGCGGACCTCGTCCTCTTCGACGGCGTGGCGTTCAGCCTGCTCTTCGAAGCCGCCGCGGCCGGTGTGGATCCCGCGCTGGACCTCGACGCCGCGGACTACCTCCCGTGCAACGGCCATCTGCTCCTTTCCTTCGATGGAAGCGGCACCCTGGGCACGCTTTCTTTCACCGACGCGGACGTGCTGGAGTTCGGAGGCCCTGCCGGCTTCGAGCTGGCCTACCGCCCCGCCTGGGGCGCGGGCGCGGACCTGGACGCCGTGCACGGCACGGTGGACCTGGGCTCCGGACCGGCCACCGTCTTTCCCCAGGCCGTGCAGGCCGGAAGCGACAAGGCCACCTACTTCTGGAGCAGCCCCGCGGGCTACCACGCCGTGCGCGGCGCGCTGGCCTCGGTCGGCAGCTACACGACGGACCTCACCTTCGAAGGCACCGGGACCTCGCTCAGCGATGCCTCGCTCCCCGTGTCCAACACCGGCTTCTGGTACCTGGTCAAGCAGAGCGGCTGCACGCTTGCGAGCTGGCAGTCGGTCCTGGGAGCCGAGCCCGGCCGCGACGCCGCCCTGCCCTGAAGACCACGCTGCTAGACTCCGCCGGATGACCGGCAAGCGCCTGGGCCCGTACGAGATCACCGGTGCGCTGGGCGCCGGCGGCATGGGGGAGGTCTACCGCGCGCGCGACACTCGCCTGGGACGCGAGGTCGCGGTGAAGGTGCTGCCCTCCGGGGTGACCCAGGATCCCGAGCGGCGGGCACGGTTCGAGCGGGAGGCGAAGCTCCTCGCCTCCCTCAACCATCCCCACGTGGCGACGATCCACGGGTTCGAGGAGGCGGACGGCACCACCGCCCTGATCATGGAGCTGGTCCAGGGAGAGGACCTGAGCCAGCGCATCGCCCGCGGGGCCATCCCCTTCGGGGAGGCGCTGGACCTGGCCCGGCAGATCGCCTCGGCCCTGGATGCGGCGCACGAGGGCGGCGTGGTGCACCGTGACCTCAAGCCGGCGAACGTGCTGGTGACGTCCGACGGCGTCGTCAAGGTCGTGGACTTCGGCCTGGCCAAGGGCACGGGGGTGGGGACCGCGTCCGGGTCCGGTCCCTCGATGACCGTTACCTCCGCCGGGACGGCGGCGGGGATGATCCTGGGCACCGCGGCGTACATGAGCCCGGAGCAGGCGCGTGGGAAGGCGATCGACCGCCGCACCGACGTGTGGTCCTTCGGATGCGTCCTCTACGAGATGGTCACGGGGAAGCCCGCCTTCGGGGGCGAGACCGTCACCGACGTGCTGGCCGCCATCGTGCACACGGAGCCGGACTACACGCGGCTGCCTCCAAGAGCGCGCCCTCGCCTGGAGCGTCTGCTCCGGCGCTGCCTGGCCAAGGACGCGCGCGAGCGCGCCAGCGACCTCGGCGACGTCGCCCT
>DASUFT010000142.1:0-74437 GCA_036274395.1 Candidatus Polarisedimenticolaceae bacterium | reverse complement strand
GAGCCGGCGCCAGCAGAGGATGCCGTGGACCAGGACCACCGCCTCCGCCGAGCCCGTGCGCCGCCACGTCGCCACCACGGGAGGGCCGTGGGGGCGCGGCAGCAGGACGTGCTCGAGCAGCTCCACCGCCATGCGGAGATCCTAGACGAACGCTCGCGCAGGTTGCGCCCGCAACGTAAGCGGCCTACGCTCTTCCCGTGAAACCGACCGTACGCGCCTATCTTGCCGAGATCGGCCGCCGGGGAGGGCGCAAGAGCCGGAGGAGCCTCGCCGGCGAGACCGCGCGCGCGATGGTCCGGGTGCGCGAGGCGAGGCGCGCTTACCGGCGCTTCCACCTCGCCTGCTTCTGGTCCTACAACCCGGACTACCGCGTGGGCCCGGGGGATGTGGAGTGGGTGGCCCAGCAGCTTCGCAGGCACGGCGGGCGCGAGGCGTGGGAGATTGCGAGCCGCCTGTGCCGTTGACCGACTACCAGGCACGCCTGGCACGGCTCCTGTCCGAGAACCGCACGTTCGATTCGTATCTGGCCGGCGGGGCGGCGATCCTGATGGAGCCCAACACCACCCGCTACAGCCGTGACCTCGACTACTTCCACGACGCGGAGCATCGCGTGGCCGAGGCCTTCCGTGCCGATCGGACACTGCTCCAGGACCGCGGGTACGCGCTCGAGGTCGACCTCGAGCTCCCCGGGTACGTCCGGGCCGTCGTGCGCCTCGGCTCCGACGCGACGAAGGTCGAATGGGCGCACGATTCCTCCTGGCGTTTCCTGCCCACCGTGCGCGACCCCCGCGTGGGGTACGTGCTGCATCCGATCGATCTGGCCGTGAACAAGGTGCTCGCGCTCGCGGGGCGCGACGAGCCCCGCGACGTGCTGGACTGCCTGCACGTTCACCAGGAGGTGCTGCCGCTGGGCGCCCTCTGCTGGGCGGCCTGCGGGAAGGACCCCGGCTTCACCCCTCTCTCGCTGCTGGAGCTGCTGCGCCGACGGGGGAGGATCCGCGCCGAGGACCTCGCGCGGCTGGAGCTGGCAAGGCCGCTCGACCTCGGCGAGATCAAGCGGGCGTGGCTGAGCGCCCTGGAGTCGGTGGAGCCGTTCGTCGCCGCCCTCCCCCCCGAGGAGATGGGCTGCCTCTACTACAGCCCATCCCGGCGCGCCTTCGTGGACCCGCGTGAGGTGCCCGACGCCGTGCCCCACTTCGGCCGCCCCGGCGGCGTGCTGCCGCGCGTGACGGAGGCCTGACCCCGGCACGTCCCTTGCTGCTCTCTCCGCGCAACCAACCCGGAGACGAGCATGATGCGATGGATCGGGGTCCTTGGCTCTGTGTGCCTGCTGGCGGGGTGCGGCCTGCTGGCGCGCTACGACGACGGAAACGCACTGGTCGAGGCCGTGCGCACCCAGGTGGATCGCGCGGCGCCGCAGGGGGATGGCGGTGGAGAGCAAGCGCCACTCCGCCGCTTCTACGAGGCGCGTTCTTACCGGGCCGCGTGGCAGGGACGGCAGGGAGAAGCCGCGCTGCAGGCCCTTCTCCGCTCGGGAACCCACGGACTGGACCCGATGCAGTACCACGCAACCGAGCTGGCGGAGCAGCGCCAGAAGCTCGACGGCCGGACCCCTGACGGGGAGCGCGCGGCGTGGGACGTGGCCATGACGCGCTCCCTCCTCCATCTGGCCGTGCACCTGGGGCAGGGTCAGGTCCAGCCCGACCTCCGCCAGGCGAAGAACGCCCCGGCCCGACCGGCGATGGATCCGGTGGCAGCGCTGGAGCGTGCGGCGAACGGGAACCCGGCGGCCGAGCTGGACGCGCTCGCTCCGGAGAACGACGCGTACGTGCGCCTGCGCCATGCCCTGGCGCGCCTGCACGGGATCGCCGCTGCGGGCGGCTGGGGCACGGTTCCAGCCGGTCCCGCCACCGGGCCCGCCCTGGTGGCGCTCCGCCACCGGCTGGCGGCGGAGGGACTGGTGCCCGTCGAGCAAACCCCCGCGTTCGATGCGGCGCTGGCCGGCGCGTTGAAGCGCTTCCAGGAGGATCACGGGCTGCCCGCCACCGGGAAGGTGGACGACGCCACCCGGGCCGAGCTGAACGTCCCGGTGGAAGACAGGATAGAGACCGTGCAGCTGAACCTCGAGCGCCTGCGCTGGATGCGGCGCCCGGCGGCCCCCCGGGGCCTGACCGTGAACATCCCCGCCTTCGAGCTGGAGCTGCGAGACGCCGGAAAGGCCGTCCTCACCAGCCGCATCGTGGTGGGGAAGAGCTGGTCCCCCACCCCGGTCTTCAGCGACGAGGTGGTCAGCGTGATCGTGAACCCGGTGTGGAACGTGCCCGGATCCATCACCCGGGACGAGATCGCCCCCGCCATGCAGCGGGACCCCGGCTACCTGGCGCGCCAGCACATGCGCGTGTTCCGGGGAGAGGAGGAGATCGATCCCTCCTCGGTGGACTGGAGTGCTTTGCCGGAGACGGTCTCCGTCCGACAGGATCCCGGCAACGACAACGCGCTGGGGCGGGTCAAGTTCCAGATGCCCAACAAGTTCGACATCTATCTCCACGACACACCCGCGGGGCACCTGTTTGCGAAGGAGACCCGCGCCTTCAGCCATGGCTGCATCCGGGTGGAGAAGCCGCTGGAGCTGGCGGCGGCGCTGCTGGCGGACCAGCCCACGTGGACGCCGCCGCGCATCGAGGAGGCGATCGCCTCGGAGGAGACGCGGGAGGTGAAGCTCACCCGCCCCCTCCCCATCGACATCACCTATTTCACGGCCTGGACGACGTCGAGCGGAGAGCTGCGGTTCGGGCCCGACGTGTACGGGCTGGATCGCGAGCTGGCGGCCGCACTGAAAGGACGCCGTCCCGACGACACGGTCGCCCGAGGACTGCTAAGATCGAAGCAACGCTCCGCTCCGGAAACTGCCCCCACAGGAGGATCCACCCCATGGCTCTGAACGAACTCCGTGACCTCTACGTCCACGAGCTCCGCGACCTCTACAACGCGGAGAAGCAGATCACCAAGGCCCTCCCCAAGATGATCAAGGCCGCGAACCACGACGAGCTCCGCTCCGCCTTCGAGGAGCACCTCGAGGTGACCCGGGAGCAGATGAGCCGCCTGGAGCAGATCTTCGAGGCCATGGGCGAGCGGCCCTCCGGTCCCAAGTGCAAGGGCATGGAGGGCCTCATCGAGGAGAACAAGGAGATGATGGAGGAGGACGCCGAGCCGTCCGTGTGCGACGCCGCCCTCATCGTGGGCGCGCAGAAGGTCGAGCACTACGAGATCGCCGGCTACGGCAGCGTCCGCACCTTCGCCGAGATGCTGGGCGAGACCCAGGCCGCCCGCCTCCTGGAGCGCACGCAGCGGGAGGAGGAGGAGACCGACCGCAAGCTCAGCGAGATCGCCCGCATCGTCAACGAGGAGGCGGAGAGCGGCTCCGAGGACGACATGGAGGACGAGGACGTCAACATGGACATGCCGGCCCGGGGACGGACCGGCAGCTCCCGGGGCAGCTCCTCCCGCTCCCGCAGCCGGTCGAAAGCGGGAGCGGGCAGCCGGTCGCGCCGCTGAGCTAGAATCCCGCGGTGCCCCAAGCCCAGGTCCTGGAAGCCCTGACCGAGGCGGCTGGTCTCCGCGACCTCCTGGACAAGGTGGTCGCGGGCCAGCGCCTCTCCTTCGACGACGGGGTGCGGCTCTTCCGCTCCCGGGCGCTGATGCCCGTCGGTGCCATGGCCGACCTGGTGCGGCGCCGGAAGAACGGGAAGGCCGCCTACTTCGTCCGCAACATGCACCTGAACCCCACCAACGTGTGCACGGTGGACTGCAAGTTCTGCGGGTTCTACCGCCCCTACCGCGAGAAGGAGACGGGCTGGACCTGGACCCTGGAGCGGTGCCTGCACGAGGTGGAGAGCCAGCTCACCCACGCCATCACGGAAGTGCACATCGTGGGCGGCCACAATCCCGACTACCCCTACGCGTTCTACCTCGACCTGGTGCGGGGGATCCGCGCTCTGCGTGCCGATCTGCACGTCAAGGCCTTCACCGCCGCCGAGTACGACTTCTTCGCCCGCCGCTTCAAGAAGGACCTGGATGCGGTGTTCGAGGACTTCAAGGAGGCGGGGGTGGGCTCGCTCCCCGGCGGCGGAGCCGAGGTGCTGGTGGAGCGGGTGCGCCGGGAGATCTATCCCAAGAAGATCACGGCCGAGCGGTGGCTGTCCGTCACCCGCACCGCGCACCAGCACGGCTTCCGCGGGAACGCCACCATGCTCTACGGTCACGTGGAGACCCTGGAAGAGCGGGTCGAGCACCTCTGCCGCCTGCGGGCGCTCCAGGACGAGACCGGCGGTTTCATGTGCTTCATCCCCCTGGCGTTCCATCCCCAGAACACCGAACTCGCCCACCTCCCCGGTCCCACCGGGTTCGACGATCTCCTGACCATCGCCGTGGCGCGCCTGATGCTCGACAACTTCGACCACATCAAGGCCTACTGGATCATGATCTCGCCCCGGGTGGCCCAGACCGCCCTCACCCTGGGAGCCGACGACATCGACGGCACCATCGTGGAGGAGAAGATCGTGCACATGGCCGGGGCGAAGACGCCCGTGGGCCTCACGGTCGAGCAGCTCCTGCGCCTGGTGCGGGACGCCGGCTGTGAACCCGTGCAGCGCGACTCCGTCTACAACGTGCTGCAGCGGTTCGACGCCGCCGCCGTGGCATGATCCGCGTCGGGACCGTCCCCTACCTCAACGCCCGGCCTCTCGTCTTCGGGTTCGAGCAGGGCACCGCCGCCGGCCGCATCCGCCTGGAGGCCGACGTCCCCTCGCGGCTGGCGGCGCGGCTGCGGCGGCAGACGCTGGACGTGGCGCTCGTCTCTTCCATCGAGCTGGGACGCATCCCCGGCCTGACGGTGGTGCCCGGGCTCGCCATCGGCTCGCAGGGGCCGGTGCGCTCCGTGCTCCTGGTCTCGGGCGTCCCCCTGGAACGGATCGAGAGCCTGGCCCTGGATCCCGCCTCGCGCACGAGCAATGCCCTGGCCGAGGTGCTGCTGCGCGAGCGCTTCGGGGTGGCCCCGGCGGCGCAGGAGCACGCCGGAACGATCGAAGAGGCCCTGGCCGCGCATGACGCCGTGATCCGCATCGGCGACGCCGCCCTCTTCTCCAAACCCCCGGCCGGAACCACGACCACGGACCTGGGCGCGGTCTGGACGGAGTGGACCAGCCTTCCCTTCGTCTACGCCGTCTGGGTGGCCCGGGAGGGGGTCCTCGACGACGCCCTGTGCGAGGCGTTCCACACCTCCGCGCGCCGGGGGTTCGCCTCCGTGGACGCCATCGCGGCGGGGACCTCCGACCCGGAGCTGGTGCGGCGCTATCTCACCGAGAACGTGCGCTATGGCCTGGGGCCGAAGGAGCTCGCGGGTCTGCGGCGCTTCTTCGAGCTGGCCGCTGCCCGCGCGCTGCTGCCGCGGGTGCCCGAGGTGCGGCTGGAAAGGAGCCTGGCATGAACGCGGTGGCGAAGGCGCTCGCCGGCGAGCGGATCTCCCCCGCCGAGGCGCTCGATCTCCTGGAGCACGGCGACCTGACCACCCTGGGTGCGCTGGCGGACATGGCGCGGCGCCGGCTCCACCCGGACGGCGTGGTCACCTACATCATCGACCGCAACGTGAACTACACGAACGTGTGCAACGCCTTCTGCACCTTCTGCGCCTTCTACCGTCCGCCGCACCACGACGAGGGGTACGTCCTCTCCATGGACGCCCTCCAGGCCAAGATCGCGGAGACCTACGCGCTGGGCGGGAACCAGATCTTGCTGCAGGGCGGCCACAATCCATCGCTCAAGATCGAGTGGTACGAGGACACCTTCCGGGGCTTGAAGCAGGCCTTCCCCGACCTCTGGCTGCACGCCCTGTCCGCTCCGGAGATCGTGCACATCCGCAAGGTGTCGCGCCTCACCCTCCAGGAGACACTGCGCCGCCTGCGCGACGCGGGGCTCGACTCCGTCCCCGGGGGGGGCGCCGAGATCCTGGTGGACGACGTGCGCAGGCGCCTCATGAAGAACAAGGCCTCCAGCGCGGAGTGGATCGAGGTGCACGAGGAGGCGCACAGGGCGGGGATCCGCTCCACCGCCACCATGATGTTCGGGCACATCGAGACCCGGGCGGACCGCATCGCCCACCTGGCCGTGCTGCGCGACCTGCAGGACCGGACGGAGGGCTTCACCGCGTTCATCGGCTGGACCTTCCAGCCCGGGAACACCGAGCTGGGGGGCACCGAGGTCACGACCGCCGAGTACCTGCGCACGATGGCCGTGTCCCGCGTCTTCCTGGACAACTTCGTGAACGTGCAGGCCTCCTGGGTGACCCAGGGGCCGAAGGTGGGCGCGGCCACCCTCGCCTTCGGCGTCAACGACATGGGCAGCACGATGATCGAGGAGAACGTGGTCTCCGCCGCCGGCACCACCTTCAAGATGGACGAGCCGGAGATCGCGCGGGTGGTCCGGGACGCGGGCTTCACCCCCATGCGCCGCAACATGGCCTACGAGCGGCTGGGAGCCCCGCTGCACGCGTGACGCTTCAGGTGGAGCCCGCCGAGGGGGGCTGCCGCCTGCGCCTGCGGGTTCGCGCCGGAGCCGACCGGGACTCGCTCGATGGTGTCCACGGGGGCGCCCTGCGGGTCCGGGTCACCGTGGCGCCGGAGAAGGGAAAAGCGAACAGGCGCGTGCTGGAGCTGCTGGGGGAAGCCCTCGGGCTCCCCCCCTCGGCACTCCGCCTGCTGAGGGGGGAGACCCGCCCCGACAAGGTGGTGTGGATCCCCCTCGAACCTATAAAAGTCCGCGGACTTCTCCCCGCAGCGCCCGAAAAAACCTGATAGGCAAAAGGGCGTGCTTGTCCGTATCTTGATGCGTATGAAAGATCCGGCCATCCATGACGCCCTGCGGGCCCTGGAGCCCGAGGAGATCGAGGCCATCGAACGCTTCGTGCGGCGCCTCCGCGACGAGGGGTGGATCCGCCCCGACGCTGCGGAGCGGTGGCAGATCGCCCTCGACCGGGTCCCCCGGCGCCGCCCGCCACTCCGCAGGCTTCAGGGGTAAAGCCCCCTCACCTGCGCGGCGGTGGCCACGCGGGAGATTCCGAGCATGGTCGCGGCCGTGCGCATGCGCACCCGCCGGGTGTGCGAGATCTCCAGGACGTCGCGGAACGAGCGCGCCATGACGTCCTCGAGCTTGCGATACACGTCCAGCTCCGACCAGCTCAGGTGCTGCTCGTTCTGCACCCACTCGAAGTAGGAGACGGTGACGCCGCCGGCATTGCACAGGATGTCGGGCAGCACGAACGTGCCGGAGGCGTCCAGCACGCGGTCCGCCTCGGGCGTGCAGGGCCCGTTCGCCGCCTCGGCGATGATCTTCGCCTTCACCTTGCCCGCATTGCCGGCATGGATCGAGTTCTCGAGCGCGGCGGGCACCAGGATGTCGCAGGAGAGGGCCAGCATCTCGTCCGTCTCGATCTCTTGCGCACCCGGGAATCCGGCCACGCTGCCGGTGGCCTCCTTGTGGCGGATGAGGTTGAAGACGTCCAGGCCGCCCTCGTTCATGACGCAGGCGCGCGAGTCCCCCACCGCCACCACCTTGGCCTCCGCCTCGTGAAGCAGGCGCGCCGCCACCGCGCCTGCGTTGCCGAACCCGTGCACGACGGCGGAGGCACCGGATAGACGGATCTTCAGGTGCTGGCAGGCGGCGACGATGCAGTGAAAGGTCCCCCTCCCCGTGGCCTCGTTGCGCCCCAGGGAGCCCCCCACCTCCAGCGGCTTGCCGGTGACCACGCCGGGGACCGGGTGCCCCTTGCCCATGCTGTAGGTGTCCATGATCCAGGCCATGATCTGGGGCGTCGTGTAGACGTCCGGCGCCGGGATGTCCGACTCGGGACCGATGATGGGCATGATCCCCGCGGCGTAGCGCCGCGTCAGCCGCTCCAGCTCGCCGTTCGACAGGACCTTGGGGTCGCAGGCGACGCCGCCCTTCCCCCCCCCGAAAGGGATGTTCACGATCGCGCATTTCCAGGTCATCCAGCAGGCCAGCGCTTTCACCTCGTCCAGCGTGACGTCGGGGTGGTAGCGGATGCCTCCCTTGGCCGGCCCGCGCGCGGTGCTGTACTGGACCCGGTAGCCCTCGAAGCGGCGCACGGTGCCGTCGTCCATCCGGACGGGGATGTGGACGATGAGGCAGCGCTCGGGATAGCGGATGCGCTCCCTCAGACCCGCGTCCAGCTCCAGGGCGTCGGCGGCCTCGTCGAAGTTCTCCAGGGCCATGTCGTAGGCGGTCTTCCGGAGGGTGGTGGTGGGCATGCGGCCTCCTGCAAGAGTGGCGGCGTCTGTTCTACGACGGTCGGTCACCCCGGAGCAACCCGGCTCTTCACTTCCGCGCGCAGTGCGGAAAGGCGGGTTTCGTCCTTGGGGTCGATGATGGGGGCGGTGTCGTACTGCTCGTAGAACAGGCTGGGAGGAGCGTTCTCCGGCACCTGGAGGAGCCGCCGCAGCCGCCGGTCCTCCGGCACGAACCCCCGCCGGACCAGGCGCTCGACCGTGGAGGTGATCGTCCCGGTGAAGCCACAGACGTAGACCACGGCGGCCTCCGGAGAGAAGGACTCGCGGTCGAACACGGTCTCCACGCGGCCCACGTGCCCCTTCCACTCCGGGTTGTCGGCGGGCCGGCTGACGGTGGGGACGTAGCGCAACCCGCGGCGCCCCAGCGCCTCCATCTCTGCGCGGTACCCGAGCTCGTGCGCGTGCGAGGCCCCGTGCAGGATCACCATGCGGGCCAGCAGGTCGTCGCGCCCGCGGGCGGCGGCGCTCCGCGCGGCCGAGATGAAGGGCGCGATGCCGGTGCCTGCGGCGGCGAAGACGCGCACCCGGGGATCGCCCTCGCCCACGGTGTGGGTCTCCGTGAACCGGCCGGCGATCTTGGGGGAGGCGTACAGGCGGTCCCCCACGCGGAGCGGCCAGAGCAGCGGCGTGAAGGGCTCCGGGGATTCGGGGATGGAGGCCAGGCGGATGTACAGCTCCAGCCACCGCCGCTCCTCGGGCGCCGACGCGATGGAGTAGGGCCGCAGGGTGGCGTGGGGGGCGGCGGGGTCGTCCACGTTCAGGCCCAGGCTCACGTACTGGCCGGACTCGAACCACGGCCGCGCCGGCGGCGGCACGTCGTCGGGGAGGACCCGGAACAGGGCCAGCGTGGGCGAGAGGTCCTCGCGTCCCGCGAGGGTGGCGTTGTAGACGACCGGCTTACCCATGGACGGGGAACGCCGCCATGTCCTCCTCCAGCAGGCGCCGGAGGTCGGCCGACACCGGCATGGGCCGCCGCGTGCCGTAGTCGAACTGGACCTGCACGCTGCTGGCCTCGAGCACCAGGCGGCCGTCGCTGCGGGCGCGGGCCTCGTACATCAGCTCCCAGGATTTCCGCCCCACCCGGGAGGGCGTGCACCAGACGTCCACCCACTCCAGCACGAAGACCGGCGCGCGCCAGTCCAGGCGCGCCGAGGCGAGGATGAAGTCGATCTGGGCGACGTCGGTGAAGCGGCGCCGCTCCACGACGTAGCGCGTGCGCGCCAGCTCGCACCAGGACAGGTAGACGACGTTGTTGACGTGACCCAGGGCGTCGGTGTCGCGCAGGTTCGCCTGCACGGCCATCCGGTACGCGAAGGGGCGGGAGGGCGTGGCCGGGGTGCCGGGGACGGCGTCGATCATCCGCGCCGCGCCTGCAGCTCGGAGACGATCTCCTCGATGCGGCGCCGGGCCGCGGCGCCGAACCAGCAGTCGAGCCACTCGTCGCGATAGAGCGCGTCCGCCGCGCGCAGCGTCTCCGAGACGCCCGCCCGCAGGTAACGCTTGGTGGCGGCGAAGGCGGCGGGATCCTTGGACGCGAACTCCTCTGCGCGGGCGCGACAGACCTCGTCGAACCGGTCGGCGCTGCAGACCTCGTGCACCAGGCCGACCTCCCGGGCTGCCTCGCCCCGGAAGTTCCTGCCCAGCAGGCCGATCTCCACCAGCGACTGGGGGGGGACCGCGTCCTGGAGGAGCCGGGCCACGCCGAAGGGGAGGGGGACGCCGATCTTGACCTCGTTCAACCCGATCTCGGCGTCGTCGCGGAGGATGCGCCAGTCGGCGGTGAGGGCCAGCACCAGACCGCCGGCGATGGCGTGGCCGTGGATGGCCGCGATCACCGGCTTCTCACAGTCCACGAGGTTCTGCAGCCACGCCGAGAACGCCCCCATGAACGCGTGCATCGTCGCCCGGTCGAGCTTCACGAGCATCGCCAGGTCGAGGCCGGGGGAGAAGAGCTTGCGGCCGGAGGTGAGGAGCACCGCCCGCACGGCGGGGTCCCCGGAGACCTGGGCGAAGGCAGCCGTCAGCGCGTCCACCGTTCCGGGGTTGATCGCATTCGCGCGCTCCCGCTCCATGCGCAGCGTGGCCACCCCGTTCCGGACATCGATCCCGATTCCGCTCGCGTCCACGGCGTTCCTCCCCGAGGCCGGGATTATAGGGGGATGCATCTCCTAGAATGCGCCCATGCGTGCGATGGCGATCCAGGCGTTCGGCGGTCCGGAGCAGCTCCGTCCGGTGGATCTTCCCGACCCCTCCCCCGGACCGGGTGAGGTGCTGATCCAGATCGTGGCGTCGGGGGTCAACCCGGTGGACTGGAAGCTCGTGGCCGGGCACCTGAAGCAGGCCTTCCCCTACCGCTTCCCCCTGGTCCCCGGCTGGGAGTGCGCCGGCAAGATCGAGGCGATCGGCCCCGGCGTCGAGACCTTCCGCAGGGGCGACAAGGTGTGGGCCTACGCCCGCAAGCCCGAGCTGCACGACGGCACCTACGGCGAGCTCATCACCTTGAACGCCGAGGCGGTGGCCACGGTCCCGAAGAAGCTCCTCTTCGAGGAAGCGGCGGGCGTTCCCCTCACCGGCCTCACTTCATGGCAGACCCTGCGCCTGCAGGGGGACGTCAAGGAGGGCGCGGTCGTCCTCGTCCACGCCGCCGCCGGAGGCCTCGGTCACCTGGCGGTGCAGATCTCGCGCGCCGCGGGCGCGCGGGTGGTGGGCACCACCAGCTCCAGGAACCGGGAATTCGTCCTCGGCCTGGGGGCCGAGGAGATCGTGGATTACACGCGGGAGAACTTCGTGGATGCCGTGCGCCGCCTCTATCCCCAGGGCGTGGACGTCGTCCTCGACACGATGGGCGGCGAGATCCAGACCCGCAGCCTGGAGCTGCTCAAGCCCGGCGGCCGCCTGGTCAGCGTGATCTCCCCCCCGGACCCCGCCCTCTGCGCGGCCCACGGAGTCCGACCCGACTACGTGTTCGTCGCGCCCAGTGGCGACCAGCTCCGCTCCCTCGCCGCGCTCGTGGAGAAGGGCCAGCTCAAGCCCCACGTGTCGAAGATCTATCCGCTCGCCGACGCGGCGGCGGCGCTGCGCGAGAGCGCGGCCGGGCATGTGAGGGGAAAGCTGGTGCTCAACCTGTGAGGTAGGCATGGACGTGAACCCCTACCGTCCTCCCACGGCGACGGTGGCAGATCCGGCTTCCGCACAGGACGAGAACATGCGCCGTCTCGTCGCCGCCTACCGCGCGCTCGTGCGCTGGTTCGGCGTGCAATTTCTCCTCACCTTCGGCATCGGGTTCATCGCCGGTCTCCTCGGCCTGGGCCGGGGTCCCGAGATCCAGGGGATCCAGGGCCTGGCCACGCTGGGCAGCATCGTGCCCCTGGCGATCTACGCCCACCGCACCGCCGCGGCGCTCGGATCCCCCGTGAGCTTCCTGTGGGGCATCGGGATGGTGGTCCCGCTGATCAACATGATCACGCTCCTCATCCTGAGCTCGCGCGCGAGCCGTGCCTGTCGTGCCGCCGGAGTCCCGGTGGGGTTCCTGGGCCCGAAGCGGTTTCCCGATGTGGCTGGGTGACCCCATGGATGCCGAAGCCCTTCGAGCGAGATTCAATCGGCTCGAAAGTCGCGGACGTTGATCTCTCCGGCACAAAGAGAATCGATCAGCCCAGTTCGTCCAGGATCTGCGAGAGCGGTTCGAACGGGGCGACAGTGCGCCGTTCCTGATGTGAGCCAATCGTGAGCTTCCGCGAAACGGTTCACGCCACCTCCGACGGGGCCCAGCTCGCCTACCGCGTGCGGCCGGGGCGGGATCCCTGGGTGCTGCTGCACGCGCTGGCATGCGACTCGACGCTGTGGGACGAGGTGGTGCGCGCGTTTCCGGAGGATGTCGGCCTCGTCATCCCGGAGCTGCGGGGGCACGGGGGATCGACGGTGGGCTGGGAGCTCCCTTCCTCCGACCGCTTCGCCGCCGACGTCCTCGAGATCCTGGAGGCGGAGAGGGTCGAGCGCCCTGGGATCGCCGGGGTGTCCATGGGCGGCTACGTCGCCCTGGCCATGGCGGCGGCGCGTCCCCAGGTCGCGCGGGCATGGGCCTTCATCTCCACGCACGCCCATGCCGAGGATGCCGCCGGCAAGGCGGCGCGGGCGGAGGCGATGAGCCTGGTCGATCGCCAGGGCTGGGAGGCGTGGATCGAGCAGGCCGGCCCGCGCTGGGTGGCCGACGAGCGGCGTCTCGTGCACCTCAAAGGGATGGCGGGACGCGCCGGCGACGCCGGTCTGACCGTGGCGCTGCTGGCCCTCGCGAACCGGCCGGACCGCAGGGACGTGCTCCCGCGCCTGGCGCAGCCGGTTCTCGCGGTCGCAGGCGAGCTCGATCCGATCACGCCACGGGAGCGGCTGCAGGAGATCGCCGATGCCGCGCCGCGAGGGCGCGTGGTCGTCGTCCCCGGGGCGGCCCATCTCGTGCCGCTCGATGCGCCCGAAGCATGTGCCGCGCTGCTCGTCTGAACGTATCTTCCACCGCATGCGCCAGATGGTCCCCAGCCGCCTCGTGCTCTGGGCGGGATATGCCCTCGCCGCCCTCGTTCTCGCCTGGCTCCTCACCGGCAGGCCCGCTCTCGGCCTCGCCAGCGCCGTGGTAGGCGGCCTCTACTCGCTGATCTCCATCCTCCTTCCCGGGTGGATGCCGCGCCTCGAGGTGGAAGGGGTGCCGAAGCCCTCCCCTGCCGTGCTCCTGTGGTCGCACCGCCTCCTCGGTGCGGCGGGGATCCCGCTCTGGATCGCCGCCTGGAGGAACCACGTGCCGCACGTCCCGCCCGGCATCCTGATGCCGATCGGGGTGGGGGTGGCGGTGGCGATCGCCGCCGAGCTGCTGTCGGACCGGCGGCAGAGCAGACGCCTCTGACTCCTGCCACAATCCGGAGGTGGCCGACCCCCTGAGCCGCGTCGTCCTCCACCTCGACATGGATGCGTTCTACGCTTCCGTGGAGGTCCGCGAGAACCCGGCCTTGAAGGGGCTCCCGGTCATCGTCGGGCACCAGGGACGGCGCGGCGTCGTCGCCACCTGCTCTTACGAGGCCCGCACCTTCGGCGTGCGCTCCGCCATGCCCTCCCTCATCGCGATGCGCCTGTGCCCGGACGCCGTGTGGCTGCCGGGGCGGATGGGGCTGTACGCCGAGGTCTCGCGCGCCGTCCGGCGGCTGATGGAGGATGCGGCGCCGCTGGTGGAGCCCCTGTCCATCGACGAAGCCTTTCTCGATCTCACCGGCCTGGCGTCGTCCCTGGCGGACGGGGCGGCGCGGGCGCGCGCGCTCAAGCAGGCGATCGCCGCGCAAGAACGGTTGACCTGCTCGATCGGCGTGGCCCCGAACAAGTTCCTGGCCAAGGTGGCGTCCGACATGGAGAAGCCGGACGGGCTGGTGGTCTTCCCCCTGGAGGACGTGCCGCCGCGGCTCTGGCCGATGCCGGTGGAGCGCCTCTGGGGCGTCGGTCCCAAGACGGCGGCGCGCCTCCGGCTGGGGGGGCTGGTGACGGTCGGCGATTTGGCGAAGGTCACGGAGGAAGCGGTGGCCTCCCTGGTGGGGACGAACCAGGCGCGCCACCTGCGCGCCCTCGCCCAGGGACGGGACGAGCGCCGCGTGGTGCGCGACCACGCCGCCAAGTCCATCTCCGAGGAGCGGACCTACGCGCACGACCTCGAGGACCCGGAGCGCATCGACCGCGCGCTGCTGGAACGAGCGGAGGGGGTGGCTCGCCAGCTCCGGCGCGCCGGGCTCGTGGGCAGGACCGTCCATCTCAAGGTGCGGACCGGGGACTTCACCACCTGGACGCGGGCGCACACGCTCCCCGCCCCCACCGACCTGGCCGAGGTGCTCGTCCAGGCCGGGCGGATGCTGCTCCGGGACAGGGTGGACCGCGGCGGACGCGGGATCCGCCTGCTCGGCCTGGGCGTGAGCGGCATCGAGCGCCGGGAGCGCGTGCCGGCCGAGCTCTTCGCGGACCCGGGGGAAGAGCGCGCGCGCCGCATGGCGCGCGCGGCGGACGCGGTGCGCGAGCGCCTGGGGGAGCACGCGGTCACGCGGGCGCGGCTGCTGGACCGGGGCGAAGACGACGAGGCCTCCACCCTGCCGAGCGTGGACTGAGTGCGCGGCCGGCACTGGGCGTCGCTCGCGCCGTGGCTCCTGGTCCCGGTCTACCTGGCAGCCCTCGCGTACCGCCGCGACACCGTCCCCGCGGGCCTGTGCAACGACGCCGCCGAGGAGGCGCTGCGCGGCGTCCTCCTCCTGGCGCAGCACCGGCTGGAGCCCATCACGCACGTGCTCGGCAACTCTGCGGAGACGCTCTACCTCTACCTGGTGGGCTTCTCCACGCAGCTGCTCGGTCCCACCACGCTGGCCGTGCAGGTGGTGTCCTGGACCTTCGCCTGCGGCGTGGTGGGGATGACGGCCGCAGTGGTCCGGCGCGTCGATCCCGAGGTGCCGCCCATCGTCCCTCTGTCGATCGCCGCCACCTCGGTCTGGCTGTTCCACTACGGGCGCGCCGGGCTGCGCGCGATCAGCGCGCCGCTCTTCCTCCTGCTGTTCGTCTTCTTCGCGCTGCGGGCGGAGGAGCGGCGGCGGGATGCGGTGCTCGCCGGCGCCGCGCTGGCCCTGGGCGTCTACGGCTACACCGCCTTCCGCGCCGTCGCCCTCGCCGGAGCGGTCTGGGTTCTTTGGAGAGCCGTCCGGACACGAGATTGGAAGCCTGCGGCCGCCTTGCTGGGTACCGCGCTCGTCGTGTCGATTCCGAACCTCGTCCTCCTCGCCCAGGACCCACGCCACTTCCTGCTGCGCGGGTCCTACGTGGCCAAGGGTGGGGAGCTCCGGAACGTCGCGGCCACGGCGCTGATGCCGTTCGTCTACCCCGCCGAGTACCGCGACGTGAACGGCCCCCACCACTTCTTCGACGGTGTGAGCGCGGGCGTGACGCGGGCGGGCGTCCACCCCGTGCACCCTCTGGTGGCCGTGCTCTTCCTGGCAGGGCTCTGGATCGCGGTGCGACGAAGGCTCGGGGGGCCGCTGCTCCTGTGCGGCGCGGGCACGGTGCTCCTCGTGGGAACGGCGGGCCCCAGCCTCACGCGCCTGCTGGTCGCGCTTCCGGTAGTGCTGGTGCTGGCCTCGCTGGCGGCGGCGAGACTGCCCGCGTGGCTGTTCCTGGTCGGGATCCTGGCGGTCGCCGGCACGCACGCCCACGCCTACTTCGTCCGTTTCGCATCCGATTCGCTGGCGCAGTTCAACTTCAGCCCGGCGGCGACGCCGATCGGCCAGCGGGCGGCGGAGCTTGAGCGGAGCGGCGCCCGCGTCCTCTGCGTGCTGGGCAAGGACGCCAACGTCGTGCATTTTCTGGCGCCGCGCGCCGCGGTGGCCGAGTTCTACTTCCGCCCCTACCAGCCTCGGGACCTTCCCGCGGTGGAGCCGGACGTCGTCCTGGTGGAGGGTGGTCCGCGCTTCGCGGCGGTGGCGCGGACCTTCCCCCGCGCGCGGGTGGAGGTGGGGCCCGCCGCGCTACAATCCGCGCATGCCCCCGACCCAGTCCTTCGACGTCACCGTCGGCTGTGACCTCCAGGAGGTCGACAACGCGGTCAACCAGGCGCGCAAGGAGCTGGCGCAGCGCTACGATTTCAAGGACGTGAAGTTCGAGATCGACTTCCGGCGCGCGGAGAACCAGATCGTCCTCTCCACCCCCGATGAGTTCAAGCTGAACGCGATCTGGGAGGTGCTGCAGTCCAAGATGGTTAGGCGCGGCGTGCCGCCGCGGAACCTGAAGCGGGGGAAGGTGGAGGCGGCCGCCGCCGGGACGGTGCGCCAGCAGATCGACCTCCAGCAGGGGATCCCCATCGAGACCGCCCGCGAGATCGTCAAGCTCGTCAAGGACCAGAAGCTCAAGAAGGTCCAGTCGGCGATCCAGGGGGACCAGGTGCGGATCTCCTCCCCGTCCCGGGACGAGCTGCAGGGGGTGATCGCCCTCCTCAAGGGCCATGATTTCGGGATGGAGCTGAAGTTCGGGAACTACCGGACGCAGTAGGGATCCGAAGGGGTCAGGTATTTCCTATTTCCTTTCCTCCGCGTCACTTCGGAGAAAAGGAAATAGGAAATACCTGACCCCTTCCGACTCCCCCCGGCATCCAACGTCGCGGAGGCACCATGAAACCCATCCTCTTGATCCTGGTCGCCGCCCTCACGCTGGCCTGCACCGTCCAGGCCGACGCCGCCGGGAGGTCCTACCCCGTGACCAAGACCGACGCAGAGTGGAAGGCCCAGCTCACCCCCATGCAGTACGAGGTCCTGCGCAAGGGCGGAACCGAGCGCCCGTTCGCGAACGCCTACTGGGACGACCACCGGGCGGGCATCTACGTCTGCGCCGCCTGTCGCCAGGAGCTGTTCTCGAGCGACACCAAGTTCGACTCGGGGACCGGCTGGCCCAGCTTCTGGAAGCCCGTCCGCGCCGGGGCGGTGGAGAGCCACGAGGACCACACCCTTGGCATGAGCCGCACCGAGGTCCTCTGCAGCCGCTGCGGCGGCCACCTCGGCCACGTCTTCGACGACGGCCCCCGACCCACCGGCCTGCGCTACTGCATGAACTCGGCCGCTCTCGAGCTGGTCGAGCGGTAACTTTCGGGCCGGCGCTCCGTTGTACCCTCCGTCGCCGAAGCGGGGGGTACGCGGTGCGCCACCTCTTCTCTTTCCTTGTCCTTCTCGCCGTCCTTGCCCCACCGGCCCTGGCCGCCAAGCGGGACACCCTCCACCTCCGTCCCCTCTCCCTGGAGCTGCCCGGGCCGCCGGCCACACTGCTCTCCGCGGACCTGAACGGAGACGGCCACAAGGACCTCGTCGTCTTCCTCGTCTACGGGGACTGGATCTCGATCGGCGAGGACCGGATGGAGGGCCTGGTCTACGTCACCGAGGTCGTCCCCTCCCTCATCGACCGCCGCGAGATCCGGGCCTGGCTGGCCGGTCCCGGCGGGACGTACACGCCCGTGGCGGCGTCCCTGCCCCTCCCCACCACCGTGATCGCGGCCGAGGCGGGCCCGCCGGGCGCGCCGGTGCTCCTCCTCATGGACCAGGGGATGGCAGCTCTCCGCCTCCGGGAGGGAGCGCTGACGATCGAGCCCCTGGTCGCCGATCCCCCTGCCGCCGCGGGGGCGTCCACCTTCCTTCCGGGCAAGCTCGGGATCGTGGCGGACGTGGACGGCGACCGCACCGCCGACGTCGTCCTCCCCGCCCGCGAGGGGCCCGCCGTTTACCTGGGCACGCCCGCCGGGCTGGCGTCCTCTCCGGCCACGCGCCTCCTCCTCCCTGGCGACCGCAAGAGCGCCGGGCGGCGTCCCAGCCGCGCCTATCCCCTGCCCCGCGTCGAGGACGTGAACGGCGACCGCGTGCCCGACCTGATCGTCACCGGCACCGACCGGCGCTTCCGGCAGCGGGTGCACGTGCTGCGCGGCCTGGGCGGCGGGAAGTTCGCGGAAGCCCAGGAGGTGGACCTGGCGGCGGCAGGGATCCGCGTCTTCCCCATGATCCACGAGGGAGAAAAGGAAAAGAAGAAGGCGGTCGAGCACGACGGCGACCGGGAGCTGGCCTGGTTCGGCGACCTCGACGGCGACGGCCGTGCCGAACTCGTGACCAGCGAGGAGGTGGACACCGGCAAGAGCGAGATCAAGCAGGCGAAGCGGCCGACCCTCCGCTATCGCTTCCACCACCTCCAGGACCTCGTCCCCCAGGCGCCCTACCGCACGGCGGAGATCGTCGGCCACGCCTTCGACGTGGAGGACGAGGACCTGTTCGACATCGCCGCCTTCCAGGACCTGGACGCCGACGGACGCAAGGACCTGGTGACGGTGACACTCGACTTCTCCATGTGGCAGATCGTCAAGATCGTGACCACCAAGCGGCTGACGCTCGGGCTCGAGTTCCACGTCTACCACCAGGGCGGGGACGGCGGCTTCACCGAGGTGAAGGATCTCGACCTCGCCGAGAAGCTGAAGATCGACCTCAACGACCTGAGGATCGGCCGCTTCGCGCAGTTCGCCGGCGACTTCGACGGCGACGGCCGGGCCGATTTCGTCCACCTCGGCCGGGGCAAGACCGTCACCATCCACCGCGGCCAGGAAGGCGCCCATTACCCGAAGAACCCGGACCTCTCCATCCCGCTCGAGGTCGCGATCGAGGACCTCGCCCAGGTGCGCGTGGACGACCTGGACGGCGACGGCCGGGCGGACCTCGCCATCTCCCGGCCAGGAAAGAACGAGGAGCCGGGCGTCCTTCCCCCGGTGACCCTCGACCTTTATCTGAGCGCCTCCGAGGAGGCAGGACGATGATCGCGGCGCTCGTGCTGGCGGGAGCGCTCCTGGCGGCCGAGCCCGCGGCCGCTCCCGAGCTCCCGGTGTCGCTCGAGACCATCGCGGTGGGCGCCCGCCGGATCCAAGGGGCCCGGCGGCCCACCGCGCGCATCGAGGAGGAGGAGGGAATCGCGCTCGTGGGGCTCGCCGGGGGCGGAACCCTCGCGGAGCCTGCACCCTGGCACCTCTGGCGCCTGCGCGGGATCACCTTCGAGGTCCTGCGGGAGCTTCCCGGCACGGACCGCCTCGCGGGTCTGCTTGCGGCCGACGTGGACGGGGACGGGCACACCGATCTCGTGCTCTTCGCCCCGGGGCGGGCCGTGCTCCTGCGGGGCGGGGCGGACGACCGCTACGGCGGGGAGCTGGAATCGCTGATCGAGGACGAGGCGCTGGAGGTGACCGCCGGCGACCTCCAGCCGCCCTCCGGCATCACCCTGGACGCGGGCCGCCTGTGCACGGGCGTCGTCGGAGCGCTGCGCTGCTGGTCTGGAACGGCCGATTCCCTGCCCTGGCGCCCGAGCCTCGAGGTCCCGCTGCCCATCGGCCTCGCACGCGGCCGTGAAGGGCTGCGCCTCACCGGCATGCCGGTGCAGCGCCTCCCCGGCAAGGAGACGGTCTTCGCCGCCGGCTTCAGGGTCGAGGGTCCCGAGCGCCTCCGTGTCTTCCTGGTCGCGCCCGGCGCCGCCGAGGAGGGCCGCACGACGGAGTGCTGGCTACGCCTCCCCTCCCCCGAGCGGGTGCTCGAGCACGCGTTCTTTCGCCTGGACGGGAAGCCGGCCCTGGCGGTCACGACCATCCCCCGCGGCTCGCTGAGCCTGTTCGGGGAGAAGCGGATGCGGGTCTGGCTGCTCGCCGCCGATCGCACGCGCACGGGGAAGCTCCCCGTCCTCGCCGTCAACTCCAACATGAACCTGTGGCAGGACGCCCACTGGTTCCCGCGGGACCTGGACGGCGACGGCCGCGAGGACCTCGTCCTCGGGTACTGGAAGGGGCTGAAGGACAGTCGCGTCGTGCTCGAGAGCTGGATGCAGAAGGCGGACGGGAGCTTCGCGCGCGGCACTGCCGGCGCCGCCTTCGACGTAGAGGAAGGGGACCGGTCCACGATCCAGTGGGGAACGGATGTGGATGGCGACCTCCTCCCCGACCTCCTCGTGCTCGCCAACGGGGCGCTGGAGCTCCATCCCGGCGTGACCGGAAAGGCGCTCGTCTCCAGGACGGCCAGCAAGCGGGTCCAGGTCGGCGCCACCGGAAACAGCGGCACCGAGATCAACATCGGAGACGAGGGAGGGGGTCGCGAGACTTTTCCGTCGCGCACGCCGGTGGAGGAGCCCATCCAGCCCGCCGACCTGGACGGCGATGGCATCCCCGAGTGGCTGCTGCTCCCGAGCTACGGCGGCTCCTCCCTCACGGTGGTCACGTTCCCCCGGTAGAATCCGCGCGGAGGGCGTCCCCGTGGTGCTGCGTTTCCTCGTCCACCTCGCCGTCTCCGCACTGGCGCTCTGGCTCGTGGCCCGGATCGTCCCCGGCGTCACCGTGGACACCCCGGTCCCCCTGATCCTGGGGGCGCTCGTGCTGGGGATCGTCAACACCCTGGTCCGGCCGATCCTGTTCTTGCTCACGCTCCCCATCACCTGCCTGACGCTCGGGCTTTTCTACCTGGTGGTCAACGCGATCGCCTTCGGCCTCACGGCCTGGCTGGTCCAAGGCTTCCAGGTCCACGGCTTCGTCCCCGCCGTCCTGGGGGCTCTCTGCGTCTCCGTCCTCTCCTGGGTGCTGGGCCTGGTGGTGCCGGGTCCCCGGGACCGGGAGCGGCGAGACTGAAATCGCCCCCGGGGGTCCCCCGTCTCATGATCGACGGCAACGAGCCGGAGGAGGGGGCCGTGGAGGCGAGCCAGAGTGCAGCGGTGGAGCGGCAGGCCGACGGCGGTCTGGCCCGGGTATTCCGGGAACACCACGAGAAGGTGTTCCGGGCCGCCTATCGGATCACCGGCAACCCCGCCGATGCCGAGGACGTGACCCAGGTGGTCTTCCTCCGGCTGGCGCGGCGGGAGCCCGGCGCTTCGGCCCTGTCGGACTCGCCCGGGGCCTACCTGCACCGGGCGGCGGTCAATGCTGCCCTGGACGTGGTCCGCAGCCGGCAGGCGGCGCGGACCGACGACCTGGCGAAGGTGGAGCCGGTGGAAGACCCGCGCTCGGGGCCCGAACGCCGGGAAGGGGATCGGGAGATCCGGGCTGCCCTGCGGCGAGCCATGGCGACCCTCACCCCTCGCGCCGCGGAGATGTTCGCGCTGCGCTATCTCGAGGGCTACGACAACCACGAGATCGCCAAGATGCTGGGAATTCCGAGGATGACGGTGGGGGTGGTGCTGCACCGCGCGCGCGCGCGGCTGCGTCAGGAACTGGATGCCTTCGTGGGAGGTCGGTGATGAGCGTCAACGGGAACAGGAACGACACGCTGGACCGTGCGGTGGAGGCGGTGCGCCTCGACGCCCCCGACCCGGACATGATCGAGGCCGCGGCACACCGCGTGTGGGAGCGGGTGGCGGCCGAGGCCGCGCCCGCGCCCGCGCTCGCCGACGGCGCCGTCGAGCCGGACCGCATCCGCGGCTGCGCCGACGTCCAGGCGTTGATCCCGGCGTGGCTGGAGGAGCGTCTCCCCGAGGCGCGGGCCAGGCTGGTGGCCGACCACACCCGCAACTGCGTTCCCTGCCGCCGGGCCCTGCTCGAGGCGCGCGCCCTGCGCGCGGCCGCCGGGCAGGCACCCGCCGGGCAGGTTGGCGCCGGACGGCTCCGTGCGGCCGCGTGGATGCGCGCCGCCGCCGCCGTGGTCCTGGTGGGCGGGATCTCGGCCGCGGCGTGGCTCACCTGGCAGATCGTGTCCCCTCCGGTCCTGGAGGCGAGCGGCCGCATCCAGCAGGTGGACGGCGAGCTCTACCGTGTGGAGAACGCCTCGCTCACCCCCGTCCCGGCCGGGACGTCCCTGGGCCGCGGCGAGGTGGTCCGCACCGGCCGCGACGGCGGTGCCGTGGTGCGGATGGCCGACGGCTCCCGGATCGAGATGCGCGCCCGCTCCGAGATCGCTCTCCAGCGCAAGGGTGACGGCGCCGTGATCGAGCTGGCCCGCGGCAGCGTCGTGGTGGAGGCGAGCAAGCAGGGCGCGGGTCACCTCTACGTGCAGACGCCGGACTGCCTGGTGGCGGTCACGGGGACGATCTTCTCCGTGGACCACGGCACCCTGGGGTCGCGCGTGGGCGTCCTCGAGGGCGAGGTCCACGTCTCCCACGGGCGGAGCACCGACGTGCTGGAGCCCGGCGAGCAGGTGGCCACGCGCCCGGGCATGGCCCCCGTGCCGCTGGCCGAGCAGATCGCCTGGAGCCGCAACGTCGCCAGGTACGCGGACATGCTGGATTCCCTGCGCGCGCTGGGACGGGAGATCGACGCCCGCGTGCCCATGCCGGCGATGCGCACCTCCGCGCGCCTCCTCGATCTGGCCCCGGAGGGCACGGTGATCTACGCCGCGCTCCCCAATCTCTCCTCACAGATCGGGGAGGCCAGCCGCATCCTGCAGGAGCGGCTGCAGGGGAACCAGGCCCTGGCCGGCTGGTGGGAGCGGGCCCCGGGCGCGCCCGAGATCAAGGCCGAGGTGGACCGCGTGATCGAGCGCATCGAGACCCTGGGCCGCGACCTCGGGGATGAGATCGTGGTCACCGTGCAGGCTGGGCCGGGCGGAAACCCCGAGGGGTTCACCGTGCTGGCGGAGCTGCGCAACGCCGAGGCGTTCCGGACCGGTCTCCAGTCCGAGTTCGAGCGCGCCGCGGCCAAGAGCGACGGCCCCCGCCAGTGGCGGTTCCTCGCCGCGGACGAGCGTGCACCGCAGAGCGACGGCAACACGCTGCTGCTCTGGGCCCACGACGGTCTCTTCGCCGCCTCGACCTCCGGTCCCCGCCTGGCCGAGGTGCTCGCCGGCAGCCCGAAGGCCGGCTCCGCGTTCCGTGAACGGATCGCGGGCGCCTACGCGGACGGGACGGACTGGCTGTTCGCCGTGGACATCGCCCGTCTCGTGAGGCAGAGCACGGATACCCCCACCGGGGAGCGCCACGCCATGGAACAGCTCGGGATCACGGACACCCAGCACCTGCTCGTCGAGCACCAGCGGCGGGGAGACCGCACGCTGGACACGGCGCTCCTCACCTTCGACCGGCCGCGCCGCGGTCTCGCATCCTGGCTGGCCGAGCCCGCCCCCATGGGAGGCCTCGACTTCGTCTCCCCCGACGCGACCATGGCGGCGGCCTTCGTGGTGAAGGAGCCCGCGACGCTGATGGACGACGTGCTCGCCATGATGACCGGCACGGATCAGAGCCTGGCGGAAGGGGCCGAGCGCTTCCAGCGCGAGCACGGCATCGATCTCCGCAAGGACCTGGCGGAGCCGCTGGGGGGCGAGTTCGTCTTCGCCCTCGACGGGCCCATGCTCCCCAAGCCGGCCTGGAAGCTGGTGGTCGAGGTCTACGACGCGGGCCGGCTGCAGTCCGCGCTGGAGAAGCTCGTGGCGGAGGCCGACGTCGCCGCCCAGGAGGAGAACCGCGGCCACGTCACCCTGAAGAGCGAGAGCGCGCGGGGGCGGACCTATCACGTGATCCAGACGCCCATGCTCGACCTCCACTACACCTTCGACGACGGCTACCTCCTGGCGGCGCCCATGCGGGTCCTCCTGGACCAGGCCATCGAGCGCCGCGCCGCTGGCCTCGGACTCCCCAGCTCGAGCAAGTTCGCCTCCATGCTCCCGGACGGCACGGGGACGCACGTCTCCGCGCTGGGATGGGAGAACCTCGGCCCCGCGTTCCAGGCCGCCCGCAAGGCGGCGAGCGCCACCGGCCAGGGGGGGAACGCCGGCCTCGAGCACCTGGCCCAGGAGTGGCCGGGAACGCTGGTCTACGCCGTCGCCGCTCCGGACCGGATCACCTTCTCCTCGGGCGGGAAGACCGGTCTGGAGGACGACCTCACGCGGCTCTTCGGGATCCCCGGTCTCCTGCAGGGGCAGGCCGCGATCGCCGGGGAGATCGGTTCCAACATGGATTCAGAGGAACCCGGCGCCGCCCCGGCACGTTGAACTAGCATCGACCACGTGACGGGAGGGGCCGTGGAGGTTGCACCGATCGTCGAGCTGGACGGCCTTTCCGTCCGCTTCGGCAAGCGAACCATCCTGCAGGACCTGCGCGGCCGCCTCGGCGGCCGCGCCATCGGCCTGCTGGGGCCGAACGGAGCCGGAAAGTCCACGCTGATCCACACGCTGCTGGGATTCCACCCCCCCAGCGCAGGGACGGCGCGGATCCTGGGCATGGACATCCGGACCCACGCCAAGGAGATCCGGGCCTCCATCGGGTACATGCCCGAGAACGATGCCTTCGTGCCCGGGATCTCCGCCGTGCGCTTCGTGCGCATGATGGCGGAGCTGAACGGCCTCCCCCGGGAGGCGGCGCTGGAGCGCACCCACGAGGCCCTGTACTACGTCGGCCTGGGAGAGGCCCGCTACCGGAAGCTCGAGACCTACTCCCTGGGCATGAAGCAGCTGGCCAAGCTCGCGCAGGCCATCGTGGCCACTCCCCGCCTGCTCTTCCTGGACGAGCCCACCAACGGGCTCGATCCCGAGACCCGGGCGCGCATGATCCGCCTCGTGCGCGAGATCCGCGACACGGGGAAGGTGCACGTCATCCTGTCCTCGCACATCCTGGCCGACGTCGAGGAGTGCTGCGAGGAGGTGCTCGTGCTCAAGGAAGGGCGGATCGCCGTCTACTGCAATCTCGAAGAGGAGCGCCGCGCCGACCGTCGCTTCCTGGAGCTGGAGACGCGCGGCGGGGAGGGGAGCTTCGCCGACGCCGCCGCCGCCCTGGGCTGCGAGGTGGCCCCCGGCGGCAAGGGACGGATCAAGATGATCCTCCCCGAGCGCGTGGAGATCCCCGACCTCTACCGGCTGGCGGCGGAGCGCGGCGTGCAGATCCGCCGCCTCACCCACCGCCGCGACTCGCTCCAGGACATCTTCCTGCGCGCGATGGAGGAGTCCCGTGGCCATCTATGAGCGCGCCTACCGCGGCTACGCGGGAGCGGTCACCCCCACCTGGTCGCGGTTCCTGGTGCTCCCGCGCTACGCCTTCGAGGCGGTGTTCGCCTCCAAGATGTTCACCTCCTTCTTTGCCCTGTGCTTCGTCCCCTCCCTGGTGGGAGCGGTCCTCGTCTACCTACACCACAACCTGAAGGCGCTCACCGTCCTCAACATGACCCCCGACCAGCTCCTCCCCATCGACGCCCGGTTCTTCCTGTGGCTGCTCACGATCAGCGCGCTCATGCTGGGGTTCCTGCTCACCTTGCTGGTGGGCCCGGGCCTCATCTCCCGCGACCTCCTGCACGACGCGCTGCCGCTGTACCTGTCGCGGCCCTTCTCCCGAAGCGAGTACGTGCTGGGCAAGCTCGCCGTGCTCGTGATCCTGCAGTCCGCCGTGTCCTGGGTGCCGCTCCTGCTGGTCTGGGTCCTCCAGGCCTGCCTGGACCCGGGCTGGATCGTGCGGAGCCTGCGCATCGTTCCCGCGCTCATCGTGGGCGGGCTGCTGTGGATCGTGCTGCTCTCCCTGCTCACCCTGGCCATCTCCGCCACCGTGAAGCGGAGGATCCTGGCCCAGGCCACGCTGCTCGGGTTCTTCTTCATCGCCGCCGCCTTCGGCGCCATCGTGAACCAGATCCTGCTCACCACCTATGGATCCATGCTGGCGCTCTCCGAGGTGATCCAGCACATCTGGGCCGGCCTCTTCGGCACGCCGGCGCTGAGCGCGCAGCCGCTCTCCCTGCCCGCGGCATGGCTGGCGGCGGTGGCGTACGCCGCGCTGTGCCTGCGTCAGCTCGCGCGCAAGGTGCGGGCGCACGAGGTGGTGGCATGAGCGCCGTCGAAGCTTCCTTCTCCCCTCCCCAGCCCCGGCCGGAGCCGGCGCGTTCCATCGTGTTCGACGACGTGTCCAAGTTTTACGGCGAGGTGCTGGGCGTGAACCGGGTGTCGCTGTCCATCCCCCCCGGGATCACGAGCCTGGTGGGGCCCAACGGGTCGGGGAAGACGACCCTCATGAACCTCATGACCGGCCTCCTCCATCCCACCCGCGGCGGCGTGCGCGTGCTGGGCATCGCGCCCGACGACCCGGAGCGCCTGTTCCGCAAGGTGGGGTACTGCACGCAGTACGATGCATTCCCGCGCGCCCTCACGGGACGGCAGTTCCTCACCTCCTTCCTGCGCATCCATGGATACCCTGCACCCGACGCGCAGTCCCGGGCAGCCGCGGCCATCGAGCGGGTAGGGCTCACGCAGGCCGCCGACCGCAGGGTGGCCGGCTACAGCAAGGGGATGCGCCAGCGCATCAAGCTCGCCCACGCCATCGCCCACCAGCCCTCGGTGCTCATCCTGGACGAGCCCCTGAACGGTCTCGATCCCATGGCCCGGGCCGAGGTCCTGCAGCTCCTGGAGGGGCTGGCCGCGGAGGGGCTGCACGTCGTGCTGAGCAGCCACGTGCTGCACGAGGTGGACCGTATCTCGGACCGCGTGATCCTGATGAGCGGGGGCTACGTGGTGGCGGAGGGAAACATCCAGGGGGTGCGCAGCGAGATGCAGGCCCACCCCATGCAGATCCTCCTCCGCTGCGAGCAGCCGGCGCGGCTGGCGGCGCGGCTGTTCGAGACCGATCACGTGGTGGAGGTGAAGGTCCACGACGACCGGCGGGGCCTCCTCGTGCACACCAGGGACGCCGACAACTTCTACCTGATGCTCAACCGCATCGTGGTGGAGGAGGGCTTCCTGCTGGAGACGGTGGCGCCCGCGGACGACGACGTGCGCTCGGTCTACAAGTACCTGGTGGGCGGCGACGGCGCTGCGGGAGGTGCGGCATGAGTGCTCTCGGTGCCCGCGCCGCGCAGGGCCTGGCGGTGATGCGCCTGGAGATCCGCAAGCACTTCCTGGGGAAACGCGCCCTGCTGGTGTGGGCACTGGCGGGGATGCCCGTGGCCCTGCTCGCCCTGCGCTTCCTGGCCGTATCCGTGTGGATGGACCAGTTCAACATCAACATGACGGAGGACGTGAACGTCTTCGCCATGATCTTCCAGGGGTTCATCCTGCGCTGCGTGATCTTCTTCGGGTGCGCGGGGATCTTCTCCCACCTGGCGCGGGGGGACGTGCTGGACAAGAGCCTCCACTACTGGTTCCTGGCGCCGGTGCGGCGCGAGGTGGTGGTGGCGGGGAAGTACGCGGCGGGCCTGCTGGCCTCGGCCGTCATCTTCGGCCTGTGCACGCTGGGCTCGCTCTTCTTCCTGTACCTTCCGCACGGCGGCGCGGCCATGGCCCAGCACCTGTTCCGCGGGCCCGGCCTCTGGCATGCGCTCGCCTATTTGTGCGTGGTGGCCCTGGGCTGCGTCGGCTACGGCGCCCTCTTCCTCGCCATCGGCCTGCGCTTCCGCAACCCCATCACCTTCTCGGCCATCGTGTGGCTGTGGGAGTCGGCGAGCTTCCTTCTTCCCCCGGCACTCAAGCGCCTGACCATGGTCCATTACCTGGAGGCGCTCTGCCCCGTCCCCGTCTCCGGCGGTCCCTTTGCGCTGCTGTCGGACCCGCCCTCGCCGTGGCTCTCGGTCCCCGGGATCGCCGTGCTGTCCGCGGCGCTCCTGTGGACCGCGTTCCTGTCCATCAAGCGGATGGACGTGCAGTACGGGACGGACTGAGGGGCGGTCTACCGCCCCACCATCAGCTTCTTCACCCAGCCGCTGGCGTTCCCTTCGACCTTGAGGAAGCCGTCCTTCTCCTCGCCCAGGAAGATCATCTCGTCTTCCTTGTGGAGCGTCTTCACGACCTTGGCGCTCTCGCTGGGCTCGGCGTAGACCTTCACGTTGTCGATGCGGGGGTGGAGCATGTCCCCCTCCTCGTAGACGGCCCCGCCCTTGGTCTTCTTCCCCGCCTCCTCCTTGAGCGTCCCCACGTCGCGCTGCAGGCTGGCATCGCCGCGCACCACGTTCACGATGTTGTTGTAGTTGTCGAGGAAGGCGGCGGCGATGATCTTCCCCTCGTTGGTGTTGCTGTAGCCGCCGAGCGCGCCCACGTTGCCGCCGCCCCAGAGGACGCCGGCCGCCCGGAAATCCGCCTTCTTCGTGCTCCCCTCGGCCGCGGCCACCTGCAGCCCGCTGCGGGCGTCCGCCACGAGCATGCTGGTCTGCGCCTCCTTGAACTTGAGGCCGCCGGCCACCGCTCCCACCATGCCCAGCTTGCCCTTGAGGAAGCTGCCCGCGCCGCCGCCCACCCCGCCCGCGTTCCCTTCCGAGAAGACGACGTTGGGGGTGAGCACGAAATCGGCCGAGACCATCTGGCCGCCGCCCATGTTCGAGTTCTGCCGCAGCTCCCCGGACTGGGAGAGCTGGCGCTCCTGCATCATGTTCGCCATCCCCGCGCCGCGCTCCACCACCAGGAAGCAGTTCGACTGCTGGATCATCATGCGGATGAGGGGCACCGGCGACTGCAGGCCGTACCGGCCGAGCGAGGCGTAGACGTCGGCCTGCGGCTCCACCACGGCGATCGCGCCCATGGGCTTGTCGCACTTCTGCAGGTCCGAGGCCTCCCCCTGGGCGCCCTCGGTGCCGGCGGCTCCCTGGACCTCGCTCCCCCCCTGCCCTTTCTTGTTGCCGAGAATGCCGGCCTGGGCCGACAGGCCGACCATGGCCGCGAGCGCGATCCCGCACGTCCACCTGTGCTTCATGGCGATCCCCCCTGGCAAATTGCTGAAGAACCCTAACACAGGTTCTACCGGACGAACCCCTCCGCCTCCAGGCGCGTGAGGACGGACTCGGCCGCTTCCAGCGGGGTCATCTCCCGGGTGTCGATCACCATCTCGGCGTCGTCCGGGACCTCGTAGGGGTCGCTGATGCCGGTGAACTCTGCGATCAGCCCCGCGCGTGCCTTGGCGTACAGCCCCTTGCGGTCGCGGGCCTCGCACACCTCCAGGGGAGTGGCCACGTGGACCTCGAAGAACCCGCCGTGCGCGGAGATCATCTCCCGCACCCTCCGCCGGGTGTCGGCGTACGGCGCGATGGGCGCGCACAGGGCGACCCCGCCGTGCTTGGTGATCTCGCTGGCCACGTAGCCGATGCGCAGGATGTTGAGGTCGCGGTGAGCGCGGGAGAAGCCGAGCTCGCTGGAGAGGTGCTTCCGCACCACGTCGCCGTCGAGCAGGGTGACGGATCGCGTCCCCAGCTCCAGGAGCTTGGACAGCAGGACCTTGGCGATGGTGGACTTGCCGGCGCCGGAGAGGCCGGTGAAGAACACCGTCACCCCCTGGCGGCTGCGCACCGGATAGGTCTTGCGCAGCTCCTCCACCACCTCGGGATAGGAGAACCACTCCGGGATCTCCAGCCCCTTGGTGAGACGGCGCCGCAGCTCCGTGCCCGAGAGGGAGAGCACCTGGTGCCCCGGCATGACCTCCTCGGCGGGGAGGTACTCGGCCCGGCTCTCCACGTAGAGCATCTCCTGGAAGGGCACCATGCGGATCCCGGCTTCCTCCTGGTGCTTCGCCACCAGCTCCTGTGCGTCGTAGGGGCCGTAGAAGGGCCGGCCCTCCCGGTCCTTCCCCGGCCCGGCGTGGTCGCGCCCCACGATGAAGTGCGTGCAGCCGTAGTTGCGGCGGATGAGGGCGTGCCACAGCGCCTCCCGCGGACCGGCCATGCGCATGGAGAGGGGCAGCAGGGAGAGGAGCGCGCTTCCCTCCGGGTAGTTCTCCATCACCCGCTGATAGCAGCGCACGCGGGTGTAGTGGTCCACGTCTCCAGGCTTGGTGAGCCCCACCACCGGGTGCACGAGGAGCTTGGCGTCCGCTTCGCGCATGGCGCGGAAGGTCAGCTCCACGTGCGCCCGATGCATGGGATTGCGTGTCTGGAAGGCCACCACGCGCGTCCAGCCCAGCCGGTGGACGAGGTCGCGTACCTCGCGGGGCGTGCGGCGAAGGCCGATGAAGTCGTGGTGGCTGGGCAGCTCGATGCCGATCAGACGCCCGGAGAGATAGACCGGGCGGGTGTCCAGGAGGACCGCCCGCACGCCGGGGTGGCCGGGGTCCTCGGTCCCGTACACGCCGGCCGCTTCCTGCCGGCGGTCGGGGGTGAAGGCCTCCTCCAGCTCCAGGGCGGCGAGCATGACGCCCTCCGGGTCGCGCAGTGCGATGCGGTCGCCGCGGCCCAGACCCGAGGCGAAGGCCTCGTCCACGTCGAGCACCACGGGGATCGGCCACAGGCTGCCGTCCGCCAGGCGCATCTCGGAGACGACGCGCGCATGGTCGGCAGGGCCGAGGAAACCGGTCAGCGGCGCGAAGCTGCCGTTCAGCAGCAGCTCGAGGTCGCACAGCTGGCGCGGGGTGAGGGTCCAGGAGGGGAAGGTACGGGATTCCTGACGGAGGCCCAGGGCCTCGGTGGCTTGCAGCAACACGCAGGTTCTCTCTCGTGGAGGGGAAGGTCTTCGGTTGGTTCGAGTGTAGCCGGGGATGGCGTCAGGTGCGAACGGCGGGACCGGCGGCGTACCAGAGAACGGCCAGGAAGTGGCAGACGCTGCCTCCCAGCACGAACAGGTGCCAGACCACGTGACTCCAGCGCATGCGCCGGAGCAGGTAGAAGATCACGCCCAGCGTGTAGAAGGCGCCCCCGGCCAGGATCAGCGTGATCCCCGGGGAGCCCACCGCCTGGACCAGAGGACGCGCCGCCAGCAGGATCCCCCACCCCATGGCGACGTACAGCCCGGTGGAGACCCCGGGGTGCAGCTCGAACCTGGCCTTCAGGGCGATCCCCGCCGCGGCCAGGCCCCAGATGACCACGAAGTAGGCGAACCCGATCGGTCCCCTCAGGGCACCCAGGGTGAATGGGGTGTAGGTCCCGGCGATGAGCAGGAAGATCGCCGCGTGATCGAGAAAACGGCAGACCTGCTTGGCGCGGCAGGGCGGGAGCGCGTGGTACAGCGTGGAGGCGGCGTAGAGCACGATGAGCATCGTGCCGTAGATGGCGCCGGAGACGATCTGCCAGGGGTCGCCCCGGGTGACGCCGGCGAGGACCAGGACAGGGAGGCCGATCAGGCTCGCCGCCAGGCCGAGCCCGTGGGTCAGCGTGTTCGCCAGCTCCTCGCCGAAGCGGGAGCGCATCCTGCGGTCACACTCCATGCTTCGAGGTTACAGGGAAGGCGCGTCTTGCGCCCGTCGCGGCCTGGCCGCGCGCTCCTGAGGCAGCAGGCTGGCGTGGAGGAAGGCATGGGTGGGCGTCGGCACCCCCCGCGCCTGCCCCAGCCGCACCACCGCCCCGTTCCAGGCCTCGAGCTCCGAGGGACGCCCGGCCGCGAGATCGCGCTGGAGGGAGCTGGTGCCGGCGGGATCCAGGCCGTCCATGAACTGGAGGGCGCGGGACACGATGTCCTCCCGCAGGCGCACCTCGCTGGCGCGGGCCAGGTCGGCGATCTCCTGCATGGCGTCGCGCAGCAACGCCCGGGTTTCGGGCAAGGCGCGGGTCACTCCGATGGGCGCGCGCGTGACCGCCCCCACGCCCCCCATGGGAACCACGAAGAGGAACTTCTCCCAGAGGGCGGCGTGGACGTCGTCGGGCACCTCGGCGCGCACGCCGCTCTTCACGAATGCGCGATGGAGGGCCTCCACCCGTGCGCTCTTCCGCCCGTCCGGCTCCCCCAAGCGCACGAAGTGGGTGGTGCCGAGGCTGCGGATCCGTCCCGGACCGGCGATCCAGCTCAGGGTGCCGCACAGGCCCACGAGCACGCGCTGCTCCCCCAGGAGGGCAGCGAGCTGGCCGGTGGCCTCCACGCCGTTCTGGAGGGGAAGGACCACGGTGTCCTCGCGGAGCATGGGTCCGATCTGACGCGCCGCCTCCTCGAGCTGGAACGTCTTGACCGCGAGCACCACGGCGTCGACCGCTCCCACCTCCCGCGGATCGTCGGTGGCGAGCGCCGGGCGGACGTTCCAGACCTCCGTGTCCGCGTGCACCGTGAGGCCATCCTCGCGGATCGCGTCGAGGTGCCCGCCGCGGGCGATGAAGATCACCTCCTCCCCGCCGCGCGCGAGCTGCGCCCCGAAGAGTCCACCCACGCCGCCCGCTCCCACGAAGGCGACCCGCATCAGGGCACGATCACGCGAGCTCGACCTCGGCCCCACGCCGGAGCGTCTGCAGGACGACGCAATAGCGCTCCGTGAGGGAGAGGAGCTTCTCCCTCTGCTCGGGCGAGGTCTCCCCTTCCAGGTCGAAGCGCAGGCGGATCCGGGAGAACCCCACGGAGGCCTCGCGGTCCACCCCCAGCGTGCCCCGGAAATCGAGGTCTCCCTCGGCGACGACGCGCCCGCCCCGCACGGGAAGATCGAGTGCCGTGGCCACGGCCCGCAGCGTGACCCCGGCGCACGCGGCGAGCGCCTGCAGGAGCATGTCCCCGGAGCAGGCCAGCTCCCCGGTGCCCCCGGTGGCGGGGTGGAGCCCGGCCTGCACGAGCTGCCGCCCCGTCTCCACCGAGCAGGAGACGCCCTCGTCCAGGCGGGCCTCCGCGCGCAGGGTGATCCGAGCCGCCTCCGGCTGCGCGCGATAGCGCGCCTTGAGCGGCGCCTGCACGGAACGCAGCTCCTCGCCGGTCATTCCCAGTGCACCTGGACCAGCTCCACCTCCTCGTGGAAGCCGTCGAGCTGCCGGCGTTCCCAGGGCTTGAACTGGAAGTTCTTCCCCAGGCAGAGCTGCCGGACCACGGGCGAGCAGAGGATGCACCCTGCGGGGGCCGCTTCGCAGATCCGGGCGGCCTGCTGCACGGTGGCGCCGAAGAGATCGCCGTTGTCGCTGAGCGGCTCGCCGGCCGACATCCCGATGCGCACACGGATGGGCGGGGTGGCCAGCGCGTTGTACCGCGTGAGCTCCTTCTGCACCTCGATGGCGGCCGCCACCGCCGCCTTGGTGCTGGCGAAGGAGAGGAGGAACCCGTCCCCCGTGTGCTTGACCACCCGGCCATCGTGCTTGCCCACCACGGCGCGCACGAGCTGGTCGTGGTGGCGGAGGATGCGCATGGCCTCGTCGTCCCCCAGGCCGGAGGTCATCCTGGTGGAGCCCTCCATGTCGGTGAACATCACCACCCGGAACGCGGACTCGTCGATCACCGCCTCCCCCTTCTGCACGGGCTCGGGGTCGGTGACGCGGCCCAGGAAGGCCTCCACCAGGACGGGATCCACGGCCACGATGTCGGCGGGCACCAGGCCGTGGGCCTCGCGGTGCGCGGCCTCCACCGCGTCCTTGTGGGGAGCGTTGACCAGGCAGAACACCGAGCCCCGGGCCTGGTCCACCCAGTAGGTCATGAACTTGACGTCGTGCCCGTCCTGGCACTTGAGATCGAGCTTGTGCGCGTCGGCGACCGCGTCCGCGGTGACGCCGTGGATGTGATGACGGTCCAGGTAGATGGGCATGCGCTCCTCGTGATGGGTGCGGTCGCGAGATTCTAGACCAGTCCGTCCCCTCTCCCGCAGTGACGGACACGCTGGAAACGTTGCGCAGGAATACCATGGAGGCAACACCATCCTGCAAGAGCCAGAGGTTTCCCCATGGCACGCGCCGCGCCCCTCCTGCCCCTCCTGATGGTCCTCCTCCTCGCGAGCTGCCTGGAGCGGGCCAAGCTCCCCCCCGGCGCACCCCACGGTCCCGACCCCGCCCTCCCCGAGCCCGACAAGACATGGATCCCCACCGTGAAGGTGGCGAAGGCCACGGGCTGGCCTGCCGGTGGCGCTCCCGTTCCTGCGGACGGCTTCGAGGTGCGCGCCCTCGTCCGGGGGCTCGATCACCCCCGCTGGCTCTACGTCCTTCCCAACGGCGACGTCCTGGTGGCGGAGACCAACGCGCCGCCCCGGCCGGAGGAAGGGAAGGGCCTCAAGGGCAAGATCATGAAGCTCCTCATGAAGAAGAACGGCTCGGCCGTCCCGAGCGCCGACCGCATCACCCTGCTGCGGGACGTGGACGGCGACGGCCTGCTCGAGGTGCGGGCGCCCTTCCTCACCGGGCTCCATTCCCCCTTCGGCATGGCCCTGGTGGGCGACCGCTTCCTGGTGGCCAACACGGACGCGGTGGTGAGCTTCCCTTATCGAGATGGGCAGACGCGGATCACCGACCCGCCGGAGAAGGTGGCCGATCTCCCGGGCGGGCCCATGAACCACCACTGGACCAAGAGCCTCGTGGCCAGCCGGGACGGGAGCCGGGTCTACGTCGGCGTGGGCTCGAACAGCAACGTCGCCGAGCGCGGTCTCGACAAGGAGGACGGCCGCGCCCTCATCCTGGAGATCGAGCTGGCCACCGGCCACAGCCGCGTCTTCGCCTCGGGCCTGCGCAACCCGGTCGGACTGGCCTGGGCTCCCGGCACCGACGTCCTCTGGGTCGCCGTGAACGAGCGCGACGAGCTGGGAAGCGACCTGGTCCCCGACTACCTCACGTCCGTGAAGGAGGGCGGCTTCTACGGCTGGCCCTTCAGCTACTACGGCCCGCACGTGGACGCGCGGGTGAAGCCCCAGAACCCGGAACTCGTCGCCAGGGCGATCGTCCCCGACTACGCCCTGGGCGCGCACACGGCGTCGCTGGGACTGACCTTCTACGAGGGGACCCTCTTCCCCGAGAGGTACCGGGGAGGCGCCTTCGTGGGCCAGCACGGCTCCTGGAACCGGCGACCGCCCGCGGGCTACAAGGTGATCTTCATCCCGTTCCGGGACGGCGAGCCCGCGGGGCCGCCCCAGGACGTGCTGACCGGCTTCCTGGAGGACAAGGAGCGCGCCCTGGGGCGGCCGGTGGGCGTGGCGGTGGACCGGGCCGGGGCCCTGCTGGTCGCCGACGACGTGGGGAATGCCGTATGGCGTGTAACTCCGTTAGACTGACGGCCATCCCATGCTCGCCGTGGCGTCGCTGTTCGCGGCCGTGCTGGTCGTCCTGGACGACGGCGAGGCGGTGCGCGGAAAGGACGCGCACCGGGACGGCGAGCAGGTCTCGATCACGCTGGAGGAGGGGGTGCACCTGCGCGTGCCGCTGCGGCGGGTGGTGGAGATCCGCCCTCTCCCCGAAGCCGGCGAGCCAGTGGCCGAGGAGGGCGGCGTGGTCCGGGCCCGGCCCCGCACGCTCGCAGGCGACCCGATCGAGCCGCGCACGCCCCGGGAGCAGACGGCGGCGATCGGCGAGTCGGCACGCTTCCCCGACAGCCCCATCCAGCTCCACCCCTGGCCCCGGTCGGACTGGCCCGGCGATCCGCAGAAGGGGAACAACTTCGCGCCTGCGTTCTTCCACCCGGAGCCCCGTGATCCCGTGTACACGCCCTCCAGCGGGTTCCCCACCGGAGGAGCGCGAGCCCCCCGGGCCGCCTGGGCCCGCTCGCCGGCTTCGCCGGACTGGCATCCCGCCGACGGCTGGAGCGCACAGCGGGCCACCCACGGCACGTCCACGATCACGCCGGCAGCGCCGAGAGACGAGGTGGAGACCTGCTGGCGCCGCATCGTGGGAACCGATCGGGGGGGAGCCGTGGAGGGGGTCCGGGTGACGCTGCTCGAAGGGAAGCCGTGGGAGGCGCTCCCCATCCCCCTGTACGAGGTCGAGCGCCGCAGCGGGGGGATCACCCAGCGCACGGTCTTCGCGGTGGAGGGGGGCGTCTGCCGGCCGCTGGCGGGGGACGTCCCCGCCACCGCCCACGCCTCCTTCGAGGCGGAGACCGCGATCCGCAACTACAACCGCGCCGTGGCCGCCGCCCTCCGGCCGCTCGCGGTGGGCGAGCCGGTGGCGCGCGCGCTCGCGCTGGCCACGCTCGCCGACACCGCCGCCATGGGCCCGCAGCGCGATCGCGTGGTCCTGCTGGGGGCCCCGGCCGATCTCGACCGCCTGGCCGGGAGCGCGCCCCTGAAGTGCGCGCTCTCCCCGGGAGCGCGCCGCCGCGTGCACGCGCTGGCGCGCGGATCGGTGACCCCGCCCCGCGTGCAGGCGGAGACGGGAGAGGGGGAGGAGGAGACGCAGGCGGTCACCTTCTGGACCTGGTCGCCGCGGGGCGGGGTGCTGGCGCGCCACGTGGTGCGGGTGTCGCCCGCCGGGTCCGTGGTCCTGGACACCGAGATGGTGGCGTCGCACCTGGGCGACCACCGTGACGAGGATTCCTGAGGGGAGGACACCATGGGGCAGCGGGACCCGAGAGTGGACGCCTACATCGACGGCGCCGCGCCGTTCGCACAACCGATCCTCACGCACCTGCGGGAGGTGGTGCACGCCGCCTGTCCCGACGTCGAGGAGACCCTGAAGTGGCGCTCCCCGAGCTTCGAGTACAAAGGCATGCTCTGCGGCATGGCCGCCTTCAAGCAGCACTGCGTCTTCGGCTTCTGGAAGCACGCGCTGGTCACCGGCATGTCCGACCGGAGCAAGGAGGCGATGGGGAGCTTCGGCCGCATCACCTCGATCAAGGACCTGCCGGCACGGAAGCTCCTCACCGGCTACGTGAAGAAGGCGATGGAGCTGAACGATCAGGGGGTCAAGGCGCCGCGCACCAAGACCGTGCCCCGGGGCCCCCTCAGGGTGCCGGAGGACCTGGCCGCCGCCCTCAAGAAGAACGCCAGGGCGCGCGCCACCTTCGAGGGGTTCAGCCCCTCCCACAAGCGCGAGTATGTGACGTGGATCGTGGAGGCCAAGCGCGAGGAGACGCGCAAGCGCCGCCTGGCCACGGCGCTGGAGTGGATGTCCGAGGGAAAGACGCACAGCTGGCGGTACGAGCGGGCCTGAGGGCCCGTCACCGGCTCGCGCCCAGCGTGACGAGAAGGACCAGCAGCGTCTTGCCGCCTCACGCGACCCACACCGGCAGCGTGCGCTGGAAGACGAACGGCGGCTCTCCCAGCCGGTGCCAGAGCTCCTCCGCGAGGTGAGGCGCGAAGGGTGCCAGCGCCTGCACGTACTCCGTGACCGCGCGACCGTCCCCGGCCTGCGCACGTCCGCTCTCCAGCCTGCGGACCACCCCCTCCAGGCGTGAGAGCCCCGAGGAGAGCTCCTCGAGAGCCGCGTTCGGGCGGTAGGCCTCGATCCGCTGTCCAATCCGGACCAGGCTCGCCCCCAACGCATGGGTGCCGTCGGGAACGGCGGGGCGCGCCGGCACGCGCGCATAGGTCCGGTACACCGCGTCCAGGAACCCTTCGGCGCGCGCCACCAGCGACGGGCGCCACTCCAGCGGGCGCTGCGGGCCCGCCGCCCAGAGCACGGCCACGCGCAGCGCGTCGGCGCCGGAGATCTCCAGGATCTCGTCCGGGGAGACGGCGTTCCCCAGGTGCTTGCTCATCTTCTTGCCGCCCGAGGTGACGAGGTCGTGGCCGACGTGGCGGACGATCGGCTCCACCTCGTCCAGCACGCCGGTGGCCAGCCAGCGATGGAGGGGCAGGTAGGCGAAGGTGTCGAAGCCGCTGTGGAAGTGGTCCACCGGCATCCAGGGCTCGCCGGCTTTCCGCCGGAAGGGGTTCCTTTCCAGGCCCGCCGCGCACCCGAGGAGGCACCACACGTCGTCGAAGAAGCAGTCGAGCCTGTCGGGATCCGGTTGCGCGTCTCCCCGGCAGCGTGGACAGGGAACGGGAGCGCTACCGCTGCCGCCGTGCTCGGGCAGGAGCACGGGCAGCCGGGCCTCGGGCAAGGGCACCGGGCCGCAGCGGGCACAGTGCACGACCGGGATCGGCGTCCCCCAGGAGCGCTGGCGGGACACGAGCCACCGCCCCGAGCGCGAGGAGCGATCGTCCTCCACCGTGAAGGAGCGCAGGATCTTCTTGATCCGCTCGCTCCAGCCGGCAACCTCGTTTGCACTGCGCGGCTCCACCCGCACGAACCACTGGGGACGTAGGCACAGATCCACGGGTGTGGTGCACCGCCAGCACTGGCCCCCCGCCGCCTGCATGCGGGCCAGCGCCGTGCGGCAGGACGGGCACCACAGCGTCTCCGCCTGCGCGCGCTCCAGGGAGCCGCGCTGCAACAGGTCGAGGAACAGCTTCTGCGTCCAGCGGTAGTAGGCGGGATCGCAGGTGGCGTGCACGCGCGACCAGTCGTAGCCGATGCCGAGCGCGCGGAGCTGGCTCTCCATGACGCCCATCCACTTCCGCGTGTGCGCCTCGGGGGAGACGCCCGCCTCCTCCGCGGCCAGCTCGTTGGGGAGGCCGAAGGCATCCCACTCCGTCCCGTGCAGCACGGCGCGCCCGCGCAGCCTCTGGTAGCGCGCGGTCACGTCCCCCAGCGTGTAGGTGCGGACGTGGCCGAGGTGGAGTGGCCCGCTGGGGAAGGGGCCGCTGTCGTAGTTGAAGAACTTGCGCAGGCCGGGGCGGGCAGGCGCCCGGTAGGCCTGCGCCCGCTCCCAGGCATCCCGCCAGCGCGCCTCCACGGCGCGGAAGTCGTAGGCTCGGTGCAAGTGGTGCGCCCGACGGGAATCGAACCCGCTCCTCCGGCTTAACGGGCCGGCGCTCTGGGCATCCGCAGGCGGTCGAAGACGCCGTGCCCTTCCGCACCTCGCCCCCGGCAGGGGCCGACCCCCACGAGCAGACGTTCGGCGTGAGCCGTCGCCGCGTGGGCCGGGTTCCCGGAGACGAGCGTCCTCGCCGCGTGTGGCCGCCGTTCGCCCATTGAGCTACGGGCGCCCGATCCCGAATCCGGCGGCATCTTAGAGGGCGAACGCCACGTCCGACCCCTGCTCACGCACTTCCGTGCGGTCCCGGCATCCGCACCCGCGCGGGAAGCGCGGCCGCAGCCTCGGGTGTAGGCTCGTGGCAACACCTTCCGCTCCGTTCCGCGCACGCCCGTGGGGGAATCACGATGCATCGCGCCCTTCCGCTCGCCCTTGCCTCGCTCCTCGTGTCCGCTCACACGCAAGCCTTCGACCGCCGGCCCACGGACATGCCTCCCAGGCTCCTGCGGGCCCCGCGCTCCATCCCCCCCTCTCCGTTGGTGCTGAGCGAGGTCCTCTACGACGGTGGGAACCAGCCGCAGTTCGTGGAGCTGGTCGCGGTCCGGGAGATCGACCTCACGGGGTGGAAACTGCAGAACGGCGGAGACCTGAGCTTCACGTTCGCGCGCTCCGATCCCCGCTTCCCCTGCCCCCAGCCCTTCTCCCTGCGCGCCGGCGACCGCGTGATCCTCTGGCAGGGGACCGGCACCCCCGCGTGCGCCGGGCCCGAGCGCCAGATCTTCGTGTCCCCGGCGGCCTTCCTGCGCGCGACGGGGGACGATCTCGCCCTCTTCGACGCCGGCGGCTCCTGCGTGGACTTTCTCCCCTTCGGCGCGGCACCGGCTGACCGGGAGCGGTTCGCGCGCTGCTCCTGGTCCGGCCCCCGGCCCGGCAACGACGGCGTGCACGGGAGCAGCATCTCCCGCTTCGACGGCGCTCCCTTCACGGACCATCACGCGGGGACGGACTGGGAACGCTCCGGCCGCTCCAGCACGCGCGGGCCGATCAGCCCCGGGGAGCCGAACGAGGCCGCGACCGACGCCGACGGCGACGGCGTGCTCGACGCCCACGACAACTGCGTCTCGGTGCGGAACGCCGACCAGGCGGACGCCGATCACGACGGGATCGGCGACGCCTGCCGCGACCTGCCGGCGCGTCTACGAATCCCCGTGCTCGAGCAGGACATCCGGAGCGATCACGCCGCCTGGGCCCAGCAGAGGCAGCAGCCGACCACGCGCGTGGGCGTGAACAACGGCGCACGCTACCGCTCCCTGGGGTGGGTGGATCTCTCCTCCCTCCCACCCGGCGCGCGGGTGCTGGACGTGCGCCTGGTCTACTGGACCACCAGCGGCAACCCCGACGGCCTGGGACCGAATGGAGACGTCCGCAATCTCGGAAGCCCCGTCCACGTGGAGCTCCGCAAGGTGCTCCGTCCCTGGAACCACGACGAGCCGCTGACCTACCCTCCCGACCTCGGCGACAACGACACCGAGGCAGGCTCCGGGGAGACGTCGTGGACCCACGCCCTCTACCCGCAGACCTGGCAGGTCCCCGGCGCGTCGGGAGCGTCGGACAGCGCTTTCGTGGCGGCCGTGGGGACCATCGGGGGAGGGACGGATCGGCGCTTCGATCTCGCCGCTCCGGCGCTCGTGTCGCTGGTCCAGTCCTGGCTGGAATCTCCCGGCAGCAATCACGGGTTCCTGCTGCAGGCGAGCGCGAGCGAAGAGTCGGGACCGGACAGCCGCAAGATCCTTTGCGGCAAGGGTTTTCCGCTCGAGACCTCGACGCCGCTCGAGGAGGAGGTCGCCATCTCGCACCGGCCGGAGGCGCGGATCCTGGTCCAACTTCCCTGAATCAGGCGGCCGCGGATCGTCGTATAGTCTCCGGCCTCTCATGACCAACACGAAGCGCCATTGGCACAGATGTGCCAACGCCCTCTGTGCGCTCGTCCTCGCGCTTTTCATGGCCGCTCCCGCGCTCGCCGATCCGCCGGACAGCGATGGCGACGGCGTGCCCGACGCATCCGATTGCGCGCCCACGCTTTCGGGCATCAGTGCGCCTCCCGGAGAAACAGCGAACACGCTGGCGCTCACGAAGGACTTCGAGGGATCGTCTGCGGCCGTGATGGGGTGGAGGCGGGGACTCCAGGGACCGGATTCCGCCGTGTACCGCGGCGTGATCGCCTCGGGCTCGCCATGGACCGCGCCCACCTGCCTGCTCGAATCCACGGCCTCCCAGCTGACCGACGCCGACGTGCCGCCCGAAGGGCAGGCGTTCTACTACCTGGTCTCCGCGGTCAACGCCTGCGGTGAGAGCGCGGCCGGGCATCGCAGCGACGGAACGGCCATCCTCCCCTCCCCCACCTGCCCGCCGTCCACCCTGGACAGCGACGGCGACGGGGTGATCGACCTGTCCGACAACTGCGCCCTGGCCGCGAACGCGGACCAGGCCGACCCCGATCACGATTTCGTGGGCTCCGCCTGCGATCTCTGTCCAGGCAGCGCGGACCCCGAGCAGGCCGATGCAGACGGCGACGGAATTGGCGATGTGTGCGATCCCTGCCTGAACGGCGTCTCGCCGGATGGGGATGGGGATGGAATCTGTGACGCGGCGGATAACTGCTCCGCCGTGGCGAACGCGGATCAGCTCGATGCCGATGCCGATGCGCTGGGCGACGCCTGCGACGCCTGCCCCCTGGACGCCCAGAACGATCAGGACGCGGATGCCGTCTGCGGCGACGTGGACAACTGCCCGGTGGCGGCGAATGCGGAGCAGCTCGATGTCGACGCCGATGCGCTGGGCGACGCCTGCGACGCCTGTCCCCTGGACGCCCAGAACGACCAGGACGCGGATGGCGTCTGCGGCGACGTGGACAACTGCCCCACCGTGGCGAACGTGGATCAGACGGACACGGACACGGACGGCGTCGGGGACGCCTGCGAACCGACCCAGGTGGTGATCAACGAAGTCCTGTACGACGGCGGTGCAGTCACCGACTTCGTCGAACTGTTCGTGGTGCAGGGCCCGGTGAACCTCGCTGGCTGGACGCTGGCCGATGGAGACGACCTGAGCTTCACCTTCTCCAGCGCCGACCCGCGCTACTCCTGCTCCACCCCCTTCGTCCTCCAAGCGGGCGAGCACGTGGTGCTCTGGCAGGGAAGCGGGGATGCGGTCTGCACGGGACCCGTGCGGCAGATCTTCCTGGCCGGCCCTTCCTTCCTGCACGACGACGGAGACGACCTCACGCTCCGGGACGCCGGTGGCATCTGCCGGGACTACGTGGCCTTCGAGAGCGGACCCGAGGTCCAGGCCCCGGCCGCGGACTGCGTCTTCGGCGGCGTGCCACCGACGCATGGTGACATGGCCGGCACCAGCGTGTCCCGCTTCGACGGATCCCCGTTCATCGACACGGACAGCGGAGGCGACTGGGAGGGGTCCGGCGCGACCACGACCTCCGGGCCGCGCAGCCCCGGGCAAGCCAACGAGTCCAACGCCGACGGGGACGAGGACGGCATCCTGGACCACGCGGACAACTGCGTCTCCGTGCCCAACCCCGGGCAGGACGACCTGGACACGGACGGCCGCGGGGACGCCTGCGACAACTGCCCGGCCGTTCCCAATCAAGGCCAGGGGGACGGCGACGTGGACGGCGTGGGCGACGCCTGCGACGTCTGTCCGCTGGATGCCCAGAACGACGGGGACGGCGACGGCGTCTGCGCCGACCAGGACAACTGCCCCTCCGTGCCCAATGCAGCGCAGGCCGATGCCGACGCCGACGCGTTGGGCGATGCCTGCGATGCCTGCCCCCTCGACGCCGCGAACGACGGGGACGCCGACGGCATCTGCGGCGACACGGACAACTGCCCCACCGTGCCCAACCCGGACCAGACGGACACGGACCAGGACGGGATCGGGGACGCCTGCGAGCCGCTGCCGGTGACGGTCACGATCAAGATCGTGGAGCAGGACATGCGCGGCGACTTCCACACCTGGGCTCAGCATCGCCAGCAGTCGACCACCCGCCTGGGGATGCTCAACGGAGCGTTCTATCGCTCGCTGGGATGGGTCGATCTCTCGTCGATCCCTGCGGGCTCGACGGTGACGGACGTGCAGCTCGTGTACTGGACCACCAGCGGGAACCCTGGCGGCGTGGGACCGAACGGCGACGTGCGCAACCGCGGCCTTCCCATCACCGTGGAGCTGAAGAAGATGCTCAAGGCCTGGAACTACGACGAGCCCTTCACCTATCCGGAGAGCTTCACGGACAACGACACCCCGGCGACCACCGGCGAGACCTCCTGGGACCATTCCCTGTTTCCCTCGACCTGGGAGCAGCCGGGCGCCTCCGGACCGACGGACAGCGTCCTCGTGGGCACCGTGGGAACGGTCTCGAGCGTCATCGACACCCAGTTCACCTTCACCTCGACCGCGCTGGTGCCGCTGGTCCAGGGATGGCTGGATGCGCCCGGGAGCAATCACGGGTTCCTCCTCAAGGCCAGCGCCGCGGACGAGAACGGGTCCGCCGACAACCGCAAGATCCTCTGCGGGAAGGGATTCCCGCTGGAAACCACGACCACGCTCGATCCCGCCACGGCGATCGCGCATCGTCCCGAGGCGCGCATCACCTACCACCTGCCGTGAGCCGTCGCGACGCGGTGGCCGCCTTCCGTGCCCTGCACGCCTCCGGGTGCTTCGTGCTCCCCAATCCGTGGGACGTGGGGACGGCGCTCCACCTCGCCCACCTGGGCTTCCGTGCGCTGGCCACCACCTCGGCCGGCTTCGCCTTCAGCCGGGGCCTCCCCGATGATCCCTCCGCCCTCTCCTGCAAGGACGTGCTGGTCCACGTGCGGGAGATCGCGGACGCGACACCGCTGCCCGTGAACGCCGACTTCCAGTCCGGCTACGCCGACGATGCCGAAGGCGTGGGGACCAACGTCGCGCGCTGCGTGGCCGCCGGCTGCGCAGGGCTGTCCATCGAGGACGCCAGCGGCGATGCCGCGGCACCGCTCTTTCCCCTTCCGCTCGCCCTGGAGCGCCTGCGCGCCGCACGCTCCGCGATCGATGCGGCCGGGATCCCGGTGGTGCTGACCGCGCGCTGCGAGGCCTGGCTGGTGGGCGATCCCGACCCGCTGCGCACCGCCCGGGAGCGCCTGGCCGCCTTCGCCGCCGACGGTGCCGACTGCCTCTACGCGCCGGGGGTGCGCCGGCCGGAGGAGATCGAGGCGCTCGTCCGGGAGGTGGCGCCGAAACCGCTCAACGTCCTCGTCCACGCAGGCAACGCGGAGCTGACGATGGCGCAGCTGACCGACCTCGGGGTGCGCCGGATCTCCGTGGGCTCCTCGCTGGCACGCGTGGCCTGGGGCGCCTTCCTCCGCTCGGCGAGGGAGATCGCCGCCACCGGGTCGTTCGAGAGCTTCCTCGAGGCCGCCCGCTCCCCGGATCCGGACGGGCTCTTCCGCCCCGGGAACGCCTGACGGCGTCGTTCGCCGGTGGCGGGCGTGCGCCCGCCGAAAAGCCGGAGCGGGCCCGCCGTCGCGGCCGTAGCCTGCACGCGAGGAGGACGGTCATGGAAGCGGAACGGAGCGGTCAGCAGGGGAACGGGCTGGTCTGGGGACTCCATTTCTCGCTCTCCCGGGAGTCGCCGGCCCCCAAGCGCATCGTGTGGGGTCTCTTCTTGATGGGGTTGGGCACGGTGCTGCTGCTGATGCAGCTCGGGATCGTGCACATCCCCGGCCTGTGGCGGTTCTGGCCGGTGGTCTTCGGCGTGTCCGCGGTCGGCCAGCTCACGGAGCGGAAGCCGGGAGGCGCCGTCATGTCGGTGATCATGGGCCTCGCCTTCTTCGCCGCCCAGTTCGGCTGGCTCGGCCTGTCGTACCGCACGTTCTGGCCGCTGCTGGTGGTTGCCGTCGGCGTGGGCATCGCACTGGCCGCGATCAGTGGAGAGGACCATGGAGTTCGCTGAGGCCCCTCGTCCGCGCGTCACCGGCCGCCTGGTCTTCGGCCTGGTGGTCATCTGCCTGGGGGTGATCTTCCTCCTGGACCAGCTCCACCTGGCGGAGGCCGAGCAGCTCCTGCGCTTCCTCCCCGTGTTCCCGCTGCTCCTGGGCCTCATGCTCCTCACCGGCGTGGGGTTCCGGAGGCACGTGGCGGGAGGGACGGTCCTCTGTCTCGTCTCCACGTTCCTCCTCCTGCGGGCGCTGGGATGGCTCGACGTGCGCCTCTGGATGCTCTGGCCGGTGGCGCTCATCGTCGTGGGAGGCTGGCTGGTCGTGGCCTCCATCCGGGGACCGGCATCGAGGGAGCATGCGGAGAAGAGCGCGTCCACCATCGAGGCCTTCGCCCTCTGGTCCGGCTCCTCGCGCAAGGTGGTGTCCGAGGACTTCCGCGGCGGCGAGGTGACCGCCATCATGGGCGGGCACGAGATCGACCTGCGGCCGGCGAAGATGGCCTCCGGCACCGCCGTCATCGACCTTTTCGTCTGGTGGGGCGGCGTGGAGATCAAGGTGCCGGCCGACTGGAAGGTGACGAACGAGGCGCTGCCCATCCTGGGAGGGGTGGACGACAAGACGCGGGCGCCGGAAGGCGAGGTGCGCGGGCATCTCGTGCTCAAGGGACCCATCATCATGGGCGGCGTGGAAGTGAAGAACTGACCCGTGCACCCCCTGCTGGCCAGCCGACGGCGCATCCTCCTCTACCTGGGGCTGTGGCTCTCCGTGGCCGCGCTCCTGGCGTGGGTGCTCGTCCTCACCGGGCCGCGCCCCCTGTCCCACGCCGCAGCCTTCGCCGGCCCGCTGGCGCTGATCTACGCCTTCGCCTGCCTCTCCGCGCTGTGGGTCTGCCGCGCCCAGCCCATGGGGAGGGGCGAGCCGTGGAAGAAGGCGCTGGTCCTGGCCGGCTCGGCGGTGCAGTCGTCGGCGGCATGGACCGCGCTCGGGGCAGGCTGGGGCGCGTTCCTGTACGCCCGGGGGATCGGTCCCGCCTGGGAAGGGCGGGTGCGTGACCTCGGGATCGTGTTCGCGAGCGGGGTCGTGCTGTACGGGCAATCCATCATGGCGCACTACCTGGTCCTGGCCTTCGAGGCCTCGCGCACGGCGGAGCGGCGCCTGCTGGAATCGCAGGTGGCGGCGCGGGAGGCGGAGCTGAAGGCGCTGCGCGCGCAGCTCCATCCCCACTTCCTGTTCAACAGCTTGAACTCCATCAACGCCCTGGTGGGCTCGGACCCGGAAGCCGCGCGGCGAATGACGCAGCTCCTGGGGGACTTCCTGCGCGGCAGCCTGGCCCTGGGCGCGCGCGCCCGCGTGCCGCTCTCCGAGGAGCTGGCCCTGGCCGAGCGCTACCTGGCGGTGGAGCAGGTGCGCTTCGGTCCCCGGCTGGGCGTGGCGCGAGAGGTCGAGGCCACCTGCGACGGATGCGCGGTGCCCCCCCTGCTGGTCCAGCCGCTCATCGAGAATGCGGTGAAGCACGGGATCGCCGCCCGGGTGGAGGGAGGGACGGTGCGGATCGCCGCCCGCCGCCGCGACGGGTGGCTGCAGATCGAGGTGGAGAATCCGTTCGACGAGGACGCACCCCCTCGCCGGGGGCAGGGCCTGGGCCTGGAGAACGTGCGCCGACGGCTGGAGACGCTGCATCCGGAAGGGGCGGGCCTGGCGGTACAGCGGGAGGGCGGGACCTTCCGTGTGACGCTGCGCCTCCCCGCGCGGGAGGCTTGAGGTGCGGCCGCTGTCGGTGGTGATCGTGGACGACGAGGCGCCCGCGCGCGCCCTGCTGCGCGAGTACCTGGAGGCCGAGGAGAGCGTCTCCATCCTGGCCGAGTGCGCCGACGGCTTCGAGGCCGTGCGCGTGCTCTCCCAGCGCGCCCCCGACCTCGTGCTGCTGGACGTGCAGATGCCCAAGCTCGACGGATTCGAGGTGCTGGAGCTGCTCGCCAGGCCGCCGGCCGTGGTCTTCGTCACCGCCTATGACGAGCACGCCCTGCACGCGTTCGAGGTGAACGCGGTGGATTACGTGCTGAAGCCGGTGGGTCGCGACCGCCTGCAGCGGGCGATCGAGCGCGTACGCGAGCGTCTGCGGGAAGGGACGGCAGCCCCTCCGGCGCGCGCGCTCACCCGCGCCGCCCGGCCTCCTGGCCAGCCCCTGCAGCGGGTGATCGTCCGGGACGGCGCCGAGGTGCACGTGATCCCGGTGGCGCGCATCGACTGGATCGAGGCCCAGGACGACTACGTGGCCCTGCACGTGCAGGGGCGCACGCACCTCAAGAACGAGCCGCTGGCAGAGCTGGAGACAGCACTCGACCCCACGCGCTTCGTGCGCATCCACCGCTCCTACCTGATCAACGTGGATCGCCTCACCCGGCTGGAGCTGGCCGCCAAGGACGCGCGGGTGGCGGTGCTGACAGGAGGCGAGACCCTCCCCGTCAGCCGCGCCGGTTACGCCAGGCTGCGGGAGGTCTTTGGGGACAGGCACCAATAAGCTCTGGCGTCTTTCGGCTGCCTGGCCGAAAACGATCAGAGATTATGGGTGCCTGTCCCCCTCCTCCTCCTCCCCCAGCACCCGCAGGGCCGGGGTTTCCAGGTCGTCGAACTGGCCGGAGCGGGCCGCCCACACGAAGACGATCACCGCGGCCACCGCGAACAGGAGGGACGCCGGTAGCAGCACGAACATCACCGACATGGCGGGAAGGTCCGGGCCCGGTAGGAGCTGACGATCACCGTGAGCGAGGAGATGGGCATCAGCACCGCCGCCACCACCGGGTCGAGCATCCCGGTCATGGCCAGCACCACGCCGGCGACGTTGTAGAGGAGCGAGAAGGCGAGATTGCGCCGCACCACGCGGAGGGCGCGGTGTGCCCCCTCCACGAGCCGCACGACGGCATCGATGCCAGGCCTGGTCACGTAGACGTCGGCCGCAGCCAGCGCCGCCTCCGCTCCGCCGTGCACGGCGATCCCCACGCCCGCGGCGGCGAGCGCCGCCGCGTCGTTCACCCCGTCTCCCACCATGACCACCCGATCGTCCGCCGAGACCACCTGGAGCTTCCCTTCCGGCGAGATGGAGCCGCGTGCATCCTCCGCGGGGATTCCCATCTTCTCCGCCACCGCCAGCACGGCGCGCGGATGGTCCCCGGAGAGCATGCCGGGGCGGAAGCCGAGCGCCCTCAGCCTGGCCACCGCCGCCGGTGCCTCCTCCCGCAGTGCGTCGCCCAGCGCCGCCGCGGCGCGCACGATGCCGTCCACCGCGACGAGCACCACGGTGTGCCCATCCGCGCTCCAGGTTTCGCTCCGCGCGGCCAGGGGCGCCGGGATGGTGGCGTGCGCGGCGACGAAGCGGGGCGACCCCACGCAGACGGCACGTCCGCCCACGCGACCGTGCACGCCCCCGCCCTGCGTCTCCACAGCCTCCCCGGCGGGGATCTGACGGGGTGCGGCGGCGACGATGGCGCGTGCCACGGGGTGCGCCGAGTGCGCCTCCAGCGCCGCCGCCAGCATCCGCACGTCCGCGTCTCCCGCCCAGTCCACCACCCGCAGGTCCCCCGAGGTCACCGTCCCCGTCTTGTCGAGCCAGAGCCTTCCGCCGCGCGTCAAGGCCTCCAGCACGTCGGCCCCCTTGATGAGGAGGCCGGCGCGGGCGGCCTGCCCCACCGCCGCCGAGAGCGCGAGCGGGGTGGCGAGCCCGAGCGCGCAGGGGCAGGTCACGATGAGGAGCGCGATGGCGTGGTCCAGCGCGTTTGCGGGCCCGCGCGACCACCACAGCGCGGCAGTGAGCGCCGCCAGGACCAGCACCACCGCCACGAACCAGCCCGCCATGCGGTCCGCCGTCTGCACGATGGGGGCGCGACGGCGCGCGCTCTCCTCGACCAGGCGCAGGAGCCGGCCCACGCGCGTGGCTTCGCCGGCCTCCTCCACCCGCACCCGGAGAAGGGCGGCGAGGTTGAGCGTCCCCGCGTGCACCGCATCTCCACGCTGCACCGGCACCGGCCGCGCCTCCCCCGTGAGCAGCGAGGTGTCGAGGTCCGACTGTCCGGCGAGGACGATGCCATCGGCGGGGATCGTCTCCCCGGCGCGGATCTCCACGATCATCCCCGGGAGCAGCGTCTCGATGGGAACGTCGCGGGTCTCGTCCCCTTCCACCAGGCGAGCGCTGGCGGGGGCCAGCGCCGCCAGCATCTCCGTGGCGTCCGCTGCCTTCCGCTGCTGGCGCCGCTGCAGGTACCGGCCCACCAGGAGGAGGAAGACGAGCGTGCACAGGGTCTCGAAGTACACCTGCCCGGTGCCCCGCACGGTGTTGACCGCCCCCTGCACGAGCCCGGCGGCGAGGCCGAGCGCGATGGGGACGTCCATGTGCAGGGTGCGCGTGCGCAGGGCGCCCCAGGCGCCGCGGAAGAACGCCGAGCCGCAGCCGAGGATGGCGGGGAGGGCGAGGAGCAGGCTGCTCCAGCGGAACAGCGCCGCGTACGCCGGCTCCATGCCGTGCAGGATCCCGCCGTACAGCGCGAAGGCGATGGCCATCACGTTGCCGGCCACGGCGCCCGCGATGCCGATGCGGATCAGCAGCGCGCGGTCCTCGCGCCGCGCGTGCTCCGCGGCCGCCGCTCCGCGGAACGGGTGGGGGGCGTAGCCGAACCGGTCCAGGCGGCGGGCGATGGAGGAGAGCGCGGTCTTCTCCGGGTCCCAGACCACGCGGGCCCGGCCGCGCGGAAGGTCCAGCGCGACCGAGACCAGGCCGGGATGGAGGCGCGGCAGCCGCTCCACGAGCCAGACGCAGGCGGCACAGTGCACGCCCTCGAGGAAGAGATCGGTCCGGCGCAGGCCGCCGGGCGCCGCCGCGCACGCCCGCTCCTGGAAGGACGGGTCGTCCAGCTCCCCGTAGCCCTTCCCCGTCCAGCGGGCCGGCGTGGGGCCGGCGCTCCCCGCCTCGCGCAGGGCGTAGTACTGCGCGAGGCCGCAGGTGTGGATGGCGTGCCAGACGGCCTCGCAGGCATCGCAGCAGAAACGGGAGCGGCCCTCGGGCACGGGGAGCCCGCAATGCGCGCACTCGGGCTCCGGATCGGCCGCGCGGAGGACCTCAGCGCACATGGCAGCAGGAGGCTTCCGGCGTGGAGGCGAACAGGGGCGCGGCACCGCGCCACGCGACCAGCAGCCCCAGGGCCAGGATCACGGCCGCGGAGAGCGCGGGAAGGCGGCGGCGCAGCGGCCCGGCGAAGCGTGCGGCCCCCGCCCCCAGACCCACCAGCACGGGGAGCGTTCCCAGCCAGAAGACGGCCATGACCACCGCACCGGGCGCCGGCGCTCCCGTTCCCGCCGCGGTCGCCACGAACGCCCACAGCCAGCCGCAGGGGAGGAGGCCGGACAGGAGCCCCAGCGCGGCCGCCCGCGCAGGAACCGGGAGCACCTGCGCGCGGCGGAGAGAGGATCCGAAGGCGCGCGTCAGGGCGGCGGGCGCGTGCAGCGGCCGCAGCACGCCGCACGCGGCCAGCAGGGCATGCGCGCCCCAGACCACGAGCAGCGCGCCGGAGAGGAGCGCCGCCCCCCGCTGGATCCCGGCCAGGGCGGCGGTGTGCGCGAAGACGCCGCCCACCGCCCCCGCCGCGGCACCGAGGGCGACGTAGGCGGCCAGGCGGCCGAGGCTGTAGGCAGCGTGCGCCGGCGCGCCCGCTCCCTTGCCGGCGTAGGCGGCGACGAGGCCGCCGCACATGGCTGCGCAGTGAAGGCTGCCGAGGAGACTGGCGGCGAGGACGGCGGGGACGGCGGCGGTCACCGCGCGACCTCGTAGGGCGTCGTCTGCGTGAAGACGTCCTGGCCGCGCACCGCGCGGAAGCGCATCTCCCACAGACCGGGCCGCACGATGGGGAGCTGCCTTTCGTAGGCCCCGTTCCCCGCATCCACCAGCCTCCCGGTGACGACCTGTCCCGCCCGAGCGTTGTGGAAGGCCTCGACGGCGAGGACGGCGCCGGTGATCGGCGTGCCGGACCGATCCTGCAGCACGACGGAGAGCGTTCCCGCCCGCACACCGCAGGCGAGCGTCCACCCCAGGCGCGCGTTGGCCCGTCCCTGGGCCAGCGTGCGGTCCCACTCCATCCCCTTCTGGTAGTAGTCGCGCTCCACGGCGAAGGAGGGATCGCCGGTGGCGACGACCAGGAGCAGGAGGTTCACTCCCACCCCCGTCACGAGCAGCCCGCCGAGGAGAAGCGGCCAGATCCAACCCCTAGTCATCCTCCTCCTCCCCGTTGTCCTGTTCCCCTTCCTCACCGACCGGACCGAGAAGCTCGTAGGAAACTTCGCGCGTGAAGTCGACTCCATCGGAAATGCGCAGCCGCACGTCGCGCTTCCCGTCAGACCCGAACGCGTCGCCGGGCGCCAGGGCGAACACCGCGGCCGTTCCTGTCGCGCCGGGCGCCAGGACCAGGGGCTCGGACGCGAGCAGGCGCAAGGAGGCCGCGGGGCTCTCCCCGTCCAGGAGCTCGACGCGATAGGTGCGCTCCCCCTCGCCGCGATGGACCACCTTGACGCGGATCGCCCCCTGGATCATCCCGTCCGGCCGGACGAGGAAGGGAACGCCCAGCCCCCGCAGCACGGTGACCTCGGCCGGGGCCCGTCCCGCGAGCTGCAGGCCGAGCAGGCCCCAGGCCACCACCACGATCGCCGGATAGATCAGGACCCGCGGGCGCAGGAGCCGCTTGGGCTCTCCGGCGAACTCGGCGGACGAGCCGTAACGCACGAGACCTCTGGGCCTTCCCACCCGGTCCATGATGGCGTCGCAGGCGTCGATGCACTGGGTGCAGTGCACGCACTCCATCTGCAGGCCGCTGCGGATGTCGATCCCCGTGGGGCAGGTGCGCACGCAGGCGCCGCAGTCGATGCAGTCCCCGGCCCCCGCGTCCTTGAGCGATCCCCTGGGCTCTCCCCTGCGCGCGTCGTAGCCGACGATGAGCGAGTGGCGGTCCAGCAGCGCCGACTGGAAGCGGCCGTAGGGGCAGGCCAGCAGGCACACCTGCTCCCGGAACCAGCCGAAGTCCAGGAACATGAGAGCGGTGGTGGTCGCCATCACGAGGAACGGCGCCGGGTGCTGCAGCGGAGACTGCCGGACCCATCGGGTCAGGGCCTCGATCCCCACGAAGTAGGCGAGGAAGGTGTGGGCCAGGAAGACGGACACGGCCAGGAAGACCAGGCTCTGGAGGAGCCGGTTCCTCCCCACCGCGCGCTCCAGCGGCCGGTACACGAACTCCAGGTACACGGTCTGCGGGCAGGCCCAGCCGCACCACACGCGACCGGCCAGGGCGGTGAGCAGGAAGATGGAGACGAAGATCCCCAGCAGCAGGAGCGCCAGGAGGATCGTGTCCGTGGGCAGGAAGGTGGTTCCCAGGAGCGTGAAGCGGCGGTGAGCGAGGTCGAGCAGGATCGCGGGTTTCCCCGCCACACGCAGGTAGGGAAGCAGCGTGAACAGGGCGAGAAGTCCCCAGGCCACCCAGCGCCGCCGCCGCCAGAACTTGCCCGGCGAGAGGCGCGGCACCAGCCACCGCCGCGTCCCGTCCACGTTCATCGTGGGGAGGACGGGTTCCGTCGCCACACGCATGGTCAGATGGGCTCCTTGTCTCCCTGAGGCGCCTTGGCCCCCGGAGGATCGGTGCCCTGGAGTGTGGTGACGTAGGCCGCCAGGGCCAGCACCTGCGCGGGGGGAAGCTGCATCTTCCAGGGCTGCATCCCCTTCTCGGGCACCCCCTCCGTGATCGTGTGGTAGATCTGCGTGGGCTTGCCGCCGTGCAGCCAGTAGGGGTCGGTGAGGTTGGGTCCGATCTTCCCCTCGGCGCGGTTGCCGTGGCAGGTGGCGCACCGGCTGGCGAACACCTGCGCCGCCCCCGCCATGAACGACGCGTTCAGCCCCATCTGGCGGATGGAATCGTCGGTGGGCTTGCCCGCCGCGAGCATGGCCTTCGACTCCAGCTCGGCCTGCTCCATCATGGCCGCGTTGTATTCCTCGATCTCGCTGGGACCCGAGCCGAAGTGGTACCAGAGGACGTACATCGGGCTGAACACGATCGTGAGCCAGAAGAGCAGCACCCACCACCCCGGGAGCGGGTTGTCGTACTCGCGGATCCCGTCGTACTCGTGTCCGCTGTCGGGCGCGTCGCTCATCTCAGGCCTCATCCAGCGGCATGCGCCGGGCTCGATCGAACAGGGCCGCTCTCCTCCTGCCGAAGGTGTAGAGCAGCACGCCCAGGAAGAGGGCCAGGAACAGCACCAGGGCGATCTCCGCCCACAGGTGCAGACGGAGCGCGCTCACCAGCTCCGACAGGCTCATCGCGCTGCCCCTCCCTGCCCCGACGGCGGTGGTGCTGCCACCACCGGCAGGCCCTTGATGTCCGTCCCCAGCCGCTGCAGGTAGGCGATCAGGGCCACGATCTCCTTGTCCTCCAGGCCGGAGGGTCCCTGCTGGGTCACGATGTCGGCGGCGATAATCCTGGCCTGGGCGCGCGCGTCCGTCTCCGCGGAGGCGATCTCTGCCGGCGTGTACGGCACCCCCACCCTGTGCAGCGCGCGCAGGCGCGCCTCCACCTCGCCGTAGGCCGCGGGCCGTCGCAGCAGCCAGGGATAAGGGGGCATGATCGAGCGCGGCGTCACCGCGGCCGGATCCTCCATGTGGCGGACGTGCCAGACGTGCGGGTACTTCCCCCCCACCCGCTGCAGGTCGGGACCGATCCGGCGCGAGCCCCAGAGGAACGGGTGGTCGTACACGAACTCCCCGGGCTTGGCGTACTCGCCGTAGCGCACGGTCTCGGCGCGGATGGGGCGCACCATCTGGGAGTGGCAGTTGTTGCAGCCCTCGGCCATGTAGAGGTCGCGTCCCAGCACCTCCAGCGGCGTGTAGGGGTGGACGGAGGCGATGGTGGGCACGTTCGACCGGATCAGGAACGTGGGGACGATCTCGAAGAGGGAGGCCGTCACCACCGCCACCGTGGTCCACACCGTGAAGCGCAGGGGCAGGCGCTCCCAGCGGCGGTGCCAGCGGGCGTCGGTCAGCTCCTCCAGCCTGTAGGCGATGTTGGCCACGTGCGCCCCGGAGGCCTTCAGGTAGGAGGGGGGCGCCACCGGGTCCACGTACCCCTCGGCCAGCGCCGGTGCCTCGTGCACCGGCTCCCCGTAGCGCGCCGGCCGGCGGCGCCAGGTGAGGAAGCAGTTCACCCCGCACAGCACGACGCCCGTCACGTAGAGCGAGCCACCCACCACCCGCACCCAGTACATGGGGATGAGCCGGATCACCGTCTCCACGAAGTCGGGGTAGGAGAGTCGGCCGTCGGCGTCGAAGGCGCGCCACATGAGCCCCTGGGTGAGCCCGGCCGTGTAGATGGGGACGATGTAGAGGAGGATGCCCACGGTGGCCGTCCAGAAGTGCAGCTCGGCCGCCTTCTTCGACCACAGCTCGGCCTGGAAGAGGCGGGGCAGCAGCCAGTACACCATGCCGAAGGTCATGAAGCCGACCCAGCCCAGGGCCCCCGCGTGCACGTGGGCGATGGTCCAGTCGGTGTAGTGGGAGAGCGCGTTCACGCTCTTCACGGACAGCAGCGGCCCCTCGAAGGTGGACATGCCGTAGAAGGTCACCGCCACCACGAAGAACTTGAGGACCGGGTCCTCGGACACCTTCCCCCAGGCCCCGCGCAGGGTGAGGAGCCCGTTCACCATCCCGCCCCAGGAGGGCATCCAGAGCATCACCGAGAACAGCATCCCCAGGGTGGAGGCCCAGGCGGGAAGGGCGGTGTAGTGCAGGTGATGGGGCCCTGCCCAGATGTAGATGAAGATCAGCGTCCAGAAGTGGAGGATGGACAGCTTGTAGGAGAAGACGGGCCGGTTCGCGGCCTTGGGCAGGAAGTAGTACATGAGGCCGAGGAACGGGGTGGTGAGGAAGAAGGCCACCGCGTTGTGCCCGTACCACCACTGCATGAACGCGTCCTGCACCCCGGCGTAGATGGGATAGCTCTTCAGCCAGCCCGCCGGCACCTCCAGGTTGTTGAAGACGTGGAGCATGGTGATGGCGACGATGGTGGCGATGTAGAACCAGATGGCCACGTAGAGGTGCCGCTCCCGCCGCCGCGCCAGCGTCCAGAAGAAGTTGATGGCGAAGACCACCCAGACCACGGCGATGGCCAGGTCGATCGGCCACTCCAGCTCGGCGTACTCCTTGGACCCGTTGATCCCCAGCGGCAGGGTGACGGCGGCGGACACGATGATGAGCTGCCACCCCCAGAAATGGAGGCGGCCCAGCAGGTCCGAGGCCATGCGCGTCTTGAGCAGCCGCTGCGTGGAGTAGTAGACGCCGGTGAAGATCGCGTTCCCGGCGAAGGCGAAGATCACCGCGTTGGTGTGGAGCGGCCGCAGGCGTCCGAAGGAGAGGAAGGGCCCGAGGTTGAAGGCGGGGCTGGCCAGCTGCAGCCCCGCCAGCAGGCCCACCAGCATCCCCACCGCACCCCAGACCAGGGTGGCCAGGAGGAACATGCGTACGATGGCGTCGTCGTACGTGAACTTCTCGATCCGCTCGGTCATCGCACCTCTCGCACGGCCGGCGCCGCCAGCTGCTCCAGCAGGCGTCGTACGGCCTCGTCCTCGCGGGCCACGCTGTGGGGAACGAAGAGGGCGTCGGCCGCGCGCTCCACGACGGCGCCCTGGGCCGCCTGACGGTCGAGGTCGCAAAGAGGCGGCAGCACGCAGAGATCGACGTCCAGGACCTGCTGGCCCGGGATCAGGCGCAGCCCCCCGGAGAGCACGACCCACACCCCGAGCGGGTAGTGGCCGGGGTACTGCAGGACCTGCCCCCGCTCCATGCGGACCGCTTGCACGTCCGGGTAGGTCCGGAGCGCTCGGATCGCCTCTTCATCACGCACGCGGAGGAGGGTAGGGGCGCGCGAGGGCGGCTCCCGTGATCCTCGTCAGGCCCGGCCTTGATCCAGATCAAGGCCGCAACCAGAATGGGCTCCGTGCGCCCTTCCGTGAGCTGCTTCACCTGCCAGAACCGGGACCGCTCGGACTGGTGCACCCTCTCGGACGACGAGATGAAGGTGCTGTCCGGGCACAAGGTGGGGAACACCTACGCGCCCGGGCAGGTCATCTTCTACGAAGGGAACGCCTGCCTGGGAGTCCACTGCATCGAGGACGGCTCGGTGGCCCTGAAGAAGGCCGACGCCGGCGGGAACCCGGTGGTGGTGGGCCTGCGCGGCGCGGGCGACACCCTCGGGTACCTGGCCTACTTCTCGGGACGGGGCTACAGCTCGACCGCGGTCGCGCTCACGGACAGCCGGATCTGCTTCGTCGACCGCGCCGTGGTGCGCTCCTTGCTCCAGCGCAACCCCTCCCTGGGGCTCGGGTTCCTGAAGAAGATGGCGGGGCAGGTGGCGGATGCCGAGCGCGACCGCGTGCGCGCCATGAGCCTGCCGCTGCGCGCGCGGGTGGCGCACCTGCTCCTCGTCCTCAAGGACCGGAGCGCCACCGTGGACGAGAAGGGCTCCATCGTGGTCGACCTTCCCCTGCCCCGGAGGGACCTGGCGGCCATGGTGGGGGCGCGGCCAGAGAGCCTCTCCCGGGTGCTCCACGACCTGGAGCAGGACGGGGTGGCCCGGTTCGCGCCCCGGCAGGCGGTGGTCCCCGACCTCGACGCGCTCCTGGACGAGGTGGAGCGGATCAGCGGGGGAACCGCAGGCTGAGACCGGCGGTCGCGAAGCGGTCGGGCGCGCCGTCGGTGAGACCGATGCCGGCCGCCAGGTCGAGCTGGAGATTGGAGCGCAGGAGCCAGGTGACGCCTCCATCCAGGGAATGCGCGGCCGGTGCCGGGTCGCTGGCGGGCAGGTCCCCGAACACCTCGACGAACGTTCCCCATGCGTCGCTCGGCGCGTACCCCAGGGAGGCGGTGTAGATCCAGCGCGCGAGCAGACGCGTGCTTCCGTCGTCCACCTGCTGCGTGCCCGTCTCCACGCCGAGGTTCCAGCCGAAGCCGACCCGCTCCCCGAGGTCATGGGCGGCGCTCAAGCGCACCGCGGGTGCGGGGTCGGGCGCGCCCACGTCTTCGTCCCCGGCCGGCAGCGACAGGTGGGCGAGCAGGGCCAGCTCGCGCTTCGAGGAGAGCGCGAGCTTCATCCCGATCTCCGGGTCGGCGAGCCCGTCAACGGCGTCGGAGCCGCTCTCCACGCGGACCCAGCCCGGCCAGGCCAGGCGCAGCTCGAGCCGCGGAGAGAGCCCGTAGCGCACCAGGGTTCCCGGGAGGCCGAGCACCTCGACCTCGTCGTCCCGCTCCACGATGGCCCCGGTCTCGACCTGCACGGCATGTCTCGGCACCACGACCGCCGACTCCGTCTGGTCGGGACGGTCCGTGACCAGCGCCTCCTGTGCGGCGGCAGGCAAGGCCATCAGCAGCCACGCGGCGGGAAGCACTTGATTTTTAGACATGGCGAGACCATAGTTTCGTGGTGCCTAAAAATCAATGGTGTTGGGGACTCCTGCTTCTCCTGGGAGCCTGTGCGTCTCCATCAGGGACATCTCCCGCCGGCGGCCCCCTGCGCGTCGTGGCCACGACGGGGATGATCGGGGACCTGGCGGCCCGTCTGGGCGGCGAGCACGCGCGCGTCAGGACGCTGATGGGGCCGGGGGTGGATCCGCATCTCTACAAGGCGAGCGAGGGGGACGTGCGGACCCTCGCCGAGGCCGACCTCGTCCTCTACAACGGCCTGCACCTGGAAGGGAAGATGGGCGACGTGCTCGTGAAGCTCGCGCGCACCCGCCCGGTGCTCGCGGTGACCGAGGACCTCCCCCGCGAGGCCCTGCGGGAGCCACCGGAGTTCCTGGGCCAGTACGATCCCCACGTCTGGTTCGACGTCTCCCTGTGGGTGAAGACCGCGGCCCCCGTCGAGCGGGAGCTGGCGCGCCTGGATCCCGCGCACGCCGCCGACTACGCGCAGCGTCGCACCGCCCTGGAGGCGGAGCTGGTGGCGCTCGACGGATGGGTGACGGAGCGCATCGCCACCATCCCCGAGCGGCAACGCGTCCTGGTGACCGCCCACGATGCCTTCGGTTACTTCGGCCGCCGCTACGGGATGCGGGTGGTGGGCCTGCAGGGGATCTCCACCCTGGCCGAGGCCGGACTCGCGGACGTGGACCGGGTGGTGCACACGATCCTGGACGCGCGCATCCCCGCCATCTTTGTGGAATCGAGCGTCCCGCGGAAGTCCATCGAGGCGGTCCAGGCGGCGGTGCGCGCCCGCGGCTTCGACGTGGTCATCGGGGGGCAGCTCCACTCCGACGCCCTGGGAGCGGCAGGCTCCCCCGCGGGCACGTACGCCGGCATGGTGCGCGCGAACGTCGAAACGATCGTCGGCGCGCTCTCGGAGAGGCGGCCATGAGCGCGCCCGCCATCGAGGTGCACGACCTCACGGTGGCCTACCGGACGCAGCCCGTGCTCTGGGACGTGGACCTCACCCTTCCCGAAGGGAAGCTGGTGGCGGTGGTCGGCCCCAATGGCGCCGGGAAGTCCACGCTGCTCAAGACCGTCCTGGGGCTGGTGGCTCCCGTGACCGGCTGGGTCCGGATCTTCGGGGAGCTGCCGCGCACGCGTAGATCGTGGGTCGGCTACGTCCCGCAGCGGGAGAGCGTGGATTGGGACTTCCCCACGAGCGCCCTGGACGTGGTCACGATGGGGAGCTACGGCCGGCTGGGCTGGCTGCGGCGGCCCGGCCGGAGCCAGCGGGAACAGGCGCTGAAATGCCTGCAGCACGTGGGCATCCGCGAGCTGGCCGGCCGCCAGATCTCGCAGCTTTCCGGCGGGCAGCAGCAGCGTGTGTTCCTGGCCCGGGCGCTGGCGCAGGACGCACGGCTGTATCTCATGGACGAGCCGTTCGCGGGGGTGGACGCCACCACGGAGCGGGCGATCGTGGGACTGCTGCGCGAGCTGCGGAACTCCGGGCGCACGGTGGTGGCGGTCCACCACGACTTGCAGACCGTTCCCGAGTACTTCGACTGGGTGGTCCTCCTCAACCTGCGCCTGATCGCCGCCGGACCGATCGCGGAGACCTTCACCGCCGAGAACCTCCACAAGACCTACGGCGGCAGGCTCACCCTCCTCTCCCAGGCCGCGCGCGCCCTGCTCGAGCAGCGTCCGGCCGCCCTGGGGGAGCGTCCCGGCCTGACCCGCTGAGGGTCGTTCCCGTGCTCTCCTACTCTGCGCAGAACGTGCTCCTGGGGTCGACCCTGCTGGGGGCGGTGGGCGGGATGCTGGGCGCATTCGCGCTGCTCCGGCGGCAGAGCCTTTTGGGCGACGCCCTGGCCCATGCCGCTCTGCCGGGCGTGTGCCTTGCCTTCCTGTGGACGCAGAGCAAGAACCCGCTGGTGGTGCTGGGAGGCGCGCTCGCCTCCGGGCTTCTCGGTTCGCTGGCCATCCTCGGCATCACCCGCTGGTCCCGGATCAAGCAGGACACGGCCATCGGCATCGTGCTGTCCGTCTCCTTCGGCCTGGGGATCGTCCTCCTCACCCACATCCAGAAGCTGCCGGGAGGAAACCAGAGCGGTCTCGACCGTTTCCTCTTCGGCCAGGCGGCGGCCCTGATGCGGAGCGACCTCGCCCGCATGGCCGTCCTGGGCTTGCTCCTGCTCGGCCTGGTGGCGCTGCTCTGGAAGGAGCTGAAGCTCGTCACCTTCGATCGGGACTTCGCGGGGGCGCTGGGGCTGCCCGTGGGGCTGCTCGAGGTCGTCCTCACGCTGGCCCTGGTGGTGGCCGTGGTGGTGGGGCTGCAGACGGTGGGCGTGGTGCTGATGATCGCCACGCTGGTCACGCCCGCCGCGGCCGCCCGGCAGTGGACGGACCGTCTCGGCCTCATGGTCGTGCTCTCCGCCCTCCTCGGTGCCGGCACCTCCGCCGCCGGCGCTCTCGCCAGCGCCGCCCTGGCGGTCCCCACCGGACCCGCCATCGTGCTCCTGGGCGGCGGAGTGCTCCTCGTCTCTCTCCTGTTCGCCCCCCGCCGTGGCCTGGTGCGGGCGTTTCTCGCGGAGCGCGCCCTTCGCCGCCGCATCCGCTCGGAGAACCTCCTCAAGGACCTCTGGCTGGAGCGGGAGCGCGGCGGGGAGGCGCGGCCGGGCGCGACCTTCCCCGCGCTCATGGGCCTGCGCGGCGCACGTGTCGCGGAGATCGAGCGCACCGTCGCGCCCTTGGCCCGGCGGGGGCTCGTGACCGTGCAAGGAGAGTGGCTGCGGCTCACGGACGCCGGCCGGCAGGAGGCGGAGCGCGTGGTCCGCAAGCACCGGCTCTGGGAGGTGTACCTGGCGGAGCGCCTGCGCCTTCCCCCCGATCATCTCCACCGGGACGCCGAGATGATGGAGCATGCGCTCTCCGACCAGCACCTGGAGGAGCTGGACCGGCTGCTGGGACATCCCGCCAGCGATCCCCACGGGCGGCCGATCCCGCGCCGGGGCACGGCGTGAATCCCACGCTGGCCATCCTTCTCGTGGGCTCGGTGGTGGCGGCGAGCTGCGCGATCCTGGGATGCTTCCTCGTGCTGCGCCGGATGGCGCTCCTCGGCGACGCCATCAGCCACGCCGTGCTGCCGGGGATCGTGGTGGCCTTCCTCCTGACGGGGAGCCGCGCGCCCCTCCCCATGCTGCTGGGGGCAGGGGCCCTGGGCCTGCTCACGGTGTTCGCGGTGGAGGTGCTGACCCGGACCCGCCGCCTGGCCGGCGACGCCTCCATCGGGGTGGTCTTCCCGGCCCTCTTCTCCCTGGGGGTGCTCCTCATCAGCCGCTACACCGCCCAGGTGGACCTCGACCTGGACTGCGTCCTCTACGGCGAGATCGCCTACGCCCCCTGGGACCTGTGGGTCGTGAGCGGTGTCTCCCTGGGGCCGCGTGCCCTCTGGATCAACGGCGCCCTCCTCCTCCTGGACCTGGCCTTCGTGGGCATCCTCTGGAAGGAGCTGAAGCTCTCCACCTTCGACGCCGAGCTGGCCGCGGCCCTGGGCTTCTCTCCCGTCCTCCTGCACTACCTGCTCATGACGGCGGTCTCCATGACGGTGGTGGGCGCCTTCGAATCGGTGGGCGCGATCCTGGTGGTGGCGCTCCTGGTGGTCCCGCCGGCCACCGCGTTCCTCCTCACGGACCGCCTCTCCACGATGGTGGGGCTGGCCGCCGCGTGCGGCGTGCTCTCCACGCTTCTCGGCTATGCCCTGGCACGCGCTCTCGACGCGTCCATCGCCGGCTCCATGGCCACGGCGGCGGGCGGGCTGTTCCTCCTGGCGCTCGTGCTCTCCCCCGGGCACGGGCTGGTGACGCGAGAGTGGCGCCGGCGGAGGCTGGCGCAAGCAGAGGAGTGAAGGTGGCGGGGCTTCCGTCGCCGGGGCCGGAGATGCGCTGCCAGGGCGTCGGCCACCACGCCTGACCCGCGGGCGTTCAGGTGAGAGTCGTAGACCCCGTTGTAGAGCAGCTCACCCGTGTGGCCGGTCTCCTCCGCCAGCGCGGGGGTGAGGTCGAGGAAGGTCACACCGTGCCGCGCGCTCATCTCCCGCACCAGCTCGGGGAGGTCCGTCGGGCGCCAGCTCCGGAGCGCCGCCGGGGTGCTCGGCGCGAACTCGAGCCAGGGGTGGAGCACCCGCTCCTTGCAGGGCATGTAGGCGAGCCACGCGGCGGCGCCCCGCTGCACCGCCAGCGCCGCGTAATCCCGGAGGAACCCCTCCATGGCCTCCCTGGTCTCGTCCGTCACCTCGGCGCGGCCCGGCGGTGTGTACACCAGCGTGACCGGCACGTGGCCGCGGGAGGACCGGAAATGGGCTTGCACGTAGTTCAGCCTGGAAGGCGGGAGCTCCAGACCCGGCCGGGCGCGGGCGAGGGCCGTGGCCAGGGCACGCACCGGCGAGGGCTGGGGCGGGATCTCCCGCAGGTCGCGCCGGCCGCTGGCCTTCACTCGCGCCAGCGCAGCTTGCTCGGCGGCCAGGTTCTTCAGGTCGTTCCCCTCGAAGAACACCACCACGAACGTCCGCGTCCCAGGCGCCAGCCCGTAGACGCGCAGGTAGGCGAGCTGGGTGAGGGGGCCGGTGTAGCTCGCACCCAGGTTCTTCACCCGTGTGCGCAGGGCCGTCGCGAGCAAGGACGTGAACAGCTGCCGCTGCGGCAAGTACCCCATCTCGGTGAACGAGTCCCCCGCCACGGCGATCTCCCAGTCCGTGAGGGATTCCTCGTTCCGGAAGCCCTGCCGGTCGTAGACGACGTCGATGGAGGGCTCTCCTCCATACGGGTTGGGATGAACGCCGAGCTGCCTCAGGCGCGTGAAGAGGACCGGGCCCCTCCAGCGCTCGGGTCCCGGTCGGCGGAAGAACCCCTCGCCGAGCGGAACGGTCGGCTGCCGGTAGAAGGGAGGGACCGCGCGCATGGCGCGGGTGCGCCCGGCATTGAAGTCGAACCCCGCCGCCCGGAAGGTGACCTCGGCAAGGGCCAGAGCGCCGAGCACGGCGAGAACGACCAGGCAGGCGTCCGCCGTGAAGCGGGAGAACCGTCCCCGGTCGAGGAGGCCGGCCCCCGCCAGGACCACTCCCGTGCCCAGCGCGGTGGCCTGCAGAGCGCCGAAACGGGACGCTTGCCCCAGGATGGGATCGGCGGTGATCGCGAGCAGGACGAGCGCCGCTCCCGCCAAGAGGTGCAGGAGGAGGTGCACCCGATGGAGGCTAGATCGTCGTGTCGTCGGCGATCACCGCGTTCTTGAGCACGCAGGGGATCCCGTCCCGGATCATCCAGCCGGGCCCGTCCGCCTCCGTCACCCCCCCCTTGTTGAGGATGCGCACGTTCCGGCCGATGCGGGCGTTCTTGTCCACGATGGCGTCCTGGATCAGCGTCCCCTCCCCGATCCCCAGCGGGGGTGCCCCCACCGGGGGGTCGGGCGTGTAGGGGTCGGCGCCCATGATCAGCGAGCGCCGCACCGTGGCCTGCCGCATCGTCGTGCGCACGCCGATGATCGAGTCCTCGATCATCGAGTCCACGATGGTGGCGCCCTCCGCGAGGATGGAGCGGATCACCCGCACGCCGTTCAATCGCGAGCCCGGCAGGTAGCGCGGATGCGTGTAGAACGGCCACTCCGGGTCGTTGAAGTTGAAGGGAGGGCTGGGCCGCACCAGGTCCATGTGGGCGTCGTAGAAGGCGCGCATGGTGCCGATGTCGCGCCAGTAGCCGTCGAAGAGAAAAGCCCGGACGTTCCGGCCGTCCCGCACGCAGGCGGGGATGACGTGATGGCCGAAGTCGGTCTCCTGCCCGGCCAGCGCCTCCACCAGCACGCTCTTGCGGAACATGTAGACGCCCATGGAGGCGAGATACGGCCGGTCCGCCGTCATCCGCCACCGGTCGGCCAGGACGGAGGTCACCTGCATCCCGTCCCGCGCCTCGGCGTCCGCGGGTTTCTCCCGGAACTCGACGATGCGGCCGTCGCCGTCCACGCGCACGGCCCCGAAGCCGGCGATCTCCTCGGGTGAGCAAGGAAGGACCGAGATCGTCACGTCCGCCGCCTGCTCCAGGTGCTGCTGCAGGAGCTGCCGGTAGTCCATGCGGTACATGTGGTCGCCGGCCAGGATGAGGACGAGGTCCCCGCGCGTCTCCTCGATGATCTCCAGGTTCTGGCGCACGGCGTCCGCCGTGCCCTGGAACCACCCCATGGAGGCCGCCGTCTGCTGCGCCGCCAGGAGCTGCACGAACCCGCGCGAGAAGAGGTCGAACTTGTAGGTGCGGACGATGTGACGGTGCAGGGAGACCGAGTTGTACTGGGTGAGCACGAACATCCGCTCCATGCCGGAGTGGATGGCGTTGCTGATGGGGACGTCGATCAGGCGGTACTTGCCGGCGATGGGGACGGCGGGCTTGCTGCGGAGGCGGGTGAGCGGCTCCAGGCGGGCTCCCCGGCCGCCTCCCAGGATCACGACGATGACGTCGGCCGCCCGGTTCCAGGTCATCCGCGCCGGAGTCTACACGCGGACGACGCCCGTCGTCAGCCGGCGCAGGCAAGAGGCGCAGAGGCGCTCCGCCTTGCGGTCCACGTCGTGCAGCGTCTGGGTGGGGCTGAGGGCGCAGCTCGGGTCGTTGCACTCGGGGAGACCCCGTGCTCGTCCGATGCCGCGCAGGATCTCCTTGGCCAGGCGTGCCCGCTGGAGCTGGGGATCGGCCTTCCTGCGGTAGAACGACTCGCGCAGCCGGCGCACGGACACGAGCGCGCTCTTCAGGGGCGCCGCCGCGTCCGCCAGCACCGCCTCCGTCTGGGGCGCGAAGAGATCGACGTCCGTGACGAACACCGCCGCGTCCGGCTGCGCCAGCGTCACGGGCGCCCCGGCGGCCGTGGGGGCCGTCCCGCCGATCACCTTCACCGCCCGCAGGGTGGGAAGCTTGCCGCGCAGGTGGACCAGCAGCTGGCGGGCGTCGTGCTGCCCGCGCTCCACGTTCTCGGTGGCCTTGGGGAGAGGCACGGTCTCGCGCAGCTCCACCGGTCCGCCCAGCGCTTTGGCCACGCGCACCAGCGCGGCCTCGATCTCGGCGGGGTCCGTCTTGCCCACGGGGACGACGCTGACGCGGGGGGCGGTCATGGAAGCTCCTGGAGGGTCTCGAGCCAGCGCCGGACCGCCAGCGCGAAGGCGGAAAAGCGGGTGGGCGCCTGCTCCAGGTGCCGCCGCACCTCGGCCGGGTCCAGGCGGAGGTAATCGTGCGCGAGCAGATTGCGGAACCCGCCCAGGCCGCGCAGGCTCTCGCGCACGGGGGCGGGAAGGACCTTCTCCTGCGCGAGCTGCTCCAGGATGTCCTCGTAGTCCCTCGCCGCCACGCCGAAGTGGGCGGAGAGCACGTGGTTTCCCACGTCGAAGACGATCTGCGAGCCCAGCAGCAGCCCGCGCTCGATCGCCCAGCGGATCCGGAAGTCCGTTTCCGCCGCGGCCGCCTGCGCTCGCAGCTCCTCCAGGCGCGAGATCGCCTCCTCCAGCTCCAGGAGACGGGCCCGCAGCGCTTCAGGCTTGAGGACCACGGAGCCGCGCCTCCTGCCTCTCGCCGGCCAGCCGCCACTGCTGCTCCAGCAGCGGCTTGAAATCCCAGTAGGCGTCCCGTGCGCGCAGGACGAACGAGGTCTCCGCCTCCGGCGGGCGCGCGAGGAGGCAGAGACCGTTGTCGGCGATCTCGTGCGCGAGGACGACGGGGGCGCGCTCCAGAGGCACCAGATCGAGGGGGAGGCCCGCCTGCGTCCCCAGGCGCACGGCCATCTCCAGGAGCTCCTCCCTGGAAAAGGGAGGCGCTCCCGCAAGGGCGAGGTCGAGGTCGCGCACCCCGGCGGCTTCGGGATCGGCCGCCGATCCGAAGAGATAGACGAGGCGCACCCTGGGATCCCCCGCCAGGGCGTCGACGAGCCTGCGCGCGATCGCCCGCACCTCCGCCGCCTTCATGGCCGAAGCGTAACAAAGAAGCGATTATGATGCGCACGTGACTGCCGAACCGGTCCTGGAGATGGTGGCCCGGCTGCTGGCGAAGCATGCCCTCGACGTCGTGCTCATCGGCAACGCCGCGGCCGCACTCCAGGGCTCCCCGGTGACGACGTTGGATATCGATTTCATGTTCCGCAAGACGGCCCGCAATCTCCTGAAGCTGCGCGCACTGGCGGATGACCTGGGGGCGATGGTGCTGCGCCCCTACTATCCAGCTTCCGAGCTGTATCGGGTCTCCCGGGACGGGGACGGCCTGCAGCTGGATTTCATGGCGCGCATCGATGGCGTTCGAGACTTCGGCTCCCTGCAAGGCCGCTCCCATCCCGCAGTCTTCGCCGGCCACGAGATTCAGGTGGCCGCTCTCGAGGACATCATTCGGAGCAAGGAAGCCGCGAACCGTCCGCAGGACCGAGCCGTGCTACCCGTGCTCCGGAAAACTCTCCGTGAAAAAAAAGGCTAGCCCGCGAGCTCGCAAGAAATCCGCACTCCGGAAGGAGTCGGACCGGGCGCTCCTCGAGCAGATCCGCCGCCTGCTCGCCCTCCCCATGGAGAAGAGAACCGGCTTTCTCCGGCGGCGGCGGCCCTTCTCCGGATCCTCTCTCTGATCCCTGCGGAATCCGGCCGCCCGGCTTCTTCCATGTCCAGGAGACAGAACCCCCGCGGCAGTCTTGCCGTAGCCACGACCACGGAGGGGCCGCCCATGCACAGGACCGTCACCGCGCTGTTGCTCTCGCTTCTCGTCCCGGCCGCCGCGCTGGCCCAGCGCCAGGTGCGGCCCGAGCACGACCGCCTGGGTTTCGGCGTGGTGGAGACCGTCCCTGGGATGGACGAGGTGGCCGTCAAGACCATGGTCTACAAGACGGTGACCGACCGCGCACTGGAGATGGACGTCTACGCCCCTCCCGGCGGAGGCGCCGCACCGAAGTCGGCCGTGGTGTTCGTCAACGGCGTGGGAGACTTCCCCGGTCAACGGAAGCTCCGCCACTGGGGCCAGTACACCACCTGGCCGCGCCTGATCGCGGCCTCCGGGATGGTGGCGATCACGTTTGACGCCCGGGGGCAGGAGGACAACGTCTCCGACGTGGGGGACGCCTTCGCCTACCTGCGCGCGCATGGGCGCGAGCTGGGGATCGACCCCGCGAGGATGGCGGCGTGGGCCTGCTCCGCCAACGTGCGCTCCGCGCTCACCGTGCTGATGCAGCCGGGGCCGGTGCCCGCGGTGGCCGCGGTCCTCTACTACGGCAACGGGGATCCCGCCGAGCTGCGCGGCGACCTCCCCGTCCTGCTCGCCCGCGCCGGGAAGGACCGGCCGCAGATGAACGCCATGGTCGACCAGCTCGCCGCCCGCGCCGTGCAGGCCAACGCCCCCTGGACCATTCTCAATGTCCCCAACGGCCACCACGCCTTCGACGTCCTCGACGAGACCGAGGAGAGCCGAGCCGCCATCCGCGCCACCGTCGCCTTCCTGCGCGCGCAGCTCGAGCCCGCTCCCGCGCCGCAGCGGCCGGTGCACGCGGGCCGCGCCGCCGCCGCGCACGTCATGGCCGGCGAGTGGGCCGAGGCGGAGGCCGCCTACGCGCGCTTCGTGGAACGGGACCCCACGGATGTGGACGCCCTCCTGTACATGGCCAGCGCCCAGATCGAGCTGAAGAAGACGGCGGAGGCGGCCGCGAATCTCCGCAAGGTGACGGCGGTCGATCCTTCGAACGCGGAGGCGTGGTCCATGCTGGGACGCACGGAGGCGGAGGCGAAGAATGCGGCGGCGGCCGTGGAGGCCCTGAACAGGGCCATCGCCTTGAGGCCGGACGATGGGGAAGCCCACCACCAGCTCGGCAAGGTCCGCCTCGCCCAGCAGGACGCCACCGGTGCAGTGGCGGAGCTGGAGCGCGCGGTGGAGCTGAACCCCGGCAACGGCTGGGCCTGGCACAATCTGGCTCTCGCGTACATGGCCGCGAAGCAGCCCGGGAAGGCCGCGGTCAGCTTCGAGAAGGTGCTCCCCTTCGCGCCGCAGAACCCGGCGCTGCTCTACAACACGGCCTGCGCCTACGCCCTCTCCGGGGACCCGGGCAGGGCCTTCGAGCTGCTCGACCGCGCCGTCACCGCCGGCTACAAGGACAAGCCGGGCCTCCTGGCCGACCCCGACCTGGGGAGCCTGCGCGGCGATCCTCGGTTCGCGGAGATCGTCAAGAGACTGGGCTGACGTCTAAGATTGGCTCCGCATGACGGAGCAGCGCCGGGTCCCCACGCTCGACGATCCCGCGGCCCTGCTGGCCGATCCCGGCAAGGACGGGATCCTGGCCGAGCTGCCGCTCCGCCGCGTGGCGGAGCTGGCGGAGCGGCTGCACGCCGACCTTCTCCCCGGTGAGGCGATGCCGCCGCTGGCCGCGCGCCGCGCCGCCTGGGATCTCCTCGATCTGCTGCGGCGCCCCGCCCTGCAGCGGCGCCTGGTGGCGGACGATCTCCCGGGCTGGACGCGGCGGATCCTCCACCTCGTGGAGCGGTCGCACTACACGGTGGGACCGCTCTTCCGGCGGCGCGCCGCCGAGTACGGAGCCCGCCCCCTGTTCGAGATCCCCTTCCGCACCGGGAACCGCACGCTCACCTGGCGGCAGACCGCGGCCCGGGTGGAGGTGCTGGCGCGCGGCCTCCTGGCCATGGACGACGGCGCGGGGCCGGGCACCGTGGCCATCCTCTCCGAGAACCGGATCGAGAGCGCCCTCGGCGACCTCGCCTGCCTGACGGCGGGGATCCCCAACGTGATGGTGCCGGCCACCGCCACCGAGGCCGACGTCGGCTTCATGCTCGGACACTGCCGCGCCCGCACGGTGCTGGTGTCCTCGGGCGAGCAGCTGCGCAAGGTGCTGACCCGCCGCGAGGGGCTCCCCGACCTGGCGCACGTGGTCGTGCTCGATCCCGGCTTCCCCGCCGGTGCCGGGCTGCGCTCCCTGGACGGCCTGGCCGCGCGCGCCGAGGACGTCTCCACAGAAGAGGTGGAGCGCCGGGCGCTGGCGCCGCGCATCGGCGACCTGGCCTCGGTGATGTACACGTCCGGGACCACGGGCACGCCGAAGGGGATCCGCTTCAGCCATCGGAACATCGTGAGCAAGCGCTTCATGCGCGCGCTCGCCCTCCCCGAGATCGGCGAGCAGGACGTCTTTCTCTGCTATCTCCCGCTCTACCACACGTTCGGGCGGTTCCTGGAGCTGCTGGGCTGCGTCTTCTGGGGTTCGGTCTACTGCTTCCTGGAATCCCCCTCCATCGAGGCCGTGGTGGCGGGGATGCGCCGCTTCCGCCCCACCGTGTTCATCAGCGTCCCCAAGAAGTGGATGGAGCTGCAGGGTGCGGTGGGCCACCTGGTGCCCCTCGAGACCGGCAGCGACGACGAGATCGGCAGCGCCGTGCGCCACGTCACCAGCGGCAGCCTGCGCTGGGGGCTGTCCGCCGCCGGGCACCTTGACTCCGAGGTGTTCCGCTTCTTCCAGCGCAACGGGGTGGAGCTGCTCTCCGGGTTCGGCATGACCGAGGCCACGGGCGGGATCACCATGACCCCTCCCGGCGGCTACCGCGACGACTCGCTCGGGCCCGCCCTCCCCGGGATCGAGCTGCGCGTGGAGCCCGACGGCGAGCTCCTGGTGCGCGGGCCCTACGTGATGGAGGGGTACCTCGAGCCCAGCGGCGGGGACCCGGGCTTCGACGCCGACGGCTGGTTCCACACCGGCGACCTCATGGAGCAGGACGAGGACGGCTTTCTCCGGCTGGTGGACCGGAAGAAGGAGATCTACAAGAACATCAAGGGGGAGACGATCGCACCCCAGCGCGTGGAGAACCTCTTCCGCGACTTCGAGTCGGTCTCCCGCGTCTTCCTGGTGGGGGACCACCGCGACTACAACACGGCGCTGATCTGGCCCAACCACGCCTTCTCGCTCGTGGACTTCAAGTCGTTGTCCCCGGAGGAGCTGCACGCCTATTTCCGCTCCCTGGTCGTCTCCGTGAACAAGTTCCTCGCCCCTTACGAGCGCATCGTGGACTTCGCGGTCGTGGACCGGGAGCTGGACCCCGAGCGCGGCGAGCTCACCGCCAAGGGGACGCCCCGGCGCAAGGCGGTGGAGCGCGCCTTCGCCGACCGCATCGCCCTCCTCTACCGGCGCGCGCAGCTCCGGGTGGGTGAGGCCGAGCTCACCTTCGCCAACTGGCTGTTCCAGGCGCTCGGCCTCACCGCCCAGGACATCCAGGTGGGCGAGGACGGCCTGCTCCTCCCCTCCTCGGGGCGGCTGACGGTGCGGCACCTCGGTCCGGGGCGGACGCAGGTGGGGAGCGCGGTGTACGCGCACCCTCCCGGGCCGGTGCCGCTCGGCGTGCTGCTCACCACCTCGCGCCTCTGGCTGGGGAACGAGGAGCTGGTCGCCCTGGTGCCCCTGGAGGCGGGCGCGCGGGTTCGGCCCGGCCGCGGAGGCGAGGGGATCACGTGGGTGAGTGCGGCGGGACCCCCGCCGCCGCCCGAGCTGGCGGAGCGCGTGCGGGCCGCGCTGGAGCAGGAATCTCCCGGACTGCTGGAGCTCCACGACGCCGCACGGGTCCTGGCCGGCGGCGGCGTGCCCGCGGCGCTTCCTGCCCTGCGCCTCGTGGAGAAGGTGCTGGCGGGAGAGGAGGGCTCCCCGGCCGAGGCGGCCCGCGCCGTGCTCGGCCGGCTGGCGGAGGACGCGCCGGCGGAGGTGCGGCGCCGCGCCTTCCAGCTGCTGGCGGCCCACGAGCGCGAGACCCGCTTCGGCGCCACGCTCCGGCGCTTCCTGCGCGCGCCGGGGCTGCTGCTGGACCGGAGCACCCGCGCCGTGCTGGTGGAGCAGGACCTCTCGGATGCGCGTCTGCAGGCCTTCCTGAACGAGGCCGCCGAGGAGTGCGCGCGCCAGGAGGATGGGTCGGAGGCGGACGCGCGGGCGGCATCCCTGCTGTCCTTCCTCGAGGAGTACGGGGCGGCCCATCCCACGCGCTACCGTCGCCTGCGTGCGTTCCTCGTGCGCATGCTGCTGTCGGGCTGCCGCCCCGCCGTCCAGCGCGAGGCCGCCCGCGCCCTGGCCGGCCTGACGGAGGGGTTCCGCCACTGGCTCGGTCCCACCATCCACGTGGCCGTCGATCCCGACACCGGGCGCGAGTACCGCTGGGACGAGGTGGTCGTCTTCGACGACGGGGTCCCGCCCGATCACCGCCGGCGCATCCTGGCCGCGGTCAAGGAGACGGCGTTCCTGCGCGAGGCGTGCTTCCTCTTCTTCGGCCAGACGCTGCGCCTGAGCGACGTCCCTCCCGCCGGCGTCTGGGTGCGACCGCTCGGCGAGCGCGGCTCCGCCGCCGTCTACCGCCTCACCCTGCAGACGCGCCTGCAGGGCGCCTTCGACCTGGCGGTGGCGGTCAACCTGGGGCTGACCGGGGAAGAGGTCGCGGACGAGCTTCACTGGCTGGTGCTCTGCGGCGAGCCGGGAGAACGTGAGCCCCTGGTGGCGGACGTGGGCGGCTACTGGGAGGGGCCCGACCTCTGGAGCGAAGAGCTGCTGCCCGGGGAGACGCTGGAGCGGGCGCTGCGGCGGCAGGGGCGCGCGGAGGGGCCGGACCGGCTCCGCCTTCTCTGGCCCTTCGTGTCGATGCGCGCGCTCACGGCCTACGTGGACGTCTGGAACCGCACGGGACGGCGGTGGGAGGTGGCCGACGTCGGTCCCGCCAACGTCATCGTCCCTACCCACGACTACCAGACCGGTGCCCGCGTCGTCTCGCTGGCCCGCGTGCCCCACACCGGCCTCGGTCCCATGCTGGCGCGCCTGCAGGTGGAGTTCCTGCGCCCGGTGGAGGAGACGTGGCCGGCGCTGCGCGGCATGGGGGACCGCGACACGCTCTTCTCCGCCGTGCTGGAGGCGGTGGGCGAGGAGGAGGGGCTGCGGCTCCTGCGGGAGAGCGGCCTGCCCGACGTGGAGCCCTACGCGGCCAAGATCGACCGCCGCGGGTTCCTCCCCTCCCGGCTCTTCTTCGCCGCCCAGCGCTACCGCCGCTGGGCGGAGCTGACCATCGAGCCCACGCGCTCCGCGCGCGCCCGCACGCTGCTCGAGCTCTGGGAGACGTACGGGCTGCAGCGCCTGCTGGCCGGGCACCCCGAGGCGCGGGTGCGCTTCTTCCGGGAGACCGTGCTGCAGCAGGTCTCCCCCGCCCTGGCCGCGGGCCTGGAGGGGGTGATCGCCCGCCTGCGCTCGGGCGAGCTCCCGGTGGACCAGGTCCCGGACGCGGTCGCGGACCTGCGGGCCGGGCTCACCCTGGGACCGGACGAGGACGCCTTCCTGGCGCGTCTCTCCTACCCGCACCTGCGCCCGGAGGACGCCGCAGGGTTCGTGCGCACCGTCACCGGAGGCCGCCACCAGAGCGAGGTGGTCGTCACCCTGGACGATCACGACGGCACGCCCTACCAGGTGCGGCACGCGCTGAACCCCAAGGAGGTGGGACGCCTGCTGCGCCTGTTCCTCTACGCGCGCCTCGACGTGAGGTTCCGCCCCGAGCACCAGTACCTGGTGGCGCTGAACGAGCGCGGCCTGCTGATCGGCGGCATCTTCTACGAGGTGGAGGAGGCCGGACGCGCCGCGCACCTGGAGAAGATCGTGGTGGCCGAGCGCTACCGGAAGAAAGGAGTGGCGGACGGCCTCATGCACGAGTTCCTGAACCGCCTGCGCTCCGCGGGCGTGCGTCACGTGACCACTGGGTTCTTCCGGCCCGAGTACTTCTACGCTTACGGTTTTCGCATCGAGAAGCGTTTCGCCGGCCTGGTGAAGGACCTTTCCGAATCCGTAACGGACGCGGCCTCGCCCCCCCGTTCCTGACGAACTTCGATCTCGCCGCGGGCCCTGCCCGCCCGCTAGATTCGCCCCATGCGGGTCACGGCGATGCTCCTGCTCCTGTTCCTGGCCGCACCGGCACGGGCGGCGCTCTCGGTATACGTCCCTCCCGAGGACCTGGCCGCCACCGCTCCCCTGGTGGTGCGCGGCGAGGTCGTGCGCCGCGCCTCCGGGTTCGACCCGGAGCGCGGCACCCTGCGCACCTACGTGACGCTGGACGTGCAGGAGGTGCTGCGCGGCACGCTGTCCGCTTCGCAGATCGTCCTGCGCGAGGCCGGCGGCCGGTTCGGCGACGTCGCGCACGAGGTGGACGCCGTGCCCGTCTACACCCCAGGCGAGCAGGTGCTGGTGTTCCTGGAGCCCGCCCGCGACGGCGCCCTGCGCACGTGCGCGCAGTTCTTCGGGAAGTACACGGCCGACGCGACCGACCCCACCCAGCTCGTCCGCGACCTTTCCGGGCAGGGCACGATCCTCTTCCGTCCCGCCGGCGAGAAGGAGACGGCCTCGCTCTCCACCCTCCGTCACCTGGTGGCGGCCCCGGCGCATCCCGTGGCGCGCCCGTTTCGCGCCGCACCTGCCGAGATGGACCGCCTCCTCTGGGACGACGTGGGCGTGAAGGCGACCGCGATCACCTCCCCGTCGACGGGAGGCGCCCTGCTCGCCGCGCGTCCGGCGTCAGGAAGCGTGCAGCCGAGCTTCGTCCCCCTGGCCCCGGCGGCTCCCACCCGCTGGGCGGAGATCGACGCCGGGGCCTCGGTGATCGTGAACGTGCAGCCCGGCGGCAATCCGCTGGGGAACGATGCGCTCGCCGTGGAGCAGATCCGGCGCGCGGCCGCCGCCTGGACGGAGGCGCCGGAGTCGCGCCTGAGCGTGGTGCTGGGAAACACGGCGGACACCTTCACCGCCACCCAGGCCTCCGGCCCGGCCGACGCCATGCCGCCGCGGAACATCGTGCTCTTCAACGACCCCTACGACGACATCACCCCCCCTTCCGGCTGCAGCGGCACCCTCGCCATCGGCGGCTACTGGCGCTCGGGCTCGCTCACCTCCACGGTGAACGGGGTGAGCTTCTACCCCGCGCTGCGCCTCTACGTGATCTTCAACACGAACTTCTCCTGCTTCCTGGGGATCGCGGACAACCTGGCCGAGGTGGCGACACACGAGCTGGGGCACGGCCTCGGATTCGGCCACTCCGCGGTCGCCGACGCCACCATGGCCGCCTACGCCTACGGCAACCGCGGCCCCCGCCTGGGGAACGACGACAAGGACGCCGCCCACTGCCACTACCCTCGGGCCCTCACCCTGACGTCGCCCAACGGTGGCGAGACCTGGGCTGCCGGGACCGTGCACGCCGTGACCTGGACGTCTCCCGCGGAGGCCGGCCCCGATGCGGGCACGGTCACCGTGGAATGGTCGGCGGACAGCGGCAACAGCTGGAGCACGGTCGCGGCCGGGGAGCCGGACGACGGGACGTACCTGTGGGTGGTGCCGGACTCCCAGGGATGGGGCCGCCGCGTGCGGGTGCGCCGGTACAACCGGGTGGTGCCCACCCCTGCACCCTATCCCGCCGCCTGCAGCCAGGACGCCTCGGACGCGTCCTTCACGATCGGCCCTCCCCCGTCGGCGGGCGTGGTGCCGGACTCGATGAAGGTCGCCTTCTCCGCAGGGTCGCTGACGCTGACCTGGGACGGCTCCTGCACGGGACAGGCGTCCGGCTACGCCGTCTACGAGGGAACGCTCTCCGCCCTCCGCGCCGGCATGTCCGACCTGGAGCCGGTGACCTGCGCCGCGGGGACGGACCTCACGGAGACGTTCGTGCCCGGTGCGGGGAACCGGTACTACGTGATCGCGGCCACGGTCTCCGGTGCGGAGGGCGCGCTGGGCGCGGCCTCCACGGGGATGGCGCGCCTGCCCTCGGCGGACGCCTGCGCCCCGCGGGAGACCGCGAGCTGTCCGTGAACGCGTTCAACCTTGGGAGGGGTCCGCAGCTGCCCTTCGCGCCGCCAAGGCCGCCTCGAGCATGGGGATCTGGGCGGAGTCCTTAGCTCTCCGTGAACTTCCGCACCCACTCCGTGGTCACGCTCTTGGGCCGCTCGATGGGAAGACCGAGGGCGCGGTCCCACACCAGCGAGGCCAGCACCCCCAGCGCCCGGGAGACGCCGAACACCACGGTGTAGAAGTCGTACTCCACCAGGCCGTAGTGCACGAAGAGGCAGCCGGTCTGGGCGTCCACGTTGGGCCAGGGGTCCTTGGCCTTCCCGTGCTCCATGAGCACCTTGGGGGCCACGTCGAAGATCATGCGCACGATGCGGAAGTTCTCGTCGTCGGGAAGATGGGCTTCCGCGAAGCGCTGCTGGGCAATGTACCGGGGGTCCGTCACCCGCAGCACGCCGTGGCCGTAGCCGGGGATGACCTGCCCCTTGTTCAGGGTGTCCCAGAGGAAGGCGGTGAGCTGCTCCTTGGTGGGAACGCCCCCCAGCTTCTCCTTCACCCCGAAGATCCAGCGCATGACCTCCTGGTTGGCCAGGCCGTGCAGGGGGCCGGCCAGGCCGTTCATCCCCGCGGAGAGCGCGTAGTAGGGATCGGAGAGCGCGGACCCCACCAGGTGCGTGGCGTGGGCGCTGACGTTCCCCCCCTCGTGATCGGCGAGGATGGCCAGGTACAGGCGCAGCATGTCGTGGAACTCGCTCTGGTCGTTCCCCAGCATGTGCCCGAAGTTGGCCGCCCAGTCCAGGGAGCGGTCCCCGGGAGCGATGTGCTTCCCGTTCTTGAAGCTCCGGCGATAGATGTAGGCCGCCAGCAGAGGGAGGCGCGCCAGCAGCAGCATGCTGTCGTCGAGCATCACCTCCCAGTAGTCGTTCTTCGCCATCCCCTGGCGGTAGCGGGCGGCGAAGATGGACTCCGTCT
>DASUFT010000141.1:0-22301 GCA_036274395.1 Candidatus Polarisedimenticolaceae bacterium | reverse complement strand
GGCGAGGAACGGTCCGAACCGGCCCCGCTTCAGCACCATGGGCCGGCCGCACTTCTCGCAGGGCTCGGCCTCCGCCTCGATGGGATCGGGAGTCGCGGAGACCTTGGCGGTCTTGGCGGCCTTGGCCGCGGCGGGCATGGTCGCGCGGTCGCTGCCGGTGGCAGGCGCCTCCGTGCCCGCGACCTCCCCCACCTCGCGGGTGTTCTTGCAGTCGGGATAGCCGGAGCAGGCCAGGAACTGCCCGAAGCGGCCCCACTTCAGGACCATGGGCTTGCCACACTTGTCGCAGACGAGGTCGGTGGGGATCGCCTCCCGCTTGACGTCCCGCATCTCCACCTTGGCCTTGGCCAGGTCCTCCTCGAACTTCTTCTGGAACTCCCGCAGGGCATCGATCCAGTTCAGCTCGCCGGCCTCGATCTGGTCCAGCTCCTCCTCCATGCGTGCCGTGTAGCCGAGGTCCACGATCTCGGGGAAGGAGGCGACCATGAGGTCGTTGACCAGCATGCCCAGGGCGGTGGGCTGGAAGCGGCCCTTCTCCTTCTCCGCGTAGTTCCGGTCCTGGATGGTGGCCAGGATCTGCGCGTAGGTGGAGGGCCGGCCGATGCCGTCCTCCTCGAGCTTCTTCACCAGGGCCGCCTCGGAGTAGCGGGGCGGCGGCTGGGTGAACCGCTGGCGAGGGAGGAGCGCCCGCAGCCCCAGCTCCTGCCCCTCGCGCAGGATGGGCAGACGGCGGTCCTCGGCGTCCTCCGCCTCCTCGGAATCCACGTCCAGGGGGGCGTCCGGCTCACCCTGGGAGGCGTCCTCGTCCTTCCCCTCGTGGTAGACGGCGAGCCAGCCCGGGGACTTGAGCACCTGCCCGGTGGCCCGGAAGGTCAGGGGACCGGCCTCGATGTCGGCGCGGGTGGTGTCGAAGACCGCGACCTCCATCTGCGAGGCCACGAAGCGGTTCCAGATCAGGGTGTAGAGGCGGAGCTCGTCGCGCCCCAGGAAATTCTTCACCGCGTCGGGGGTGTACTCGAGCGAGGTGGGCCGGATCGCCTCGTGCGCGCCCTGCGCCTGCTTCCCCGCCCGATAGAAGCGGGGCTTCTCGGGGAGCGCCGCCTCCCCGTAGACCGTGCCGATGTACTCGCGCACCGCGGCCAGCGCCTCGTCGGACACCCGCGTGGAGTCCGTGCGCATGTAGGTGATGAGACCGACGGCACCCGCCTCGCCGAGCTCGCGTCCCTCGTACAGCCCCTGCGCCAGGCGCATCGTCTTCGCCACCGGGTACCCCAGGGCGCGGGCGGCGTCCTGCTGGAGTTTCGACGTGATGAAGGGGGGCGGTGGAGTCTTCTTCTTCTCCTTGGACTCGACCTTGACGACGCGGAAGGGCACCGTGCCGTTCGCGGGTGCGACCTCCACGGTGATGGCGTCCGGGTGCCCGCCCTCGACGGGATGCGCGGCCGTGATCTTCCAGCCAAGGGAGGCGAGCGCATCCGTCACCTCGTCCTTGGAGACCAGCTCGATCTTGCGTCCCTCCTTCAGGACCAGGCGCGCCACGAAGGGGGGCGGCTCGGCCGCGTCGAGCTGGGCCGTCAGGCTCCACAGCTCACGGGGAACGAAGGCGGCGATCTCGCGCTCTCGGTCGCAGAGGATGCGCAGCGCCACGCTCTGCACGCGCCCGGCGGAGAGGCCCCGCCGGACCTTGTCCCACAGGAGCGGGCTGATCTTGTAGCCGACGAGCCGGTCCAGGATCCGGCGTGCCTGCTGCGCGTCCACCTTGTTGGCGTCGATCTCGAGCGGGTGCTCGAAGGCATCGACGATGGCGCGCTTGGTGATCTCGTTGAAGAGGACGCGGTGGAACGGGGCGTCCGTCTCTCCTCGCAGCTCCTCCGCGAGGTGCCAGGAGATGGCCTCCCCCTCGCGGTCGGGGTCGGGGGCCAGGTAGACGGCGGAGGCCCCCTTGGCGGCCTTCTTCAGCTCGGAGAGGGTCTTCTTCTTCTCCGGGAGCGGCTCGTAGGTGGGAGAGAAGGTCTTCTCGTCCACCCCCAGGGTCTTCTTGGGGAGGTCGCGCACGTGTCCCATCGAGGCCTTGACGGTGAAGTTGGACCCCAGGAACTTGTTGATGGTCTTCGCCTTGGCAGGCGACTCCACGATCACGAGCGCTCGTGCCACGGGGGTCACGTCTCCTTTCGGGGGGCGGCAACATAGTACCGCCCCGGGAGGGGGTCAACAGCCCCTCGGGCCTCCAGGCCGAACAGGGCGGCCTGGAGCCGGGCCACCCCGAAGGAGGCCGCATCGGCCAGGGCGTCCAGGTGCACTGGCTCCGGATCTTCAAGCAAAGAAAGGACTTCCTTTTCGTCGTCGCTCAGGTCACCCCCCGCCTCTGGGGACTGCGGCGCGGGGCCCGCCTGGACAGCTCCGGCGTACATCGGACCCAGCTCCGCCAGGACGTCCTCCACCCCCTGCACCAGGCGGGCCCCCTGCTGGATGAGACGGTGGCACCCCTCCGATTGGGGCGAAGAGACCGGGCCGGGGACGGCCAGGACGTCCCTCCCCTGATCGAGCGCATGCGCCGCCGTCAGGAGCGACCCGGACCTGGCGGTCGCCTCGACCACGATCACCGCCGCGGAGAGGCCGCTGATGAGGCGGTTCCTCCGCGGGAAGTGCTCGGGCATGGGCCCCGCCTCGAGCGGGAACTCGCTGAGCAGCGCGCCGGATCCGGCCATCCGTGCGAAGAGCGCCGCGTTCTCCGTTGGATAGGGACGCGCCAGGCCCGACCCCAGCACGGCGACACTGCGTCCTCCTGCCTCCACCGCCCCGACGTGGGCGGCAGTGTCGATCCCTCGCGCCCCACCCGACACCACCTCGATCCCGCGCTGCGCCAGGCCGGCGCCCAGGCCGGCGGCGACCCGTTTCCCGTAGGGGGTGGCGCGCCTCGAGCCCACCACCGCCATGCGCACGGTCGCCTCGGGCAGCGTCCCCTTCGCATAGAGGAGGATGGGAGGGTCGTTCAACGTCTCCAGCGCCGCGGGCCAGCAGGGATCCCTCATCGTCCAGATGTCGATCCCCAGGCGCGAACAGTTGCGGAGCTCATCGGCTGCAGCGCGGCGCACCACCTCGCGTGCGGCGATCAATGCTTCCGCCGTCGTCCGTCCGATACCGTGGACGGAGGCGAGCGCTGCCGACGACAGGCGGAAGGCGATCGCTTCCGCGTCCCCGAACTGCTCGAGGAGACGACGCTGCAGCACCGGGCCCAAACCAGGGAGCAAGGTGAGCGCGATCCAGGGGAGAACAGCCTCGGAGAGCACACGGTCGCTCCGAGGAGGCGCGGAGACGATGCGATCGTGCCGCCTCCCTGTCAACCTTGTGGGTTGTGCAGGTGCAATGGCATGGGAGTCACTCGGCCGGCGCAGGCGCCTTCTTTGGTGTCTTCTGCCAGGCCGCCGCCGCCCCAGTCTTTCCGGGCACACGCTCGATGAGGCCCGACTTGTTCAGCCGATAGAAGACCTCCTTCATGCTGTTCTCCGAAGTGATGCCTGTCAGCTCACGAGCGATCCGATTCGTGATCACCTCATGATTCTGCAGGTAGTCCATCACGGACTCCTCGGGCGATGCCAGAGGCTCGTGTCGGATTTGCACGAGCACTGAACTCTCCGTCTCTTCAATCCCGGGTGGCTTCAGCCGCAACTTCTGCATCGCTTTGAAGGCCGTATTGAGTCCCTCGCCGACATCCTTGTTCGGCGGTTCGGGGAACTTGTTGATCAGCCGAACGAGGATCCCGTTCCTGGCAAACTGCTCGTCGAGGATGTTCTGGATCGTCACGTGTCCAGGCAACAATCCGGGGCTTTCAACCTCGACGCGATTGTCGAACACACGGATCTGGACGTCGGCAGCGATGCTGTAGTCGCGATGAAGAATGGCGTTCGTAACGATCTCGTGCAGTGTCTCCGCCGGATACTTGACGAACTCCAGCCCAGAAGGTCCGAGCTTCTGGATTCCCTCGAGGATGGCGGCCGTTTCGCGGACGGCGGCTTTGATGAGACTGTAAACGGGCCCTTCAATCGGCCTCGGCGTGTTCACCAGGGTTTCTCTCGACCCCGTTCCGCTCGTCTTGTAACGATAGAGCTTCACGCCGGATCGCTTGGGCAGCACGGCCTGGGGCTCATCCGCGAACAGGAGGACTGCCGCGACGACGGGCTTGCCGTTCTTGATCAGTCGCTGCTTCTTCAGGAACTTCGTTGGCGTCATGGTTGGAACGACGAGCTTGACGAACTCCTGCAACGTGTCCGACTCGGCAACGATGTCCAAGTCGACGTCGACGGTCTGCGTCTCGAAGCTCTCGATCCCTTTGTCCAGTCTCAGCCGTGCGAGCGCCTCTTCACTCCTCACCTCGAGATTTTGTGCCCCGCGTCTGACGTAGACCTTTTTGTCCAGCGTCCTGGCGATTTGGGGTGTTCGCTGAACGGTGACGTGCAACACGAGCCCAGGGGACCCGGGCGCGCGCAAGAACTCGTACGAGTACTCGGCCCCCAGGGGGAAGAGCTCCTCCAAGCACTGAAGATGTCCGTTCGCAGACTCCTGATCGCGGAAACCCTTCCAGCGGCGGATCTTGGTGCCCATGAAGTCCATTTCGCCGATGCCGATGTAGAGGTCGCCGCCGGCGGTGTTTGCGAACGCAGAGATCACGTTCGTCAGCTTCTTGGGAGTCACCTCGACGGCCTTCAGATCGGCGAAGGTATCCTCCTCGAGCGCAAGGAGCCGCTCACGCTCGGCACCGGTGATTTCGACCACCTCGATCCCTTGCACCCCGCCCATTGGACACCTGTTCCGGGTGGCTGAACGGGTGGAATATAGCAGAAAAGACACAATGATGTGGACGTTTGCACCCGTTACCTCTCCTGCAACCGGTGCCAATCGCCAAACCCCTCGCGCGTCAGACCCCCGATGCCATGGAAAAAGGGCGTGGCTGCAGGGCCAACAGGCGTGAGATAGTCGCGCTGGCCGCTATGGGGAGGGGTGGGGTGCGCCTATGCATCCTCGCGACCGTCGCTCTCTCGGCAGGGGGGGTGCGGGCGGAGGAGTTCAGTCCGCGCGTTCCGGTGCGCGCCGGCCGTGACTACCTCGAAATCCGAGGCGCCGAGGGCTGGGATCCGCTGTTCGTGAAGGGCGTCAACCTCGGCCTGGCGCTCCCCGGCCGCTGGCCGACCGAGTTCCCGCAAAATCCCGCGCTCTACGCCTCGTGGTTCGACGCCATGGCCGATCTCGGCTTGAACACGGTGCGCGCGTACACCCTGCTGCCGCCCGTGTTCTACCGGACCCTGGCGGCGCACAACGCGTCGGGTAAGCCCCGCCTGTGGCTCGTTCAGGGAGTGTGGACCGAGCTGCCGCCGCGGCATGACTTCGGCGATGGCGCCGCGATCGCAGAGTTCGAGGCCGAGATCGCTCGGGTGATCGACGCCGTGCACGGCAAGATCACGCTGGCCCCAAGGCCGGGCCACGCTTCCGGCACCTATGACACGGACGCGTCGGGATCTGTCCTCGCCCTCGTGATCGGACGGGAGTGGGAGCCGTTCGCGGTGCGGGACTTCCTGAAGATGCACCCGGGCCGCCGCGACTGGAAGGGGCGCTGGCTGCGCGTGCGGTCGGGGAACGCCATGGAGCGCTGGGTGGCCGCCCGCTGCGATTTCGCGGCCGGATACGAGGCCGAGCGCTATGCCGTGCTGCACCCGGTCACCTTCGCGAACTGGCCCACCCTCGACCCGCTCCGCCATCCCACCGAGAGCAGCCGGGACGAGGAGGACCGCTGGCGGCGAAAGCTGGGGCAGCCCGCGCTGGCGCCGATCGCGGACCCCTGGGACAACGATGCCGTGGAGATCGACGCCGCGCGCATCGCGCCCACGGCGGAGATGAAGGCGGGTTTCTTCGCCTCGTACCACATCTACCCGAACTACCCGGACTTCTTGAACCTCGACCCGGGCTACGGCGCGGCCAAGGAGGGCCGCTATGCGGCTTACCTCCGCGCGCTGAAGGCGCATCACGGCAAGCAGGCCATTCTCGTCGCGGAGTTCGGCCTCTCCACCAGCCGCGGCATCGCCCACCTCCAGCCCGAGGGCTTGCACCACGGCGGGATTCCCGAGACCGAGCAGGGCCGGCTGGAGGGCGACCTCCTGCGCCAGATCCGCGACGCCCGGTACGCCGGCGGCATCGTCTTCTCCTGGCTCGACGAGTGGTGGAAGGGGACGTGGTCGGTCACCCGGCTCGAGGTGCCGGCGGAGCGTCGGCGCTTCTGGCTCAACGTGGAGAGCCCGGAGCAGAACTACGGACTCATGGCGGCGCGTCCTGCCTCGCTGCAGCGCACGCTCGACGGGCGGAGCGACGACTGGCCCGAGGACGCCGCCCCACTGCAGGCGGCCGCCGACGAGGCCTACCTCTGGGTCAAGGCCACCACACCCTGGCACGGGCGCTTCCGCCTCGCCCTCGATACCTACGCGCCCGAGCGGGGGGAACGGAAGCTCCCGGAGGACGTGGAGACGGGCGTCGAGTTCCTCGTGGACCTGGTGCGTCCCGGGCAGAGCCGCATCACCGTCACGGAGCCCTACGAGCCCTACGCGCGTCTCGACGGCGGGGATCTCGCCTCGCCGGTCGAGCCGAGCGGCAAGTTCGTCCCCCTCCTCTTCGAGTCGAATCGCGCGCGTTTCGGGCGCGATGGACGCCGCTTCCCCGCGGAGATCGTCGAGCGCGGAGCACTGAAGGAGGGGGTGGATTACGCGATCGGGGAGGGCGTGATCGAGATCAGGATCCCCTGGAATCTGATCAACGTCTCCGATCCCTCCTCGCGCCGCGTCCTCCACCAGGTGGGCCCGCGCGGCGACGAGCTGGGCACCGTGGTCACGGATGGGTTCCGGCTCTACGGCTTCACGCCCGAGGGACCGCTCGGGTCCATCACCTTCACCTGGCCCGGCTGGGAGGAGCCGCGCTACCGGCTCGAGCCCAAGGCCGGCCTGTCCGCGCTGCGCACCGTCATGCGGTCGCTGGAGGCCCTGCCATGAGGTGGCGAGGTCTGCTGCTGGTCCTCGTTCTCTCCATTCCTGCACGAGCCGCGGACCTGGCGGAAGCCGAGGCGGCGTTCGAGGCCGGCGACCAGGCGCGGGCGCTCGCGCTCTACGACGAGGTCCTGCGAGACGCACCGGACACCATCCCCGCGCTGGTGCACTCGGGGATGCTCCTCTCCTGGGACAAGAAGTACGCGGAGGCCATTCAGCGCTACGACCACGTCCTGCGCCTGGAGCCGGGCCATCCCCAGGCCTCGCTGGAGCGCGCCAAGGTGCTGTCCTGGTCCGGGAAGAACGCGGAGGCCGCGGAGGCGTTCCGGGCCATGCTCACCCGCCGCTTCCAGGATCGCGAGGCACGCCTCGGCCTGGCGCGCAGCCTCTCCTGGGGCGGGCATCAGGCCGAGGCCCGGCACGAGTACAACGTCCTCCTGCAGAAGAACCCGAAGGACGTCGAGGCCCTGGTGGGGACGGCGCAGACGCACGCCTGGTCCGGGGACCTCGTGAGCGCACGCCGGGAGTACGGGAAGGCGCTGGCCGTGGACCCCGAGGCGCGCGACGCCGTGCTGGGGCTCGCCTACGTGGACCTGTGGAATGGGGATCGCGCCGCAGCGGACCGGGCGGGGAGCGCCCTGCACGCCCGCTTCCCCGACGATCCGGAGGTGGCGGACCTGAACCGGGAGGTGGGCAAGGCGGGGAAGCCCTGGGTCACCGGCAACTACACCAGTCTGGAGGACACCGACGACCACTCCATGGACACGCTGCGCCTCGAGACCGGCTTCGGCTTCCGTCTCTTCGACCTCGGCTTCGGCGCCGTGCGGTACGACCTCGGCCATCCTCTCGAAGGGGACTCCACGATCCAGGGCCTGTACGGGACGGCGTCCTTCCGCCCTACCCCGCGCCAGCGCGCGACGGCGCGCCTGGGGACGGAACGGCTGGAACCTGCGGGGGTGGAGCGCCACACTGAAACCGTCTACGGACTGGCCTGGACCTACGGCATCGGGGGGCTGTGGCAGGTTCATGCCGGGTTCGACCACGACCCCTACCGGTACTCGACGGCCATCCTCCTGAACCAGGTCACGGTGGACGAATGGCGCCTGCGCGCGGATGCCTCGCCCTGGCCGGCCTGGCGCTTCTCGGGCGGCTATGCCCACGGCACACTGGAGGCACTGGGGGCGGACTCCGAGAACGATCGCGACGGGTTCGACGTCGGTGGCTGGTACCGGCACCCCTTCGGCCGGGTGGGTACCGAGTGGGGGTTCGCCTACCGCTCTCTCGACTACGACCGCGATCTCGACCTGGGCTACTTCGATCCCCAGGACTTTCGCTCTTATCTGCTGCAGGGGCGCGCATTCGGCCCCTTCGGGGGGAGCAAGGCCTACTGGGACCTGACGCTGGAGGGAGGGCTCCAGTCCTTCGACCTGGCGGGGGTGCACGTGTCGAACGACCAGGTGCTGGGCGGGAGCGCGCTCTTCGGCTATCCCGTGACCGGCGCGCTGGCACTGGAGGCCACCTTCCTGGCCTCCGATTACGCCCTCCAGAGCGCCACCGGGTTCCGGAGCCGCCAGGCTGGCCTGCGCCTGCGCTGGCGCCTGGGGGCGCCGCGGTGAGCGAGCGCATCCTGGTGGCCGACGACGACCGGCTGACCGCGCGGTTCCTCCACTCCCTCCTCAGCGAGAAGGGGTACCACGTGGCGGTGGCGGAGGACGGAGAGCAGGCCCTGGAGCTTGTCGGCACCCACCGTCCGGACCTAATCCTTTCCGACATGGTGATGCCCTACCTGGACGGCATGGACCTTCTGCGGGCGGTGCGGGCGGACGTCCGGCACGCGCGCATCCCCATCATCCTCCTGTCCCTGAAGGACCGGGAGGAGGACATCGTGGCTGGCCTCGAGGGGGGAGCCGACGACTACGTGGTGAAGCCGTTCAACGCGCGCGAGCTACTGGTCCGGGTGCGCAAGCTCCTTGTCCGGGTGGGACCGGCCTGATGCAGGAGATCCTGCTCGGTGCGGTCATGGCCGTGGGGGCCCTGTTCCTGGGCCTGACGGTCCTGATCGTCGCCAGCAAGGCCTGGCGGGAGACGCGCGACCGCTGGCGTGCGGCGCGGCGGAGGGAGCTGGAGCCCCGCATCCTCCGCTGGGTCCACGGCGACGGCACGTCACTCCAGGTGGCGCTGGGCGGGGTGGCGCGCAGCGAGCGCGCCGTGGTGGAGAGCGTGCTCCTGGACCACGTGCAGCGCGTGCGTGGGGCCGAGCACGATCGCCTGGCACACGCGCTGGACGAGCTGGGCTACGTGGAGCGGTACCGAAGGGGGCTGCAGAGCGGCCGCTGGTGGATGCGGGCCCTCTCGGCGGAGAAGCTGGGCATGGCGGGGGCGCTGCGCGCCGCGCGCGACCTGGCGGGAATGCTCGAGGACCCGGTGCCGGAGGTGCGCATCCGCGCCGCCGCCGCCCTCGGTGCCCTGGGAGGGGAGGCGTCGGTCCGGCCGCTCATCCTCGCCCTGGACGAGCCCAGCCGCTGGTCCACCATCCGCATCGCCGACATCCTCACCGGCATGGGCCAGCCCGTCCTGGAGGAGCTGGTGGGGCTGTTCCCCCGCATGACCATCCACGGCAAGCTCGCCGCCATCGACATCCTGGGGCGGGTGCGCTCGGTCGAGGTCGTGGACTGGCTGCGCGCACGGCTGTGGAACGACCACCGCGACGTGCGCGCGCGGGCCTGCCATGCGCTGGGGGCCATCGGGGACGCCGACTCCGCGCCCGCCGTGGTCCAGATGCTCCGCGACCCTGAGTGGCCGGTGCGCGCCATGGCCGCCAAAGCCCTGGGGAGAATGCGCTTTCACGGTGCGATCCCCGCCCTGGCGCTGGCGGTGCGCGATCCCGAGTGGTGGGTGCGCGCCAACGCCGCCGAGGCCCTCCGAAGGATGGGTGAACCGGGTTTGAATGCCTTGGAGGCGTTGCTGGACGATGCGGACGCGTTCGCGCGGCACCAGGCCGTGCTCATGCTCCAGGAGGCCGGCGTGGTGGACCAGCGGATCGAGGCCCTGGCCGGGCCGGACGGGGCAGAACGCCGGCGCGCGGAAGCGCTGGTGGAGAAGCTGGTGGCGGCAGGGCAGGTGGCGCGCCTGCGCGAGCTGGAGACGGTTCACCCCGATCCCGCGGTGCGGCGCGCACTCGGCTTGCTGCGGGAGCGCTCGGCGGAGCCGGCGGGGGCCCGGCCGTGAGCTGGATGGAGATCGCCACCCGCGCCGTCGTCTGGTTCAACTACTTCGTGCTCGTCTATTTCCTCCTGCTGAACACGCTCTACCTCGGACTCTTCCTGGTGTCCCTGGCGGAGATCCTGCGTTACCTGCGGCGCACGTTCTTCTCGGACGACCGTCAGATCATGCAGTCCGACATGACCTGGCCCATCTCCATCCTGGTCCCCGCTCACGACGAGGAGAAGACGATCGCGGACACGGTGCGTTCCCTGCTGATGGTGAACTATGGCGAGTTCGAGGTCATCGTCGTCAACGACGGCAGCAGCGACGGGACCCTGGCGCGCCTGGTGGAGGTCTTCGAGCTGCGCCGGGCCGACCGCCCCTACAAGCGCTCCCTTCCCACCCAGGAGGTGCGCGGCGTCTACGGCTCCCTCCTGCACGCAAACCTCCGGGTGATCGACAAGGTGAAGGGCGGCAAGTCCGATGCCTTGAACGCCGGCATCAACCTGTCGCGCTATCCGCTCTTCTGCTCCATCGACGCCGATTCGATCATCGAGGAGAACGCCCTGCTGCGGGTGGTGAAGCCGTTCATGGAGCACCCGCAGGAGACGGTGGCGGTGGGCGGGATCGTGCGTATCGCCAACGGCTGCGAGGTGCGCGACGGAAAGGTGGTGCGGGTGGAGCTGCCCGACCGGCCCCTGGCCATCTTCCAGGTCATCGAGTACCTGCGGGCCTTCCTCACCGGGCGGGTGGGATGGAGCGTGCTCCGGTCGCTGCTCATCATCTCCGGCGCCTTCGGGGTCTACCGCAAGCAGGACGTGATCGACGTGGGCGGCTACTCGCTGAGCACCGACACCGAGGACCTGGAGCTGGTGGTGCGGCTGCACGAGCACATGCTCCGGCTGAAGCGCCGCTACCGTGTGGTCTTCGTGCCCGACCCCGTGTGCTGGACGGAGATCCCCAATTCCGTGCGCGTGCTGGCCCGCCAGCGCAACCGCTGGCACCGCGGCCTGGTGCAGACCCTGTGGGAGCACCGGAGCATGATGCTGAACCCGCGCTACGGGGGTATCGGCCTGTTCGCCTTTCCCTACTTCGTCTGCTTCGAGATGCTGGGTCCCTTCGTGGAGACGCTGGGATACGCGGTGGTGCTGCTCTCGTTCTTCCTGGGAGTGCTGGACCTGCAGTTCCTGCTCCTCTTCGTGGCCGCGGCGGGACTCTACGGCATCTTCCTGTCCGTCTCCGCGGTGCTCCTGGAGGAGATGTCCTTCCGCCGGTATCCCGGCTGGGTGGATCTCACGAAGCTCCTGGTCTTCGCCGTCCTCGAGAACCTCGGCTATCGCCAGATGCTCTCTCTCTTCAAGGTGCGCGCGTTCCTGGACGTGGTGCGCCGGCGCCGCACCTGGGGGCGCATGGACCGCCGCGGGTTCGGGGACCCCCTCCCGGCCAGCGCGGACCGCTGAGAGGTGGACCCCCGCCACATCGGCATCGGGGGCTGGTACCACCTCGCCGTGTTCGGCCTGCTCCTCCCCTGGATGGCGGTGAAGAGCCGATCCCGGATCGCGGGTCGTCCGCTCCCCTCGCTGACCAGCCATCTTCCCCGGGTGGTGATCCAGCTGCTCGTCCTGGGAAGCTTTTCCGTGCTGGTGTCCCGGGTGGAATGGATCCCGCTCTTCCCACCAGACGTGCCGGCAATCTGGACCATGGTTCTCGGCCTCGTCCTTGCCGTCCTCGCCGCGGCGGCGATGTACCCGCTCTGGCGCCGCTCCGTCCGGGAGCGCAAGCGCACGACCTACCTGTTCATGCCGCGGACGGGGAAGGAGCGCGCCTGGTGGATCGCCGTCGCCTGCGCGGCCGGCGCCAGCGAGGAGATCAGCTGGCGCGGGGTGCAGTGGGTCCTGCTCACGCGTCTCATTGGCAACCTCTGGATCGCGGCCGCGCTCTGCGCCGTCATGTTCGCCGTGGCCCACGCCGTCCAGGGCGGACGCTCGGCGGCGATCATCCTGGCCTTCGCCGCCGCCTTCCACGTGCTGGTGGCGCTCTCGGGCTCCCTCTACGTGGCCATGGGGGCGCATGCGCTCTACGACGTGCTCGCGGGCCTGGGGTACGCCAGGCTGGGCGAGCAGCTCGGCTATCCGCGTGACCCGGCGGAGCTGGTCTGAGGCAGAATCCCCGCATGGAGCGCCGCAACATTTCCAGCGGGACGCCGTGGGAGCCCATCGTCGGCTACTCGCGCGCGGTGCGGGTGGGAGCTCACGTCCACGTCTCGGGGACCACGGCCATCGGTCCCGACGGCATGCTCGTGGGGCGGGGGGATGCCTACGCCCAGACCGTGCAGACGCTCGCCAACATCCGGAGCGCCCTGGAGCGCGCCGGTGCCGCCGTCGAGCACGTTGTACGCACGCGCATCTACGTCACCGACATCACGCTCTGGCAGGAGGTCGGCCGTGCCCACGGCGAGGTGTTCGGGGAGATCCGCCCGGCGACCTCGATGGTGGAGGTCTCCCGCCTGATCGACGCCGACATGCTGGTGGAGATCGAGGCCGAGGCCATCGTGCCGGACGGAGCGTGAGGGGCGCCCTCCTGGCCCTGGTGCTGGCCGGCCTGGTCTGGTCCGGCTGGGCGCCTCACGATCGGTTCACCTGGTGGCTGGAGGTGGCGCCGGTCCTGATCGTCCTCCCCCTGCTGCTGGCGACCGCACGCCGCTTTCCGCTGACGCCTCTCACCTACACGCTCATCGCCGCGCACTGCTTTGTCCTGATGGTGGGCGGCCACTGGACCTATGCCGAGGTGCCGGCCGGCTTCTGGGTGAAGGACGCGCTCGGCCTGGAGCGGAATCCCTACGACCGCTTGGGCCACCTCATGCAGGGCTTCGTGCCCGCCATCGTGGCACGTGAGGTGTTGTGGCGGACCTCGCCCCTGCGGGGGAGCCGCTGGCTCGGGCCGCTGGTCGTCTCCGTGTGCCTGGCCGTGTCCGCCTGCTACGAGCTCGTCGAGTGGCTGGTGGCCGTGGCCACCGGCTCCGCCGCCGAGGCCTTCCTGGGTACCCAGGGGGATGTCTGGGACACCCAGTGGGACATGGCCATGGCGGGGATGGGAGCGGTGCTCGCGCTGCTGCTGCTCTCGCCCCTGCACGAACGGCAGCTGGGGAGGCTCGTGGTAAGGTCGCGCCACACGCACCTCCCGGGGGGCTCCCCATGAACGGACGAGCGCTGATCGCGGAATTCGTGGGCACCTTCGCGCTGATCTTCATCGGCGTGGGGGCGATCGCCGCCAACTCCGCGGCGGGGGACGGGGGCTCCCTGGTCGGTGTGGCCCTGGCCCACGGCCTGACCATCGGCGTCATGGTGGCGGCCACGGCGGCGATCAGCGGAGGCCACCTCAACCCCGCCGTCACCATCGGTGCCCTCGTGACCAGGAAGATCGACGGCATGAACGCCGTGGGCTACATCATTGCCCAGTGCCTGGGCGCGATCGTCGCCGCCGCGCTGATCAAGGCTGCGCTCCCAGACGCCCTCCTGCACGGCGTGGGCATGGGAACGCCCACCCTGGCGGGGGACATCAGCGCGGGGAAGGGGATCCTGATCGAGGCAACGCTCACCTTCTTCCTCATGTTCGTGATCTACGGCACGGCCATCGATCCCCGGGGACCGGGCCTGGCGGGCCTCTTCATCGGCCTCACCATCGCCCTCGGCATCCTCATGGGGGGGCCGTTCACCGGCGGTGCCATGAACCCCGCGCGGCACCTGGGACCGGCGCTCCTCGGCGGAGGGGGCCGGGACATCGCCGTGTACTGGATCGGTCCCGTCTCGGGGGCGGTGGTGGCGGCGCTCCTCTACCATCATGTGCTCGAGAAGCTTCCCGCCGATCTGGCACCGGAAGGGCGGGGGAGGCGCTAGGAGCACGCCATGGACTGGGGACTGGCCAATCGCCTGCACCGCATCCTGAAGCCCGCCACCGGCCGCACCGTGATGCTGGCCGTGGACCACGGGTACTTCCTCGGGCCCACCACCGGCCTGGAGGACCCCCGGCGCACCCTGGCCCCGCTCCTCCCTCACGCGGACTCGCTCATGCTCACCCGCGGCGTGCTGCGCACCTGCGTGGCGCCACAGGCGGACCTGCCCATCGTGCTCCGCGTCTCGGGCGGCACGAGCATCCACACCGAGCTGTCGCAGGAGGGGCTCACCACGGCGGTGGAGGACGCGATCCGCCTGAACGCCGCCGCCCTCACCCTGTCCGTCTTCGTGGGAGCCCCGGGGGAGCGGGAGACGCTCCTCAACCTGGGGAAGCTCGTGGATGCGGGGGAGCGCCACGGCATCCCCGTGCTGGCCGTGACCGCGGTGGGACGCGAGATGACGCGCGACGCGCGCTACCTGGGCCTGGCCTGCCGCATCTGCGCCGAGATCGGCGCCCACTTCGTCAAGACCTATTACTGCGAGGGGTTCGGCGAGGTGGTCGCCTCCACCCCGGTGCCGCTCATCATCGCCGGCGGCAAGAAGACGCCGGAGCGCGAGGCCATCCAGCTCGCCTGGAACGCCGTGAAGGCCGGCGCCCGGGGGGTGGACATGGGGCGCAACATCTTCCAGAGCGACGCGCCGGTGGGCATGATCCGCGCGGTCCGCGCCGTGGTGCACGAGGGGGCCTCGGTCGAGGAGGCCTTCGCGCTCTACGAGCGGGAGAAGGGGGCGGCGGTCGGACGCTAGGCGATGGCGTACGACCAGGGGGCGGCGGCGCGCGTCCGGCAGGCGCTGATGGGGAAGGAAGGCCTGACCGAGAAGCAGATGTTCGGCGGGCTCGCCTTTCTCCTGAACGGCAACATGCTGGTCGGCGTCATGGGGGACCGGCTGCTGGTGCGCACCGGCCCCAAGGGGCACGGGGCCGCGCTTGCCCGTCCGCACGCCGGGCCCATGACGTTCACGGGGAAGCCGATGCGGGGCTTCGTGGTGGTCGAGCCCGCCGGCTTCGCCACCGGACAGGACCTGAGGAGCTGGATCTCCCTCGCGCTCGGCTACGTGCGCGAGCTTCCCCCGGGCTGAGGAGCGCATGGATCTCGACCTGATCGTCGTCCCCTACGAGGCCGGCCGCCGCGGCGTGGGGGTGGGCGCCGGGCCGGAGGCGCTGATCGAGGGCGGCCTGGCGGCGCGCCTCGACGGGGCGGGGCACGACGTCCGCCTGGTCCCGGTGCTCGCGCCCGAGCCGGCGAATGGCCGCGAGATCGCCGCCACCTTCGCGCTCATGGTGCAGGTCAGCCGGGCCGTGGACGCTGCGCGCGAGAGCGGGCGCCTGCCGCTGCTGCTCTCCGGGAACTGCAGCGTGGCGGCGGTGGGAGCGGTGGCGGGACTACGCGGGCGCCCCGCGGTCGTCTGGTTCGATGCCCACGGCGACCTCAACACCCCGGAGACGACCACCAGCGGCTTCTTCGACGGGATGGCGCTCTCGGTGGCGCTCGGCCGCTGCTGGACGGAGATGGCGATGCGGGTGCCGGGGTTCCAGCCGGTGCCGGCCAGGGATGTCGTGCTCCTGGGCGCGCGGGACATGGACCCGGGGGAACGCGCCTTCCTGGTCAGGGACGGCCTCCGCGCCATCCCCGTGGAGGAGCTCCGCCGGGGGCTGCCGCGCTTCCTGGAGACGGTCCTGCCCCAGGTCTCCGCAGCCTACGTCCACCTGGACCTGGACGTGCTCGATCCCGCCGTGGGCCGGGCGAACGCCTACGCCGCCCCGGACGGTCTGAGGGAGGACGACGTGATCTGGACGGTCCGGCAGGTCGTCTCCAGCGTGCCGCTGGGTGCTCTGGCGATCACGGCCTACGACCCGTCCTACGACCGGGAAGGCCGCGTCGCGGCGGCCGCGCTCCGCATCGCCGAGGCATGCCTGCGCTAGGCTCCCTTCGCCGCTTCGGGCCTGGGGGCGTTCAGGTCCTTGATCCGGTCCTTCTCGCCGACCCCCTTCACCACCTCGATGACGATGCCGTCCGAGAGACCGGTCTCCACCGGCCGCCTCTCGAACTTCTGGGGGGCGGTCTCCACCTCCACGTAGGGCTTGCCGTCCTCGAACTGCAGCAGGCTCTCGTCCAGCGCCAGCACCTGGCTGCGCCGGTCCAGCACGATGTCGGCGTTGGCCGAGAGATTGGCGCGCACGTCCACACCCTGCCGCGGCTGCAACGCGGCGCGGATCTCGAACTGGATGGCACCGTCCTTCTCGATCCCCTTGGGGGCGATGTGCTCGAGCGTGGCCTGGAAGGGCTCGTTCTCCAGGGCGCCGATGGTGAGGAGGAGGGTCATCCCCGGGCGGATCTTCCCCACCTCCGACTCGTCGACCCGGCCCTTGAAGATGAGCTGGCTCATGTCGGCGATGGTGGCGATGGTGGTCCCGTCGTTGAAGGTGTTGGCCTCGATGACGGAGTTTCCCTCCTCCACCGGCACCTCCAGGACGGTGCCGTCGATGGTGGCGCGCACCAGGGTGTTCGACGTCTGGCCCATGCGCTCGGAGGCGCCCTTGCGGATCAGCTCCACCGCTTCCCGGGAGGCGTCCAGCTCCTCGCCTGCCTGATCGAGCACCACCTTGCGGCGCCGCAGCTCGGTCTCGGGAACGACACCGTCGGTGAAGAGCTTCTGGTTGCGGGTGTGCTCGCGCTGGGCGTCGTCCAGGGCGATCTCCGCGCGCTTGACCCGGCTCTCGGCATCGGCCAGGCGCACCATGTCGGGGATGATGCGGATGGTGGCCACCAGGTCTCCCCGGCGCACCTTCTGCCCCGGCTCCACGTGCAGGCGCTCCACGATGCCCGAGACCTGGGGCTTGATGGCCACCTCCTTGCGGGGGACCACCGAGCCCGTGGCCACCGTCTTCTTCACGATGTCGGCCCGCTTGGGCGTCTTGGTGGAGAAGATCACCGGCGGGGTCTCGGACTTGCTCCACAGGTAGTAGAGCGTGCCCGCGAAGCCGGAGACGAGCACCAGGCCGACGAGGATTCCCAGAGCCTTCTTCATGGCACTCCTCGATGCGTCAGGTCGCGCGCAGCGCCTGCACGGGTGGGATGCGCACCGCCCGCCGGGCCGGCATGAGGCCGGCCAGGACGCCGCACGCGATCAGGATCGCCAGGGCCCTCAGGGCGCTGGCCACGCTCACGTCGGGATTCTTGAAGAACTCGGCCTCGCCCCCGGCCATGGCCATGCGGACTCCGGCCAGGGTCCACAGGCCCGCCATGAGCCCCACGTAGCCGGCGGAGGCGGTGAGGATCACCGACTCCAGCACCACCTGGGAGGCGATGGACCACGGTGTCGCCCCCACCGCGCGGCGGATCCCGATCTCCCTGGTCCGCTCCCGCACGATCACCAGCATGATGTTGCCCACGCCGATGGCCCCGGCCGCCAGCGTCCCGATGCCCACGATCCAGATCAGGCCCCGGATCCCCAGGAACAGGCCGCTCATCTTCTTGAACTCTTTCTGCATGTTCCAGGCGCCGATGCCCCTGGGGTCGTCGGGGTCCACCTTGTGACGCTGCTTGAGGAGGGCCTTGACCTGCCCCTCCAGCTCGATGGCATCGGCGTCGTCCCGGGCGGTGACGGCGATCCAGTCCACCTTGCGGCCGTACTGGAAGGCCTGCTGGAAGGTGGTGAAGGGGATGTAGATGGTCTGTGTCTCCCGCTGGGCACGCTCCCCGGAGTGCAAGGACTTGAACACGCCCACCACCTGGAAGGCCACGCCCCGGATCTTGATGGACTGGCCCAGCGGGTCCTCGCCCTTGTCGAACAGGACCTCCTGCACCCGCTTGCCGATGACGGCCACCTTGCGGCGGTCCCGGAGGTCCATGGGATTGATGAAGCGGCCGGAGGAGAGGGGGATGGATTCCGTGAGCACGATCTCGGGAACGTCCCCGTTGATGTTGAACGTTCCGGACCTGGTGCCCCGCACCACGGCGTTTCCACCCCGGTAGCCGCCGAGCTGGGCGCGCGGCGCCACCACCCGCACCTCGGGGAGGCTGGCCCGCACCGCCTCCACGTCCTCGGAGGTGAGCTCGAAGGTGCGCCCGCTGCGGAAGCCCGCGTAGGGTCGGCTGGTGGGCATGGACCACATGAAGAAGCTGTTGCTGGCCGTGTTCTTGAAATCCTCCATGGCGCCGTTCTCCAGGCCGTTCCCGGAGCCGCTCATCACCACCAGCATGAAGATGCCCCAGAAGACGCCGAAGACCGTGAGCGTGGTGCGCAGCTTGTTGGCCATGAGCACGTGGAGGATCTCGCGCCACTGATCGACGTCGAAGACGTTCATGGCTCCCTCACTCGTCCCGCAGCGCTTCCACCGGCCGCACCGCCGCCGCGCGCCGCGCCGGCACGAGCCCGGCCAGGGCGCCGCACACGATCAGGAGCACGGTGGCCTGCACGGCGATCTTGAGATCCACCTCCGGGTTGCGGAAGAACTCGGCGTCCTGGAGCTGGGTGGCGGCGAGCTCGAGCACGCCGATGCCCAGGACCAGACCGAGGTAACCGGCCACGGAGGTGATGAGGACGGACTCCTGCAGCACCAGGGCCACCACCGACCAGGGGGTCGCACCCAGCGCCTTGCGCACCCCGATCTCCCGGGTCCGCTCCCGCACCGTGATCATCATGATGTTGCTGACGCCCACCACCCCGGCCAGGATGGTGCCGATCCCCACCACCCAGACGAAGAGTCGGATGCCGCGGATGATGCCGCCGATGCGCTGGTAGTTCTCCACGTTGTTCTCGATGTGCATGGCCCGGGGATCGTCGGGGTCGAAGCCGTGCCGCTGGGACACCCGCCGGCGCACGCTCGCCGCCATGGCCTCGGATTGGGGCAGGGTGGCGTCCCCCACGGTGAACATGAGCTGGGCGATTTTGTTGCCTCCGGCGAAGGTGCGCTGGGCGGTGCTGATGGGCAGGTAGACCTTCTCCAGCTCCCCCTCGCCCCCCTCGTCGGTGAAGATCCCCACCACCTTGAAGGCGATGCCGTTCAGCTCCACCTGCCCGCCCAGTGCCGGTTCCTGGCGGAAGAGGGTGTCCCGCACCTTGGTCCCGATCACCATCACCTTGCGGTGCTCGGAGAGGTCGAGCTGGTTCAGGAACCGCCCCTCGGTGACGATCGTCTTCTCCAGGTAGAGGTGGTCGGGATGCACGCCGCGCACGTCGAAGGTCGCCGTCTCCTTTCCCCGGCGGATCACGCCGGGCACGCGCAGGTAGAAGCGCGACGTGATGTGCTCGACCCCGGACACGCCGGCGGCGATCCCGTCATGGTCCTCGTTCGTCATCTGCACCTGGCGCCCGGGCTGTCTGCCCCGGTAGGGCTTGCTCGTCTGCCCGGTGAAGATCCAGAGGCTGTTCACGGCGTCGTCGCGGAACTGCCAGTCCACGCCGTGGGCCAGTCCCTGCCCGGAGCCCAGCAGCACGATGAGCATGAAGATGCCCCAGGCCACGCTGAAGCCGGTGAGGAAGGTCCGCAACCGGTTCTTGCGGATGGTGTCGAGGATCTCCTGCCAGGTGTCGAGGTCGAACACGGCCTAGCCCGCCAGGGGCGCGGCTTCGCGCACCGCCTTGCGCTCGTCCCGCTCGATGAGGCCGTCCTTGAGGTGGATGACGCGGTCGGTGCGGGCGGCCACGGCGTGCTCGTGGGTGACGATGACGATGGTGGTCCCTCCGGCGTTCACCTCCCGCAAGAGGGTGACGATCTCCTCGGAGGTCGCCGAATCCAGGGCACCGGTGGGCTCGTCGGCCAGCAGCACCTTGGGCGCCCCGATCAGCGCCCGGGCGATGGCCACGCGCTGCTGCTGTCCGCCGGACATCTCGGAGGGGTGATGGTTCGCCCAGGGGAGGAGACCCATGCGGTCCAGGGCGGCATGGGCCATCTTCAGCCGCTTCCTCCGGCCCACCCGCTGGTAGTAGAGCGGCAGCGCCACGTTTTCCGCGGCCGTCTTGAAGGGGATGAGGTTGAAGGACTGGAAGACGAACCCCACCCACTGCCGCCGCAGCTGGGCGGCACGCGTCTCGGACAGCCCCTTCACCAGCGTCCCATCGAAGCGGTAGCTCCCCTCGTCGTAGTCGTCCAGGAGCCCCAGCACGTTCATCAGGGTGGACTTGCCCGAGCCCGAGGAGCCCATGATCGAGACCAGCTCCCCGGCCTCGATGGAGAGCCCGATCCCCTTGAGCACGTGCAGCTTGCTCTTGCCGGTGACGTACGACTTGTGGACGCCGTCCAGGCGGATCATGCACACTCTCCCACCGCCGACCCGAGCGTGGTGCCTTGCTATAGAACGTACGGCGGGGGAGAGGGTTTCGGAGGACCTCCGCCATGCGGGCGGCCGTCTACCACAGCAACCGGGACGTCCGGATCGAGGAGCGCCCCGTCCCCCGGATCGGGCCGGGGGAGGTCCTCCTGCGCGTGGAGGCCTCGGGGATCTGCGGCAGCGACGTCCTGGAGTGGTACCGGATCCGCCGCGCCCCCCTGGTCCTCGGACACGAGGTAGCGGGCGTGGTGGAGGAGGTCGGGCCCGGCGTGACCGCCTTCGCGCCGGGGCAGCGGATCGCCACCACCCACCACGTACCGTGCAACGCCTGCCGCCTCTGCCTGAGCGGCCGCCACAGCCTGTGCGACACGCTCCGGAGCACGCACTTCGATCCCGGGGGCATGGCCGAGTTCGTCCGCCTTCCCGCCGAGAACGTGGAGCGCGGGACGTTTCTGGTGCCGGACGGCGTCGGCTCCGTGGCCGCCTCGTTCGTGGAGCCGCTGGCCTGCACGGTGCGGGCGCAGCGTCTGGCCGGCATCGGGCCGGGCCGCAGCGTCGCCGTCCTGGGGAGCGGGCTCTCCGGGATCCTGCAGGTGCAGCTGGCCAGGGCTCTGGGGGCGGGGCCGATCGTGGCCACCGACGTGCACCCCTTCCGGCTCGCGGCCGCCGCTCGTCTGGGAGCGGATGTCGTCGTGGACGCCCGGGAGGACGTGCCCGCCGCGGTGCGGCGCGCCACCGGCGGACTGGGGGCCGACGCGGTGCTGGTCTGCACGGGGGCGGCCGCCGCGGTGGCCCAGGCGTTCCGCTGCGCGTCCCGTGGCGGCACGGTGCTCCTGTTCGCGCTCCTGCCGCCGGGGGAGGTCCAGCCGGTCCCCCTGGGCGACCTCTGGCAGGAGGGCGTCACCGTGACCTCCTCCTACGCCGGTCCCCCCGCGGACATGCGGGTGGCGCTCGACCTCATCGCCGCCGGACGGGTGGACGTGCTGGGGACGGTGACACACCGCCTTCCCCTGGAGGAAGCGGCCGAGGGGTTCCGGCTCACCGCGGAAGCTGGAGCCTCCTTGAAGGTGATCCTGGAACCCTAGCCAGGGTCACGCTCCGTGGAGCGCGACCCGGAGCACCTCGAGATCCTTCCCTTCCGGGGGGCCGTAGATCACCGTCTCGATCTTCCCCGAGCCGTCCACCACGATGGAGCACGGCACACCGTCCAGCCTCTCGAGGAACGCCGGCGGGGAGGTTCCTGGGGACATCACCGGGAACGGCAGGGTGTCGATGGGCTTGGCGGAGGCGCTACCCGCGTCGAGCTGGAGTCCCACTACCTCGACTCCGTTGGTGCCTCCGGCCATCAGGTCTCGCCAGATCGGCATGGCGTGCGCGCAGTGCGGACAGGTTGAGGTGAACACGAGGAGGAGGCGCCGCTTCCCGTCCCCGACAGGCACGTGAGCAGGAGAACCAGAGGCGTCGGCGAGCTCGAAGGAGGGGAGCGTCTCCCCCGCGAGGAGAGCCGGGCGGCCGCCCCGGGCCAGCTGCTGCCTGAGCTGTCCGACCTGTTGACGGAGCTCGCCGTTGTCTCGCTTGAAGTTGCGATTCTGTACGACCAGGAGGACCACCAAAACGGCGAGGGCCAGGCTAGTCACCGACAGGAAGATCGAATACCAGTCCCGGCGTGGCTTGTCCGTCATCGCGATTTCCGTCATGTCGTCACCTCACCTCCACCACGACGGCTGCCGCCGAGTCTCCCGCGGCGCATCCCACGAACAGGCCGTGCCCGCCGCCGCGCAGCGCGAGCTCCTCGATCAGCTCCATCACCAGGCGCGTCCCCGTCGGACCCTGAGGGTGCCCGA
>DASUFT010000140.1:0-33491 GCA_036274395.1 Candidatus Polarisedimenticolaceae bacterium | reverse complement strand
TGGCGGCGCTGGGGGGGATGGCGGCGGGGATGGCCCACGAGCTGCGGAACCCCTTGGCCGCCATCAGCGGCGCCGTGCAGTACCTGAAGGGGAGCCTGCGGCCGGACGGGGAGACCCTGGAGCTGATGGACATCATCCTCCGCGAGTCCCACCGCCTGGACGCCGCCATCCGCGACTTCCTCACCTTCGCCCGCCCGGGCCGCTTCGCACCGCAGGAATGCGACCTGGTGCGGCTGATCGAGGACAGCCTGAAGCTCCTGCGCAAGAGCCGGGAGTTCACGGGCCGGCACGGGGTGGAGACCGACTTCCCCTCCCCGGAGGTCTGGTGCCAGGTGGACCCGAACCGCATGAAGCAGGTGTTCTGGAACCTCGCCACCAACGCCCTCAAGGCCATGCCGGGGGGAGGCACCCTGGCCATCCGGGTGGCCCCCGCCGGGGAGGACCAGGTGGAGATCGCCTTCACCGACCAGGGGAAGGGGATGGACGAGCGCGAGGTGGAGTCCTACTTCCAGCCCTTCCGGGGATCGTTCGACGAGGGCACCGGCCTGGGGGCCGCCATCGTCTATCGCTTGATCGAGGAGCACGGGGGGCGCATCGCCCTGGAGACCGCGCCCGGGCGCGGCACGGGGGTGCGCATCCTCCTTCCGCGCAGGGGCACGCCGGAGGCGGCGGAACCCCCGGCCGAGCGGGCGCAAGCCGCCGGAGGACGCCGGTGAACAAGATCCTGATCGTCGAGGACGAGAAGAGCATGCGCGACGTGCTCACCCTCACGCTGCGCAAGGAAGGGTACAAGGTGGACACCGTGGAGTCGGCGGTGGCCGCCCGCGAGCGCATGGAGAAGGACCCCGGCTTCGACCTGGTGATCACCGACATCTCCATGCCGGGAGGGATGACCGGGCTCGACCTCCTCCGGCACGCCCGCCGGAGCCACCCCGAGGCCGACATCGTGCTCATGACCGCCTTCGGCACCAAGGAGACGGCCATCGAGGCGTTGAACGAGGGCGCCACCTACTACGTGGAGAAGCCGTTCGACCTGGAGGAGCTGAAGGTCGTCGTCCGGAAGACGATGGACCAGCGGCGCATGGCCGCGGAGAACGTGGACCTCAAGCTGGAGAACCGGGACCTGCGGGCGGAGCTGCGGGGCAAGTACCGCTTCGACGGCCTGGTCGGCCGCTCCAGCAAGATGCGGGCGATCTTCGAGCTGATCGAGCGGGTGGCCGCCACCGGGAGCACCATCCTCGTCCAGGGGGAGAGCGGCACGGGCAAGGAGCTGATCGCGCGGGCCATCCACTACAACTCCGGGCGAGGGGACAAGCCCTTCGTCTCCATCAACTGCGGAGCCCTCCCCGACGAGCTGCTGGAGAGCGAGCTGTTCGGGCACATGCGGGGGAGCTTCACCGGGGCCACCCAGAACAAGAAGGGGCTCTTCGAGGCCGCCTCAGGCGGCACCATCTTCCTGGACGAGATCGGCGAGACCTCGCCCGCCATGCAGACCAAGCTCCTGCGCGTCCTCCAGGAGAGGAGGATCCGGAGAGTGGGGGGGACGGAGGAGATCGAGGTGGACGTGCGGGTGATCGCCGCCACCAACCAGGACCTGGACCGCATGGTGCGGGACCGCGCCTTCCGGGAGGACCTCTTCTACCGCATCAACGTCATCCCCATCCGCATGCCGGCGCTCCGGGAGAAGCCGGAGGACATCCCCGCCCTGGCCGTGCACTTCCTGGAGAAGTACAGAAAGGCGATGGGGAAGGGCGTGCACGGGATCTCCGACCCCGCCATGGAGTGCCTGGAGGCGTACCACTGGCCGGGGAACGTGCGCCAGCTGGAGAACGTGATCGAGCGCGCCGTCGCCCTGGAGACGGCGGACGTGGTCCAGCTCGACAATCTCCCCCGCGAGGTCCGAGGGGGGAAGCTCGGCCGCTCGGACGTGGACGTCGTCCTCCCCGAGGGCGGGGTCGACCTGGACCGGCACCTGGAGGAGCTGCGCCGCCGCTACATGGTGGAGGCGATGGAGCGGTGCGGGGGCGTGCAGACCCGCGCCGCCGAGCTGCTGGGCATGACCTTCCGCTCCTTCCGCTACTTCGCCAAGAAGTACGGGATGAGCGTGCGGGACGCGGCCGGCGTCGAGGGGGAGGGGCTGGAGGCCCCGGAGGAGGCGGCGCGGTGGGACTGACACTCCGCGTCGGCGCGGGCGGCACCGGGGCGACGGCCCTGGTCAACCAAGGGGGTAGACGCGGCGCCCGCGCGTCTCGTAGTTCTTGCGGGAGAGTGACTTACGTTTTTGGTTGCAGCGGCGGGGGCGTGGCACCCCGGTTGCTTGGGCTTCGAGCGGACCTGAAAGGAGGCCAATCGGATATGAAGCGGAACGCCAAGGGTTTCACGCTCATCGAGCTGCTGATCGTGGTGGCGATCATCGGCATCATCGCGGCCATCGCCATCCCCAACCTGCTGAACGCGATCGACCGCGGCAAGCAGAAGCGGACCATGGCCGACATGCGCTCGATCGGCACCGCGATCGAGTCCTACTCGGTGGACTTCAGCCACTATCCCCAGGGTAACCTGGCGCAGGTGACGACCGTCCTGGAGCCCGTGTACATCAAGAAGATGCCGGCCACCGACGGCTGGCGGAACCCCATCCAGATCAACAGCGTGGCGGACACCGGCTACACCGTCGAGTCCTACGCCAAGGGCGGCGCCAACAACACGGACATCAGCGGCGCCACCCAGAACTTCAGCGACGACATCGTGTTCGTGGACGGCCAGTTCGTCTCCTGGCCGGAAGGTCAGCAGAAGTAAGCCAGCCCACGCGCGGCGGGCGGGACGTGTTGCGTCCCGCCCGTCCGCGGCTTCCTTTCCCCTTCTCGTTCTCGTGTGCAAGGCACCGCCCGGCCGCCGGGTGGGACGGGATGATCATGCGCCCTCGCGCCCGATGCGATGCCGGCTTCTCGCTCATCGAGCTGCTGATCGTGGTGGCGGTCATCGGGATCATCGCCGGGATCGCCATGGTCAACTTGCTGGGCGCCATGGAGCGCTCCAAGCAGCGGGCCACGATGGCGGACATGCGCACGATCGCCGTGGGGGTCGAGGTCTACCACATCGACAAGGGGTTCCTTCCCACCGCCAGCTCCATGGTGCAGCTCCGCTCCATCCTCATCCCGTACCAGGCGAGCGTGGTCCCGGTGGTGGATCGCTGGGGACACTTCTTCAGCTATAGTCAGGACGGAACGAACTACACCATCGAGTCGTTCGGCCGGGATGGAGTGGACGGATCGGAAGTGACCTACTCGACGCGCGCCAACACCAACCTGGACCTCCAGCTCTCGAACGGCCTGTTCCTGTTCGCTCCGGAGTGAGCGCGGGTAGCGCGCCCGGCGCCCTCCTGGCGCTGACCGCGGCGCTGCTGGTCGTCCTTCCCCTCTTCCCCCCCGAGATCCAGGGCGTGTCCGCAGCGGGCATCGCCACCCTGCTCGCGCTGGGAGCGGCCCTGGCGCTCGGCACGCGCCACCTCCTCCCCATCCTCCTGCTGGCGGTCGCCGCCTGGCCGCTCTCCATCGCATCGCTGGCGCCGGGAGCGACGCCGGGGGCGATCGCGCTCCCGCTCCTTGCCCTGGCGGCCGCGGCGATCGGCAGCCGGGCCGATGCGCGGACCCGGGCGCTCGTGGCACCGGTGCTGGCCGCGGCCGGCGCCGTCCTCGCCCTGCACGCACTCTGGCAGGTCACCTTCGGCCTCGAGCGCGCGGCCCGGGCGCTGACGCTGGGCATGGGGACGGATCCGGCGGCGCCGCTGGCGGTGGCCCGCCTGCGCGAGGGCCGGGCCTTCGCCACCTTCGCCACCCCGGCCGCCCTCGGCTGCTTCTTCGCCCTCTCTCTTCCCGTGACGCTGTTCGCCGCCGCGTCCGCGCGCGGCCGCACGCGTCTCCTTCTCGGTGCCTCCGCCGCCCTCCAGGCGGCGGGGCTCGCCGCCACCCAGTCGGCCACCGCGGTCGGTGCCCTGGCGGCGGCCGGAGCCCTTGCCGCGCTCCGGCGTCCGGGGCTGCGGCGGATCCTCCTCCCGGCACTGCTCGCGCTGGCCGCCCTGCTGGCCGGCATCCTGGTGGTCCGCCGCGACCGCCTCCTGGAACCGGGAGCGGCGCAGGGCTCCTGGCATCTCCGGGCGGGGAACGCCGCCGCCGCCTCGCGCATGATCGCGGCCCATCCGTGGCTCGGCGTGGGACCGGGCGCTTTCGCGGAGGCGTACCCGTCCGTGCTGCGCCCCGGCGGCAACGAGGTGCGTCACGCGCACATGCTGCCGCTGGAGCTGATGGCGGAGCTCGGGGTGCCGCTGGGGCTCCTCGCCTCGGCCGCGTTCGCCGCTGCCTTCCTGGGGCCGCTCCTGCGCGGCCGGGGGGAGGGGATCGCGTTGGGCTGCGCCGCCTTCGCCATCCAGAACCTCGCCGACTTCACGGCGTTCTTCCCCTCCCTGCTGTGGCTCGCCGCGCTGCTGCGGGGGACGCTCTCGGAGGAGGAGCGCGCCGCAGAGCTTTCCCCCGCTCTCGTCCTCGGTCGCGCCGCCGTTCTGGCGGCGGCGCTGGTGGCGGCGGGGGCGGGCCTGTCCGCCGACGCGCGCCGCGATGCGGCCGCGTTGCTGGCGGCGGGCCAGACCGAGGATGCCGTGCGCGTGGCGGCGCGGGCGGGGTCGTTCGCTCCCTGGGAGGCCGACGCGCACCTGCTCGCGGGAGCGGCGCAGTTCCGCGCGGGGGCGCTCGGGCCGGCGCTCCGCGAGACCGAGCGCGCGCTCGCTCTGGCGCCGGTCCGTCCCGCCGCGTACGCCCAGCGTGCGCGCATCCGGGCCACTCTCGGTGATCACCCGGGCGCCTGCGCGGATCTCACGCGCGCCGCCGCCCTCTACCCGGCGAGCTCCGCTTACGCGCGCGAGGCGGAGGCGGCGCGCCGCCGCCTGGCCCGGGCCTACGGGGAGGGAGGATGAGGGGGCGCCTGCTGGCGGGCGGCCTCGCCGTGCTCGCCGTTGCCGCCACGGCCTTCGAGGGCGGCGGGTCGCCGCACGGCATCCTCCTCGTCCACGGACTGCTGGTGCTCCTGGCCATGCTCGCCCTGGCCTTCCCGCCCGCGCCTCCGGGCCGGTTGCCGCGGGGGACGGGGGCGGCGCTCATCGTCTTCGGCATGCTCGTCCTGGCGTCCGCGGTGCGGGCGCCGTACGCGTTCGCGGCCTGGCTCGTGCTCCAGGACGTCGCGTTCGGACTGGCGGCGCTCTTCCTTGCCTCCCGGGTGGCCGGGGACTGGCCCCGGTGGACGCCGCTCGCCCTGCTGACGGCGGGGGCGGTTCAGGGAGGGCTCGCGCTCACCCAGACGCTCCGCGGGGAGGCTCGGGCCGCCGGCACGCTGCTCAATCCCAACCACCTCGGGGGGTGGGCCGTCGCCGTCCTGCTCGCCGCGGTGCCTCCTCTCCTCGTGCGCGGGGGGCGCGTGCGCCTCCTCGCGGCGGCGCTGGCCGGCGGGACGGCCCTGGGGTTCGTCTTCTCACGGTCCCGGGGCGCGGTTCTCGGCATGCTCGGGGGAGTGGCCGTGCTCGCGGTCCTGCGCTGGGCACGCATGCCCGCCGCGGGGCGGCGTGCCGCCCTCGGGGGTGCGGTGCTCGCACTCCTCCTGGGCGGGACGCTGTTCGCCCTGCGTTTGCGCGAGCAGGACCCCTATCGCTGGACGCGCATGCGGATCTGGGCCGCGGCCAGCGAGATCGCGCGCGGCGCGCCCTGGCTCGGCTGCGGCCCCGGTCAGTTCGGGACGGCCGCCGCGCGTGTGCGCTTCCCGGATCCAGTCGGGCCCCTGCGCTGGGATCGCACGTTCTCGCTGCCGCACTCCGATCTCCTGCGCGTCCCCACCGAGCTCGGCATCCCCGCCGCCCTGGCGCTCCTGGCCAGCCTGGGATGCGCCGTGGCCGGTGCGGTGAGGCGAGCGCGGGAGGAGAGCACGCTTACGCGCGCGTGCGCGCTCGCCGGCGTGGCGGCGCTGGCGCTCCAGGCGCTGGTGGACGACCTGAGCGCGCGGCCCGCCCTGGTGGGCTTGGCCGCGATCCTGCTGGGCTCGGCGGCTGCGCTCCCGGGCGATCGCGTGCCGAGGTCCCCGCTGTCCCGGGCGACGCGTCTGGGGCTGGCGGCCCTGCTGGCCGTTCTCTTCGCTGCCGGAGACGTCGCGCCCTGGCTCGCCTGGCGGACGCTCGCCGGCATCCCTCGCCGCGAGGACACGCAGGCGCGCCTGCACCGCGCGCTGCGGTGGAATCCCGTCCATCCCGACACGCACCTGCGCCTGGCCGAGCAAGCGCTCCGCGCGCGCCCGCTCCGCCTGGAGAACTACGCAGAGGGGCGCGCCGAAGCCGAGACCGCCGTGCGTCTCTCTCCGAAGGATGCGCGTTACCGCGTGGGCCTCGCCCAGGTCGAGGCCACGGCCTGCCAGGCCTTGTTCCGCGACGAGGCGGCGCGCGCACGCGCGTCTTTGGCCTATGCCGAAGCCGAGGCGCTGGCGCCGCACCAGCCCGCCATCCTCCTGGAGCACGGGATCTTCCTCCTGTTCGCACAGGACGTGGAGGGCGCGCGCCGGCTGGCGGAGCGGGCGCGCGCGCTCGAGCCGGACGCGGTCGCCCCGCGGCTCCTGCTCGCGCGCATCCACCTCGTGCTGGGCGATGCGGAGGCGGCGAAGCGTCTGCTGGCGGACGCGGAGGCCCTGGCCGCGCAGCACCGCGACGTGCCCAGGGAATCGCCCTACGCCGCCACCATGCTGGACCTCGATCGCGCGGAGGCGGCGGCGCTGCATCGGGCGATGCACGCGCTGCGCTAGGATCCGCGCGGTGAGCCCCTCGCACGCCGTCGCCATCCCGTCCTGGAAGGGGGCGGCGCTCCTGCGCCGGCACCTTCCCTCCGTGCTCGCGGAGGCTCGCCTCTCCGGGGCGTCCGGCGTGGTGGTGTGCGACGACGGGGCCGACGCGGAGACGGCCGCCGTGATCGCCGCGGACTTCCCGTCCGTGCGTCTCCACGTGCGGCCGGAGAGAGGGGGGTTCTCCCGGTCGGCCACGGACGCGGTGATCGCCGCGGAGGCGGAGATCGTCGTCCTCCTGAACAACGACATGGAGGTCCACGCCGGCTGCTTCGGCGCGCTGGTCGCGCCCTTCGGGCGGCACCCGAACCTCTTCGCCGCCGTCCCCCGGATCGTGCGCTCGGCCACGGGCCTGGACGAGGCCCACACCCGGCTGCACTTCCGGCGCGGGGTGGTGGCCACCTCGGTCGGCGGGGACCCTTCGCGGGCGCCCGATTACGCGTGTGGCGGGGCCATGGCGGTGCGGCGGTCGGTCTTCCTGGAGCTGGGCGGGTTCGACCCGCTCTTCGCCCCCTTCTACTGGGAGGACGTGGACCTGTCCTACCGCGCGCGGAAGCGAGGGATGGAGATCGCCTTCGTCCCCGAAGCACGGGTGGACCACGACCACGGCGCCACCATCGGCGGCCGCTTCCCGCGTGCGGAGGTCTCCCGCGTCTACGAGCGCAACCGCCTGCTCTTCACCTGGAAGAACCTCACCGATCCCGGCCTGTTCCGGCGGCACCTGGCCGGGCTCGTCCCCAAGCTCCTGTGGGACGTGGCGGCCCACCCCGCCTTCGTGCGGGGCGCGCTCGATGCCCTGGCGCGGCGAGCCGAGGTGTCGGCGAGCAGGGAGGCGGAGCGCCGCCAGGCCCGGGTCTCGGACCGCGAGCTGCTGCGGTGAGGCTCTCCATCGTCATCCCCTCCCGGAACGGGGCGGCGCGGCTCCCCGAGACCCTCGCCTCCATCGGCGCCCAGGAGCTGGACGCCCCCGTGGACGTCCTCGTGGTCAGCGACGGGTCCTCCGACGGAACCGCGGAAATGGCGGCTGGTTTTAGCTTTCCCTGGGGGGCGCCGCGCGTCCTCGCCCATGCGCGGGGGCAGGGGAGAGCATCCGCCTGCAACAGCGGCCTGGCCGGAGCAGCGGGGGAGGTGATCGTCGTGCTCGACGACGACATGACGCTGCTCCCCGGGGCGCTCCGCGCGCACGCGGCGTTCCACGCGGCGCACCCGGGGACGGCGATGCGCGCGCGCATCACCCTGGCTCCTTTCCCGCGGGACGCGTGCTTCGCGCGCTTCACCGCCCGCGAGGAGGCGGAGCAGGAGGCGCTGCTCCTGCGGCACCGCGAGGACGTTCCCTTCTCCCTCTGCCTCACCGGGCACTTCTCCGCGCCCAAGCACGTCCTGGAGGAGGTGGGAGGCTTCGATGCCACGATCTCCCGCTACGGCTTCGAGGACATCGAGCTCGGGTACCGGCTCTCCCGGGCCGGCGTGCGCCTCCGCTACGAGCCCGCCGCCGCCTCCCTCCACCGAGCGCACGCCATCGATCTTTCCACCTATCTGGAGCGCCAGGGCGAGGCGGGAGCGGTGGCCCGGCAGCTCGCCGAGCGCCACCCCGAGGGTCCCTTCCGGGCCTACCTCCGCGTGGACCCGCCGCGCGCGCTGGGCCTCGGGCGAGATCCCGCGGGCCTCGTGGCCCTGCGCCTCACGAACCGGATGCTGCTGCGGGCACCGGTGCGCCGCGCGCTCGGGTCCGGTCCCGGGTTCGCCGCCCTCCTCGCCCTGCTGCGCGCCGGGGAAGCCCTGCACCTCGACCCCCTGGTGCACTTCGGCTACCACGTGGCACGGGACGTCCGTTACTTCCAGGGATACTTCGGCGAGCTCGGGTAGGGGTGGCGGACCCCCACGGTGGCCAGGGCGGTGGCCAGGAGGTGCCGGTATGGCTTCTCCCAGGTGGGGTCGTGGCGCAGCGCGCGCAGGAACTTCCGGAGCGCGGGTCCCCGCCGGCCCTCGGCCAGGTCGAGCCAGCCGCTCTCGTCGTGCAGGCGCGCGAAGCGCCGCCGCGCGCCGGCCTTCAGAGACGGGGAGCGGGCCAGGGCCTTCTCCAGCGCGCGGGCCTCGCCCCGGAGCATGGCGTCGCGCTGGCCACTGGCTTGACCTGCGCGTTTCCGCCAGGCGGCCAGGGGCTCGGGCACGAGACCGATCTCCGCGATCTCGGCGACGCGCAGCCATAGATCGTAGTCCTCGGCGTTGCGCAGACGTTCGTCGAAGCCGCCCGTGCGCTCGAGCACGCTGCGGCGGACCATCACGCCGGGGATGAGGACGAAGTTCCCCTGGAAGAGCTCCCGGAGGCAGCTCCCCGTGGGGACCTCGCCGGTGCGAGGACCGAGCAGCGGCGCCAGATGGTGCCCCGCCTCGTCCATGAGGTACGCGTCACAGAACACCAGGCCACACGCCGGGTGCCGCTCCAGATAGGCGAGCTGCGCCCGCGTCTTCTCCCGCTCCCAGGTGTCGTCCGCGTCCAGGAAGGCCACGAACTCCCCCGTGGAGGCGGCGATCCCCGCGTTGCGGGCGGCGGAGGGGCCTCGGTTGGCCTGGCGGAGGGCCACGACCCGCCCGGCATAGGAGGCGAGCACGTCGGGGGTGGCGTCGGTCGACCCGTCGTCCACCACCACCACCTCCAGCGCCGCACCCTCCTGGGCGAGGGCGGAGTCGATGGCCTGGGGCAGGAACCGGGCGCAGTTGTGGGCGGGGATGACGGCCGAGACACGCGGCGCGGTCACCGGTCCGCGAGCCCCATGCGGCCGAACACCTCCCGGAACCGGTGCCCGTAGGTGTGCTCGGAGCGGATGCGGCGGTGCCCGGCGGCGGCGATGGCGCGGCGCTGGTCCTCGTTCCTCAGGTAGAACCGGATCTTGTCGGGGAGATCGTCCAGGGAGCCGAAGACCGCGATCTCCTTGCCGATCTCGAAGTAGTCCTCCAGGAACTCCACGTAGTTCGTGAGCTGGAATCCCCCCCAGGCGCCCACCTCGAAATGACGCCCCTTGATCTGCTCCTTGTCCTTGGGCGTCCCCCGCACGTGAAGGAGGTTCCCCAGGGAGGCGAAGGCGAAGCGCAGGTCGAAGCTCCGGCTGTTGGAGAGGTTGAGGTTCACCTTGCTCGTGCGGAAGATCTCCTGCATGCGCGCGTAGCTGACGCGGCCGCGGGGCCAGCCCGTGCCGAAGCAGGCGACCTCGATGCCTCGCCTGGCGAGCTCGCCCACCATCCACTTGCGGAAGGGGTTGATCCCTCCCACGAACGAGACGTCGAAGGCGTAGCCCTCCTGCCCCACCTCCACCTCGGGGCCCACCTCGCCCGTCGCCCACTGGGAGAGGATCACGTTCTCCAGTCCACGGTCGCGGTACTTGTCCACCGCGAAGCGGTCGGTGGTGACGACCCAGGAAAAGTGCGGCGCGTAGCGGCTGGAGAAGCTCTCGAAGCGCCACTGGTCGTCGCAGAACCAGTTCACGGTGAGGGCGTCCCGGCGCAGCGCATCGAGGGTCTCGAACCGGAACTGCTCCTCGTACAGGGTGAAGAACACGACGTCGGGACGGAAGCGTTCGGCCTCGGCCAGGAGGTCCCCCTGCAGCGCGTCCTTGCGGGACAGGTACGGCCCGAAGTCGAAGAGCCGGCATTCCTGGAAGAGCTTGGAGAGCGTCCCGTGGAAGTAGATGTCCTCGTAGGACTCTCCGCGGGACGGATCGCCGTAGTCGTCCTTCAGGATGACCACCAGCACCTTCTTCTGGATCACGCCGGCTTCCTCAGCACGTACACGGCGGAGCCGCGCAGGTGGCTGGCCAGGGGAGAGCGGGCCAGGACGGGGAAGCGGACGAGCAGGGGCGAGCGCGAGTAGAAGAACTCCCGCTCCATCCCCAGGCCGCTCCCGGGGACCAGCGCCTCGAAGTCCTCGACGCTCAGGCGGTTCAGGTTCATGTAGCAGTCCTGGTTGTGCCCGGAGAAGCCGTGGCGGTATCCGGGGGGGAAGTAGTGCATCTCCCCCTCCGCCTGGGCGGCCGCCAGGCGCCGGTTCCAGAAGTCGAAGAGCGCCTCCTCGGGGAAGATCAGCTGCGGCCAGGGATGGTGCACGAACTCCTTGAGGTGAGAGCCGTTCCGGTCGTCGTAGTGCTGGAAGACGATGACGGCGCGGCCTCCCGGGCGCAGGAGGCGGTGGATCTGGGCCAGGGCGCCGGCGACGTCGCTGACGTGCTCGAAGACCGTGAAGGACACCACGTCGTCGAAGCGGCCGGCGTGCTCGGGACCGAGGTCCTCCGCCAGCGTCACCTGGAAGCGTAGATTGGGGAGATCGCCGGCCAGCTTCCGGGCCACCTCGATGTTCCGGGCCGAGGCGTCGATCCCCAGCACCTCCGCCGCCCCGCCCCTGGCCATCTCGTAGCTCTTTCGCCCCACCCCGCAGCCGAAGTCGAGGATCCTGCGCCCCACGTACCACCGGGGCTCGCCGAGGGCGGCGGCGTAGAGCGCGAAGTCCTGCCCGTCGTGCGTCCTCCAGTAGGTCTCGAGGCTCCGGGACGCCTCCCGCACGGCGCGCACGTCTCCGCTCACCGGATGGACGAGCAGGTTCGAGAACCGGATGAGGGCGTCGAGCGCCCCGCGATGGCCTCCCGCCAGCCAGGCGGCGGCCCGCAAGGGAGGGATGAGGGAGAGGACGTACAGCTCGCGGCCGTAGACGCGCGCGGAGTGCATCAGGCGCCGCGGAGTATAGCCCACGCGCTCACTCGCTCCGCAGACGCGCACGGAGGGCCCTTGCCACCTCCTGCACGTCGGCGCGGCGCACCGCCAGGGCGCTCCAGGCCAGGAACAGCGCGCCGCCCAGCGCGTAGGAGCGCAGCGATCCGTCCGCCGTCAGCGCCGATCCGGCCACCAGCAGCGCCGAGCCCCACCACAGGACGCGCGCCCGCGGGTAGAGGCGGAAGCGGAGGCGGCGGCGCACGACGGCGTAGGTCGCGACCAGGTAGACGGCGCCGGAGAGGAGCCAGGCCTGGGGGGCGGCGAGCAGGCCCGTGCGGTCGGCGAGGAAGAGGAACCCCGCCAGGAACGTCCCCGAGGCGAGGAGTCCCAGGACCAGCCAGACGCGGACGGTGGCGAAGGCGAGCACGCCCACGCCCAGCGCCCGCCCCACCGCGTGCAGGAAGTCCCCGCCCGCCTGCCAGGCGAACATGGGCGCCGCGGGGCGGAAGGCGGGGGAGAGGAAGACCTCGATCAGCAGGAAGCGCCCGAGGATCATGGCCGCGACGACGGGCGCCATGAGCAGGAGCGTCATGCGCACGGCGTGATTGGTCTCCCGCACGCGGTCCTCGGTGGCCGGGGTCTCCTGGATCCTCGCGAACGAGTAGCTCATCAGGAAGGCGACGGCGACGTTGAGGGAGGTCTGGGACAGGGCCCACACTCCCTGGAAGAGCCCGTTCCCCGCGGCCCCTTCCCCCGCGATGAGCCGGGCCCGCACCGCCAGCAGCACGAGCTGGTCGCAGACGGACAGCGCGAGCGAGGCCGCGCTCACCCTGAGCAGCACGCGCGCCACGCCCCGGTCGAGGTGCGTCCGCGCCTCCGCCAGCCACGGGTGGGCGGCGCGCGCCAGCCTGCGGAGGACGAGCCAGCTCAGGAAGGCGACGCACGGGATCGAGGCCACGGCACCGGTGAGGCCGAAGCGCCAGACCAGGATGGCGGGCACCCCGAGCCCGACGAGGGAGGAGGCGATCCCGGTCTTGGCGCCCAGGCGGTAGTCGCGCAGTCCGCTCACCGCCTCGCCGATCACGCGCCCCAGCGCCCCGAAAGGGAGGGCGGCGGCGGCGATGATCAGGAGCAGCGCGGCTCTCGCGTCGCCGAGCAGCCAGACCGCGAGCGGAGCGGAAAGGCCCGCCAGCAGGAGCGCCAGCAGGGCGGCCAGGGCCAGTCCCATCCAGCGCGCCGTGCCCACCACCGCCGCGGCGCGCGCCTGGTCCCCGGCTCCCCGGGCGCGCGCCACCTCGCGGGAGACTCCCACACCGGAGCCCAGCGCGGCCACGACCTGGAGCGTGTTCGCCACGGTCTGGACCTGGGACACCACCCCCATCCCCGCGGGCCCCAGGAGCACCGCGTAGAGCTTGACGCGCACCGCACCCGCCACCGCGGAGACCACGGCCGCGGTGCTCGAGGCACCGGCCGCCTTGAGGACCGGGCGCATGGAGGGGCCGGGATCGCTCACGACGCGCGGTACCACTCCACCGTCCGGCGCAGCCCCTCCGCGAGGGGGGTGGTGGGCTCCCAGCCCAGGACCTCGATCATGCGCGTGACGTCGCAGCTCCGGCGAGGCTGCCCCTCCGGGCGGGTGGGGTCGAAGACCACGCGCGGCGCGTGCCCGGCGGCGCGCAGCACCATCTCCACCAGGGTGCGGATGGAGACCTCTTCCCGGCTCCCCAGGTTCACCGGCTCCGCCACCGGGTGCTTCTCCGCCACCAGCAGGAGCCCGCGCGCGAAGTCGTCCACGTAGAGGAAGCTGCGGGTCTGCTCCCCGGAGCCCCACACCACGAAAGGGTCCTCGCCCTCGCAGGCCCGGCGGACGAGGGCGGCGATGACGTGGCTGCGCTCGGGCCGGAAGTCGTCTCCCGGACCGTAGGCGTTGAAGGGGCGGGCGATGGCCACCGACAGTCCGTGCTCGCGGGCGAAGGCGGTCCCCAGGTACTCCTGCATCCGCTTGGCCCAGCCGTACCCGGCGTTGGTGGCCTCCGGCTCCCCCGCCGTGCCATCGCGCTCGACGAGAGGGAAGGGGCCCTCGCGCGGGTAGACGCAGGCGGAGCTCGTGACCAGGAGGCGCTCGACCCCCGCCCCGTGCGCCGCCTCCAGGACGGACTCGAAGGGGCGCATGTTGCGCAGGAAGAGCGTGGCGTGGCGGACGCGGTTGTAGGCCACCCCGCCCACGTGGGCGGCCAGGTGGAGGACGATCTCCCGGCCCCGGCAGGCGCGCGCGGCGAAGCCGGGATCCTCCAGGTCGCCCACGCACAGCTCGACGTCCGGCCCCTTCCCGGGCGCGGACCGGGAGGTCACGGCCACCGTGGCGCCCTCCTCGAGCAGGAGCGCGGTCACGCGGCTCCCCACGAATCCGGTCCCGCCGGTGACGAGCACGCGGCGCCCGCGCCAGAATCCCAAGCTCAGCGCCCCCGGCGGAGCACGCCGGCGAAGAACGCCTCGAAGCACTCGAGGACGTAGTCCACCACCGGGTCGGTCATCTCCGGGTGGCATCCCACGTAGAAGCCGCAGCGGTCGATCCAGCGGGCCACGGGATAGCGGTCCTCGATGTCCTCCCCGTAGAGGCCGCGGTAGAACGGCTGATCGAGGACCGAGACCATGGGGCGGGTCTCCACCAGGTGCTCTTCCAGGAAGAGGGTCAGGTCCTCGCGGGAGAACGGTGCCGCCTCCCGCAGGACGATGGGGAACATCATGTAGGCGTGGTCGCGCTCGGGCAGGGGATGGGGGAGCTGCAGCACGTCCTGGAAGCGGGAGAGGCCGCCGAGCATGCGCGCCGCCGCCCGCCGGCGCGCCGCCAGGTTCTCCTCCGCCGCCTCCATCTGGCCCACGCCGAGGGCGGCCTCGAGCTCCGTGATGCGGTAGCTGTACCCCAGCCGCACGAAGCGGAAGCGACGCTCGATCACCTCGCGCAGGGCCGCGCCCGTCAGGCCGCGGTCGTCGTCGATGGAGAGGTAGATGCTGTCCCGTCCATGGTTGGCCAGGCTGCGCAGCAGCACCGCCAGCTCCTGGTCGTTCGTGGTGGTGAGGCCGCCCACGCCCGTGACCAGGATGTGCGCGGCGTAGGTGGAGAAGCAGGCGATCTGCCCGAAGGAGCCCACGCTCCTGCCCCGGTAGCGGGCGAACATCGTCTCCGCGGAGTCCTCGATCACGGCGAGGCCGCGACGGCGGGCGATCTCCAGGATGGGGTCCATCTCCGCGGGCTGGCCATAGAGGTGGACCACCATCATTCCCCGGGTGCGGGGCGTGATCTGCTCCTCGATCCGCGCCGGATCGAGGTTGTAGCCGCGAGGCTCCACGTCGACGAAGACGGGGCGCAGGTTGTTCTGCAGGATCACGTTGGGCGTGGCCACGAAGGTGGTGGAGGGGCAGAGCACCTCGTCGCCGTCCCGCCAGCCCCCGCGCTCCTTGAGCGCCGCCACCGCGATCTGCAGGGAGCTGGTGCCGCTGTTCGTGAGCACGCAGAACGCGCAGGCGTGGGCCGCCGCGAACTCCTGCTCCAGGCGCCGGGAGAACGGGCCGTAGGAGAGGCGGTTGCTGTCCAGCACCTCCTGGACATAGCGCTTCTCCGCGGCGGAGATCCGGACGGCACCGACGCCGATGGGCTCCTGAGGACGGAAGCGCACGTCAGCGGAACCGGTAGTCGGTGTGCTCGCGCACGGCGCGGATGTCCTCCTCCACCATCAGGCGCACCAGCTCCTGGAAGGTGACCCGGGGCTTCCACCCCAGCAGGGCGGCGGCCTTCCCGGCATCCCCCTGCAGGAGGTCGACCTCGGTGGGACGGAAGTAGCGGGGATCGATCTCCACCCGGACCCGCCCGGTGGAGCGCTCCACCCCCTTCTCGCCCACGCCCTTTCCTTCCCAGCGGAGGTCCATGCCGGCGTGGCGGAAGGCGGCCTCCACGAACTCCCGCACGGTGTGGGTCTCCCCGGTGGCGATGACGAAGTCGTCGGGGGTGTCGCGCTGGAGCATCCGCCACATGGCATCGACGTACTCGGGGGCGTAGCCCCAGTCGCGCCGGGCCTCCAGGTTCCCCAGGTAGAGCTTGTCCTGCTTCCCCGCCACCATGGAGGCGATGGCGCGCGTGGTCTTGCGGGTGAGAAAGGTGCCGCCGCGGCGGGGGCTCTCGTGGTTGAAGAGGATGCCGTTGCACACGAACAGACCATGGGACTGGCGGTAGGTGACGGCCGCCCAGTGGGCGAAGACCTTGGCCACGCCGTACGGGCTGGCGGGGAGGAACGCCGTCGTCTCCCGCTGCGGCGCCTCGCGGACGGTGCCGAACATCTCGCTGCTCCCCGCCTGGTAGAGGCGGGCGCCGGGGGCGTGCTTGCGCACCGCCTCCAGCATGCGGAGCGTGCCCAGGCCCGTCACCTCCGCCGTGTACTCGGGGATGTCGAAGCTCACGCGGACGTGGCTCTGCGCGCCCAGGTGATAGACCTCGTGGGGCGCGATCTCGGCGACCAGGCTGTGCAGGAGGCCGCTGTCGGTGAGATCTCCGTGATGCAGGCGGAGCCGGCCGCCCTCCTCGTGGGGGTCCCGGAAGACGTGGTCGATGCGATCGGTGTTGAAGCTGCTGCTGCGGCGGATGAGGCCGTGGACCTGGTACCCCTTCTCCAGCAGCAGCTCGGCCAGGTAGCTGCCGTCCTGACCGGTGATCCCGGTGATCAGCGCGCGCCGCATGCGGCGAGAGTATAGTTCCGCGACCTGCTCCGTGCAGTCCCTGTGCCATACTCCTCGCGTGACCCGTTCCTCCTGGAGCCTGGTCTCCTGCGTGGCGCTGATGCTGGCCTGCGTCGGATGCGATCAGGCCACGAAGGCCCTGGCCGCGGAGCACCTCGCCGGCCGCCCCCCCGTCCTCCTCCTGGGGGGCGCGTTCCGCCTCCTCTACGCGGAGAACACCGGCGCCTTCCTGAGCCTGGGCTCGGGCCTGCCGGAGACGCTGCGCCTCTGGATCTTCGTCGTCGTCACCGGTCTGGTGCTGGCGCTCCTGCTGGCCTACGCGCTCACGCATCGGGACACGCTCCGGCCCTGGGAGATGCTCGCGCTGGCGCTCGTGGTGGGGGGCGGGATCGGCAACCTCCTGGACCGCGTCTTCCTCGGGCTCGTCCGCGACTTCCTGTTCCTGGGAGTGGGAAGGCTGCGCACGGGGGTCTTCAACGTGGCGGACATGGCGATCACGGGCGGCGCGCTCCTCATGCTGCTGGGGCTGCGGCGGGGACGGTCTGCTTCGCCGCCCCCGACCTGACCGCGTGCGCATCCTGCTCGACCTCCGGTGTCTCGAGACCGGCAGCGCCGTGCGCGGACTGGGACGCCACACCCGGGAGCTGGCACGGGCCGTGCGCGCCCAGGCCCCGCCCGCGGTGCGGGTGGCGGGCCTCTCGTTCCAGGGAGAGGTGGCGCGCGCGCTGGGGCTCGAGGACGTCCGCTATCCGGGGCCGCGCCGGGGGATCACCCTGAGCGACCGCTGGCTGCTGCCTCGCCTGCTCCGGCACGAGCAGGTCGACCTCTACCACGCGCCCGCCTTCGGCGTCCCGCCGGGCGGCGCCCGCGAGACGGCGCTGGTGCTCACCGTCCACGACCTGATCCCGGAGATCCTGCCCAAGTCCGTGCCGCTGCGGGCGCGCGCCGCCTTCCGCCGCATCCACCGGAGCGCCCGGGCGGCCCACCGGGTGATCGCGGTCTCCGAGACCACGCGGCGGGACCTGCTCGCCCACTACCCCGTGCCGGCCGACCGGGTGGTGGTCGTCCCCAACGGGGTGGCGGCGCCCTTCGCCGGCGTCCGTCCCGGACCGGGCCGCAGCGGCGACCCCTTCATTCTTTATGTCGGGGGGCTCGATCCCACGAAGAACGTGCCCTTCCTGCTGGACGTGCTGGCGGAGGTGCGCCGCCAGGTGCCCACGATGCGCCTGGCCCTGGCAGGGGAGACGGGGCCCCGCCGGGAGGCGCTGGCCGCCCGGGCCCGCGCAGCCGGGCTCGAGGAGGCGGTCGACCTGCTGGGGTTCCTGGACGACGGGCGTCTCGCCGCGGCCTACCAGGAAGCCGCGGCCTTCGTGTTCCCGAGCTTGTACGAGGGGTTCGGCCTCCCTCCGCTCGAAGCCATGGCGGCAGGGTGCCCGGTCGTCGCCTCCCCCGGAGGAGCGCTCCCCGAGGTGCTGGGGGACGCGGCCTGGATCGCGCCCCTGGGGGATGCCGGGACCTGGGCAAACGCCATCGTCACGGTGCACCGGGACATCGGACGGCGCCGCGTTCTGGTGGATGCGGGGCGGGCCCACGCGGCGCGCTACAGCTGGGACCGCGTGGGACTGGAGACGTGGCAGGTGTACCGCGGGCTGCTGCCGGAGCCCGAGCGGGAGGACAGCAGACCGTGGCCGGGGCGGGTCCGCTGAGCTACCGCAACTGGACCCCGCGCGCCCGCCGCATCGCGCGCACGCTCGATCGGGCGGAGGCCGTGGTGGGGCCGCTCCTCCGGCGTCTGGCTCCCGGAGGCCCGGCTCTCGCCGTCCCGCGCGCGATCCTCTGCGTGCGCTGCGATCACCTGGGGGATCAGCTGATGACGACCCCCGCCTACGCTGCGCTCCGCGCCGCGTTTCCCGAGGCGCGCATCGACGTGCTGGCCGCGCCCTGGGGACAGGCGGCGCTGGCGCGGAACCCTCACCTGGACGGCGTGCGCCCGGGCGTCGCTCCCTGGTACGACCGCGCGCACGGCGCGCTCTCCGGGGGCGCGCAGGCGTTCCGCACCGGTCTCGGCCTGCGGCGGACGCCCTACGACTGGGCCTTCGACTTCCGGGGCGATCCTCGGATCGTTCTCTTCTATCTGGTGCCCGCAGCCGCGCGCCGCTTCGGGTTCTCGGGGATCGGCCTGGAGCGCCTGCTCACGGACGCGACCCCCTACCGCCGGGAGCGGCCGATCCTGGACCAGGCTCTGGACCTGGCGGCCCTGGCGGGAGCACCCGCCGTCACGCGGCGTCCCGTCTTCGTCCCCTCCGCCGAGGATCGCCGGGAGGCGAGGGACGCGCTGCGGCGCGCCGGCATCCCCGAGGGCGCCTCCTTCGCCCTGCTCGCCCCCGGGTCCAACCGCGCCGCCGCGCGCTGGCCGGCGGCCGGGTTCGCCGCCGTGGCCAAGCGCCTCTCTGCCGCGGGCCTCCGGGTGGGTCTCACCGGTGCCCCCGCCGAGGGACCGATCCGCGAAGAGGTGCGGTCCGGGGCGGGAGAGGACCTCGCCGACCTCGCCACCGGCGTTTCCCTCCCCACGTTCGCCGCCCTCCTCCAGGAGGCCTCGGTGCTGGTGGCCAACGATTCCGCCCCGTCCCATCTCGCGGTGGCGGTGGGGTGCCCGCTGGTGGCGCTGTTCGGCCCCAGCGATCCCGCCCTCACCTTTCCCTACGACGACCGCGCGCGCTGGGTGGCGCTGGCGGGGCCCTGCGATCACCCGCGCCCGTGCTGGGACCCTGCCTGTCCCTCCGACCACGGCTTCGGCGACATTCCGCCGGACAGGGTCGCCTCGGAGGCGCTGCGGGTGGCGCGCCCCCGCGTGGTGCCGGCGTGAAGGTGGCCGCCGTCGTCGTCACCTGGAACTCCACCGCGTGGGTGACGGGCTGCCTGCGCGCCCTCCACGCGCAGACGCGACCTCCCCTGGAGGTCGTGGTGGTGGACAACGCGTCCAGGGACGGCTCGGCGGAGCGGGCGCGCAGGGAAGGGGCGCGGGTGCTGCCGCTTCCGGTGAACGAGGGGTTCTGCGGCGCCAACAACCGGGGGATCGCGGCCACGGAGGCGCCGCTCGTCCTCCTCCTGAACCCCGACACCGCCCTCGCCGAGGACTTCCTGGAGAAGCTCCTTCCCGCCTTCGACGATCCGGGGGTGGGCGCCGCCTGCGGCAAGCTGCTGCGCTGGGACGGACGCACGCTCGACTCCGCGGGGCAGGCGCTCGGGTGGTCGCGCCGGCCGGTGGACCGCGGCTACGGGAGACCGGACCGCGGGCGCTACGACCGCCCGGAGGAGGTCTTCTCCGCCTGCGGCGCCGCCGCCCTCTACCGGCGCGAGGCGCTCGCCTCCGTGGCGGGGCCAGGAGGGGAGGTGTTCGACCCGCGGTTCTTCGCCTTCTACGAGGACCTCGACCTCGCCTGGCGCCTCCAGCGCGCCGGGTGGCGCATCGCCTACCGGCCGGATGCCCGGGGACGGCACGCCCGGGGGGGGACCGCCGGGCACCCTGGGGTTCGCCGCCGGTTCCAGGCCCTGCTGCACCGGAGCGAGGAGGTCCGCTTCCACGTGGTGAAGAACCGCTGGCTCACCCTCCTCCGGAACGAGTCGGCGGGGGGATTCCTCCTCCATCTTCCCTGGATCCTGGCCCGCGACGTCGCCACCCTCGGTCTCCTGGCGGCGACCTCCCCGGGGGTGCTGGGCCGCCTCTGGCGCGCGCGGCGCCTGTTCGCGGAGGCCTGGGAGGGCCGCCGGCTGGACTTCATTCGCCGGCGGCATCAAGATTCCCCCTCGCGATGACGCGGTGGCTCGCGTATGCCCTGACCTTCCTCCTCGCCGCCGGGCTCGCCGCGTGGCTGACCCCGCGTATGCGGGAGGCCGCGCTCCGGTTCGGGATCGTCGACCAGCCGGACGGCAAGCTGAAGACGCAGCGCGAGCCCGTGCCCTATCTCGGGGGACTGGCCATCTACCTCGCCTTCCTGCTGGCGCTCGTGATGCTGCCCTTCGACCAGGAGGTCCTGGCGATGCTCCTGGCGGGGTCGATCGTCGTGCTGCTGGGCCTCCTCGACGACCTGGGGCAGCTGCGGCCCTGGACCAAGCTCGCCGGCCAGCTCGTGGCCGTCTTCGTGCTCGTGAAGAGCGGGCTCTACATCCAGCTCACGTTCCTCCCCGCGTGGATGGCGATCCCGGTGTCCGTGCTCTGGCTGCTCGCGGCGTGCAACGCCTTCAACCTGATCGACATCATGGACGGGCTGTCCGCGGGGACGGCGGCGGTGGCGGCGCTGGCGCTGCTCGCGGTGGCCGACGCGAACGGCAACGTCGCGTCGGCGACGCTCGTCGCCTCCCTGGCCGGCGCCTGCGTGGGCTTCCTCCGGTACAACTTCGAGCCGGCACGGATCTACATGGGAGACGCGGGCGCGCTCTTCCTCGGCCTCACCCTGGGCGCGGTCGCCATGGACAACGCCTACACGCGGGAGAACCTGCTGGCCGCGGTGGCGCCGGCGCTCATCCTGGGCGTGCCCCTGTTCGACATGCTCTTCGTGATGTACGTCCGGCACCGGCGCGGGCTGCCCGTGATGCTGGGGAGCCCCGACCACGTCGCGTTGCGCCTGCGCAAGTGGCGCCTCACCACCCGCCAGACGGTGCTCGCCTCCTACGCGGCGACGGCGCTGCTGGGGTCCGCGGCGTTCGCCATGACCGCGGTGCCGCTCCTGGGCGCGGAGTGGATCCTGGGGAGCCTGGCCACGGTGGCCCTCCTCTGCGGCGCGTGGCTGCGCCGCATCGACATGAGCCTGTAGGGAGGCGCGCATGGTCGTGATCCTGGGTGGAGGGCTCGCGGGACTGGCCACCGCCTGGTTCCTGGGCGACGTTCCCCACGTGGTGCTGGAGGCGGAGGACTCGCCCGGCGGCCTCTGCCGCTCGCGCACCGTGGACGGCTTCACCTTCGATTACACCGGCCACCTCCTCCACCTGCGGGACCCGCGCGCGGTGGCGCTGCTCGACTCCCTGTGGCCGGACACGTTCGAGGTGGTGGAGCGCAGGGCGGACATCCGCATGCGCGGCGTCACCGTGCCCTTCCCGTTCCAGGCCAACCTGCACGGTCTCCCCCCGGAGCTGGTGGCCGACTGCATCCTCGGCGTGGTGGAGACGCTCGACGTCCCGCCCCCCACCGATCCCGCCGTGTCCTTCCACGACTGGGCGCTCCAGGTGCTGGGGCGGGGGATCGCCGAAGCCTTCCTCTTCCCCTACAACGGCAAGCTCTTCCGCCGCGCCCCCGAGGACATGACCGCGGACTGGGTCTCCTGGGCCATCCCGCGCCCCACGGTGGCGGAGGTGGTGCGGGGAGCGCTGGGGATCGTCAACCGGGGCATGGGCTACAACAGCACCTTCCGCTATCCCCGCAAAGGGGGGATCGAGGCCGTGCCCCGGGCCTTCGCGCAGGGCCTGAGGAGCGTGCGCTGCGGCGCGCGCGTGAGCGCGGTCGACCTCGCCCGCGGCGAGGTGAGGCTCCAGAGCGGCGAGCGCATCGCCTGGGACCACCTGGTGAACACGCTGCCGCTGCCCGGCTTCCTGCGCATGCTCCAGGGAGAGGGCGGGGAGCTCTCCTCCCTGGCGGACACGCTCGACTGGTCCGTGGTGGGCTGCCTCAACCTCGGGATCGCAAGAGAGGGGCTCGCCGACGGCGCCCACTGGACCTACTTCCCCGATCCCGACGTGCCCTTCTACCGCGTGGGCTACCCGAGCCACTTCTCCCGCGCCGTGGCCCCGCCCGGGACCACCTCGCTGTACGTGGAGTTCGGCCTGAAGCGCGGCGAGCCCGACGACGTCCCCCGGCGGACGGAGGAAGCGCTGGAAGGGCTCCGGCAGACGGGCGTGCTGCGCGCGGACGACCGCGTGCTCGTGAAGGACTGGGTCCGCATCGACCCCGGCTACGTGATCTTCGACCGGGCGCGCCAGCGGACGATGGCGCGCGTCCTCCCCGAGCTGCAGCGCCGGCGCGTGCACGCCATCGGCCGCTACGGGGCCTGGACCTACTCCTACATGGAGCGGGCCATCCTGGACGGCATGGAGACGGCCGAGCGGCTGCGGGCGGCGGTGGGCGCGACGGGGCGGGTGTGAAGGTCCTGCACTTCGTCACGCGCCTGGACCTGGGGGGGGCGCAGGAGGCCTGCCTCGACCTGTGCGCCGCCCTCCTCCGGCGCGGCGACGAGGTGCACCTGCTCACCGCGGGGAAGGGGGAGCTGCTGGACGACGCGCGCCGCATGCCGGGGCTGCACCTCCACGTCTGGCCGGGCTGGCGCCACGCGGTGTCGCCTCTGGCGGACGCGCGCTCGCTGCTGCGTCTGGCGCGCCTGCTTCGGACCGAAGGGTTCGACGTGCTGCACACGCACTCGAGCAAGGCCGGCCTCGTGGGCCGCCTGGCGGCGCGCCTGTCCGGCGCGCGGGCCACCGTGGTCCACCACGTGCACGGCTGGTCGTTCAACCCGCTCCAGGGAGAGGCGGGGCGCCGCGCCACGGTCTGGCTCGAGCGTCTGGCGGCGCGCCCCGGCTTCCTGCTCCTGGCCTGCAGCGAGGCCACCAGTGCCGAGGGACGGCGGCTCCGGATCGGCCGGGACGAGGACCGGCGCGTGGTCCACTACGGCATCGAGCGCCCGGCCCTCCTGCGCCGGAGGCCGCGGGCGGCCATCCGCCGGCGCCTGGGCCTGGCCCCGCGCGACCTCCTCGTGCTGCAGCTCGGGAACCTGAAGCCCCAGAAGGACCCGGAGACGTTCGCGCGCGCCGCCGTGCTGGCCGGGCGCGCGCTCCCCCGCGCGCGCTTCTGGATCGCCGGGGACGGGCCGCTCCGGGAAGAGACGGAAGCCCTCGCCGCCGCCGGGGGCCTGGGGGAGCGCTTTCGCGTGCTGGGGTGGAGGCGCGACGTGCCCGCGCTCCTGGCCGCGGCGGACGTGATGGTGCTGACCAGCCGCTTCGAGGGGCTCCCCCTGGCGGTGCTGCGGGCCATGGCGGCGGGGCTCCCCGTGGTGGCCACCGCGGTGAACGGCACCCCGGAGGCGGTGCGCCACGGGGAGACGGGGTTCCTGGTGGCGCCGGGAGACGCCGTCGCGGCCGCCGAGGCCATCGTCCGCCTCGGCCGCGATCCCGCCCTGCGGCGCCGGCTGGGGCGGGCGGCGCGGGCGGTGTCCGCCGGGTTCGCCCAGGCGCGCTTCCGCCACGAGGTGCTGTCGCTGTACGGGAGGGGGGCGGCATGATCCCCGAGCCGCTGGCGACCGTGTTCGTGGCGCTGTTCGCGCTCTGCATCGGCTCGTTCCTGAACGTCGTCATCCACCGCCTGCCCCTGGGAGAGAGCCTGGTCCGGCCCCGCTCGCGCTGCCCGGGATGCGGCGCCCCCATCGCCGCGTGGCAGAACGTCCCCGTGCTGTCCTGGCTCCTCCTGCGCGGCCGCTGCGCCTCCTGCCGTGCGCGCATCTCCATTCGCTATCCGCTGGTGGAGGTGGGCGCGGCGGTGCTCGCGGTCACGCTGTGGAAGCTGCTCGGCCCCGGCGCCGCCTTCGCGGTGGCGGTCGTCTTCGCCCTGGCCATGCTCGTGCTGTTCTTCACCGACTGGGACCACCAGCTCCTTCCCGACCCCGTGACCCTGGGAGGCTTCGCCACCGGCATGGCCCTCGCCTGGTGGAACCCCTTCCTCTCCGGCGATTCCGGGTGGGGGCGCCTGTGGAGCGCGCTCGCCGGAGCGGCGCTGGGCGCCGGCGTGCTGTGGGGGATCGGCGCCGCCTACACGCGCCTGCGCGGCGTGGAGGCCATGGGGATGGGGGACGTGAAGATGATGGCGATGGTGGGCGCGTTCGCCGGCCCCGCGGGGGTCCTGTTCACGCTGTTTTCCGCCTCGATCGCCGGTGCCGTGGTGGGCATCGCGCTCATCCCCCTGCGCGGGCGCACGATGAAGGACACCCTTCCCTTCGGCTGTTTCCTGGCGCCGGCCGCGCTGGCCGCCCTCCTGTGGGGCCACCGGGCGCTTTCCGCCTACCTCTCGCTCGTCCGCCCTCCCTCCTGAGGGAAAGGAATGGCGCGCCTGTCCCGCTTCGGCGTTCAGGTCCGGCTGGTGCCGGCCGTGGTCGTCCTGCTGCTGGCGTGCATGGCCGCCGTCCACCTGGCCCTGCTCGAGCAGGCGCGGGACGCGCTCACCGGAGCGGAGCGCGCGCGCACGGAGCTGCTGGCGCGCGGTGCCGTGCGCGCGCTCCCGCCGGAAGCGGCCACCACCTGGTCCGCGTCCGCCCTGCGCACGCTGGCGCAGCAGAGCGGGCTCACGCGCCTGACGCTGCTCGACCGGTCGGGGCGCCGCCGCGCGGGGAGTGACGGCGCGCCTTCCGGCGCCGTGCACCGCCTGGAGCGGGAGGTGCTCTCGGCGGGGAGGGCGGTGGGGGTGGGCCTCGATCCTGCGCGCGGCGGCGAGGGCGCGGTGTACGTCGTCCACGTCCCGCTGCTGGACCCCTCCGGGAAGCTCCAGGGCGTGCTGGAAGCGGCGCGCGCCGCCCCCGAGCTGGGAACGCTGGAGGCGCGGGTGCGCCTGCTGTGGGGGCTCGAGTCCACGAGCGTGCTCGTGCTGATCGCGGCCTCGGTGCTCTTCGCCAACTGGGTGAGCCGTCCCTGGCGCAGGCTCGCCGCCGCGGTGGGGGAGCGCGAGACCGCAGACCCGGACAGCCTGGCCGCTGCATTCCGGAACGTGGCCGACAAGCTGCGGGAGCAGGAGGAGGCGCTGGACAGCCTGGGGGGCGGCGCGGCCGGGCTCTCCGATCTCGCCCGCTTCGCGGGCGGAGCTGCCGCCGGGATGACGACCGGGGTGCTGGTGGTCGACCGCGAGGGGGACGTGGCCGCCGCGAACCCGGCGGCCCTGGCGCTGCTCGGCGCCTCGAGGCACGAGGTGCGGGGGCAGCCGCTGGAGCGGCTGGCCTCCCAGGTGCCCGCGCTGGCCGACCTGGTCCGCAGCTGCCTGGACACCGGCAAGGGGCTCTCGCGCGAGGTGCTGGAGACGCGGCGGCCGGAGGGGGAGACCGGGCATCTCGGCGTGGCGCTGTCGCCGGCGCCGGGCGGGGCGCTGGTGCTCATGACCGACCTCACGGAGATCCGGGAGGTGCAGGCCCAGGCCCGCCTGCGGGAGAACCTGGCCGCGGTGGGGCAGCTGTCGGCCGGCATCGCCCACGAGTTCCGGAACGCGCTCTCGACGATCCTGGGCTGGGCGCGCATGCTGGACAAGCACGACGATCCCCGGGTGCGCGGTCCGGCCAGGGAGATCGTGCGCGAGATCGATTCCGTCCGGGGCACGGTGGACGAGTTCCTGCTCTACGCAAGGCCGCCGGAGCCCGCGCGGGCGGACGTGGACGTGGAGGAGCTGCTCCGCGCGTGCGCGGGTGCCCTGCCGGGCCTCGCCGTCGAGATCGGCGGGAGCTTCGGCCTGGTGGTGGCGGACGAGGGGCTGCTCCGCCGCGCCTTCGGGAACCTGCTCCAGAACGCGAAGGACATGGGGGACGAGGTGGGCCGGGCCGTCTCGGTCCGCGTCACCGGGCGGGTGGTCTCCTCGGGGCGCTGGCTCCAGATCGACGTGGAGGACGACGGGCCCGGGATCCCTCCCGAGCGGCGCTCCCAGGTCTTCCTTCCCTTCTTCACCACGCGCGCGCGGGGCACCGGCCTGGGCCTGGCGCTCGTGCAGCGCACGCTCGTGGATGCCGGCGGATCCATCGACGCGGCCGAGGGACCGCAGGGCGGGGCCCTCTTTCGCGTCCGGCTGCCCCGCAAGGGACCTGTTACGAAACGTGACGACTCTTCCGGCGCAGCGGAGCCCCGGGCCCTGCCGCGCCCGCTTTCAGAAAAGTAAGTCGCATCCCTCCCTGCACTTGCCGGCCGTGAGGCCGTGGCACGTGCGCTGCAGTGGACGGCCCTCCGACGGAGGGTCGCCATGCGCCACGCATCCCGAGCCCGCGGCTTCTCGCTGACCGAGATCCTGGTCGTCCTCGCCATCGCGGGTCTCGCCATCGCCATTACGGTGCCGCTGGTGGCGGAGAACGTGAACCAGGCCCGCATCCGCACCGCCGCCGACCAGTTCTCGGTGGACCTGCGCGCCGCCCGCATGATCGCCGTCTCCAAGCGCGCCACCCCCTTCCTCGACGTCTCCGTGGAGCCCGATCCCGTGAACCGCTACACGTTCGTGAACGGGCGCGGGGAGACACGGGTCGTCCAGCTCCCCAGGGGGGTGCGGATCATCACCCCCACCACCGCCTACACCGTCCGCTACCTGCGCGACGGCTCGGTCTCCGGCGGAGGGAACACCACGGTCCTGCGCGTCCAGCTCTCCAACCACAACGAGGAGGAATGGCGCGTGATCACGAACGCCACGGGGATGACGCGGACGACGCGCGCCCGGATCTCGAGCTGAAGGAGAGCGGACCATGAGGCACGACGCGCGCGGCTTCTCCCTGATCGAGGTGGTGGTGGCGCTGGCCCTCCTGGCGGGCGTCCTCATCTCCATCGCCGGCCTCTTCGTCATCGGTGCCCGGCAGGTGGAGAGCGGCCGGGAGTCCACGGAGGCGCTCTCGGTGGCCCGGGGAATCATCGAGCAGATGAACAAGTGGGGCTTCCATCAAACCTACGAGCTCTTCGGCGCCAACGGCACCGCCGCCACCTACACCTGGGACACCCGCACGATCAGCGATCCCCCCACCACGGGGATGGGGAAGTGGCAGCCCATGCTCCACCAGAAGATCCCCGGGGCCTACGCCACCATCACCGTCACCTCCATCGGTCCCGGGACCCCGCCCGTGCTCAACCTCACGCGCGCCATGCGCGTGGTGGTGACGGTGCGGTGGCGGGAGCGGATGCGGCAGCGGCAGGTGCAGCTGGCCACGGTGCGCATGTGAGCCCGAACGTGCCGGTGAAGAGCTTGGAGGGACGGAGCATGAGAGCGAACGCCAAGGGCATGAGCATGGTCGAGGTCCTGGTGGCCCTGACCATCCTCGTCATCGCCGTCCTCATTGCCCTGCTGCTGTATGACGCCTCCCGCAAGTCCTTCAAGAAGGGGGAGAACGCGACCGAGCAGCAGCAGGCGGTCCGCATCGCCTTCGACAAGCTCAACTCCGACCTGCGCATGGCCGGGTTCAACACCAACCCGGACGGCAACGGGGCACGGCCGGACGAGCAGATCGAAGGGGCCTGGGACACCGCGGTGGCTTTCCGCGCCGACTTCGACGCCGAGGATCCCGCTGCCTCCCTCACCCCCGAGGACACCCTGGACGGCGGCGCCTTCCAGGCCGTCGCCACCGGGAACGACGAGGTCGTGCTCTACGCCCTGGCGCGGCCGGACGGGACGGGCCCGGACAGCCTCACCTTCAACGCCGATATGCAGGAGGCGCAGCGCGACGCAGACGTGGAGGCTGTGGTGGTGAACAACCTGGTCTTGAACCAGAACCCGGCCAACGCACCCTACACCCTCTACCGCATCACCTTCAGCAACAACCCGGCGAACTGGAACACCCCGAACTTCGTCACGCGCACGCCGCTCGTGGAGAACGTGCGCTCTATGCAGTTCAAGTACTACGACCTGGCGGGGAACCAGATCAACAGCGTCTTCAACCTGGCCTCCATCGCCGACGACATCGGCGGGGCAGAGGCGGCGGCCAACCTGGCGCAGCGCACCTCCATCCGCCGGGTGGAGATCCGCCTGGAAGGGCTGACGCGCGAGCCCGACCTGAAGTGGACGGACCCCACCGACGCCAACGCCTCCACCAGGCACCTGCGCAAGTTCGAGCTCACCGCCGACGTCACCCCCCGCAACCTGGGGCTCAAGGGGATCCAGGACATCAACTCCGACTTCGTCCCTCCCCAGAAGCCGGCCACGCCCACCCTGGTCACCGGGCACTGCGGTGGCCTGATCGTCAGCTGGGCGGCCAACCCTCTGGCCGACGACGTCAGCTACTACACCGTGTCCTGGGGCACGAGCGCCGGGAACTACAGCGCCGGCTCCACCAGCACCAGCTCCACCTCGGTCTACATCTCCGGCCTGGCCAACGGCACCACCTACTACGTCGTGGTCTCCGCCACCGACGCCGCCAACAACGTGAGCGTCAACTCGGATGCCGCCTCCGCCACCCCCGCCAACACCAATACCCCCTCCGCCCCGGCGTCGCTGGCGGCCAACAGTCCGTCCGAGGGGGTGATGAACGTGGTCTGGCCGGCGGTGACCACGAACACGGCGGCGACCTCCGGCGATCCCGCGAGCCCCATGATCCGCGATCTCAAGGGCTACCGCGTCTACCGCGCCGAGACCTCGGGATTCACCCCCAGCACGAGCAACCGGCGCGCAGACGAGACGACGCTCGGGGCCATGCCTTCGCCCAGCTGGCAGGACACGGGGATGGTCGCCTGCCGCGTCTACTACTGGAAGGTGGCCGCCGTGGATCGGTGCGACGTGGAGAGCGCGGCCAGCAACCAGGCCACCGGCGCCACCACGACCAGCGTCGCGCCCATGGCGCCGGCCAACGTCGCCGCCTACGTCCAGGACCCCACGCACAACCGCATCACCTGGGACGCCGTCACCCAGAACACGGCCGGGCTGGGCATCGCCATCGACACGTACCGCATCTTCAGGTCCGACCCCGTGGACATCGCGGTCATGGACGGCTCCGGGGCCTCCTGGCCCTCCGCCCCGGTCGGCATCGTCACCGGGGGCGTGCTCCAGTACATCGACGCCCTTCCCAGCGCGGTGCCCGTCGGGCAGAAGGTCTTCTACCGCGTCACCGCCGTCGACGACTGCCCCAACGAGTCGGCGCCCAGCGCCTCCGACGACGCCTACTGCGCCTTCGGCGGCACGCTCGCCTTCTCCAGCCCGAGCAACGGCGCGACCACGTCCGGCGTGGTGACGATCGCGGTGCGCGTGGACAATCCCTCCGGGACCTACATCCACCTGAGGGTGGACGCCGCCCCCTCCAGCGGGACCGCACCCACACCTCCCTTCGATGCCGCGATCTCGGGGACCGGCCCCTGGACGCTCAACTGGACGCCGAGCGCTCCCGGCCCCTGGACGCTGACCGCCACCATGACCAACGCCCTGGGGTGCACCGCCTCCACGAGCGTCACCATCACGGTCAGCCCCACCGTGGCCTGCTGCCTGACGCCCCAGCCCATCGGGAGTCCCACCAACGTGACCTGCCGGACCACCAACCCGGCCTCCACCCAGTGCACCGAGGCCAGCTACTTCCTGAAGAACAACAACTGCCTCACCTCGGTGGGGATCACCTCCATGGCGGTGACCTGGAACAACGTCACGGGGAACAGCCCCCTGCTGAACTCCGTGTGGTTCGACCGCGGCCTGGCCGGCCAGCAGCAGATCTGGAACGCCGGCGGATCCACCAGTCCCGCCAGCACCACCTTCACGGGCACGCAGCCGGTGATCCCCGTGGGCCGGGACACCTTCAATCCCATGAAGGTGACCTACATCTTCTCCCAGGTGATGTCCCGGAAGCAGGGGCCGAACTTCCTGCGCAACACCATGACCACCACCTGGGATTTCGAGCTGCTGGACTCCGGCGGCCTTCCCACGGGAATCACGGGGACCTGCGGTCCGGGGATCTTCGACAATCTCCTGCTCGAGCAGCACAACTGATGAGGAGAGGGGGAAACACGATGCGCAGCGAACGCGGCTCGGCGATGGTCATCGCCGTCCTGGTGATCGTGATCCTCACCCTGCTGGGGATCTCCTTCCTCCTCATGGCGGAGACGGAGAACCGGATCGCGGAGAACGAGCGCCTGGGACAGCAGGCGCTCTACTTCGGGGAGTCCGGGGTGCGGGTGATCAAGCGCTGGTTCGACTACCCGGCCTCGGGGAACAACCTGATCAACCCGCCCCTGAACGTCATCGATCGCACGCTCCGGCACATCGACGACGACGGCGACCCCGCCACCGCGCCGGTGGCTGCAAATGGCGTGGCCAATGGGCCCCTGTGCTACTTCAAGCAGGGCTGGGACATCGACTCCGACGGCACCGACGACGTGTTCGAGAAGCCCTACCGCGAGGGGCCGAAGTTCGCGCTCATGGGGACCGAGGACCACCCGGACATGCGCATCCACGAGGACACCTCGTCAGCCGCGCGCACCTTCCTGAGGAACATGTCCAACTCTCTGCTGGCCAACTTTCCCAGCCAGAACTACCGGGCCCGCATCCGCTCCATCGACATCTACGAGCCGCCCTACGTGTACAACGGCTCCGCGTGGGTGCGCTACGGCATCGGCACCGTGAAGGTGATCGCGCGCGTGTACCGCACTCTGGGAGACGGCACGGAGCAGATCCTGGCGGAGCGGATGATCAAGGCGGTGCTCAACGAGACGCCCTACTTCGGTCCCATGGGGCCTCTCCATTCCTGCTCCCAGGTGCAATGGAACGGTGATCTCACCGTGCACTGGGGGCTCACCTCCTCGGTGGGAACCGCGGATCTCACCAACAACGCCAAGAAGATCCCCGCTAGCCTTGCCCGCGAGACCTCGCCCAACCCGCGCATCGACCGCCTGTGGGGATGGAGCAACTACATCGCCTCCGGCACCGATTTCCAGGACTACGTGACGGCCATGACGGGGCGACCGGTGGAGGATCCCTGGGCGCGGTTCCTGGCGGGGGCGGTGGTGATGGATCCCGTGTCCAGCCTGGCCATGCCGCCCGCCACGGCGTCCGAGCCCTTCAAGTTCCCCTGGACGGTGGGGACGCCCCTGGGGGACAACGACTACGAGGCGGGGGTGCACCAGGGGGGCACGACGGGAGCTCTCTCTCACGTGCAGCAGGGCCAGCCCGTCTCCTGCATCGAGATGCCCTACGAGGTCTGGAAGGCCGTGGCCACCTCCGGCGAGGGGGACGTGCACTACTACGCCTGGTCCTCCGGGACCTCGTTCAAGGAGAACGGGTTCGGGACGGCCCAGACCTTCAACGCCCTCACGGACAACAAGACGGGTCTCTTCTTCTTCGACACCAAGGACGGCGTCGAGCCCTACACGGCGAGCGGGAACCCCAATCCCTCCAGCGGCGATCCCTACGTGAACCTGACGCCCAAGATCGCCATCAACGGCGGCACCTGGGGCGTGCGCGGGTTCGTCTACCTGAACGCCACCAGCTTCCAGACCAAGGGCGTCACCGGCCGGGACGCCGACTTCCAGGCGCCGGGCGAGCCCTACCTGGACGTGAACAACAACACGGTGCACGAGGGGACCGAGCCCTGGATCGACCTGACCTATCCCACCTCGCTGACCAGCGGCGGCGCGGCCACCCCCTTCACGGTGGCCGGGTTGAGCGGCACCTACGACGAGCGCGGCCCTGTGATCACGGACGATGCCGTGCTCTGGGGGATCCTCTACAACACCGGAAAGTACGATGCCACCGGCAACGCGCGCGTCTATGGCAGCATCCTCACCAAGAGCGGGATGGAGGAGAGCGCTCCCTCCGCGGGAACGCCGGAGATCTGGTGGGACGAGAGCATCAAGACGAACTGGCCGCCCAGCGGCTGGGAGCTGCCCCGGGTGGTGATCACGAAGTGGGAGACGGACCTGTGAGAACACGCTGCCTGAGCATGATCCTCTGCTTTGCGGTGTGCGCCGCCGCCGCTGCGCAGGCCGAGGAGAAGAAGGACAAGAAGAAGGACGCGCCCAAGCCCGTGGAGGCCGGCCGCGTCTACACCCAAGCCGACCTGGAGCGTGTGATCCAGCAGTCGAAGGATGCCCCCACCACCCCGCTGCCGCCCGCTCAGCCAGGGGAGAAGACCGCACTGCCGCCGACCCAGCCAGGAGAGAAGACCGCGCTCCCCGCATCCTCGGCGAAGGAGACCAAGCCGATGAAGCCCGGCGACGGAGTCTCCTTCAGCAACGACGATCTGGAAAAGATGTTCGGGAAGGTGGAGGAGAAGCCCTCCCCGGACCCGGACGCCGGCCTTCCCAAGCTCCCCGACCCCATGGGCGAGGTCTCCGACTGGCAGGGACAGCGGGAGGCGGCGGCGCGGCGCCGGGACGATGCCGCGGCGCGTGTCGCCCAGCTCGAGGGTGAGATCCGGGACCTGGAGCAGCGGGGGCTGGCCGTGCGCAATCCCCTCCTCCCCAGGCCAGCGCCGCCCGCGGGCATGGAGGGGGGCTGGGAGAAGATGAGCGGAGGGGAGCGGGCGACCGCCATCGATGCGCGCCTGGCCCAGCGGCGGGAGGAGCTGGCCAAGGCCAGGCAGGACGCGGCCAAGGCAGCGGTGGACGCGAAAGCGGACTGACCGTCCCTGGCCCGGCCCCCTGCCGAGGGACTACACTTCGCCGGCCATGCCCCCGGTACTGCTCGTGGAGGATCGCGACAGCCTGCGCGCGATGCTTCGCTCCACGCTGGAGGCGGAAGGGTTCTCCGTCGAGGAGGCCGCCGACGGCAAGCGGGCCGTCAAGCTCCTGGCGGGCGGCCGCTATCTGGCCGTGGTCACCGATCTGAAGCTCCCGGGCGCAGACGGGCACCAGGTGCTGGAGGCGGCTCGTGAGGCCGACCCCAACCTTCCCGTCATCGTGATGAGCGCCTACGGCACCATCGAGGACGCGGTCGGTGCCATGAAGCGGGGTGCCTGGGACTTCCTGGCCAAGCCGGTGGAGCCGGACCATCTCCTCCTGCTGCTGCGGCGCGCGGTGGAGCGGCGCCAGCTCCTGGAGGAGAACCTCCTCCTCAAGGAGGAGTTCGCGGAGCGCCTGGGCTTCCCACGCATCCTGGGGGACGCGCCCGCGCTGCACGAGGTCACCCGCCAGGTGCAGAAGGCGGCGCCCACCGATGCCACCGTGCTCCTCCTGGGGGAGTCGGGGACCGGCAAGGAGCTGTTCGCGCGCGCCATCCATCACCTCAGCCCCCGCCGCGCCGGTCCCTTCGTGGCGATCAACTGCGCGGCCATCCCCGACACCCTGCTGGAGAACGAGCTCTTCGGACACGAGAAGGGCGCCTACACCGGTGCCTCCTCCGCTCGCGCCGGGCGCATCGAGCTCGCGGACCGGGGGACGCTGTTCCTCGACGAGGTGGGGGAGCTGGGGCCGGGGGTGCAGGCCAAGCTCCTGCGCGTGCTGCAGGAGCGGACCTTCGAGCGGGTGGGGGGCAACCGCACCATCGCCGTCAACCTGCGCATCGTGGCCGCCACCAACCGCGA
>DASUFT010000139.1:0-9482 GCA_036274395.1 Candidatus Polarisedimenticolaceae bacterium | reverse complement strand
CGCGCGTGTAGCTCAGTGGATAGAGCATCAGCCTCCGGAGCTGAGGGTCGCAGGTTCGAATCCTGCCACGCGCACCACGAAAACCCCCGTCAGAGCGTACTCTTCGGGCCGCCGCCGGGGGGCCCTCTTCTTACCCGCCGGAGTCGGGTTGTCGGTCCGGTTGTCAGCGGCGCGTTCGCCCCGAACTGTTGGGTCTACGCCGGCAAGCCCGCCAAAATGCCAGGCCCGGGGCCGCCGTCGGGTCGCTCGGAGGCGCTACTCCGTACCGCCGTGCGGAGTCCGCTTCGGGAGCCGCCAGCTTTCTGACCCAGGGAGACCAGCTAGACTCGCCCTGAATGAGCGATTCAACCGCGGAACCACGCTTAGAGTTCATCGGCCTCCTCCACTACCAAGAACGGGGAGGCGCGCGTGGTGCCCATCGGAGACGACGTTAAGGCGCTGCTGCAGCAGATCCCGCAGCACGTCACGCACGACCACGTGTTCAAAAGTCTGCAGGGCTCCTGGGACGAGGCCAGGGAGCAGCCCAGCCTTGAGCACGTCCACTTCCACGACCTGAGGCACACCTGGGCGAGCCGTCAGGTGGCGGCGGGGACGGGCCTCTACGAACTGATGAAGCTGGGCGGCTGGAAGGACTTCGCCATGGTCCAGCGATACGCCCACTTCGCTCCCGAGTACATGCAGGCGGTAGCGAACCGCGTCAACGGGACGACTGGGCGCGCTGCGGTCGCGGCCGAGGTCGGTGGGGGCGCTCAACGGTGAGGAGGAACCGCAGCGCAGGGATTTCAAAGCCGTGTCTCCTCGCTTGATTTCCTACGCTTGCCAGGGGGAGAGGGGATAAACAGAAGGATGGGAAAAAGATCATCCGACCCGCAACTTTCTGACGGATCAGTCACCAATCCAAATGACGAGGGGCCTTTCGCAGGAGGTAGGTATGCGCGTCGGATTGAAGAAGGCGGCCATGGCGTTGTCCCTTGCGGGAATTACTTTCTCACCAGCGCTTGGCCTGGATTCTAAGTACAAGGACGTATGTGCATCCGGGTGTACCTACCCGAGTGTTCAGGAGGCGCTGGAGAGCATCACGGACAGCAGCGCGACGAACGTCTACACCATTTTTGTCGATTCCGGGGTCCTTCAGAGCGACACGTCAATAGAAACGAGCGGCAAGAGTTTTATCCACTTCGTGGGCCGTGGACCTGGCGTCTCCGTTCTTCAGGCTTCGCAGCAGTGGTTCGCCAACGTGGACGCCGGGGAAGAGACAAACGACAACTTCTTCGATCTGACTGGTTCTACCAATGTCACCGTAACCAATTTGAGCATAGACGCTCGATCGAAAGATCCAGGCAACGCAGGAAACACGCAGCAGTTCAACGCGATGAAAGTTGACCCGGGCCCAGGAGGGAAGGTGCTGATCGAGGGAAGCGACATTCAGGGTGTCTTCTACGGAATGTGGGACGGCCCCTCGGCGTCCGAAGGGCTCGTTGAGATCTTCAATTCCAAGATACGGTCGAGAGCGTACGGAGTTTATGTCTCCGACGACAAGTGGCATATCTACTCTAGTGAGATCCGTGTTTCGGACGTGGGAGACGCCAGCGGACCCGAGGCAGAGCTGATCGCTCTGTGGGCCTACGGCGCAGACACGGCCGTGTGGGGGAGCCACATCCACGCCGAGGGTTCACAACCTAGCAAAATCTACCCCGTGTACGGCATTCGGACTGGTCCAACAACCTCCGCGGTCGTGTCCGTGATCGGCTCGACGGTTCACGTCAAGATGTCCACGGATTCCATTGGCAGCGCGGTTCGCTCAATGGCGGCGGTGTGGGCTCCCTTCGGGCAGACACACCTCATTGGAACCGAACTCTTGTATGAGAATGTGGGCACGCTCAATCAAGGCAAGCTGGCGGGGCTGCGGCTGGGCACCACTGGAACGATCAACCTGTCCGGCTGCTCCTTCCGCGATGCCGGCGGAGCGGGGGATGTCCAAAACAGCACGCGATCCGATGTGCTCGCGCCGCCGACCACGGTGAATCTTCAGCTGAGTCTTGCCGGCACTAGAGTGGCTTCGGTCAAGTCTCTAACTCAGGCTCCGCCAGCCGCCAGCGTCGTGAAGGCACTCGCGACGTTGAGTTCCCAACGGGGAGTCGCAACCTTTGCGGGAGCGGGATCCGTCGCGGTCACGTTGCCGACGAACCTCGCAGGAGGAGTTCCCTATAGCGTCAGCGCCTCTGCCAACGTCGGGGAGGTGGTCTGGGTCACAAACAAGTCGGACAGCGGCTTCACTCTCAATTCATCTAACCCGACCTCCTCCGCGAGCGTGGATTGGGTCGTGACGCAATGCACGCTGGGCAGTGCGAGCTGCGGCTTCTAAAATTGTGGCAATGCCGAGCCCGTTGTCTGCAGCGCTAGCTTGCTGCAGTTCTCCGGACCGTGAACAGAGAGAAGGGGCCCTGTGTAGCCATGATGTAGGCGGCATCAGGCGGTAGCACGACGCCTCGGAGGGGGGTCGGCCCGGCGGCCTGTAAGGCCTGGGCCGTGCCTCCCTGTCCGCCGAGTATTACGCGCAAGTTGTTGCAGGAAGAAGACGCGCGGGTTGGGGGCCACCGCGTGGCCAAACGCTGAGTTCAGAGCGGACGCGAAGCATGATGCCGGCATCGGCGTGTACGTCGGGTTGTCGGTCCAGTTGTCGGTCCACCTGGTCAACCTGGTCAGCCCGTCACAGAGAAGCACGCGTGGACCGCATGGACCGCGTGGACCGGCCGCTTCGCCAGCCTCCGGGAGCTGAGGGTCGCAGGTTCGAATCCTGCCACGCGCACCAGCCAGGCCCGCCGTGCGGTGCGGCGGCTCACCCCCTGACCCGCGAGATCCCCGGCACCGTATCGAAGCCAGAGTCGAAGGTGAGGATGCGCTGCACCCCCTCCCGCTCCATGACGGCCACGTGGATCGCGTCGCGGGCGGAGAGGCCCCGCTTGCCGAGCACGATGGCCTTTGCCCTCTCCACGTCCGCCTCGTGGATCGAGAACACCTCGTCCGCCACTTCCCGTAGGACGTCGAATGTGGGCTGGATAGCGTCGCGACGTTTCAGGGCGACGAAGCGATGCAGGATTTCCTGAAAGACCTCCGCGTCGGTCACCAGACGCTCGCCATCGGCCACCAGGCGTTCGAGCAATCGCCTGGCGTCGACCTTGTGTGGATGGTCACCGCCCACGAGGTACATCGGGACGTTGGAGTCGACGAAGATCACCTCGTCTCGTCGACGCCGTAACCGCGCTCGATCTCGGCGAGCATCGTGCGGATGTCAGAAGTGGGGAATCCCAGTTTGGCCGCCTCCCGGATCGACGCCAGCTTTCTTGCCGCGTCCTTCGAAGAGCGACGGTGGCGTGCGGCTTGGATTGCTTCACGCACCCACTCCGCGACGGTGAGCTTGCGTTGCTTTGCCAGCCGCCGGATCTCCGCGAGCTCGGACTCGGCCATGAGGACCTGGAGCCTCTTACTCATGCCATGAGTATAGGCCGGCTCCTGACATGAGGCCACGCCCTTGCACGAGTTGCCGCGGGAACCCCGGCTCTGCGTCGTCCTGGAACAACAGGGACGCGCACCGATGGACCTCATCACGGGCCATGGGTCAGGGGAAGAGTGGGGCGCGGAGGAGGGACGGGCCCGGAGACCTTCTATAAGATGAACGCCGCGCCGGGCGCCCGTAGCTCAGGTGGATAGAGCACCGGCCTTCTAAGCCGGTGGTCGCTGGTTCGAGTCCAGCCGGGCGCGCCACCGAGGCCGGTGCTAAAGTCGGCGGGCTAAATCGTGGTGGGTGTAGCTCAGTCGGTAGAGCTCCAGACTGTGGATCTGGCTGTCGTGGGTTCAAATCCCATCACCCACCCCACCCTGGTGCCGCGTGCTACGATGCGCGCTCTTCGCTGTGGGCCGCTAGCTCAATTGGCAGAGCAGCAGACTCTTAATCTGCGGGTTCCTGGTTCGATTCCAGGGCGGCTCACCACCCCTCTCCCCCCGAAAAGGAAATGGAAGTGCCTGACACCTTCCGCGCTGCCATGAAGATCGACCTCAAGGATCTGACGCCGGTCCGCAAGCAGCTGGCCGTGGAGGTGGACGCGGACGAGGTGGCCCGCGAGCACGGCGCGGTGCTCCGGCGCTTCGTCTCCCAGGTGCGGCTTCCCGGCTTCCGGCCGGGGAAGGCGCCCGCCTCGCTGGTGCGCACCCGCTTCGCCAAGGAGATCGAGGAGGACGTGCGGGACCGCCTGCTCTCCCGCCTCTACCGGGAAGCCACGCAGGAGAAGGGGCTGCGTCCGCTGGGCGACCCCGTCCTCGAGAAGCTGACCCACGAGGAGGGGCAGCCCTTCCGCTTCGAGGCCAGCTTCGAGGTCCTCCCCGCCTTCACCGCCAAGGGGTACCACGAGATCCAGGCCCGTCAACCCAAGGCCGAGGTCACCGACGACGAGGTCGGGGAGGCCCTGGAGGACATCCGGAAGGGGAACAGCCGCCTGGTCACCGCCGAGAAGGCGGCGGAGGCCGGGGACGTCCTCCTGGCCGACGTGCACGGCACGCCCGAGGGGGGAGAGCCCTTCCACCGCGAGCGTGCCCTCATCGAGGTGGGGGCGGAGGGGCACCTCCCCGAGTTCGACGCCGCCCTGCGGGGTGCCTCCGCCGGGAGCGACCTGGACGTGACGGTCTCGTATCCGGCCGAGCACCCCGCCCGGGAGCTGGCGGGGAAGTCCGTCCGCTACCAGATCCACGTCCACGAGGTGAAGGGACGGGAGGTCCCGGCCCTGGACGACGCCTTCGCCAAGGACCTGGGCGACTTCGAGACGCTGGAGGCGCTGCGGGACCGGGTCCGCCAGGACCTGGAGGCGCGGAAGGGGGAGGCCGCCCGCTCCTCGGTTCGCCAGAGCGTCCTCGACAAGGTCCTCCTGGAGAACCCCATCCCCCTCCCCGAGCACCTGGTGAACGACGAGCTGCGGCACCGGATCGAGGACATGGTCCGGTCGCTGGTGATGCAGGGGATGGATGTCGAGAAGATGGACCTGGACTGGAAGGAGATCGGCGCCCGGCAGGAGGAGCCGGCCCGGAAGACCGTGCACGCCCGCCTGGTCCTGGACGCCATCGCCCAGGCGGAGGGCCTTGCCGTCGACGATTCCGAGCTGGACGGCCGCCTCGGGCGCGAGGCGGAACGGATGGGAGAAACCAAGGCCGGACTGCGGCGGAGGCTCCAGGAGGGGGGCGGCTTGGAAGCCCTTAAGATTCAGATGGTTAGAGAGAAAACTCTTGACTTCCTGACCTCGGTTGCTAATATTCAGGTCGAGGAGTAAGGCATGCCTCTTGTACCGATGGTGGTCGAGCAGACCGCCCGCGGGGAGCGCGCGTACGACATCTACTCGAGGCTCCTCGAGGACAACATCATCTTTCTGGGCATGCCCATCGATGACACCCTCAGCAACCTGATCATCGCGCAGCTCCTCTTCCTGGAAGCCAAGGACCCCGACAAGGACATCTCGATCTACATCAACTCCCCCGGGGGGTCCATCACCGCCGGCCTCGCCATCTACGACACCATGCAGTTCATCAAGCCGGACATCAGCACCATCTGCATCGGCCAGGCGGCCAGCATGGCGGCGGTGCTGCTGTCGGCGGGGACGCCGGGGAAGCGCCTGGCCCTCCCCAACTCGCGGATCATCATCCACCAGCCCCTGGGCGGGTTCTCCGGACAGGCGGCGGACATCGACATCCAGGCCAAAGAGATCCTGCGCATGCGGGAGCACCTGAACACGATCCTGGTCCGGCACACCGGTCAGACCCTGGACAAGATCATGCGGGATACGGATCGCGACTACATCATGACGGCCGATCAGGGCCTGGAGTACGGGCTGATCGACCAGGTCATCCACCGGCGCGAGTAGGCAGCGCGCAGGGGAAGCACCCAGGATGTCACGCAAGAAGAGCGACGGCGAAGGCTTGAAGTGCTCCTTCTGCAACAAGAGCCAGCGGGACGTCCGCAAGCTGATCGCGGGACCCACCGTCTATATCTGTGACGAGTGCGTGGACATCTGCCTCGACATCATCGCCGAGGAGCGGGAGAGCGAAGAGCAGGAAGGCCGGATGCGCCTTCCCAAGCCGGTGGAGATCAAGGCCTTCCTCGACGACTACGTGATCGGCCAGGACCACGCCAAGAAGCGCCTGGCGGTCGCCGTCTACAACCACTACAAGAGGAACGAGCTCTCCCGGCGCCGCAACGAGGTGGAGATCCAGAAGTCGAACATCCTCCTCATCGGGCCCACCGGCTCGGGCAAGACGCTGCTCGCCCAGACCCTGGCGCGCCTGCTCTCCGTGCCCTTCGCCATCGTGGACGCCACCACCCTCACCGAGGCCGGCTACGTGGGCGAGGACGTGGAGAACATCATCCTCCGCCTCCTTCAGGCCGCCGGGAACGACGTGGAGAAGTGCCAGCGCGGCATCATCTACATCGACGAGGTGGACAAGATCGCCCGCAAGGGGGAGAACCCCTCCATCACCCGCGACGTCTCCGGCGAGGGCGTGCAGCAGGCCCTGCTCAAGATCCTGGAGGGGACGGTGGCCAACGTGCCCCCCCAGGGCGGCCGCAAGCACCCCCACCAGGAGTTCGTCCCCGTGGACACCACGAACATCCTGTTCATCTGCGGCGGAGCCTTCGTGGGCCTGGACACCACCATCGAGCAGCGGATCGGCCGCAAGACCATGGGCTTCAAGGCCGACATCAAGCCCCGGCGGGAGAAGAACCTCCACGAGCTGCTGTCCCAGGTGCAGCCGAGCGACCTCATCAAGTTCGGCATGATCCCGGAGTTCGTGGGCCGCCTCCCCGTGGTGGCCATCCTGGACGAGCTCGACACCACCGCCCTGGTGCGCATCCTCACCGAGCCCAGGAACGCGCTCTCCAAGCAGTACCAGAAGATCTTCGAGTTCGAGAACGTCTCCCTGCGGTTCACCGACGACGCCCTGGAAGCGGTGGCAGGGCTCGCCATCGAGCGCAAGATCGGCGCCCGCGGCTTGCGCATGATCCTGGAAGAGCTGATGCTGGACATGATGTTCATGCTGCCCTCGCAGACGGGCGTCAAGGAAGTGGTGGTCACGCGCGACGTGGTCCACAAGAAGACGAACCCTCTCGTGGTCATGGAAAAGGCGGGCTAGGCATCTCGCTTTCCCCGGCCTCTCGATCTTTTCTCTCTTTCTCTCTTCGTCCCAGGAGTACCGATGGAAGAACGCTCCGCGCGTTCCGCTGACGGCGTCTTGAACCTGCCCATGGTCCCCCTCAGGGACATCGTGGTGTTCCCGCACACCATGGTCCCCTTCGTGGTGGGGAGGAAGCCCTCCCTGCTGGCGGTGGAGCGGGCCCTCGCCGAGGACAAGACGCTGTTCCTGGCCACCCAGCGCAACGCCAAGGTGGACAACCCCATCCCCGACGAGATCAACTCGGTGGGGACGGTGGCCACCATCGTCCAGCACCTGAAGCTCCCCAACGGCAACGTGAAGCTGCTGGTGGAGGGGGCGAGCCGCGGCCGCGTGCTGGAGATCGAGGAAGACGGAGACGGCTGCTTCCGGGTGGTGCTCAAGCCCATCGAGCGCAAGGCCGAGGTCAACCCCGAGGTCCAGGAGACGATGAACCGGACCTCCACCCTCTTCGAGCGCTTCATCAAGTACTCGCCGGGCCTCCCCTACGAGACCATGCTCTCCACCGTCCGCATCGCCGACCCCGGGCGCCTGGCCGACACCATCGCCGCCCACCTGCCGGTGGGGGTGGAGGAGAAGCAGGGCCTGCTGGAGACCATCTCCCCCATCGACCGCCTGGAGGGGGTGGCCCGCCTGCTGGAGGGGGAGATCGAGAAGCTCCGGGTGGACAAGAAGATCCACAACCGGGTGAAGAAGCAGATGGAGAAGGCCCAGAAGGAGTACTACCTCAACGAGAAGATCAAGGCCATCCAGCAGGAGCTGGGCCGGAAGGACGACCGGGTCAACGAGATCGAGGAGTTCCGGCAGAAGATCGAGGCCGCCCGCATGCCCGCCGAGGCCAAGGAGAAGGCCCTCCAGGAGTTGAAGCGCCTGGAGGTGATGCCGCCCGTCTCCGCCGAGGCCACGGTCTCCCGGAACTACCTGGAGTGGCTGCTGGCGGTGCCCTGGTCCAAGAAGTCGCGGGAGCTCATCGACATCAAGAAGGCGGAGCGGATCCTGGACGAGGACCACTACGGCCTGGAGAAGATCAAGGAGCGCATCCTCGAGTTCCTGGCCGTGCGCCGCCTGGTCAAGAAGATGAAGGGGTCCATCCTCTGCTTCGTGGGGCCCCCCGGGGTGGGGAAGACCTCGCTCGCCAAGTCGATCGCCCGGGCCACCGGCCGCAACTTCGTGCGCCTGTCCCTGGGAGGGGTGCGGGACGAGGCGGAGATCCGCGGCCACCGCCGCACCTACATCGGCGCCTTCCCCGGCCAGATCATCCAGATGATGCGCAAGGCCGCCACGCGCAACCCGGTGTTCCTCCTGGACGAGGTGGACAAGATGGCGGCCGACTTCCGGGGCGACCCCTCGGCGGCCCTGCTGGAGGTGCTGGACCCCGAGCAGAACAACGCCTTCCTCGACCACTACCTGGACACCGAGTACGACCTCTCCGACGTGATGTTCATCGCCACCGCCAACGTGATGCACACGATCCCTCCCGCCCTCCGGGACCGCATGGAGGTGATCCGCATCGCCGGCTACACGCTGAACGAGAAGATGGCCATCGCCCAGCGCTACCTGGTGCCCAAGCAGGTGAAGGCGCACGGCCTGGACGAGAAGGCGGTCCTCTTCGAGGAGCAGGCGGTGGCGGAGGTGATCGAGCGCTACACCCGCGAGGCCGGAGTGCGGTCCCTGGAGCGGGAGCTGGCCTCCATCTGCCGCAAGATCGCGCGCAAGGTGGTGTCGGGGGAGAGCGAGGGGACGATCACCCTCACCGCTCCCCGGGTGGTGGAGCTGCTGGGGGTGCCCCGCTACCACCCCGCCCGGGAGGAGGACCGCGTCCCCGAGGTGGGCGTGGCCTTCGGACTGGCCTGGACCGAGGTGGGGGGAGAGATCCTCACCATCGAGGCCACGCTGATGCGGGGGAGGGGGAGGCTGACCGTGACCGGGCAGCTGGGGGAGGTGATGCAGGAGTCCGCGCACGCGGCGATGTCCTACGTGAGGAGCCGCGCCGAGGCCCTGAACATCGACCCCATGTTCCACCGCAAGTACGACATCCACATCCACATCCCCGAGGGAGCCATCCCCAAGGACGGTCCCTCGGCCGGGATCACGCTGGCCACCGCCCTGGCCTCGCTGCTCTCGGGCACGCCGGTGCGGGCGGACGTGGCCATGACGGGCGAGGTCACGCTGCGCGGGCGCGTGCTCCCCATCGGCGGGCTCAAGGAGAAGGTGCTGGCCGCCTACCGCTTCGGCATGAAGACGGTGGTCCTGCCCAAGGAGAACGAGAAGGA
>DASUFT010000138.1:0-5772 GCA_036274395.1 Candidatus Polarisedimenticolaceae bacterium | reverse complement strand
GCGGGATCGACATGCGCCTCCCCGGCGGGGAGCGGCGCTTCGCCTTCGTGGAAGGGGTGCCGGGGGACGCGCTGCGGCGCGCCCGCGACGAGGGGGCCGTCCTGGTGGGCGAGCCCATGGCGCGCCGGCTCCGACTGCACGCGGGCGGCCGGCTCGTGGTGGAAGGTCTCGCCGGTCCGGTGGAGCTCCCGGTCGCCGGGGTCGTGCACGACTACAGCGCCGACGCGGGCTCCGTGCTCATGGACCTGGCCACGATGGAGCGCGCTTTCGGCCCCGGTCCCATCCAGAACATCGCCCTCTACCTCGTTCCCGGCGCGGACGCGGAGGCGGTCGTGGACGGGATCAAGGCAAGCCTCCCCGGGGTGCCCCTCCTGGTGCGCAGCAACCGGGCCTTGCGGCAGGAGGTCTTCCGCGTCTTCGATCAGACCTTCGCGGTCACCCGCCTGCTCCAGGCCATGGGTCTGCTCATCGCGGTGTGCGGGGTGACCCTCACCCTGCTCATCCTGGCCCGGGAGCGCGTCTCCGAGCTCGCCCTCTACCGGGCCCTCGGGGCCACGCGCGGCGCGATCTTCCGTGTCTTCCTCGGTCACGGCCTGGGCATCGCCGCCGTGGGCCTGGTCCTCGGCGCCCTGGGAGGGATCGCGCTGGCGCTGGTGCTGATCTACGTCGTCAACCGCGCCTCGTTCGGCTGGACCATCGCGCTGTCCTGGCCGGTCGGCGACCTCCTGCGCCAGGGGGGCGCCATCCTGCTGGCCGCCGCCCTGGCAAGCCTCTATCCGGCCCTCCGCGCGAGCCGGGTCCCTGCCACGGAGCTGCGCCGTGAGGACGTGTAGGGCGCTGCCGGTCCTGTTCCTGCTGGCGGCGTGCGCCGCGCCGCCGTCCGCTCCGGTGAAACGGACGGAGCGGGAGCCGGACCCGCGATGGGTCCGCGCGCGCCCCGGCTACGCCTGGGAGTTCCCGCGCGACCACGCCGCGCACCGCGCCTACGCCATCGAGTGGTGGTACCTGACGGGGATCCTGCAGGCGGAGGACGCACCCGGGCGCACCTTCGGCTACCAGCTCACGGTGTTCCGCATCGGACTCCGGCCGGAGAGGACGGCGCTCGCCTCCGCCTGGGCCACGGATACCCTCCTTCTCGGGCACGCCGCCGTCACCGACGTGGCGGGGAACGACCACCGCTTCGCCGACGTCCTGCACCGCGAGATCCCGCTGCTGGCCCGCTTCGGCGCTCCCGGGGACCCGGTGCTGGCCTGGTGCCGCGCGCCCGCAGGAACGGACGGGGAGTGGTCCATCCGCTGGAACGGCGCCGGCTTCGATGCCGCCGCGGTGGACGCGCGCACGCGCCTGGCCTTCCGGCTGCGCACCACGGCCGAGAAGCCCCTGGTCCTCCACGGGGAGCGCGGCTTCAGCGCCAAGTCCGGCGACGCCGGGAGCGCCAGCCTGTACTACAGCTACACGCGCCTGGCCACGGAGGGGACGCTCACGCTCGACGGCAGGAGCTTCCGCGTCCGCGGCACGAGCTGGATGGACAAGGAGTTCAGCACCTCGTCCCTGGCGCCCCAGCAGGTGGGATGGGACTGGCTGGCGCTGCGCCTGGCCGACGGCCGCGACCTCATGCTCTACGTCATGCGGCGCGCGGACGGGAGCGCCGATACCGCCCAGGCGTCGCTCGTCTCCCCGGAGGGTGAGGTCCGCACCCTGCCGGCATCGGCGTGGACGCTGCGCGCCACCGCGCGCTGGCGTGCCTATCCCTCCCGCTTCCGGCTCGACGTGCCGGGGGAGGGGATCCACGTGGCGGTGGTCCCCCTCGTGCTCGACCAGGAGAACCGTGGCACGCTGCCGGGAGCGCCCGACTACTGGGAGGGTGCGGTGCGCGTCGAGGACGAGGAGGGAAGCGTCGTGGGCGACGGCTACGTGGAACTGACCGGCTACGGCCCGGGGAACCGTCCTCCCGTATGACCGCGGCCGCCCTGCTCCTCGCCGCGGCGGCCGTGCCCATGTTGGACACGCACCTCGCCAACGGCCTGCGGGTGACGATCCTTCCCGACCCGGGCATGACCGTGGTCGCCACCCAGGTCTGGTACCACGTGGGCTCGGCCGACGAGGACCCGGGGAGCCGCGGTCTCGCGCACCTCTTCGAGCACCTGATGTTCGGGCCCACCGAGACCCGGGAGGCGCGCGAGTACTCCGCCTTCCACACCCGGCATGGCGGGGAGGAGAACGCCTTCACCGACACGGACGAGACGGTGTACGTGTCGGAGATCGCCCCCCCGCACCACCTGGGGGTCCTGGCGCGCGAGGCCGACCGCATGCGCCACCTGGTGCTCGATGCGGCGGCCCTGGACAACGAGCGCAAGATCGTCACGGAGGAGCTGCGCCTGCGCACCGAGAACGACCCCATGGGCCGGCTTCTCACCGCGGCGCAGGTGGCGCTGCTCGCCGGCCACCCCTACGGGCACGAGGTGGCGGGGACGCACGAGGACCTGGAAGCCGCCTCGCTCTCTGCCGTCCGCGCGTTCTACGCGCGCTGGTACGTGCCCGCCAATGCTCAGGTCGTGGTGGTCGGGCCGGTGGACGCGCAGGAGACCCTGGCCACCATCCGGAGCGAGTTCGGTCCCATCCCGGCCGCCGGCCCGCCGGAGCGGCACCCCATCCCGGCGGTCACGGCGCACCGCTTCCCGGCCAGGCTGACCCTGCGCGAGGACATCCCCCCGGTGGAGGTGGCGCTGCTCGGGTTCCCGCTGCCGCCGCCCGGCGCTCCCGACGCGGACGCCATCGAGGTGCTCCTCGAGATGCTGACCGCGCGCCAGGTCGATCCGGTCCGGGAGGAGCTCGTGGTCCGCCGCAAGCGGGGGATCGAGGCCGGTGCCCAGGGGATGGTGTTCCGGCAAGGCGGGGCCCTGGTCTTCTACGTGGCGAGCCTTCCCTATCGCAGGCAGGAGACCGCCTTCCGCGACCTGGAGGAGGCGCGGCGCACGCTGGACGGCGGCGCGTGGCTGTCCCCGGAGGGGCTGCGCGCGGCGCAGCGCTCGCTCCTGCGCAAGGCAGCGGACCGCCGCTACCGCGCGGCCCGGATGGCGGACGCCCTGGGCCGGGAGACGTGGTTCCGTGGCGATCCCGCGGCAGCCCTGGACGAGGAGCATCGCGTTGCCGCCGTGACGCTTGCCGATGTGCGTGTCGCCTGGGAGCGCTGGGTGATGCGGCGGGAGCCGGTGCGCCTGTACGTGGAGCCCGAGCACGTCCCCTGGTACGTCACCGCCTTCGGGTGGCTGGCGCCGCTCTTCCTATGAGCCTCCTCCTCGCCGTCGCCCTGCTGGCCGCGCCGGAGGCGGAGATCACGGCGCTCGATCCCGCCACCACGCTCGTGTTCGTCCCCGATCACCGCGCTCCCCTCGTGGAGGTGCGGCTCGAGGTCCCGGTCGGCCGGTGGTCGCCCTGGTTCCGTGCCCAGGGGGGCGAGGCGGCGTGGGAAGCGCTGCTCCTCGACCCCGAGCGCGCGCTGCTGCGCCGTGCCGATGCCCTGGCGGTGGACCTCTCCCTCCATGCGGACAGCCGGTCCTGCACGCTGCGCGCCTCGTTCCTGCGCGAGGACCTCGAGCCGGCGACGGCGCTGCTGCGCGCCATCCTGGCGGAGCACGCGCTGGACCGGAAGGAGCTGAAGCGGCGGGCACGCGCCCGCACCCTGGGGTGGCGCCTGTCCATGAAGGACCCGTCCTTCGTGCTGCAGCGGGCCTCGGCTTTCCTCCTCTTCCCGGAAGGGGATCCGCGCCGCCTCGGCTACCTCCCGCCGCCCAGGCACGTGCCGGCGGACGCGGCGCTGCGCGCAGCACAGGCGCGCATGCTCGCCATGCCGGGACGGGCGCTGGGCGTGGCGGGGGACCTCGACAGGGACGCAGCGATCTCCCTCGCCCGCGCGCTCCTGCCCCCTGCGGACGCCGCGCGTCCCCAGGGCGCGGATCCGTCCCTCCCCGCGGCCGTGCCGCTTGCGCAGCGCCAGGACGTGACGGAGACGCTTCCCGGTCTCACCCAGGTCTACCTCGCGGACGTGCGGACGTCGCTTCCCCTGCAGGAGGCGGACGCCCCGGCATGGGCGATCGCGGACCACGTCCTGGGCGGGCACTTCTACGCACGCCTCTCCACCGCGCTCCGGCACGAGGGAGGGGAGACCTACGGGGCCTGGACGCGCGGCACGCGGGAGACGGTGGAGACCGTCTACGCCGCGTCCACCTTCACCCGGACGGACAACGCCGCCACGGCGGAGCGCAAGCTCTCCCAGGTGCTACGCACGTTCCACGAGGGCGGGATCACCGAGGAAGAGCGGGAGGCCGCCCTCGGTTACCTGCGCGGGCGCCTCCCCTTCTCCCGGCAGGAGCCGGCCCAGATCCTGGAGCGCGCGCTCTTCGAGCGCAGGATCGGTCTGGCCCCCGGGACGCTGGACGCGCTGGTGGACCGGGCCGAGGCACTCTCCCTGGAGGAGGTGAACGCGTTCATCCGGCGCTTCTACGACCCGGCGCTCTTCCGGAGGGTGAGGGTGGGGACAGGCACCAAGAAGAATGGAGAGCCTGGTGCGCGCCAACAGCGCTGATTCTTTCAGGTGCCTGTCCCCATGTACGATGACGTCATGACGTTCCAGGAGGCGATCGCGGAGGGGATCCCGACCGGGCTCCCGCCCATGCCGGCCTGGGATCCGGAGGTGGACCACGCGCCGAGGCGTCCGCTCACGCTCACGCCGGCGGAGCAGGAACGGGCGGTGGCGAACGCGCTGCGCTACTTCCCGCAGCGCCTGCACGCCTCCCTCGCTCCCGAGTTCGCGGAGGAGCTGCGCGGCGACGGCCGCATCTACATGCGCCGCTACCGCCCCACCGCGTACCCCATGCGGGCGCACCCCATCGACGCCTACCCCGCCCGCTCGCGCGCCGCCGCCGCCATCATGCTCATGATCCAGAACAACCTCGATCCCGAGGTGGCGCAGCACCCGCACGAGCTGATCACGTACGGCGGCAACGGCACGGTGTTCCAGAACTGGGCCCAGTACCGCCTGACCATGCGCTACCTGGCGGAGATGACGGACGACCAGACGCTGGTGCTGCACTCGGGGCATCCGCTGGGCCTGTTCCCCTCCTCGCCGGAAGCCCCCCGCCTGGTGCTGACCTGCGGGATGGTGGTGGGGAGCCACAACCGGCCCGAGGACTACGCGCGCCTGGCCGCGCTCGGCGTGACCTCCTACGGCCAGATGACCGCGGGCTCCTTCATGTACATCGGCCCCCAGGGGATCGTGCACGGCACCACCATCACGCTCCTCAATGCCGGCCGCCGCTACCTCGGGGTGGAGGACGACCTGCGCGGCCGGGTCTTCGTGACCTCCGGTCTGGGGGGCATGTCGGGGGCCCAGGCCAAGGCGGCGGTGATCGCGGGTGCCGTGGGCGTCATCGCCGAGGTCAACCCCAGGGCCCTCCACAAGCGCCACGCGCAGGGCTGGCTGCAGGAGGTCGAGACCGACCTGGACCGGGTGCTGGCGCGCCTGGCCCGGGCGAGGCGCGAGAGGACGCCGCTCTCCCTGGGCTACCAGGGGAACGTGGTGGACCTCTGGGAAAGACTGGTGCGGGAGGGCGTGGAGGTCGACCTCGGGTCGGACCAGACCTCGCTGCACAACCCCTTCGGCGGCGGCTACTACCCGGCCGGCCTCTCGCTCGAGGAGGCCAACCGGAGGATGCGGGAAGAGCCCGAGCGCTTCCGCGCCGACGTGCAGGCCTCGCTGCGGCGCCAGGTGGC
>DASUFT010000137.1:0-6620 GCA_036274395.1 Candidatus Polarisedimenticolaceae bacterium | reverse complement strand
CCGCCTGGCGGGTGGAGGAGACGGCAGAGGTCCTCACCAAGCTGGGTGCGGAGGTGGACCTGCGGCTCTACCCCGGCCTTCCCCACACCGTCAACGAGGATGAGCTGCAGGCTGCCCGGGCCCTGCTGGAGCGGATGGTCCGCTACCCCGCGCTCTCGTAGGCACCGCGGATCCAGGCCATCACTTCCGCATCCACCTCGCGGACATCGGTCAGGCTGACCTTGTACGGACACATCCCGCCCGGCGGCAGCTCTTTCAGCCTGGGGGTGGCGGGGACGCCCTTCATGTTCAAGCCCACCTCCACCCGTGTCTGGCTGGCCGGGCCGATCATGGCGAACTGCTTCTTTCGGCGCAGGCTGACGTAGCCCTTCTTGGGCGCGATCTCGAACTCCCCGAAGCCGGCGATCGCTGCCATCAGTGCGTCGTGGATGGGGCGCAGCGCCGCCCTGGGACCGTGATAGATCGCGGCCAGGACCTCATCGGGGGACGACAGTCCCTCCTTCTCCTGCGTCTTGAAGAACGTGTGCACCAAGGTGTTGGCATCGCCATGGCCGAGCCCAAGCTCGGCCTTGAGCATGTCCCGGATCTCGCCGTGCTTGCTTCGCCCGCTCCTGCGGATGAGGTCGTAGAGCTGGTCGAGCGTCTTGCCCGAGCGCTTCTGGATGTTGGCGATCTGCGTCTGGAGAGCCTTCTCGAGGTCGGCCATCACGCCGCTCCCAGGGCGCGATCACGCCCAAAGCGCTGGGTGGCGAAGCCCACGATCGCGCCCAGGAGCGTTCCCGGGAGCACGATCTCCCAGTAGTAGTACCTTCCCTCCAGCGGCGAGGTCGCGGCCACCCAGTAGCTCAGGGCCGCGCCCACTGCCAGGCCGAGCAGGATCCCCAGCGGAAGGGACCGGAACCAGCGGGCGAAGAGCCCCGCCGCCACCCCCGTGATCAGCCCCTTGAAGGTGGACCCGATGACGATCCCCAGGATGGCCGGGCGCGCCGCCGGATAGGCGTAGGCGCTCAACCCGTCGATCAACCCCAGCACCGCTCCCAGCATCAAACCCAGCACCGGCTTCGACATCGTTCCCTCCTTGCCGTTCTCTTACACGAACCGACGCACTCCTTTAGGTGGCCAGGACGAAAATCAGCAGGCGGAGGAGCAGATAGGAGCCGACCACGAGCAGCGCCGCCTGATGACGTCGGGCCAGGCGACCCGCGCGCTCGGCCAGGGTCTCGCGGTGGACCGAGACCGGGTTCCCGTCCAGGAAGCGCTCGAGGTCGTCGGCCAGGGCGCGCGCCGAGGGGATGCGGCGGGCGGCGTCCCCCTCGAGCGCCGCGGCACAGAGGGAGGCCAGCGGTCGCGGCACGTCGCGCAATCGACCCAGCCCCGCGCCCGGTGATTCGCCGACCAGCACGAAGAGCAGGAGCGCGCCCAGTCCCCAGACGTCGGTGGGCGGACCGGTCACCCTCGCCTCGCCGCGCGCCTGCTCGGGCGCCATCCATCCCGGCGTACCCACCACGGTGCCGGACGCCTCCTCGTCGCGTCCGGCCGCGCGGGCCACCCCCCAGTCCATGACGTAGACCTCTCCGAAGGGGCCGAGCATGATGTTGTCGGGCTTGAGGTCCCGGTGCACCACACCCGCCTGATGGGCGAACGCCACCGCTTCCGCCACCCGCTGGACCAGGCGCAGGCGCGCGGGCCGCGGGGGTCCATGGGCCAGCCACGCGTCCAGCCGCTCGCCGCGCACGAGCTTCATCGTGTAGAAGACGCGGCCGTCGGCCAGTGCCCCCGCGTCGTGCACCGGCACGATGGCGGGATGGTCGAGCTTGGCCAGCAGGCGGGCTTCCCCGAGCAGGCGGGCGGCCTCCTCGCGGGAGGGATCGGGGGCGGCCAGCACCTTGAGGGCGACCTCGCGCAGCAGCTCGATGTCCTCGGCGATCCACAGGCGGCCCATCCCACCACGGTCCAGAGGACCGCGCAGGCGATAGCGGGTGCCCGAGAGGTCGGGGCGGTCCACCACCTGGCGAAGGTGGGTGAGCACGCTGTCGGGGAGGCCCTCCTTCACCGCGTGGCATCCGTCCCCAGGAGCACGCGCGCCTCGGCGCGGAACTCCTCGTCGCTGGCCGTGATCTCGCGCAGAACGTCGAGCACTCCCCGGCGGAACTCGCGGCGGGCCCAGGCCAGGTTGTTGTTGACCTGGGTGAGGGGGAGACCGGTCCTCCTCGCCAGCTCCCCGTAGCTCGGCCGTGCGCTCTCGCCCTCGTGGAGGTCGTGCGCCGCGAAGACCTCCCAGGCGGGGAGCTTTCCCGGAGCCTGGCAGGCGGCGCGCAGCCGCTCCAGGCCCATCTCGAAGACGCTGCGGATCCACTCGGTCTCGAAGGCTCGCTCCATCGTCTCCGGGGAGGGGACCTCCAACGCCTCCGCGTTCAGCGCCACGTGAGAGATCTCGCCGCCGCGCTTCGCGCGCCCGGCAGCCTTGGCTTCGTTGGCGAGGAAGCCGTCCAGACAGACGCGCAGGAACGTCCGGAAGCGCGCCCGCTTCGGGTCGAAGCGCGCGAAGAAGTCCTTCTCCACCACGCGCAGGAAGAAGGCCTGGGTGAGGTCCTCGGCATCGGCGGGTCCCCGTCCCCAGCGGAGGCGCACGTAGGCCTGCACCGGACGCCAGTAGGCGGCCGCCAGCGTCTCCAGCGCTCGCTCGCGCACGGCGCGGTCGTCGCTGCGCACCGCCTGCACCGCGGACATCCGCGTGGTGGGGAATCGATCCATGGGAGCCAGGGAGTGTAACGTACACTGCAGGCAGTGGAACTGGCCCTGGTCCTCCCCGGCGGCGGCGCACGCACCGCCTATCAGGTCGGCGTGCTGCGTGCGCTGGCCCGGCGCTTCCCCACGCTCGACCCGCCCATCCTCACCGGCGTATCGGCCGGGGCGATCAACTGCGCCTGGCTGGCCAGCCACACTGGCACGTTCGCCGCGAAGGTGGAGGAGCTGACCGGAATGTGGGAGCGCCTCACCACGGACGAGGTGTTCCGCGTGGACTCCTTCTCGCTGGGGAAGAACCTCATCCGGGCCGGCTCACGCCTGATCTCGGGCGGAGTCCTCGTCCCCGGACGGAGGATGGCGCTCGTCGATACCGCCCCTTTGCGCGATCTCCTGCAGCGCACGATCGGCGGAGAGGGGGGGCGCCTCCAGGGGATCGCCGACAACCTGGCCCAGGGTGCCCTGCGCGCCGTCGCCCTCACCACCTCGAGCTACTCGACCGGCCAGTCCATCACCTGGGTGGAGAGCGCCGGGCATTCCATCTGGGAGCGTGCCCACCGCAAGAGCGAGAGGGCCTCGCTCACGGTGGATCACGTCATGGCCTCGGCGGCGCTGCCCCTCTTCTTCCCCGCCGTGCAGGTGGGGAGCGCCTGGTACGGAGACGGCGGCATCCAGCTCACCGCCCCGCTCTCCCCCGCCATCCACCTGGGGGCGGGGCGCATCCTGGCCATCTCCACCCGCTACCGCGCGAGCAAGCCGGAGGCCGACGTCCCCGTCATCGACGGCTATCCGCCCCCGGCGCAGATCGCGGGCATGCTGCTCAACGCCATCTTCCTGGACGCCCTGGACGCGGATGCGCTGATCGCGCAGCGCGTGAACCACCTGATCCGGGCGCTGCCCGAGACGGCGCGGGAGGGCCTGCGCCCCATCGATCTGCTGGTGCTGCGCCCCTCGTCCGACCTGGGCAAGCTGGCCAACGCCTACGAGGCGCGCCTGCCGGGCGCCTTCCGCTTCCTCACCCGCGGCCTGGGTACGCGGGAGACCCGCAGGAACGACCTGCTCTCGCTGCTCATGTTCCAGCACGACTACCTCTCCCGGCTGCTGGAGATCGGAGAGGCGGATGGAGAGGCTCAGCTGGACGCGGTGGCGGCCTTCCTTTCGAGCTAGCGGCCGGCCAGGGAAGGATCGAGGTCCACGTAGTGCTCCTCGATGAGGAGCATCGTCACCGGATCGAGCGCCAGGTGCGCCGGCGACGGCTTGGGATTGTCGTGGTCCTTGAGCAAGCTCACGTGCACGTTCTTTCCGTCATGGGCCAGGCGCACGATGACGTCCAGCTCGGAATCCAGGTGCGCCAGGGGCTCGGGAATCCCGCGGGCGTTCTTCTGCGACTCCCGGTGGCACACCGCCGACATCCACAGCTCGGCGTCGAACTCCTTGGCCAGGCCGTGCAGGTCCTTGAGGTCGGCCAGGGATGCGGCGCCGAAGTCCCAGCCGTCCACCACCACGGCGGCGGGGGAGAAGTGCACGAACTCCCGGAGCAGGCCGATCTCCTCCCGGAGCTTGGCCAGGGAGAAGGTGCCGCCGATGTAGGCGTGGATGTGCCGGTGCTTCTCCATCTCGCGCTTGACGGTTTGCACGTCGTCCAGACGGGAGGTGCGGGCGAGGTCGAAGAAGATCTCGTCGTAGTACTCGCGCACGCGCCCCAGGGCCTGACCGAGCGCCACGTGGAGCACATTCTTCCCGCGCATGAGGTTGTCCAGGGCCACGCCCACCAGGAAGGCGGACTTCCCGATGCCGTGGCGGGCCACCACCACGCCGATGTTCCCCGGGCCCAGGCCGCCCCGGATCGAGCGCTCGAAAACGCGGAGGGGGCTCCGTTCGTTGAGTTCCTTCGGGTGAACCATGACGACTACTCCTCGTCCTTGTCGAGACCGGTGCCGTACTTCTTGATCAGCTCGTCCCGTACCTCGCCCGGGACCGGCGCGTAGCGCGCGAACTCCATCGTGTACTCGGCCTTCCCCTGGCTGGCGGAGCGAAGGTCGGTGGAATAGCCGAACATCTCTGCCAGGGGGACGTCCGCGTCCACCCGCACGAAGCCCTCGGATTCCGTGGTGCCCACGATGATGCCGCGGCGCTGCATGATCGTGCGCACGAACTGGCCCTGGAACTCGGTGGGCCCTTCCACCGAGACCTTCATGATGGGCTCCAGGATGGCCGGCTTGGCGCGCGCGTAGACGTCGCGGAAGGCACCGCGTGCGGCCGCCTGGAAAGCGTTGTCCGACGAGTCCACCGAGTGGGCGGCACCGTCGTTGATCACCACGCGGAAGTTCGTGACCGGGAACCCGATCAGGCGCCCCTTCTTCATCATGGAGCGGAAGCCCTTCTCCACGGAGGGGATGAACTCGGAGGGGATGGAGCCGCCGTAGACCTCGTTCACGAACTCGAAGTCACCCTCGGTCCAGGGCTCCACGTAGCCGCCCACCTTGCCGTACTGTCCCGAGCCACCGGTCTGCTTCTTGTGCACGTAGTTGAACTCGGCCTTGCGGGTGATGGCCTCGCGATAGGCCACCTGGGGTGCGCCCGTCTCCACCTCGGCGTTGTACTCGCGCTTCATGCGCTCGACGTAGACGTCGAGATGCAGCTCTCCCATGCCGGAGATGATCGTCTCCCCGGACTCCTCGTCCACCCGGGCATGGAAGGTGGGGTCTTCCTTGGTGAAGCGCCCCAGCGCCTTGGCCACGTTGGCCTGCGCCTTCTTGTCCTTGGGCTTGATGGTGAGGTGGATGACCGGCGCGGGCACGTGCATGGAGGTCATGGCCACCCGCACCTTTTCCGAGGTGAAGGTGTCGCCGGAGGCGCAGTCGATCCCGAAGAGGGCCACGATGTCGCCGGCCACGGCGCCGTTGATGTCCTCCATCTCGTCGGAGTGCATGCGCACCAGGCGCCCCACCCGGGAATCCCTTCCCGTCCGCGAGTTCACGATGGTGTCGCCTTTGCTGAGCTTCCCCTGGTAGATGCGGATGTAGGTGAGCTGCCCGAAGCGGCCCTCCTCGAGCTTGAAGGCCAGGGCTACCAGGGGCGCGTCGGGATCGTTGGTGAGGACGACCTTCTCCTCGTTCTTGCTGAGGTCCAGGCCCTCGTTCACCACCTCGGTGGGGTTGGGGAGGTAATAGGTGACGGCATCGAGCAGGGGCTGCACCGCCTTGTTCTTGTAGGCGGAGCCCATGAACACGGGGCAGAGCTGGAGGGCGATGGTGCCGCGGCGGACGGCGGCCCGGATCATCTCCGGCGTCTCGTTCCCCTCCAGGACGGCTTCCAGCAGCTCGTCCGAGAACATGGAGGCGGCGTCCAGCAGCTCCTGCCGGCGCTTGCCCGCCTCGGGGAGGAGGGCCTGGGGGATGTCCTCCACCCGGCGGATCTCTCCGTTGGCGCCGTCGAAGTACAGGGCCTTCATGGTGACGAGGTCCACAACGCCCGAATGATCGGCCTCCAGGCCGATGGGAATCTGCATCAGGATGGGGTTCAGCTTCAGCTTGTCCCGGAGCTGCTCCGCCACCCGGTAGGGGTTGGCCCCCGAGCGGTCGCACTTGTTGACGAAGGCCAGGCGGGGCACGCCGTAGCGCCGCATCTGCCGGTCCACGGTCATGGACTGCGACTGCACCCCGGCCACCGCGCAGAGGACGAGGATGGCCCCGTCCAGCACCCTGAGCGACCGCTCCACCTCGATCGTGAAATCCACGTGCCCGGGGGTGTCGATGATGTTGATGTGGTGGTCGTTCCACTCGCAATGGGTGGCGGCGGAGGCGATGGTGATCCCGCGCTCGCGCTCCAGCTCCATCGAGTCCATCTTGGCGCCCACGCCGTCCTTGCCCTTG
>DASUFT010000136.1:0-5540 GCA_036274395.1 Candidatus Polarisedimenticolaceae bacterium | reverse complement strand
GCGATGCCACCCCCGAAGGCGTGGGGGCTCTCGAGCTGAGGCACCAGGTAGTCCAGGCGTGTGTGATCGTCGGTGACCGACGGTCCCCCCGGCACCGTCTGCGCCAGAACCTCGGGGGAGGCCACCAGGTGCCCCAGCACGTCGGCCAGGCTGGTGCCCACCGCGCGCATGTCCCCCTCCACTTCCGGTGTGGAGAACAGGGCGCGCACCCGGTCCCCGTCCACGCGCAGGGGGGCGCCTCCTCGGGTGCCGTTCACCCACCAGGCCCACTTCGCTGCCCACAGCGTGGCATTGGGGAACGTCTCCCGCATGGTCGCGATCAGCTCGTAGGAAGGCTCCCGCTGCGTCTGCAGGACATCGATCCACTGCGAGAGCAGGCCGTCCGGCGCCAGCCGCGCCGCGGCGATCCGGTAGAACTCGGAGGTGTAGAGGAAGACCACCCCATCGGTGTGCAGGGTGGGGAGCTCCAGCTCGATGATGTCGTAGGTCTCGCGGCTGCGGAGGAGAAAGTTCCTGCCGTCCTCGACGTGGGTGCGCACACGTGGATCAGAGAGCACGTTCCGGTTGGTGGCGAAGTAGGGTGCGGCCTCGAATGCCCCGGCGCTGATGTCCACGACGTCCAGGCGCTCGATGGGGAAACGGAGGAACGTGGAGGCGGTGTTGCCGCAGCCGAAGCTGATGACCAGCACCTTCTTGGCCTCCGGCTTCAGCGCCATGGACGAGTAGGCGAGCAGGCGGTTGACGTAGTTCACCACCGGCTGGGTGCTGGAGGTCCCCCTTCCATCATGGAAGGCGAGCGCCCGGTACGTCTGGCCTCTCTCACTCCGCTCGTAGACGAAGGTGATGTCGGACGCCGATTCACGGTAGAAGAGGACCTTCCCCACGTACCGCTCGAACTGGCGGATCAGCATGCGGGGAGGGGTCGCCACCCAGAGCAGCACCGCTACCCCGGCCATCCCCGCCGCGGCAGCCTGGAACCTGCGTCCCGTGCCGCGCAAGGCGCAGAAGGCGATGGCCACGCTCAGCGCGGAGAAGAGCGTGATCGTGCGCTGGATCCCCAGCAGGTCGAAGAGCAGGAAGCCGGTGATCAGGCTCCCCACCACCGCTCCCGTGGTATTGACCGCGTACAGGCGGCCGGTGGCGGTGTGGGAGCGGATCCCGCGCGCCTCGCACAGGCCCGCGAGCAGCGGGAACACTACCCCCATGAGGACGGCCGTGGGGAAGACGAGCAAGCCCGCCACCGCCGCCTTCTCCGCATTGATCAGCCACCAGCCGTTGGCCCCCACCAGGCGGATCATCAGCGCCCAGACCGCGGCGAGCTTCCCCGAGACGTGCAGGGTGGCGGCGCCGAGGATGCCCACCAGCAGCTCGACGGCGACAAACACCCGGAGAGCCGCCGCCGGGGTGGGCAGGCGGCGCGCCAGCACCCGCGCATAGAAGAGAGCGCCGAGGCCGAGCCCGGACAGGTGCACGGCAAGCAGGATGGCGAAGGAATGCGCGGAGGCCTGGAGATAGAACACCAGCAAGCGAAGCCAGCACAGCTCGAGCCCGAAGGCGACCACGCCCACCAGGAAGTAGAGGAGGTAGAGCAGGGGCTGTGGCAGGACGCCGGTCGCTTCTCTCCGAGGCGCCACGTCCGCCTCCGGCGCGTGCATCCGGGACAGCACGAGCGCCCCTCCCGCCAGGAGCAGGTTCATCACCGCCGCCATCTCGCTCGTCCGCTGGATCCCGAAGCGCTCCATCAGCACGAAGCCGACCAGCAGACACCCGAGGGCGGCCCCCACCGTGTTGAGCCCGTAGAGCAGCCCCACCCGGGCGCCTCCCCGTCCGCCGCGCAGGGCGCAGACCATGGCGGGGAGCGTGATCCCCATCAGGATCGTGGGTGGGGCGAGGATCAGCAGCGAGGCCGCGAAGCGCACCACGCCGGACCCGCCCGCGCCGTAGAGGTCTGCGATGGCTCCCATCCCTCGCGGAATCAGAAGGGCGCAGATCCCGATGCCCAGTTCCAGCAGCGCGTAGAGACGCCAGATCCGGTGCCGGTTGCGCTCCACCAGGCGCGGCGCCAGCGCACTCCCGATCCCCAGGCCGGTCATGAAGGCGCACAGCACGGTGGTGGTGGCGTAGACGGTCAACCCGAAGACGGGCGTGAAGGCGCGCGTCCACACGATCTCGTAGACGAGGGCGCACATGCCGGAGAGGAAGGCGAGAACGCCGGTGAAGAGCAGGACGCCGGTGTCTCGGGAGGGGGGCCGCATCAGCGCGGGGAAAGGTCCGCCATGCGGATGGTCCTGTCAAGCAGGGTTGTCGATCCGTGACGCAGTTGGCGGCCGGAGGGCTGGCGCATCTTCCCCGCGTGGCGTAGGTTCTGACTAGACTGACCAGTTTGGAGGAGCCAGTGGCAAGGTGGCAGCTACAGGAGGCAAAGGCCCGCTTCAGCGAGGTGGTCAAGTCCTCGCGGGAACAGGGGCCGCAGGAGATCACGGTACACGGGCGACCGGCTGCGGTCCTGCTGTCCAAGACCGACTACGACCGGCTGGTGGATCCCAAGCCGAGCCTGGTGACCTTCCTGCAGCGGTCCCCCCTGCGGGGTACTCGGCTGGATCTTCGCCGCGACAAGTCTCCCGTGCGCAAGGTCCAGCTCTGAGCTATCTCCTGGACACCAATGTCGTCTTCGAGCTCGTGCGCGTGCGCCCACACGCTGCGGTGGTCGCCTGGGTGGAAATGCAAGCTGCCGACGCGCTTCACCTCAGCGTCTTGACGCTCGGCGAGATCCGAAGCGGGGTGGAGCGCCTGTCGGATCGACGGCGGAGGGAGAAGTTGCGGGCGTGGCTGGAACGCGATCTGCCGGCCTGGTTCGAGGGCCGTCTTCTCGCCGTGAGCGCGGGAGTTGCCGATCGATGGGGACGGCTGCGCTCTGGCTCGCGGGATCCCCTCCCCGCCGTCGACAGCCTGCTCGCGGCCACCGCCCTGCACCACGACCTGCGGTTGGTCACCAGGAATACCGGCGACTTCAGGTACCCGGGGCTGGAAGTCGTCGACCCCTGGCGCTGACGCCGGTCTCTAGTAGCTGAACGTTCTGCGCCTCGTCCACTGGTAGGTCGTCACGTTGGGGATTCCTGCGGAAACGCCCCCGCGGATGGCGCGGGAGTGAGCGTCGTTCAGGGGGCGTACCTCTCCCCCTCCTCGCCCAGCACCTGGCGTACCGCTTCCTTGAGGGCCTCCGCGCGTCGCGCCCCCTCCGCCTCCTCCGCCTTCTTCCTCTTGCTGGGCAGCAGGTCCTTGGGAGCCGGCGGCTCCACCGAAGCCTGCGCCATCCGCTTCAGCGCGTACCGCGCGATGTTGATCCCGTCCCGGACGGTGTAGCGCTCGTCCGCGGCATGGGCCGCCTGCAGGAACCTCACCACGTAATCGAGGATGGCGGCGTCCGAGAAGGGGAGGTTCTCCTGCAGGATGGCCCGCTCCTCGTCGGCGTCCGGGAAGTCGAGGTGGATCTGGGGCTGCAGGCGGGAGTGAATGTACTCCGGGATCTCGTAGGTGCTGGCGTCGTCGTTCATCGTGGCCACGATGCGGAAGTCGGCGTGGGCCTTCACCTTCACGCCGGCCACGATGGACTCCACGTAGCGGCGGGCGTCCAGCAGCGGGGCCAGCGAGGCCCAGCTCTTCTCGGACATACGGTTCCCCTCGTCGAGGATGGCCACGCCGCCGCGGATCATGGCGGTGACGAGCGAGCTGGCCACGTAGCGGATCGTGCCCTGAGCGTCGATCACGGGCGTGATCAGCAGGTCCTCGGGCCGCGTGTCCATCGTGGCCTGGTAGACGTACACGTCCTTGCCCAGCGCCTTGCCCGCGGCATAGGCGAGGGTGGTTTTCCCCACACCGGGCTTGCCCAGCAGGCGTGGGTTCATGGGGACGTCCCTGGGATCGGCGAGGCTCCAGGCGCCCAGGAGCTGCCGCAGCGTGTCCTCCTGCCCCACCCACTTGATGGGCAGCTCGTCGGGATGTGCGAGGTGGACGGTCACCCCTTCCAGGGTGACGGTGGGCCCACGAGCGATGGTGTCGTCGCGGTCGGCGGAGCGTGCCATGGAGATCAGGTTACGGGATTTGCGCCATCACGGGGAAGCGCAATCCGGGCACGAGGATCAACGACGCGACTTCGAACGGCGACGCGGCTTCCGTGACGCCGTGCGGGACCGCAGCCATTGCTCGAGCGAAGACGACGACTCGTGGGATGGATGGCCTGCCAGGAGGCCTTGGATGCAGATGTCCTCGTCCAGATCCGGCCAATGCACACCGATTCCCCGCCCGGTCAGACGCCATTTCCTTCGTTCGGCGGGCGAACCGTGGAGAAGCCTGGGATACCACGTCAGGGGGACAGAGATCGTCCGGCCATCCGTGAGATGCACGAGGAGGGCGTCGCGGCTGATGCTGACCGTCCTGGCCATGGCTTGACGATGTTCAGCGGGCGAAGAACTCATGCCAACTCCGTAGAAGGGCAGGGCTGTTCTCCTCCACTCTCTCTTGCACCCGCCCAACCTCGGACTTTGCGAACCCCATGCTACTCGACAGGCGCACGGGGTCCAGCCAAGACTTGGCCTGGCGCCACTCGCGTTCCACGTGCACGTGAGGGGGCTCCTGCCCCTCGTTCGCGTAGAAGAAAAATCTGTACGGCCCCACCCGCATCACGGTCGGCACTCGGAGATGGTGATCTCGAGATCCATGTACCGGACGATGAGTCGAGTGGGCGAGGGTTGCAGATCTGCATCCTTGCAGGCTTTCGAGGAGCCGCCGCTAGTTGCTCCCAAAAACACGCAGGAAGATCTGCTCGCCGTCCGGGTCCACGCACTGGATGGTGAGCCTCGTGCCCGCTGCCTCGCCCAGGTAGAAGGTGTAATTGCCGGCGGCTTCCACCTCGAAGTTGGATTTCACGCCCCCATCGGTGGAGAGGAAGAACTCGACAGTTCCGGTGCCGTTCACGACGGTGGCGAACCGGACCCGCGCGTACTCGTGGATGTCCACCGTGCGGAGGAAGCCCTCGTTGAAGTCGTCGATCACTTCTTCGTAGATGAGCGACGTGCCCTGGTCCGGCAGCTTCACCTCCAGCGCATCGTTGATCACGTTCACGTCCTGGACCTTGGGGCTGTTGCCCACGTCCACCGTCCCCGTCACCTGGACCACGCCCTGCTCGTGCACCTTGATGTTGCCGTTCCCATCCACGTTGGCCTCGCGGACGTTGAGCGGGGGATTCGAAGGGGCCGAGGGGTCCGTGGTGTCGGCGAACTCGGTGGAAAGCGCATCTCCGGCTCGCAGGCTGAAGGCACCGAGTCCTGCGACCAGGGCCAGGGCCAGGGGCGCGAGCAGGCGCATCCGTCTTGCATGGGTCGTGTGCATGAGACCTCCTCCTCGGCGTGCGTGCCGAACGTCTGCCAGCCTGTGTGGGCAGGAGCGAAAACGTGTCACGGAGATTCAACGAGGGCGGGGGGCGCACCGAACACGCCCGGGGGAACGCCGCAGGAGCCGGCGCTACTTTTCGCGCGGGGAGA
>DASUFT010000135.1:0-9236 GCA_036274395.1 Candidatus Polarisedimenticolaceae bacterium | reverse complement strand
GCCGTGAGCTTCTCCACCTGCTCGGTGGCGCGGGAGACCGTCTGCATCGGGGCTTTCAAGACTTTGAGCTTCCGCTCGATGTCGCGGAGGCTGGAAGGTGCCCGCTCCGCCCATCCCATGGCCGGCTCGGCGAGCTGCCAGACGGCGGTGCCGAGGATCGCGACCGTCCCGAGCACCACGATGGCCGCCCCGAGCGCGGGCGGGATCCAGACCCGCGCCAGCGCGGACACCAGCGGCCGGAGGAGGAAGGTGAGGAGGATCGCGAGCACCACGGGCAGGACGAACGCGCTGGCGAGGTAGAGCGTGTACACGATGGCAAGCGCGAACAGCCCCTGGACGGCGATGCTCCCGCGACGGCGGCGGCCGGGGGGAAGCCGGACATCCTCGGGACCGCGGTCGGGCAGCGGGGTCGGGCCGGCCGGCAGGGTCATGAGGCTGCTCCAGGTCGGGCGCGGTGGTGCATCCAGCGTACGCGGCGGCCCGGGCCCCGGCAATCCTCGCCGGACCGGCACGGCTCTCATCCTGAGACTTTCTTCTTCTAAGGCGTTGGATCTGCTCGTATAGTCCCGCGCGTGGGGGGACTGCAGGCGGTGGAGGACCGCTACCGCGTCCTGCGGGCGCTGGGGCAGGGCGGTGGGGGCACCGTGCACCTGGTCGAGGACCGGGTCCGCGGGAGCATCCTGGCGCTCAAGACCCTGGCCGCGGGCGGGCCGGAGCGGGAGGCGGCGCTGCGGCGCGAGTTCGCGCTGCTGGCCTCGCTCCGCCATCCCAACCTGGTGGAGGTCTTCGACCTCACCGCGGACCCGGGCACCGGCCTCCCCCGGTTCTCGATGGAGCACGTGGAGGGAGACGACCTCCTCACCGCCATCCGGCGGGAGGGGCCCGGGACCGCCGTGGAGCTGGCGGCCGAGGCCCTGCGGGCGCTCGGGTTCTTGCACGCCATGGGGCTCGTGCACCGGGACGTGAAGCCGGGAAACCTGCTGGTGCGGCACCTGCCCAGGCTGGGGAGCCGCGTGGTGGTGCTCGACTTCGGCCTGGCACTGCGCGGCGGCGAGGGGGAGGTGGTGACGGCGGGAACGCTGCCGTACATGGCGCCCGAGCTGTGGTCGGGCGGCGTGGCCGACGCGCGCAGCGACCTCTACGGCCTGGGTGCGGTCCTCCACGAGGCGATCCACGGCAGCCCGCCGGTCGCGTTCGAAGGGGACCTGACGGCCTTCGTGGACGCAGTGCGCAGGGGAAGGCGTGCCACTCCCCCGCTTCCCGCGGCCTGGCCGCCGGCCCTCGCGCTCTGGCTCGAGGCCCTGCTGGCGACCGATCCCGCCGACCGGCCGGCCGACGCCGGAGAGGCGCTGGCGCGCCTGGCCGCGGTGGCGGGGCGGGCGCTGCCCTTCGAGACGCCGGCTGGGCGCGCCGCCCGGCTGGGGTCCGGGCGGCCTCCCGGCAGGGATGAAGAGGTGGCGGCGCTCTGGACGGCGCTCGAGCGGCCGGGGCCCCGCCTGGTCTGGTTGACCGGCGACGCGGGGGCCGGCAAGACGCGGATCGTGCGCTGGATGCTCGCGGACGCCGTGGGGCGAGGGCACGACGTCATCCAGCTCGAGACCGGAAGCGACGAGGCGCTCGACCTGGACAAATGGCGGAAACGGGCGGACGCGCATCCGCTGCTCGTCGTCGCCGACCCCGGGGAGAAGCTCTCCCCCCGGGCCGCTGCCGTGCTGGAGCGGATCGCGCGCGAGGGGAAGGCTCCTGCGGTGAAGGTGCTGATCGCCGCCAGGCCGGGCGAGCTGCGCCAGCCGCTGCTGGCCCGCCTCCTGCGGGACGTCTCCCTCGTCCCCACCCAGGCCCGGCTGGACCTGGAGCCCCTGACGACGGAGGACGTGCGGGCGCTGGTGGAGCGCGCGGTGGGGACACGGGACGCGTCGGCGTCGCGCGTGCGGTGGCTGCTGCAGGCGAGCGAGGGCTCGCCGGCGGTGGTGGAGTCGCTGCTCGTCGCCTCCGCCTGGGAATCGGGCGGCAAGGCGCGCCCCCGGGCACCGCAGCCGGGCACCGACCCTCGATTGGAGGGGCTCGCGCCCGACAGCGCGGCGTGGCTGCGGGCGGCGGCCGTGCTCCAGGAAGCGCCGCCCGAGCGCATCGCGCGCCTGGCGGGGCTCGCGGCGGATGCGGCGGCGCAGGCGGCCGAGGAGGCGCGCGCGCTGGGCCTGGCGCGCCGGCGCAAGGGCGTGTGGTCTCCCGCCTCTTCTGCGGTGGCGGGGGCGGCGCTCGCCGGTCTGAGCGCCGAGGAGCGCCGGGCGCTGTTCCGCCGCGCCGCGGAGACCTCGACGGCCGAGCGCGCCGAGGCCTGGGCACTCGCCCGGCTGTGGGCGGAGGCGGGCGAGCGGGAGCGTGCGGTGGAGCAGGCCCTGCGCGGCGCGCAGGCGGCGGAGCGGGCCTCCGATCCGGTGGAGGTGGCGGCCCGCCTGGGCTTCGCCCTCGCGCGCATGGGGCGGCGCGATCCCCGCCGGCGGGGTGTGCGGCTCCGCCAGGGCGAGGCGCGCATGCAGGCGGGGCTGAATGCGGATGCGGTCCGGAGCTTCGCCGCCGCGGTCGTGCTGTCCGGCAAGCGGGCGGAGCGCGCGGAGGCGCGCGTCCGCCAGGCCTACGCCCTGGCCACGGCGGGAAACCTGGCCCTGGCCGGCCGCGTGGCCGCGCGGGCGGAGGCGGAGGCGAAGGCGGAAGGCCTCAAGGCCGAGGAGGCGCTGGCCAAGCGCACCGCCGGCATCGTGCTGGCGCGCCAGGGAAAGCTCCACGAGGCCCTGGCGGTCTTCGAGCGCGTGGCGCCCATGTTCGAGGCCCTGGGCGACGTCCAGCGCACCGCGGAGATCCTGCACAGCATTGCCGCGTGCCACTCGAACATCGATCCACTTCAGGCAGAGCCGCACTGGCAGCGGGCTCTCACAGCATGTGTGGCTGCAGGGGATGAGGTTGGGCGCCTGAAGTGTCTGTTCGGTTTGGGGAAGGTGGCGTCGCGTCGCCGACTGCGATCGGAAGCGACCCGCTTCTTCGATGACGTGCGTCGCAGCGGACATTTGGCACTCGAACAACTCGCGATTTGCGAACTCACAGTTCTTGCGTTCAACGACGGTCGATTCGACACCGCTCTATCGCTTGCAAAGGAAGCCCGAGATCATTCGTTGTTCTTGGGGGAGTCGGTCAGCCGGGCGGTGGCACGGAGTCAACTCGCGGATGCACTGATCGCCTGCGGCCGACCGGCAGAAGCATCTAGCGAGCTGCGCATCACTCTCGAAGAAGTCCCCGAAGACATCGATCCATCGATCCTGGCGGAAGTGTCGGCGTGTTTGGCGCTTTCGCTTCTCGAGCAAGCGGATTCTGACCCTGCAGAGATCGCTACCTTGCTGAACGACAGTATTCGCATGGCTCGAGAGCGTAAGGCACGCGCTTCCCTACTTGGCGCCCTGTCGGTCGAATTGCTGCGGAGGGCCTCTCCGGGTTGTGAGGATCCATTCGATCCAGTTCGAACAGAGTTCGATGCGTTGGTCGCTTCCGGAACGACCCCGCCCCACCCGGACATTGTTATTCGTGCCGAGTACGCACGGGCTCTCTCGCTGTTGAGGCGAGGCAATGCTCAGGGCGCGGCTCAGCATGCGCGCGCCACGATCGAGATCGCGGAACGCCTCGGCCAACCGGGAAATGCGGCGGCGGCCCTCGCCGTCCTCGCCACGGCACTAGAAACAGCTGGAGCGTTCGACCCAGCTGGAGAAGCATTGGCCCGTGGGCGTCGCTACCTTCAGGAGGCGGCGGATCGGATCAGTGACGCGGAGGTACGACGCGACTACTTACGGCGGCCGATGTTCCGCCAGTATCGAGAAAGCGCCCTGGCCGACAGGTCCGCCGACCGTCGGCTCCACGCCCTTTACGAGATGATCAGGGCGCTCAATTCCGAGACGGATCCCGAGGCGTTGCTAGAGGCAATTCTCGACATGGCTCTACAGGCAGTGAAGGGTGAGCGCGGGATGATTCTGCTGAACGAAGGCAACGGAGAAGATTTTTCCGTTCGTCTGGCGCGGAATCTGGAGCAGGAGACGCTGCGCGATGCCGAGGCCTTCAGCCGTGGTGTCGTGGCGCAGGCTGGCGAGGGTCGAAGCGTGCTCGCCCTGGATGCCGGGCATGACGATCGTTTCAGAGAGCTGCGCAGCGTCAGCCTCTACGGCATCAGGTCCCTCATGTGTGTTCCGCTCAAGTCTCGCGGAAAGATGGTGGGGGCCGTTTACCTGGACAGCCGCCGCGAGGGGGCCCTTTTCACGCAGGAAGATCTACGGTTCCTGGAGGCGTTTGCCGACCACGCCGCTCTCGCTCTCGAGAACCTCCGCGCACGCGATGCGTTGGAAAAGGAAAACCGCCGTCTGCAGCAGCTTGCGGAGACTCGAGTCGAGTTCGGGAACATCGTGGGGCGGGCATCCTCCATGCAGCGGGTCTTTGACCTGGTGGAGCGTGCAGCGGCCAGCTCTCTCCCTGTTCTGGTTCTTGGAGAAAGCGGAACAGGCAAGGAACTCGTCGCGAAGGCACTTCACCTCCACAGCCCTCGTCGGCGCAGAGTGTTCCTGTCCGAGAACTGTGCCGCCATTCCCGAGGCTCTCCTGGAAAGCACTCTGTTCGGGCACATGCGGGGTGCCTTCACCGGCGCGGAGCGGGACAAGTCCGGTTTGTTCGAGCAGGCAGACGGTGGATCCCTCTTCTTGGATGAGGTTGGCGACATGCCGCTTCCGATGCAGGCCAAGCTCCTGCGCGTGTTGCAGGAGGGGGAGGTTCGGCGCGTCGGTGGCGAGCGGACGACCAAGGTTGATGTTCGCGTCATCGCGGCGACGAACCGGGACCTTCAGGCGGAGGTCGCGGCGGGGAGGTTCCGGGAGGACCTCCTCTATCGCCTGCAGGTCCTCGTGGTGCATCTGCCGCCACTGCGTGATCGAGACGGGGACCTCCCCGTCCTGGTCCAGCACCTTCTGGAGAAGATCTCAAAGGCCCGCGGACGCCGAGCGCCTCGCGTCGAACCGGACGTCTTGGAGCTCTTCGCCAAGTACACATGGCCGGGCAACGTGCGCCAGCTCGAAAACGTTCTCCAGCGCCTGGCTCTCCTCTCGGGAGATGGACCCATTCACCGCGACCTGCTGAAATCCGACCCGGGCCTGGAACGCCTGTTCGTCACCGTGGAAGCGATCGGACCCCAGTTTTCCCTGGAGCGCACCGAGCGGGAGCAGATTCGCCGCGCGCTCGAAGCCGCGCGCGGAAACCGTGAGAAAGCCGCGCTGATGCTGGGTATTTCGCGGGCGACGATCTACAGAAAGATCAAAGAACTGAAGCTCCGCTGATCTTCTTCCGGTTAAGCAACTAGAAGAATTCTCCAGTGTCGCGCCCTCACTCCCCTTACATATTTCACATAACAACTATCACTATTGAAGTCGCGTTTTGAGACTATCAAATTGCCCCTCGACCGCACAGCCCAAACGCGGGAGGTTGGCGATGGATAGGACGCGAAGCGGCTGGAAGCAGTGGCTGGTGGGCGTGACCGCGGCCCTCGTGCTGGCAGGAACCCCGGCGACGGCCGCCGCCCTCGGAGAGGTGGTCGCCACGCCCGTGGGTGCGAGCGGCTCGACCCTGTACATGTCCGTGACCAACACCGGTCTCGACCCAGCCACGGCAAGCATGAACGTGTCGATGACCTCCGACGACAGCACGATCGTTGGGTTTACCAGCGTGTCCTTGGCGCCCATGGCGAGCACGACGGTGCCGGTCCCGATGTCCGGGACCGTCTCGAAGCTCAGCCTCTCGACCTCGCTGACCGTGTCGATCAGCGACACCAGAGACCCCTTCTGCAAGTGACAAGGCTTTCGGCGGCTTTCACCCCCCCGTGTGCCGCCGTTGGAGGGGCGCTCGCCAGACTCCCGCACTGGTGAGCGCCCCGTTTCTTTTTCCCCTTCGGATTGCGACGCGCGCCGCCCGTCCGCTACATTGCGGGCGGAGAACCCGCCCATGCACGTGATCGAGAGCACGCCTGAATTCGCGGAATCCGTGTATCGGGAGATGGAGCGGCGCCTGAGCGTGGTGCGCAAGCGCCTGGGGCGGCCCCTGACGTACACCGAGAAGGTCCTCCTCGGTCACCTCGCCGATCCCGCCAGCGCCGACCTCCGCCCCGGTGAGAGCTACATCCAGCTCCGTCCCGACCGGGTGGCCATGCAGGACGCGACGGCGCAGATGGCGCTGCTGCAGTTCGCGCAGGCCGACATCCCCCGCGTCGCCGTCCCCACCACCGTGCACTGCGATCACCTCATCCGCGCGCAGCACGGCGCCGAGCCCGACACCAAGACGGCGCTGTCGGAGAACGCGGAGGTCTACGCCTTCCTGAAGAGCGCATCGGCGCGCTACGGCATCGGGTTCTGGAAGCCGGGGGCGGGCATCATCCACCAGGTGCTGCTGGAGAACTACGCCTTCCCGGGCGGCATGATGATCGGCACTGACTCCCACACCCCCAACGCCGGCGGCCTCGCCATGTTCGCCTCCGGAGTGGGCGGCGCGGACGCCGTGGACGTGATGGCGGGCTTCCCCTGGGAGGTCAAGTACCCGAAGCTGATCGGCGTCCACCTCACCGGACGCCTGCAGGGATGGACGGCGCCCAAGGACGTCATCCTCTATCTCTGCGGCGTGCTCACCGTGAAGGGCGGCACCAACGCCGTCATCGAGTACTTCGGCCCCGGAGCCGCCTCCATCTCCTGCACGGGCAAGGGCACGATCACCAACATGGGCGCCGAGCTGGGCGCCACCACGTCCCACTTCCCCTTCGACGACACCATGGACCGCTACCTGCGCGGCACCGAGCGCGCCGCGCTCGCGGACCTGGCGCAGCGCCGGCGCGAGCTGCTGGCCGCCGATCCCGAGGTCGAACGCGACCCCGAGCGGTACTTCTCCCGCATCGTGGAGATCGACCTCTCCCGCCTGGAGCCCCACCTGGTCGGTCCCCACACGCCGGATCTCGCCCGCCCCGTCTCGGAGGTCGCGAAGGCGGTGCGCGAGGAGGGCTACCCCGATCCCATCTCCGTGACGCTCATCGGCTCGTGCACCAACTCCTCCTACGAGGACATCTCGCGCGTCACCGACGTCGTCGAGCAGGCCCGCTCCCACGGCGCGCGCGCGGTGGTGCCGCTGCTGGTGACGCCGGGGTCGGAGCAGATCCGCGCCACCATCGAGCGGGACGGCCAGATGGCCGCGCTGCAGTCGGTGGGCGCCCAGGTGCTGGCCAACGCTTGCGGCCCCTGCATCGGACAGTGGAAGCGGGAGGAGGTCCAGGCGGGCCAGCGGAACACCATCGTCACCTCCTTCAACCGCAATTTCCCGCGCCGGAACGACGGCAACCCCAGCACGCTGGCCTTCATCGGCTCGCCCGAGATCGTGGCCGCCTACGCGCTGGCCGGCCGGCTCTCCTTCAATCCGCTCAGCGATCCGGTGAAGGTGAACGGCGACAGCTTCGTGCTCCAGCCCCCCGCTCCCGCGCCCGATCTCCCCGCGCGCGGCTTCGTCAAGGACGAGGCGGGGTACGTGGCCCCTCCCGCCGACGGGAGCGCCGTGGAGGTGAAGGTCGCCCCGGACAGCAAGCGCCTGCAGCTCCTCACGCCCTTCGCTCCCTGGGACGGGAACGACTTCCGCGGGCTGCCCCTGCTCCTGAAGGCCCGCGGCAAGTGCACGACGGACCACATCTCCCCCGCCGGTCCGTGGCTCCGCTTCCGCGGCCACCTGGACAACATCTCGGACAACATGTTCACCGGTGCGGTGAATGCGTTCACCGAGAAGCCCGGCGAGACGCGCAACCTCCTCACGGGCGAGGCGGGAAAGCCCGTCCCGGAGGTGGCGCGCGCCTACAAGGCCGCCGGCCTCCCCTGGGTGGTGGTGGGCGACGAGAACTACGGCGAGGGGAGCAGCCGCGAGCACGCCGCCATGTCTCCCCGGCACCTGGGCGCGGCGGCGGTGATCGTGCGCTCGTTCGCGCGCATCCACGAGTCGAACCTCAAGAAGCAGGGGATCCTGCCCCTCACCTTCGAGAATCCCGCCGACTACGACAAGGTGCGGGAGACCGACCGTGTCGACCTCCTGGGCCTGCCCTCGCTGGCGCCCGGCTCCACGGTGACGGCCGTGCTCCACCACGCTGACGGCACCGAGGACCGCGCAGCGCTGCGGCACACGCTGAACCAGGAGCAGATCGGCTGGTTCAAGGCGGGCTCCGCCCTGAACGTGCTCAAGCAGCAGGTGGGCTGAGGGTCCCCTCCCCTCCGCGGGGCGAGCCCCCGGCGGCCCGTGTACACTCGCCGGCAAGGGGACTCCCACGCATGACCGCGTTCTCGGGCGGGTTGCTCCTGGGCCTCGCCGTCTTCGCCATCCTCATCATCTGGTCGATCCGGCGGCACAAGGATCCAGACCTGGAGATCGAGTGCGACGCGTCCATCGACACGCTCATGGACAGCCTGGCCGGACTCACTCTGGGAACGCCGGTGGGCGGCAACCGTGCCGAGGTCCTGCAGAACGGCGCCTACTTCGACGTCCTGCTGGAGCGCATCGCGGCGGCGAAGAGGACGGTGCACTTCGAGACCTTCCTCTGGAAGGACGGCGTGCTGGGACGCCGGATGGCCCAGGCGCTGAGCGAGCGGGCGGGCCACGGGGTGAAGGTGCGGGTGATGCTCGACGCCGAGGGCTCACGCGGGATCGGCAAGGAAGCGGTGGCGCAGATGCGGGGAGCCGGCTGCCGCGTGGTGTTCTTCCACGCCCGCCGCCTGCGGAACATCGGCGTCTTCAACGACCGCGATCACCGCAAGCTGGTGGTGCTGGACGGAAAGGAGGCCTTCCTGGGAGGCCACTGCGTGGTGGACCACTGGCTGGGGGATGCCGAGGATGGGAAGCACTACGCCGACCTCAGCCTGCACCTCCACGGGCCCATCGTGCACACCTTGCAGGGCTGCTTCAGCGAGAACTGGGCGGGCGAGACGGGCGAGCTGTTCGTGGGAGAGGACGTCTTCCCACCCCTGGAGCGGGCGGGCGACCTGTGCATGCACGCCGTCTTCCTGAAGCCGGAGAACTCCGCACCGGCGGTGAAGATCCTGCATCACACCGTGATCTGCCTGGCGCGCGAGCGCATCTGGATCCAGAACCCGTACTTCATCCCCGAGCCCGACGCCATCGAGGCCTTCGGCAAGGCGGTG
>DASUFT010000134.1:0-4158 GCA_036274395.1 Candidatus Polarisedimenticolaceae bacterium | reverse complement strand
CCGCCCTGCTTCGAGTGCGGCGAGATCATGGTGCGCAACGCGGCCTGCTACGTGTGCGTGAACTGCGGGGCGACGAGCGGGTGCTCGTAGGTTGCGAACAAACAACTCGTGCGGGATCGTGGCTTGCTGCTCGCCTGGGTGGAGACCGTGCCGTCGCGCCGATGAACGTAGATCAGGACGTGCCCAGAGTGAGCAAGTTGCCTGGCCCACTCGATCGCGGCATCTCGGTCACTGAAAGAGCGGGACGTCTGATCGGGTCCCATGCGCTTGACTGTCCAGCCCGTCTGTCCGCGCGGGACGACGTGAACCCCGTCGATGACCCGTCGAACCTCTCCGCGAGTGAACTTCCCCGTGCGAGCGGAAGCCAGAACCTCGCGCGGCCGCTTTTGGCTCGTCCTCGCCATGACGACTCCTTGCTGCTGGAGTGTACCGAAGGCGCGGGTTCCTCGGTAGTGGACCGAGTTGCGTCCCTGCAAACCGCGGTTGCGGAGCCGCAAAGCTGAGCACTCTGCAGATTTCGATGCCCTCGGCCTCGCACACAGCCGCTTCTCCACCGCGCGAAGACGGGACCTGGACAGGATCTGGTCTTCACGAACGGGCAATTCATCCGCTGGCCGGCGACGCTGCCGCGCTGACCGGGGATCTGGCTCGGGGACGTCTGCCTGCGCACGCCGTCGGCCTAGAGGTGCAGACGTCCCGGCCGAATCACTTCGAGAGCGTTGTTCCCGCCACGACGTACACCTCGTTGAAGGTCGTGAGCAGGAAGTCCGTCAGGCCGTCGCCGTTGACATCGCCGAGACCGACGGCGTCCACGCCAAGGGAGGCCCCGGCCACGGTGCCCGTGATGGTGCGTAGCGTGCGCCCGTTCCGGCCCGAGATGACGTAGGCGCGGCCTCCTCCGGGCGCTCCCGCACTCGACGTGTAGGCGGCGAGGAACAGGTCGGCGCGGCCGTCGCCGTCCATGTCGGCGATGCCGCGGCCGACGCCGAAGCCATCGCCGGAAACCTCCGCGTTCATGGTGCGGATGCGCTCGCCGCTGGCGCCGGAGTAGACGTAGCCGCGCCCCGTGTTCGGGCCCTGCCAGGCGTCCGCGAAGTCGCCCACGTAGACGTCCTTCACGCCGTCGCCGTCCAGGTCGCCGGCGTCGTGCACGAAGAACCAGCCGAAATCGACGGCGGTCCCGCTCGGGTGGAGCGTGCGAGCGACCGAGCCGTCGGCGCCGGCGAGCACATAGGCGAGGCCGCCGCCCTTTCCCGCGTTGCGGGCGCCGGCGCCCTGCTCCGGCTTGCCATCGCCATCGAAGTCGCCCAGTCCGCCCACGGCCGTGCCCAGCAGGTCGCCGGCGGCGAGGCCGTCCCTCGTCCAGATCGTGCTGCCGGTCCCGCCGGAGAGGAGCTGCACTCTTCCCGCGAGCCGGCCGGTCCGGCTCGTGCGCGGTGCCCCCACCAGGACATCGGCGAGACCGTCGCCGTCCACGTCTCCGGCGCCGTTCACGTCCGCGCCGAAGAAGGAGTCGGCGTCGCCGCTCCAGCTCCTCAGGACCTGGTGCGTCCCTCCGCTGTAGAGCGTGACACGGCCTGGAAGCGGGGTTTGCAGGCCCAGGTTCCCCGGCCCGCCCACGGCGTAGTCGGGGACGCCGTCGCCGTCCGCGTCTCCCACGCCCGCCACCGCATAGCCGAAGCGCTCGTTGGGCTGGCCGGTGACGGCGTGCAGCAGCACTCCCGTTCTTCCCGAGTAGACGTAGGCGCGGCCGGCGTTCGGCCCGCCGGCGGCGGAGGTGGGAGCGCCCACGATGAAGTCGGGCGCACCGTCCCCGTCCAGGTCGCCGAGTCGCTCCGCCACCCAGCCGAAGGTGTCGTTCGGCGTCTCGCCGGTCAGCGTCACGAGGGGGATGGCGTCCGGCTCCAGGAACGGGCCCACCGCCTGGGTGGTCTGGGGCAGCCAGAGCGACGAGACCGCGAACGAGGCAAGAACGAACACCCTGGTGGCTTTCTGCATGACGCCTGTCCTCCCCGGAGGTTGCGCGCCGTCCTGGCGCGCACGTCGCTCCGGCGAGGTCAGGATCCGACGGTGTCGCGGGTCAGGCTGTCAGCAGATTGCTCAATTCGGACAGGCGGGCGGCGGAGGCGCGCTGGCGAAACGCGGTGGGGGTCAGGCCGAACGCGGTCTTGAAGGCATGGGAGAAGTGGCTGGGGGTCGCGTATCCGAGGTCCATCCCGACCCAGCCCAGGTCGTGGCGCGTGTCCGCCACCGCGTGCAGCGCCGCACGCAGGCGGAGCTGGTCGCGGTAGGCGTGGAGCGTCGTCCCGGTCCGCTGGTGGAAGACGCGGCACAGGTGGAACGGGGAAGTGCCCACCTCGCGAGCGAGGCTCGCGAGGTCGAGCGGCTCTTGGAACTTGCTGCGCAGCACGCACCGCGCGCGGTCCACCAGCTCGCCGTGGGCCCGGCCGGTTCCCGGCCGCTTGGCACGGGGCACGGGCTGGGAGCCGTAGACCCCGTCCACCACGCGCCGGAGGAGGCGCACCACCGACTCCTCGACCGCGAGGGGATCGGGAGCCTGCGCGCCGTCCAGGAGACGCGTCACGAGAAGGCGCTGGAACAGGTAGGCGCGGGCGTCGCTCGGTCCATGGGTGCGGCGGAAGGGCCGATCCGGAGCCTCGAGGGCGGCGGGGTCGTAGGGGCGGACCGCCTCCAGGATCCACGCCGGATCCACCGAGAAGAACTCGCAGAGGTCGCCCTCCTCGCTCAGTTTCTCGCGCCGGTAGCGCTGCCCACGGTTGTAGAGGGTCACGACCGTGGGGTCGGCGTCGATCGGCGGGCGGCCGGGGTGCACGATGCGGACCGCGGTGCGGGGGAAGACGAAGAGGAAGCCCTCGGTGGGGCCGGTATCGTGGAAGCGGGGATGCCTGGCCGGGCAGAGGAACCGCCCGATCCGCACCGCGGCGCTCTCGAACAGGATCGTGTCGAAGGTGTCCACGTGTCTCAGAGGGTACGGTTCCGGACACGGTGGGCAACCGGCTTGGCCTTGGACACGCTGCGCGGATGCAGCGACGCGGAGCCCCCTGTCCAGATGAACAGCAACGTGCTCGGGGACCATTGACGCCTGGGTCGGACCGCCGAATATCCCCAGGTGGAGGTGCGGATGCGCTGCGCTCGGGGTGTGCTCCAGGGGCTCGCCATTACGGTTTTCGCCGCCGCGCCGTTGCAGGCGGCGACCACGGGGTCCTCGGGGGGCGGGTCACCGATGGACACCCTGCAGCCCTCGCTGGGGCTGCAGGTCCTGATCGCCAAGACCGGCGTCGCCTCGGCGGACGGGACGGGCGGAGTCCAGGCCGGGGGCGCGATCATGGTGGGCGAGATCCGCCTCTTCGCGGGGTCCTTCGTGCCCGGCGGGTTCCTGGCCGCGGACGGACAGCTCGTCACGATCGCGTCCGCGCCGGAGCTGTTCAACGTCATCGGCACCACCTACGGTGGGGACGGGGTCACCAGCTTCCGTGTCCCGGACCTCCGTGGCCGGGCCCTGGCGGGAAAGGGAACGGGCGTGGGCCTCACCCCGCGCGCCCTGGGAGCGGCGTTCGGGACCGAGACCGTGACCGAGACGTCGGCGGAGCTCCCCGCCCATGCGCACGTGGTGACCCGGGGCTCCACCGAGCTGACCGGGGGAGGTCAGCCCCTTCCCACGGTTCAGCCCACCCTGGCCGTCCAGCCGGTGATCACGTACCTCGGGATCTTCCAGTACCTCCCCGAGGTCCGGTTCTTCGCGGGCGGGTACCAGCCCGGGAACTGGATCTCTTGCGACGGCCGGCTGCTGCCGCTCAACGATTCGCGCTACGACGCCCTGTTCCAGATCATCGGGACCTCGTATGGCGGCGACGGGCAGACCACCTTCGGGCTTCCCGACCTGCGCGGACGGGTGGTCATCGGCGCAGGGACGGGCGTGGGTCTCACGAACCACGTCCTCGCCCAGAGCTTCGGCGAGGAGGCGGTCACGCTCGCCGCGGACACGCCGGCGATCCACTCCCACACGCTCCCCTCCGGGTTGGGGGACACGGCGATCGCCGGCTCGGGCCAGCCGTTCCCCAATCACCAGCCGACGCTGACGCTCCGCTACGCGATCGCCACGCAGGGCGTCTATCCCTCGCCCGATTTCCCCAACGG
>DASUFT010000133.1:0-7500 GCA_036274395.1 Candidatus Polarisedimenticolaceae bacterium | reverse complement strand
CTCCACGTCGGCGGGGTTCCGGCTCCCCGAGAACACGACCACGGGGAGGGAGCGCAGCATGGCATGCGACTTGACGTAGGTGATCAGCTCGTGCCCGCTGCGCCGCGGCATGTTGAGATCGGTGACCACGAGGTCCGGGCGCTTGGCGTCCTCCGGGGCGGCATGCGCCTCCAGGAGGTCCACGGCGCTCTCTCCGTCCCCCACCACCGCCAGATCCGCGGGCACGTCACCACCCTGGAGCGCGATCTGGAAGAGTCGCGCGTCGGCGTGGTTGTCCTCCACCAGCAGGATGACGAGCGGTTCCGCGGGAGCGAGCAGCATGAGGGAGACCTGCCCGGAGTATACCCTGCCGCCTTTCCCGTATGATCCGCCGCGATGAGCGGCCACGACCCAGACGCCACCCACGTGTCCGACAGCAGGCCCAGGGCCCCACTCCCTCCCCCATCCCTGCCGCGCTCCATCGGCCCTTACCGCATCGTGCGCGTCCTCGGGCAGGGCGGGATGGGCGTGGTGTACGAGGCCGAGCAGGCCAGCCTGGGGCGCACGGTGGCCTTGAAGGTGGTGCGCGCCGGCCAGTTCGTGGACGAGGACACCCTGCGCATGTTCGCCCGGGAGGCGGACACCCTGGCTCGCCTCAAGCACCCCAATATCGCCGCCATCTACGAGGCGGGACGGACCGAGGACGGCCAGCACTTCTTCGCCATGGAGCTGGTGCGCGGCCCCATGCTGGGCGACTGCATGGGAGGACGCCCGGTGGAGGACCGGGCCCGCCTCGTGTCCCGCCTGGCGCTCTTCCGCACGATCTGCGACGCCGTCCAGTACGCCCACCAGCGGGGCGTGATCCACCGCGATCTCAAGCCGAGCAACATCATCGTCACGGAGGAGTGGGGTCGGCCCACGGTGAAGATCCTGGACTTCGGCCTGGCGAGGATCACGGACAGCGACGTGGCCGTGGCCACGCGCGTGACGGAAGTGGGGATGATCAAGGGCACGCTCGCCTACATGAGCCCGGAGCAGGCGCGCGGCAACCCCGACGAGATCGACGTCCGCTCCGATGTTTACGCGCTGGGGGTGATCCTCTACGAGATGCTGGTGGCGGGACGCCCGCACGCCCTGGAGCGCTCCACCATCGTGGACGCCCTGCGCGTGATCAGCACCGAGCCTCCCCTGCCCCTGCGCACCCGCTGGCGGGGCGGGTTCCGCCTGGACGAGGACCTGGATACGATCGTGGGCAAGGCGCTCCAGACCGACGCCGACCAGCGCTATGCCACCGCCGCCGCCCTCTCCGACGACCTCGGCCGCTACCTCACGTCGCAGCCGATCCAGGCCCGCCCCCCCAGCACCATCTACCAGCTCAGGAAAGCGATCGCGCGGAACCGCGCGCCGGCGGCACTGGCGGCGGCCCTGGCCCTGTCCATCGTCGGGTTCGGCATCTGGATGGGCGTGCTCTACGCACGGGCGGCGCGGGCGCAGGCGGAGGCGGAGCGGCAGGCCAAGATCGCCAGGGCCGTGAACGACTTCCTGAACGACGACCTCCTGGCCGGCGCCGACCCCACGCGCACCGCCGATCGCGACATCTCCATGCGCAAGGTGGTGGACCTCGCCTCCGCCCGCATCCGCAACAAGTTTGGCGAGGAGCCGGTGGTCAAAGCCTCGATCCAGCGCACCCTCGGCCAGACCTATCTCGGGCTCGGACTGGGCGAGCAGGCGGGGCCGGCGCTGCGCGAGGCGCTAAGCCTCCTGGAGAAGAGCCTGGGTCCGGACGATCCGGAGACGCTGCGCACCGCGTCGGCGCTGGGAAGCCTGGAGCTTTATCTCGCCCGCTACGACGAGGCCGCGAACACGCTGACCCGCACCGGGGACGCGCAGGCACGCCTTCTGGGGGAGGGAGCGCGCGACACGCTCGCCACGCGCGGCGCGCTCGCCCAGGTGCGCTACGAGCAGGGACGGCTGGAGGACGCGGGCGCGCTCGCCGCGGGTGTGCTGGAGCGGGCGCGGCAGGGAATCGGCGAGGACGCCGACCCTGCCCTTGCCGCCGCCAACCTCGCGGCCACGGTGGCCCTCGACCAGGGCCGCCTCGAGGAAGCGGAGAAGAGCTTCCTGCACCTCCTGGAGATCCTCCGCAAGCGGGCGGGGACGGACGACGACATCCAGGTGCTCAGCACCCTGAGCAACCTCGGACAGACCTACTTCCAGCAGGAGCGGTATTGGGACGCCGAGCGCGTCACGGCCGAAACCCTGGCGCGTGCACGCCGCGTGCTGGGGAACGAGCACCGGGAGACGCTGAACTACGTGAACAACCTCGCCATGGCCAAGCGCCGCCTCGACAAGATGGACGAGGCAGGTGCGCTCTACCGGGAAGGCTACGAGACCTCGAAGCGCATGTTCGGGGCCAGCGCAGGGCCAACCTTGATCTCCATGGTGAACCTCGCCAGCTTCTACGGCCGGGCCGGAATGTGCCCGGAGCAGGTCGGCTTCGTGGAGGAGACCGTGGCGGTGTGCCGCGCGCACAGCATGCCCGACACGCCCAACCTGGGCCTGGCGCTCCGGAACCTGGCCCAGTGCCGGGACGCGATGGGACGGCCGGCGGAGGCGGAGCACGCCTACCTCGAGGCCGAAAAGCAGCTCACCTCCGTGCTCCGCGCGGACGATCCCATGCTCCTTGCCGTGCGTGGAACCATGGCGGACTTCTACGCCAGGCAGGGGCGGACGGCGGAGGCGGCGAGCTGGAAGGCAAGAGCGGAAAACTGACTGCAAGTCAGGGTCCGCCCGTGCACGCCCGCAGAATCGTGATCTTCTCCCGGTACCACTTCACCGCGTCGGGATCGAGGCCTTCCCCGTTCCGCTGGATGAATCGGATGCACTCCTGGTAATGCTCGATGGCCGGGGCGATCTCGCCCTTCGCCTCGTGGAGCATGGCGGTGCGCTCCATCCAATCCATCTGATCGGGGAAGTCTCGCCGAAGGGTCTCGCAGCTCTTGGCCGCGTCCTCGAACCGGCGCGAAGCGATGAGGTCGAGGACTCCGTTGGAGATCCGCTCCAGCCGGTCCAGCTCGGGATCGAACTCTACGTCGGGGTCGTTCATTCCCCGAAGCTAGTCCCTGGAAACCGCTTCCCGGCCGGACGGCGCCGGCCGGGACGTTACCGGTCCAAAACTAGGGCCGCTCCACCAGCGCCACCTCGGCCCCCAGATCGAAGCGGAAGCGGCCGCGGCCCGCCTGGACGATGCGGATCTCCGGGCAGCGCTCCTCGAGACGCCGGCGCAAGAGGATGAGCCGGCTCTCCAGGTTGTCCTTGAACTGGGGGAACTGGAGGGACTTGTCCAGGCGCAGGCGCCGGTTGGTGAACTCGGTGCTCCCCTGCTCCGCGTGCTCCTGCAGGAGCTTCCAGAGGATCTTGGCGGGCATGCTCCGCACCAGGTACTCGCCGTCCACCAGGATGCACTCGTCACCGCGGTAGTACGCGACCTCGATCTTGTGGCGTTTTCCTGGCGAGGACTCCGCCGCCGGCGCGGGCAGCTCCTCCGCGTCCTCCATGCGCTCCTTGAGCAGCGCGTGCTGGACGGCGATGGCGAGATAGCCGCCCAGCACCTCCAGGTACGCCCGGTCCTCCTCGTGGAAGCGGTAGGACTCCTCGCTCTCGATGACCAGCACGCCGATCAGCTCGTCCCGGACCAGCAGGGGGATGCCGAGCTGGCTCGCGGGATGGGCGAGACCGGGCAGGGGGATGCGCCGGTCCTCCGGGCAGAGGCCCACCTGGGTCGCCACCGCATTCGCATAGAGCATCTGGCGGAGCATCCCCGAGATGCGGATGGGCTTCCGCGCCTCCGCCACCAGGCCCGCGATCCCTTGCCCGAAGCCCACCTCCGAGCCCACGCCGGCCTGGGCGTAGCCACGGCTGGCGATCAGCTCCAGGCGGTCCGGGCGCTCGGTGCAGAGCAGGATCATGGAGTGGCCGAAACCGAAGTGCCGCTCCAGCGTCTCCAGGATGACGTCGAGCAGGCGGTCGAGGGTGGGCGCCCGCTGGATCCCTTCGGAGAACTCCTGCAAGGCCTTCATGGTGAACGGGACGTCCGGCGTCCCCGCCTTCCTCTTTTCTTCGCAGGAGGCACCGGGGAGGCCGACCTCCCAGGGGATGGGGCTCACGTCCAGCACCTCGTAGACGTCCGCGCCCAGCAGCTTGAAGATCCCCTTGAGCCCGCTGTACGAGGCGATGGCCTCGATGCGGAGGCGCATGGACTCGAACAGAGGCCCTTCCGTCTCGGTGCGGACGTAGCGCAGGCGCAGCGCGTGCACCTGGAAGGTGTCCGGGTCGTAGACCCGCACCAGCGCTTTCGGGTTCTCCATCACGTTGCGCTTGCTCTTGTTGAAGAACTGGAAGGAGAGCGCCACGTGCTTGGGATCGACATAGTCGACGTGGCTCAGGATGGCGGCGTTGGGGACACCGTCCGCGGAGCAGGTGCACAGCCACGAGGGGATCAACCCCTGGAAGCAGGCGGTGAGGCTCTCCAGCGGGATCACGGGAGCCTCCCCCCCGTGCCCGGCCCGGGCGTCTGCTCGAACACGTCGGTGACCCGGACGCGCAGCACCGTGGCCGGCCACAGCACCCACCCGGCCGTCATCCCCTCCGGCAGACCGATCGCCTCGAGATCGGCCCGGAACAGACCGACCTGGCGTTCGATCTCCGCCTTCTCCTCGAACCGGGCGGCCCGGGAGGAGAGGAACGTCCCCTTGACCTGGCAGGCGCGATGGCTCGTGGGCCGGTCGAGCGCGACGGCGATCTCGGGGTGGACGGCGAGGTTCCTCAGCATCGCCGCCGCGGCGTCTTCATGAAGGAAGACCGCGACCTCCCCGCCCCCGTCCTCCACGCGCACCGCCCAGGCCCAGGAACCATCCGGTTGCAGCTCGCCGTCCCGCGTCGCCACGGTGATGGCCAGGCCGGACTCCAGGAAGCGGGCGAGCGGCTCGTCGATGGGGGTCCTGGTCCTGGTGGTCACCGGTTGTTCGATCTTAGGGAAAGTTTAGGAAAAGTCTAGGAAGGACTCAGGATCCGTTCAGCCGCGGCATCGCTACTTTCTTTCCTGACAAGGAGGAGCCGATGCGCAAGCGACCGATCGTGACCCTGACCGCCGCCCTCGCCGGCCTCGTCGCCGTGGCCCTGCTGCCGGCCGCCGGCCCCGAGGCCGCCTCCCGGAAGGCCGACCCCAGGAAGGACCAGATCGCCCGGGGGAGCTACCTGGTGAAGATCATGGTCTGCAACGACTGCCACACCCCCTGGAAGATGGGAGAGAAAGGTCCCGAGCCCGACATGAGCCGGATGCTGTCGGGCCACCCGCAGGACCTGGTGATGCCGCCGCCGCCGGCCCTGGGGAACGGCCCATGGGTCGCCTCGTTCGCGGCGACCAACACCGCCTGGGCGGGACCCTGGGGCGTGAGCTACACCGCCAACCTCACCCCCGATCCCGAGACGGGGCTCGGCAAGTGGACCGCCGACACCTTCATGCAGGCGCTGCGCACCGGGAAGCACGAGGGCGTGGGGCGTCCGATCCTGCCGCCCATGCCCTACCCCTGGTTCGCCCAGGCGACCGACGAGGACCTGCGGGCGATCTTCGCGTACCTGCAGTCCATCCCGCCCATCAAGAACAAGGTCCCGCAGCCGATCGATCCGCCCGAGGCCGAGTGATGCGCCTGCGGGTCCTCCTCGCCTTCGCGTTGCTGGCCGTGCCTTTCGGCCTCCGCCTCCGGGCCGAGGGAACGGCGCGGCCGCCGGAGCTGCTGTCGCAGACGGGGCTGTACGACGCCTCCGGTGCGATCGCGCCCGGCAACCTCCCGTTCCTGCCCCAGTACCCGCTGTGGTCGGACGGGGCGGCGAAGGCACGCTGGATCCGCCTCCCTGAGGGGTCGAAGATCGACGTGTCCGACGTGGATCTCTGGCGCTTCCCCGAGGGGACGAAGCTCTGGAAGGAGTTCTCCTTCAACGGCCGCAAGGTCGAGACCCGGATGCTCTGGAAGACCGGAGGCGACTGGGTCTTCGCGGCGTACGTGTGGGACGCCGCCCAGTCCGAGGCGCGCCTGGCGCCCGCGGAAGGGATCGCCGGCGTGGTCGAGATCGCGCCCGGAAAGCGCCACTCCATCCCGGCCATCGCCGACTGCGCCGCCTGCCACCGCTCCTCGCCCGCGACCGTCCTCGGGTTCAACGCCCTTCAGCTCTCGGACGACCGCGACCCCCTGGCACCGCACGCGGAGCCGCTGAAGGCGGAGGATCTGACGCTGCGGTCGTTGCTGGACGCCGATCTCCTGGAGCCGGCGCGCCCCGAGCTGGCGATCCACCCGCCGCGCGTGCGGGAGAGCGATCCCGTGGCGCGGGCCGCGGTCGGCTACCTCTCGGCGAACTGCGGCGGCTGCCACAACGGCACGGGCCCCCTGGCGCGCCTTGGAATGAACCTCCTGCACGACGTCTCGGGCGAGCCCACGTCCCCCGAGCCGGCGCGCGTCACCGCCGTGGATGTGGCCGGCGCGTTCCTCGTGCCCGGCCATCCTGAGGAGAGCCGGCGCGTGGCCCCCGGGGCCCCCGAGCGGAGCACCCTCCTCTACCGCATGAAGTCACGGCGCCCCTCCTCGCAGATGCCGCCGCTGGGGACCGTGGTCCGCGACGACCAGGCCGTCCAGCTCGTGCAGAGGTGGATCGAGGGGGACAGGCACCAATAATTTCTGAATGCTTTCCGCCTCGCCGCGGAAACCCGTAAATACTTCTTGGTGCCTGTCCCCCCTCACCGCAGCCCCTCCACGACGTAGAGGTCCGTGAGGAGCTTCGATACGGCGAGGACCCAGTGCTTGCCGTCCGTCGTGATGCAGACGGTGGCGAAGCGCAGGCCCGAGCTATCGGTCGGCGCCAGCGTCATCCAGGGGCGGCGCTCGCCGGTGGACAGGTCAAGGCGCACGACGGGGATGGGGAACGTGCGGCCGGCCACGAACAGCGCCTTGCCGTCGGCCGTGAACGCGACCGGCTCCTCGTCGGGCCGGAGTCCTGGGATGGGCAGCGGATCCCCTCCAGCGATCGGCCACCGCTTCATGGTGCCCCGGGCGTCCTGAAGGACCACGAAGCTCCCGTCCGGCGAGACCGGCGTCTCGATGAAGAGGTCCCACTTCACGCCCGGCGCGCCGAAGGGACGGGCGGCGCCGGTGACCGCGTCCACCACGAACGCCCCCGGCGGTTCCGACCCGCGCCGTCCCGTGATGACGAACCGCTTGCCGTCGGGGAGCCACGTGGCGACCCCGGAGTACGCGAGCTTGTCCGGGTTGGGGACCGCGCGGGCGGAGCCCATTCCGAGCGGTGCGATGGACAGCGTCTTGTTGTCCATGCTGCCCACGAGCACGACCGATCCGTCCCGCGAGATGGAGAGGCCATTTCCCGAGGAGACGCGCGCGGCACCCGGACGGTCCGCCCGGAAGAGGAACGTCTCGTAGTCCTTGGTGAGATGGTTGAGGGCCACCGCACTCG
>DASUFT010000132.1:0-39332 GCA_036274395.1 Candidatus Polarisedimenticolaceae bacterium | reverse complement strand
GCAATGGGTGGCGGCGGAGGCGATGGTGATCCCGCGCTCGCGCTCCAGCTCCATCGAGTCCATCTTGGCGCCCACGCCGTCCTTGCCCTTGACGTCGTGGATCACCCGGATGCGCTGGGTATAGAACAGCACGCGCTCGGTGAGGGTGGTCTTCCCCGAGTCGATGTGCGCGCTGATCCCGATGTTACGCACGCGTTGCAGGTCCGTGATCATGGCTCGTCCTTTGGAAACGGGATAGTGCCGACCCGATAAGGTAGCAGATGAGGGCAAATTCCCGGCCTGGTGTTGGCGCGGACGCGGGCGGGCGTCGCCGCCGCAAGCGGAGCGGGAAGGTCCGCTGAAACTCCGCCGGGGCTGCGTACGATGGACCCGGATGCACGCCCCGGAGATCGTGTTTCGGGCCAGCGGCTTGACCAAGGTCTACCGCATGGGGGACGTCACCGTCTCCGCGCTTGCCGGGGTCGACCTCGAACTCCTCCGGGGAGAGATCGTCGTCCTCCTGGGGCCATCCGGCAGCGGGAAATCCACGCTGCTCAACATCCTGGGCGGCCTGGACACGCCGACCTCGGGGACGGTGCACTTCCTCGATCACGACCTGACACGTCAGGACGACGAGGCCCTCACCCGCTACCGGCGGGACCACGTGGGGTTCGTATTCCAGTTCTTCAACCTCGTCCCCAGCTTGACGGCGCGGGAGAACGTGGAGCTGGTCACGGAGATCGCGGCGCGGCCCATGGACCCCTCCCAGGCCCTGCGCCTGGTGGGCCTGGGCGGCCGGCTCGATCATTTCCCTGCGCAGATGTCGGGCGGGGAGCAGCAGCGGGTGGCGATCGCCCGGGCGGTAGCCAAGCGTCCGGACGTGCTGCTGTGCGACGAGCCCACCGGTGCCCTCGACTTCGAGACCGGGAAGCTCGTCCTCGAGGTGCTGGAGCGGGTGAATCGCGAGCTGGGAACGACGGTCGCGCTCATCACCCACAACGCCGGGATCGCGGGGATGGCCGACCGGGTGGTGCGCATGCGCAGCGGCAAGATCGTGGAGATCTCCCGCAACCCGGATCGCCTGGCGCCCGCGGCCCTGGAATGGTGAGACGTGCGCGTCCTCCACCGGAAGCTGTTTCGGGATGGCTGGCGGATGCGGGGCCCGCTGGCCGCCGTAGCCCTGGCCGCCGCATCGGGCGTGGCGCTCTTCGTGGCCCTGCGCAGCATGCACGCCTTCCTGCTCGACGCCCAGGCCCGCTACTACCACGAGCGCCGCTTCGCACAGGTCTTCGCGCACCTGGAGCGGGCGCCCGATTCCCTGGCGGCGGCGATCGCGGCCATCCCCGGAGTGGCGGCGGTGGAGACCCGGGTGGTGGCCGACGTGCTGCTCGACGTTCCGGGCCTGCCCGAGCCCGCCACCGGGAGGCTGATCTCCGTTCCCCGCGGGCGGCTGCCGGTGCTCGATCTTCCCGTGCTGCGCCGCGGGCGCTGGATCGCCGCCGAGGGAAGGGACGAGGTGCTGGCCAGCGAGGCCTTTTGCCGCGCCAACGGGCTCGCGGCGGGCGCCTGGTTGGGCGCCGTCATCCACGGGCGCTGGCGTCTCCTGCGGGTGGCCGGCACGGCCAGCTCGCCCGAGTTCGTCTACGAGATTCGCGGCGCCGGCGAGGTCCTGCCCGACAACCGCCGCTTCGGCGCCCTCTGGATGGACCGCCGCCAGCTGGCGGCGGCCTTCGACCTGGAGGGCGCCTTCAACGACGTCGTGCTCACGCTGTCGCCGGGGGCCAGCGAGGCGCAGGTCCTGGCCACCCTGGACCGGGTCCTCGCGCCCTACGGCGGCCTCGGCTCCTACGGCCGCGAGGACCATCTCTCGCACCGCTTCGTGTCCGATGAGATCGCCGAGACGCAGGTCACGAGCGTGCTCGTTCCCGTGATCTTCCTCGGCGTGACCTCCTTCCTCCTCCACCTCGTCCTCTCCCGCCTGGTCCGGATGCAGCGCCAGCAGATCGGATTGCTCAAGGCCGTCGGCTACGGCAGGGGAGCGATCACCGTGCACTTCCTGGAGCTGGCCCTGCTCCCGGTGGCGGTGGGGGCGACGGCCGGCGCCGCCATCGGCTTGAGGCTGGCGGACGGCCTGGCGGGGGTCTACGCCGCCTTCTACCAGTTCCCCGGCGCGCGCTTCACGCCCGATCCGGGCGTGCTGGTGGCGGCCCTCGCAGCGGCGGCGGCATCGGCCGCGCTGGGCGGCATGGGGGCGGTGCGGCGCGCCCTGGCCCTGGCCCCCGCCGAGGCCATGCGTCCGGAGGCGCCGCAGCGCTTCCGGCCCGGCGTCATCGAGCGGATGGGCATCCGCCGTCTCCTCTCTCCGGCCGGCCGCATGATCGTGCGCCACCTCGATCGCAGCCCGGTCAAGTCCGCGCTGTCCGTGATCGGAATCGCCCTCGCGTTCGCCATCGTCGTCACCGGCCGCTACAGCTACGATGCGGTGGAGCGCCTGAAGGAGCTTCAGTTCCAGCACGTACAGCGGGAGGACCTCACGGTGGTCTTCCGGGACCCGCAGACGACGGCGGCGCTCCACGAGCTTTCGCGGATGCCCGGGATCGAGCGGGTCGAGCCGTTCCGGTCGGTGGCGGTGCGTCTGCGCAGCGCGCAGGCGGGATACCTCGTCCGTCGCACGAGCCTCTTCGGGCTCGAGCCGGACGCCCGCCTGCGCCGTCCCGTGGACCAGCGGTTCCGCGCGCGAGGCCTGCCGCCAGGGGGCGTCGTGCTCACGGATCGCCTGGCGGCCCTGCTGCGCGTGCGGCCCGGGGAGCCGGTCGTACTCGAGGTCCTCGAGGGGAAGCGGCCGGTGCAGGCGGCGCGGGTGGCGGGGGTCCTCGACGAGGCGGTGGGGACCGCGGCCTACATGGAGCTTGCCGCCCTGGACGCCCTCCTGGGGGTGCGGGAGACGTACTCGGGCGCCTTCCTCTCCATCGACCCCCGCTCCCGCGGCCTCCTCTACGCGCGGCTCAAGCGCCTTCCCGGCGCCGTCTCGGTCACGTCGCGGCTGTCCTCGCTGGCCAGCTTCGAGAGGACGATCGAGGAGAGCTTCTTGCTCTCCATCGCGCTCACGGTCGTCTTCGCGTGCGTGATCTCGGGTGGGATGGTCTACAACGGGAGCCGTATCGCCCTCTCCGAGCGTGCCCGCGAGCTCGCTTCCCTGCGCATCCTCGGCTTCCGCCGCGGCGAGGTGGCTTCCATGCTGCTCGGCGAGCAGGCGCTCCTGACCACGGCCGCCATGCCGCTGGGCGCCGCCATTGGCTACGGGCTGTGCGGGCTGATCGTGTGGCGGTTCCAATCGGACCTCTTCCGCCTGCCCCTGGTGGTGTCGCGGGCGACCGTGGCCTTCGCGGTGGCCGTGATCGCGATCTCCGCCACCCTCTCCGCCCTCGCCGTGCGCCGCGCCATCCACCGCCTCGATCTCGTCGAGGTCTTGAAGGCCCAGGAGTGAGGCGCCTGGCGTGGATGACCCTCGCGCTGGCCGCCCTGGGCGGCGTGCTCTGGATGCTGCGCCCGTCGCCGGTCCCCGTGGACGTGGGGCGCGTGCGGCGCGGATCCATGAGCGTGACCCTGGACGCGGAGGGGCGGACGAGGGTGCACCCCCGCTACGTGGTCGCCGCCCCGGTGGCCGGCCGGCTGGCGTCGCTGGCGCTGGACGAGGGCGACCCCGTCCGCCAGGGAGAGACGGTCGCCCTCCTCACCCCCCAGCCCCTCGATCGCCGGGGCCGCCTGCAAGCGGAGGCGGAGCTGCGCGCCGCCGAGGCGAGACTGTCGGAGACGGACGCGCAGCTCTCCCAAGCGCGCGCCGCCCACGAGCTGGCCGCACGGTCCCTGGCCCGGGCGGAGAACCTGGCTGCGGCCGGCCAGCTCGCCCAGGACGCGCTGGACGTCGCGCGCACGGCCGCGCGCACGGCGCTGCAGTCGGTGGGGGCCGCCCGGTCCCGCCGGGAGGCGGCGCGGTGCACCGCCGAGGGTGCGCGGGCCGGCCTGATCGAATCGGGAACGGGGGCCACGATCGCGCTGTGCGCGCCGGCCGATGGCCGTGTCCTGCGCCTCCGCGAGGACTCCGAACGCGTCGTCCCCGCGGGGACGCCCATCCTGGAGGTCGGGGATCCCACCCGGCTGGAGGTGGTGATGGACGTTCTGTCCACCGATGCCGTCGCCATTCCACCCGGGGCCGCCATTCGGCTCGACGCCGGGAGCGGGCGGACCCTCGAGGCGCGCGTGCGCATGGTGGAACCCGCGGCCTTCACCAAGGTGTCGCCGCTGGGGGTCGAGGAGCAGCGGGTCAACGTCATCGGGGAGCTGCCGGGCCCCGTTCTCGGCCTGGGCGACGGGTTTCGTGTGGACGCCAGCATCGTGCTCTGGTCGGCGGAGGCGGTGCTGAAGGCGCCCGCCGGCGCCGTCTTCCGGAGCGGGGACCGTTGGGCGGTGTTCGTCGTGGAGGGCGGGCGGGCGCGCAGGCGCGAGGTGGGGGTGGGTCACCGGAACGCGGACGACATGGAGATCGGGAGCGGACTGTCCGAGGGTGCCACGCTGATCCTCTACCCAGGCCAGGACATCTCCGACGGCGTCCGTGTCACCATCCCCTGAGACGTGCGCGCAGAAGCTTCCGCAGCTGGCCGGTCAGCGCGGGCGATCGCCCAGTCCCACGGCCGGGTAAATTCCCGGCCTGGGCGGACGATTTCGCCGCCCAGCCTCCCCTCTCAGCCGCGCCGCGCCGCCTCGATGGTCGCGATGTCGATCTTGGTCATGGGCATCATGGCATCGAAGGCGCGCTTGGCCGCAGCCCGATCGGGATCGCTGATCGCTTCGGTGAGGGCGATGGGCGTGATCTGCCAGGAGACGCCCCACCTGTCCTTACACCAGCCGCACGCGCTCTCCTGGCCGCCATTTCCGATGATCGCGTTCCAGTAGCGGTCCGTCTCCGCCTGGTCCACGGTCGCCACCTGGAACGAGAACGCCTCGTTGTGCTTGAACTCTGGCCCGCCGTTGAGCCCGAGGCAGGGGATGCCCATCACGGTGAACCAGACCGTCAACACGTCCCCTTCCTTCCCCGACGGGTAGTCTCCCGGGGCCCGGAACACCTCGCCCACGGAGGAATCGGGGAACGTCTTGGCGTAGAACCGCGCCGCCTCCAGCGCGTCGCCGTCGTACCAGAGGCAGATGGTGTTCTTTGCAGGCTTCGGCATGGCAGTCCTCCTCGGGGTGAGCTCGATTCGGTTGTGGCCAGGATACTCGTCGATCACGGCCCGCTGGATAGGAACCTTCTCCAGTGGATGGCATCCACCCCCGCCTGGCGCGCCACGTCGATCCCGCGCTCGTCCACGACGACGAGGGGCCGGAAGTCCGGGTGAAGACGGCAGAACTCGAGGACGCCGCGCAGCTCCGCCGTCGCGAACGGCCCGGTCTTGACCTCCAGCGCGAGGCGACCCCAGCTTCCCTCCAGGACGGCATCCACCTCGTGGGGCTCGGCGCGCCAGTACGTCACGCGCTGGCCCTGACTCCACGCGAAGGCGAGACAGGCGTTCTCGACCCATGCGCCCCAGCGGGCGGGATCGCGCTCCGCAGCGGGGATGCCGCCGGGGTCGGTGGCGGCGAGGAAGGCGTTGCTCAGCGGAAGGAGCTTCGGCGGAGCGGCCCGCCGGCGTGCGGGCTCGCGCGACCACTTGGGAAGCGAGGCCACGAGGTAGGCCTCCTCCAGCAGCTCGAGGTAGGCGGCGACGGTCTCCAGGGCCCCCGCGTCCTCCAGAGCGCCCCGGATCTTCTGGAGGGAGACGATGCGGGCAGGGGACGCCACGGCAAGGGCGAAGACCTGACGCAGCAGAGCCGGCTTTCGGATCAGCGTTCCCGCCACGAGATCGCGGGCGATCGCCGGCTCCACGATGGCGTCGCGCACGTACGCGGTCCACCGGTTCGGGTCTTCACGCAGCGGGAATGCGCCGGGGTACGCGCCGCGTCGCACGATCTCGAGCGCCGCCTCCTCCTCCGGCAGCGCGAAGGCGCCCGCGAGGTCCCGTGCCGACCAGTGGCCCAGCACGAGCCGCTCGAAACGGCCGGCGAGGCTCTCTTTCGATCCCCACGTCAGCCGGAGCGCCGCCGAGCCGGAGGCGACCACGTGGACGGGAGCTCCCTCGCGTTGAAGGCGGTCCCACTCTGCCTTGAGCCGGCTCGCCCAGTCCGGGAGATGGTGCACCTCGTCGAGAAAGATCGCGGCCTTGCCCGTGCGGACGGCCTCCTCCCGCACGGCGGCCCAGGCGCGCTCCCAGAATCCGGCAAGGGATGCTGGGGGGGCGTCGCAGGGGTGGTAGTGCCTTTCCCAGCCGTGCCGTCGCGCCAGTTCGAGGAGAAGCGTGGTTTTTCCGACCTGGCGAGGACCGACCAGAAGCTGGACCCGACCGGGAGCCGGCTCCCTAAGCCGTTGTGTTAGTTGAGCTTCAAGCGCAGTCCGTCCGGATTCGATCATGGTCGAATAATTATTCGACTGTGGTTGCCAAAGGTCAAGCCGCGGGAAGACCCCGTTCCTGTTCGGGCCCGGCGCTTCCAAGGTGGCGGCTTTCTTCCTAGCCTCCGCCGCGGAGCTTTCGCGCGAGGTCGTCGCGCAGCATGCGAGAAAGGTCCACCGCAAGCTCTCGTGAAGTGAGGCGGTCCAGGTAGCCCCACGGATAGAAATGATGAAGCCCGCCGCGGAACGGCGAAGCGGTGAACGACACCACCGCGGTCTTCGTGTCCTTGTGTTGACCCTTGATTCTCGCCGAAGCGAATAGAGCACGGACCCCAGGATCGCTGCGCGCCGCGCGCTTCGCCGCGGTGCTCAAGGCTTGCTCGAGCCTCTCCTGGTGTCGTTGTGCTGTGCGTGCAATCTCGACGGGATCGTCTTGGCTGGTCATGGGCTCGAAGATCGCCATCGCAGTGGTTCCAGAGCTAGCAGCAGGGCTGAACGCCCGCTGGGCCGCTGGGCGGCTGCGCCGTGCTCAGCACGCTTTCGATGAAATCATCCGGGGGACGATACAAGTGCCACCTGACGTAGTGGTACACCAGCGAGGGCGCGGCGAACCAGCTCGACCCGCTTCGAGTGACCACGATGCCGTCTCCGCTCACAAAGCCGAGAAGCACACACAGGTCGAGCGAGCAGTGATGATACCCGCGGTGCCGGATCGTGGTGTCTTCACACAGCCGGCGGAGCTCGAGACGAAAGGCACGGGAGGTCCAGCCTCTGCGATAGAACGGATGCTGGAAAGAAAGCCAGCCGACGTTCAGGATGAGTCTCCCTTCGAACCCCGGCAAGGGATCGTAGGCATAGGGACTCAGGTCCGGAAAGTACGTCATCGAGCGAACTTGCGGGCTGGGCTTTGCAGAAGCACTCTCCGTCGGTTCACCAGGGGATCCTAGCGCCTGGACGAGAGTATTGTTTGCGGGGAAAGGGGACAGGAGGACGCTCTGGATGCACGCGGAAACCAGGAAGTACAACGCGGGCCAGGCGCCGGGCGACCGGGCGATCTGCCGGCTCCTGGCGGAGCAGATCGATCGCGGCCTGCCCGACGCTGAGAACAAGATCTGGCATGCCCACCCCGTGTGGTTCCTCGAAGGGAACCCCATCGTCGGATACGGCAAGCTGAAGGATTGCGTGCGCCTGCTCTTCTGGAGCGGCCAGTCCTTCGAGGAGAAGGGGCTGAGGAAGGAGGGGAGCTTCAAGGCGGCCGAGGCCCGGTACACCGCCGTCGATCAGGTGGACACCGCCAAGCTCGGGCGCTGGCTGGCCGAAGCCCGGGAGGTCCAGTGGGACTACAAGAACCTGATCCGCCGAAAGGGCAGGCTGGAGAGGCTGGAGGAGAAAGGGCGGCCGAGCCGGGCCGGGGACGGGCCAGGGAATCCGACGGACGGGTTCACGCAGGAGGAACGGGCCGCCATGAAGGAGCGGGCCCGGGAGCTCAAGGCGGAATCGCGGGCGAGGACCAGGGCGGACGGGGAGGGCGACCTGCTGGCCAGGATCGCCGAGATGCCGGAACCGGACCGCGCCATGGCCACCCGGCTTCACGCGGTCGTCAAGGCCAGCGCGCCGGGCCTGTCGCCGAAGACCTGGTACGGGATGCCGGCCTACGCGGGGAAGGACGGCAAGATCGTCTGCTTCTTCCAGAGCGCCCACAAGTTCAAGGCGAGGTACGCGACGTTCGGCTTCAACGATGCGGCCCGTCTCGACGACGGCGCCATCTGGCCGACCGCCTTCGCCCTGAAAAGGCTGACCGCCGAGGCGGAGGCGCGGATCGCGGCGCTCGTGAAGAAGGCGGCGGGCTGAACGTTTCACCCGCGCAACTGTGGTGTTTCCGACGGGCCCGGGATGAAGAGTCGCGTATTCCTCCGAGACACACGTCGCCGCGTGAGCCTCCTGGCCGCCGCCGTTGGTCTCGTGCTCGCCGCTTGCTCTCATCCGCGCCGCGCGGAGACAGATGCGGACGTTCCTGCGCGCGTGCCCGAAGTGACCGGTTGGGAAGGCTTCTTCGCCCCGGCGGACGCCCTCGATCCCGCCTGGCGGGCAGCTCGCTCCATCTCCATCGACGCCCCGCTGGAAGCGATCCACGGACGCACGGTGAAGATCGTCCTCGCCGACGGCGTCGGGCGCGGCAGCGCAGCGGACCTGGCTCGCCTCGAGGAGCTCACATGCGCCGACCCGGCGACACGCGCCTGGAACGAGGATCGGTGCTCGGGCTTGGCCGCTCGCACGTGCGAGGCCGACGGGTGCAGCTACGAGCACCTCGGGAACTGCTCCGGCTTTCTCATCGACGATCGCCGTGTCTTGACCGCCGCCCACTGCGTCGCGGCGCTCATCGACGACGACCAGCTGCGGAAGCGCTCAGCGATTCTCGTGGAACGGGAAGGCGGGCAGATCTTGCGGCTCTCGCTGGGAAGAATCCAGGTGGGCAAGCGGGACTTCAGCCACGACTGGGTCGTCGTGGAGGAGCGCGACGCGCTCGACGTCGCCGCCATCGAGGTCTCGGACACCCGACTGTCCTCGCTCCCACCGTGGCCGGTGGCACCGGTGCCCGCGCGCGGCGACTTGGTCTTTATCCACGGCTTTCCCCGCGTCGAGGGGCGAAGCCAGGCGGATCTCGCGCGCGGCGGGTACTCGCGCGCGGCGGGTACACCACGCTTCAGCTTCGGTCGTGTCGCCGACGAGAACGAAGCCGGGCTGCCGCTGTGCAGTCCCGACGGGATGCAGGAGCACTGGCGCCTCATGCGCAACTGCACAGTGGGGCCCGTCACCCTCGGAGGCGAGCGCACGTGGATGGGCCCCATCACCTCCCGGCCTTTCCTCGGGACCTGGGACACGTGTAACGGCTACTCGGGGGGACCGGTGTTCGATTCCTCCGGGCGCCTGGTGGGGATCAATGCGACGCTCATCAGCTCGAACAGCCCGCAGGAGCGCTGGTCGCCGGAGATGCGCCAGGTTGCGACCCCGGCGGTGCTCGCGGTGGAGCGACTCGCGGCAGACCGCTGAGCCAAGCCCTAGTACCAGTTCCCGAGGACGACCCCGACGCCGATCGAGGTCTTCCGGAAGTTGTAGTCGATCATGCTCTCGCCGTGGCCGGTGAACGCCTGCACGTACCCCCCGGAGTTGCGCGAGACCGGGAAGCGCCAGTCGAGCTGCGCCGAGCCCCAGCTGGGGGAGAACTCGAACGTCGGACGGAGGCGAAGCGCCAGCGTGTGCTCCTTCGGGAGCTTCCAGAACGCGAGCACCTCCCCGCGTCCGACGTAGTCGACGATGTCCGGGTTGTCGTCGTCGCTTGCGTCCTCATTCACGCGGAACCACGGCTTGAGCGTGAGCACGAAGCTCTCCCGCTCGAGCCCGACCAGGACGTAGACGCGGTTCCAGCTGCGCGAGAGCGGCTCCGCGCGGCCGTTGGACTGGTGCACGATCCCGAAGCCGAGGAGGCGTCCTCGCAGCCCGGCGACGTCGTAGGACGTGGGAAGCGCCAGGACGAGCTCCGGCTCGTAGTTGGTCTCGCGGAAGGGCCGCGAGGCCTCCGCCGTGTAGACCTGCCAGAAGCTCTCATGGGAGTAGCCGACCCACAGGTCTGCGTTGTGACCGAAGAGGTTCTTCCAGACCTTCGTCCGGAAGCTCAGCTGGAACTTCGCCTCCACCGATTTCCACGGAAGCGGCGTCGGATTCGTGCTCTGCCGGGTCGGGCTCTCCGGAACCTCGTTCACGTCGTCGGAGACGACCGCAGGGAGCAGGTAGTTCGGCCGATAGAAGCGGAACTGGAAAAGACCGTGCTCGGTCGCGGGGGTGAGCTCCCAGCGCTCCTCCAGGAGCGACGGTGGCTTGACTCCGGGGGGCGCCTGCTCCGCGAGGGCGTCGTAGCAGGCGAGTCGCTCCGCAGGGTCGACGATCGCCCGGCAGCGATCGAGGTCCTCGGCGGAGGGAGCGGCGGTCAGCAGGAACGGGAGCGCGAAGGCGGGGAGGATCAATGGAGAGCGCCGCCGCTCCTCGGGCGCACGCTGGCGCTTCGAACCAGACGGGAGCGGGGACCTCTCATCGCGTCAGAGCCTCCGCCAGCGCGTGCCAGGCTCCGGTTCGGGAGATCATCAGGCGCAGAGGCTGGGAGAGGAGGAAGAGCCCGCCGCCCCACAGATAGGCTGCGTGCACGCGTCGTCGCGTCAGAAGGTCGTACAGACCGGCGACGATGACGAAGACGAACGTCAGCCCGAAGAACCCCGGCGGACCGAGCGCGATCACTCCGGGCAGACGGGCAACCGCCGCCACCGTGATGCTGATGTACGCCATCAGCATCAACCTCTTGTGCCACTCGGGGTCTCGCCTCCGCACCAGAGCGGCGGCCATGAAGGTCGTGAACAGGACCATGTCGAAGATGGGGATGGCGAGGAACGCCAGAGGATCCATTCCGGGCGGTGCCGCGCCCCGGCCCGCGGCCTCGACGGCCAGGATCGTTCCCGCCACCACCATCGCCCCGGCCAGCACCGCCCCCGTCACGCCCATCCGGCGGTGCAGGGCGACGCGGCGACGCGCCACGAGAGCGGTTTGGACGATGAAGAAGACGACCCAGGTCGTGAACAGCGCGGCGTGCACGTGCACGAGCGTGGTGAAGGGCGCGCCGCTGAGCGTGACCTTGGGGCGCCCGGTGACGACGGGAAGGTAGTACGTGGCCGCGAAGCCGGCGAACACGGTCAGCGCCAGGGCGATCGCCATCCCACCGTAGAACAGCCGGTCGTACCGGCGGACGCTCACCACCCATGCTGGGGACGCGGCTCCACCGGCTGCTCCGCTCATGCGCCCGCGAGAATATACCGGCGCGCCGACCCTCACACCGCGGCGACCGAGGGACTGGCGGCGTGCCCCGTGCCGCGGGCGCAGATCCAGCCGAGGACGACGCCGCTTGCCACGAGTTCGGCAAGACCGAAGGCGACCCAGGAGAACGCCACCACCCCGGGAAGCTTCAGAAACGACCAGAAGCCGGCGGTCATGGGGATGGAGTACAGGAGCCACACCGCGATCCCGTAGCGGATGCCGGCCAGGGGTCCGCGGCCTGGAAACCAGCGGGCGAACAGGAGCACGAACATGCTCACGAACAGCACGCGGCTGGCCATGTACACGCCCCAGAGCTCTTGCCCCTCCGGTCTGAACAAGGCCGCGTCGTGGGGCAGCCGATCCCCGACGAGCGCGAACAGCGCCCCGTTGACCACCGCCTGCGTGACGAAGACCGCAACTCCGCAGAGCACGAGTCGCCTCCACCTCATGCCTCACCCTCCCCATGTTGCAGGACATCGGCCAGTTTGAGCTCGAGCATCTTCTTCCATCCCTGTCCGAGCATCGCCTTCAGCGCCGCCCCCCAGGGGTCCTGCAGGTTCGTGTGTTGGAGGACGACCTTGGTTCCACCCTCGATCGGCTCGAGCGTCCAGCGCACGACCGTCGGCTCCTTCCAGTCGGCATCGCCGACCCATGTGTACGCGAGCAATCGCGGGGGCACCACTTCCAGGACCTCGCACTCGACGAATCCCCGCCAGCCCGGCATGGGCTGGGAGCGGAACTGGAAGCGGTGCCCCACCGCGGGCTCGAAGTCGTTGGGCATCAGCCACTGTGCCAGGAGGTCGCGGTCCGTGAGCACCCGCCAGACACGCTCGGGGGGGAACGGGTATGCCTGCTCCAGTCGAATGCCGTGCCTCATTTCTCCCCCTCCAGGACCGTTCCCAATGCGCGAAGCTTGTGCCGCCAGAACTGCTCGTACTGCGCGAGCCAGTCCCCGACCGGCTTCAGCTTCTGCGGTTGCACGCGATACCAGAGCTCTCTGCCTCGCCGCTGGTGAGCGACCAGCCCCGCATCACGCAGCACCCGCAGGTGCTGGGACAGCGAGGGCTGCGTCATGTCGAAGGACCGTGCCAGCTCGTTCACCGGCCGCTCCCCGAGGCGGAGCAGATCCAGCACGGCTCGCCTCGTGGGGTCCGCGATGGCACGAAAGGGATCGCTGCTCGCATGTGCGCGGCTCATGAGACTAATTATATAGGCAATTGCCTATGAGTCAAGCGGAGAGCATCTGTCCGAGAGACAATCCCTAGCTCGGCCCCGGGAAGCGGCTCCGGCGCAGGCCCTCCAGCGCCATGGACAGGACGACGACCATCCCGCAGCCGATCACGTTGAACCAGAGGAACCCGACGTCCGAGGTCCAGAAGAGGGTGAGGACCGTGGCCAGGGCCACCAGGGCGGCCACCAGCACGGGAGTGGCGGTCACGAACTTCACGAAGAAGGCGACCACGAAGAGGCCCAGGATCGTCCCGTAGAACAGCGATCCCACGATGTTGACGGCCTCGATCAGATTGTCGAGCAGGGCGGCGAAGGCGCCGAAGAGCACCGCCACCGCCCCCCAGGCGGCCGTGAAGACCTTCGAGGTGGTCAGATCCTGGCGCGCCGTGGTCTCCTTCGGCCACAAACGCTTCCACAGGTCCACGGTCGTCGTGGAGCCGAGGGCGGTGAGCTCGCTGGAAACAGAGCTCATGGCGGCGCAGAGGATCACCGCGATCAGCAGTCCCACCAGGCCGCTGGGCACGTACCGCAGCACGAAGCTCAGGAACACGTAATCGGCATCCTGTGTCTCCGCGCCGGGCACGGTGCGCTTCACGAGTTCCTTGGTCTCGGTGCGGATGGACTCGATCCTGGCGTCTGCCTCGCGCAGCGCCGCCCGGCTGCTCTCATTCCCGGCGGCGAAGGCCTCCGCCGCCGCGCGCCGCTCGGCGAAGGCGGCGTCGTAGCGCACCTGCAGCGCCTGCAGCGCCGGCGCCTGCGGACCCGCTGCCACCTGTCGCAGGAGGGAGGCATTGAAGAACACCGGCGGCTGCACGAACAGGTAGAAGACGAACACCATGACCCCCACCAGGAGGATCACGAACTGCATGGGGATCTTGAGCATCCCGTTGAAGACGAGGCCGAGCCGGCTCTCCGCCACCGAGCGTCCCGACAGGTAGCGCTGTACCTGCGACTGGTCGGTGCCGAAGTAGGACAGGGCGAGGAAGAATCCGCCGGTGATCCCCGACCAGAAGGTGTAGCGGGTGCTGGTGTCGAAGTCGAAGCTGACGACGTTCATGCGGTCGAGAGCGCCGGCCAGGCGCACCGCCTCGGTGAGGCCGATCGCCTCCGGCAGCCTCCACACGATCAGCACCAGCGCCAGCGCCAGGCCGGCGAGCATGACGATCATCTGGTGCTTCTGGGTCTCGCTCACCGCCCTGGTGCCCCCGATCACGGTGTAGAGCACGACGCTCAGGCCCATGGCCACGGTCGTCCCCTGCAGGGGCCAGCCCATGAGCGTGCTGAGGATGATGGAGGGAGCGTAGAGGGTGATCCCCGCCGCCAGCCCGCGGCCCATGAGGAAGAGGAGGGCGCCCAGGTAGCGCACGCGGGCGTCGAAGCGATGCTCGAGAACCTCGTAGGCGGTGTAGACCTTCAGCTTGTAGTAGATGGGGACGAAGAGGGCGCTGATCACGACCATGGCCAGAGGCAGACCGAAGTAGAACTGCACGAAGCGCATGCCGTCTTCGTAGGCCTGGCCGGGGGTGGAGAGGAAGGTGATGGCGCTCGCCTGCGTGGCCATGATGCTGAGGCCGATGGTCGGCCAGCGCAGCGTGTAGTCCCCGCGGAAGTAGGTGTCCATCGTCGCCGCGCCCCGCGTCCTCCAGCCGCCGTAGACGACGATGAAGCCGAGGGTGCCGATGAGGACCGCCCAGTCGAGGCCGGTCACGCAGCCCACCGCGTCAGGGCCCAGAACACCGCGATCAACAGGGCCAGCTCGCCGAGCACCAGGAGGTACACGTTCCTCCAGCGGGACAGGAAGGGAGGCGGCGACTCGGCCGGATCCATCTACTGGGCCCCGATCAGGTTGAAGAAGAGCCGGTAGGCCCCGGGGACGCCGGCGGGAAGCTGGCGGAAGAACGCGAGGCCGGTGTAGACGTAGCGGCCCTTCCCGTGACGCGCGAAGAGCAGCCCCCCTCGCAGGGGAGATTCCCCGGGGTCGGCGGCGGCGAAGATCGGGGTGTAGCGCGGATCCCAATTCTCCGCGAAGTAGAGCCCCCGCTCCTGGACCCAGCCCGCGAAGTCGGATGCGGTGATCCGGTGCGGGCGCACCAGCACCTCGTGGTCGGGGGCGAGCGGCTCCATGGCGGCACGCTCGTCCGTGACCCGGCCCCGGCCGATCTCCAGGGGGAAGGGGGCGATCCGGCTCTCCAGCGGTCCCAGCCGGCTCTGCGTGTTGTACTGCACGACGACGGTGCCGCCATCCTCCACGTAGCGCATCAGGCGATCGTGGGCGGCGCGGAGCGCGTCGCGGGTGTTGTAGGCGCGGATCCCGGTCACGATGGCGGCGAACCGGGAGAGGTCCCCGGCCCGGAGCGCCTCGTCGTCGAGGATCTCGACCTGGGCGCCGACATGGGTCAGGTCGTCCGCCACCGAGTCGCCGGAGCCCATGACGTAGCCGATCCGTTTCCCCGGAACCTGGAGCTGGAGGGGCACGGCCCGCACGGTCGAGGGCCGGAGGATGACCTGCATGGGGATGTGCGGGTGGTCGAGGACGTCCTCGCGGAAGCTCCAGGCCCTCCCCTCCACCACGACCTGCGGCTGCAGCTCGATCGGTCCCGCTCCCGGGGGAGGCGTGAGGGCGAAGCGCACCGTGGTCGCGTCCCCCGCCTTCTCCAGGGCCACGGTGGCGGAGGCGGGCTCGACCCGCCAGCCGGCCGGCACGGGGACCGTGACCTCGCCGCGCACCTCGTCTCGGGCGGCGCGGATCTTCAGCACGAGCGGAGCGGAGGAGGCGTTCGGCGCCAGGACCGCCTGGCGCGAGGCGGTCACCGTGGCCGGCGGCATCACCAGCACGTCGCGGAGGCGCTCGCCCCGGACGGGGTCGGTCCAGGCGTACTGCACGGGGGCGGTCAGACGGAGCGTCCTCCCGGACACGCGCACCGTGACCGCCGCCTCCAGCGCCGCCGGGCCGCGAGGCCGTCCCACCAGGTCCGGGGCGACCTGCTCCTGCAGCCAGTAGGGAACCGAGACCGCGGTACCGGCGGGGAGAACGATCTGCCTCCGCATCACCGTCTTCGCATTGACCCCGATGGGCCCGTCCGGCTCCACCGTGGAGCCATCGGGGTAGTGGAAGGACAGGATCTCCAGGCCGGAGGGGCGCCGCACGATCGTCTCCAGGGCGATCTCCAGCTTCGCGCCCGGGACGACCCCGGGCTGGTTCGCGGTCGCGCGCACGAAGAGACCGGACGCGGCGGCGATGGCCCGCTCCGCCGCACGACGGGCGTCGCGGGTGCGCGGCTCCCCGGGCAGGGCATCCATGCCGCGCATGGCGGCGACGAGGGCGGGAACGGCGCGCTCCGGCCGGTCGCGGTCGAGCAGGTCGCGCGCCTCCTCGAGGGCGCGTGCCACGGGCGCCCCGGCCGCTCCGTAGCGGTCCCAACCGAGGGGAACGCCGTCCAGCAGGTCCTTCTCCGCAGCCGATCCCGCCACGGTGAGGAACCGCTCGACCACACTCCCCCGCTCCCCCGGCACACCGAAGCCCTGGCTCTGGTGCTGGCTGCGCGAGCGCGCGGCCAGCTCGCCGAAGGAGAGGCCGAGCCTGGGATCGTAGGCTCCCACGTCGAGCGGCAGGGCGCTCGGGGGAGGCGGCTCGTCGCGCCACGTGGGGACGTTGTGGAGGAGGCGGGTCGCCTTCCAGGGCATGGCTCCCGCCGCGAGTTGTTCCGGAAAGCGGGTGGGATCGCCGGCCGCCGCGAACGCTTCCCGCGCCAGGATGGCGGAGGCCGTGTGGTGCCCATGATTGGGAGGCTTCTCGTCGAACCGGGTGATCACGACGTCGGGCTGGAAGGTGCGGAGGACCCAGACGACGTCGGCCAGCGCAGCCTCGTGCCCCCAGACGGAGAAGGTCTCGTCGGCGGACTTGGAGTACCCGAAGTCGCGCGCGCGCGTGAAGAACTGCCGGGCGCCGTCCAGGCCACGCGCCGCCATCAGCTCCTCGGTGCGGACCACGTCCAGCAGCTCCGCTTGCTCCGGCCCGATCAGGTTCTGGCCGCCGCCGCCGCGGGTCATGGAGAGGTAGGCGGCTGCGAGGTGACGCCCGTTGGCGAGGTAGGCGAGCAAGCGGGTGTTCTCGTCGTCCGGGTGCGCGGCCACGTAGAGCACGCGCGCGGTCACGGCCAGGCGATCGACCTCGTGCGCGAGCGAGCCCGCGTCCATCGCAGCCTCCTGGGCGCCGGCGGGAAGGCAGCACAGCGCCGCCATCACCGGCAGGATCCTCTTCCTCACGCCCGCCTCCCATCCCCGTCCGCCAGCACGCGACGGTAGAACGCCTCGTATCGGTCGATCCCTTCCTCGCGCCCGAAGCGCTCCAGGGCGCGCGCGCGGGCGGCCCGGCCGAGAGCCTCGCGGCGGGCCTCGTCGAACAGGATGGCCGCGGTGGCCTCCGCGAGCGCGGCCAGGTCGTAGGGCTCGACCAGCACCCCCACCTCGGGGGTCACCACCTCGGGAAGCCCGCCCACGCGGTAGCCGAGCACGGGGACCCCGGAGGAGAGGGCCTCCAGGGCGGCCACCCCGAAGCTCTCCGTCTCGCTGGGAAGGAGGAAGGCGTCCGCGTGACGCAGGTCGTCCGCGAACTCCCCGTGGGTCCCCAGGAGACAGAGGCTCTCGCTCACGTGGAGCTCGCGCGCCCGCTGCACGAGGCGCCCCCGGTCCGGCCCGTCCCCCACCACCAGCAGGCGCACGCGCGCGCGCTTGCGGATGGCGGCCAGCACCTCCACCAGGTCGGTCATGCGCTTGACGGACCGGAAGCTGGACACGTGGAACAGGACGGGGGCGCCGCGGTCGCCAGGGTCGCCCTTGACCGACTGGAACAGGGCGTCGAACCGGGAGCGGTCGCGTGGAGATGCGGGCGCGAAGTGATCGGTGTCCACGAAGTTGGGGACCACATGGATGGGCAGATCGCTCGACACCCCCAGGGTCCGGTAGGTCGCCTCGCGCAGGAACGCGGACGGGGTGGTGACGGCATCCGAGCGCTCGACGGCAAAGCGCGTCACCGACCGGTAGCTGGGGTCGCCACCGAGGTGCGTGACGTCCGTCCCGTGGAGCGTGGTCACGAGGCGCGGAGCGGCGTCCCCCAGCACCTGTCGCGCCAGGTAGGCGCTGACCGCGTGGGGGATCGCGTAGTGCACGTGGAGGAGGTCGATCCCGTGCTCGTGCGTCACGTCCACCAGCGTGGAGGCGAGGGCGAGGGCGTAGGGAGGGTGCTGCAGCGGGGGAGGGCTCGCCAGCGGCACCTCGTGCACGAAGAGGCGATCGCAGACGGGGAGGGTCCGGCTGGGAGGCGCGCTGGCGATCACGTGGATGCGATGGCCGCGCCGGGAGAGGCCGGAGGCGAGATCGCTGGCGACGATGCCGCTTCCTCCCAGGGTGGGGAAGCAGACGATGCCGACCGAGAGGGGCTCGCTCACCAGGAGGGCTCGAACAGGTGCGCGTCGCCGGAGGGGGAAAGACGGAGGAGAGCGATGGGATCGGCGACGCCGAGCGCCTCCATGGTGCGGAGCGGTTCCCCGTAGGGCACCCCGATGCGGCTGCCGTGGTACCGGTCGCGGGCCTCGATTGCCGCCAGCGCGTGCGGGGAGCCGATCAGCGTGGGGGCGCCTGCGGAGCCGACCTGGCTCCCGTGGCAGCGCATGGCCTCCAGCTTCCTCGGCCAGGCTTCGGTCGTGTCCACCACGAAGCTCGCGGGCATGCGATGGCGCATCTCGTAGTACACGACCCTCCGTGGCGCGAACGGCTCCTGCGCCGGTGCGCTCTGGAAGCGGGATAGGCCGGCAAGGAAGGCCGCGCGGGTCAGGAGCTGGGCGGCGGCGACGTGGTCGGGGTGGCGCTCCTCGAGCCAGGGGACGAGGAGGATCTCGGGACGGTGCCCGCGGATCGACTCCACGACCGCGCGCACGTGCGGGTCGGAGGAGCCGTCGAGGAACCCGTCCGGGAGGCCGAGGTTCTCGCGAAAGGCGAGTCCCAGCACCTCCGCCGCCGCCGCCGCTTCCCGCGCGCGCTCCTCCACGGTGCCCCGGCTGGCGAGCTCCCCGCGCGTGAGATCGATCACCCCCGTGCGGTAGCCGAGCTGCGCGAGGCGGATCATCACGCCGCCGCAGAAGATCTCGACGTCGTCCGGATGGGGACCGAAAGCGAGCGCGTGGACGGTGTGTCTCACAGCTCGAGGCTCCGCGGGCGGGCGTCCCCGGGCGCGGCGGCGTCCACGACCCGCTCCAAGAATGCCCGCTCCCCGTACCGCGCCAGGTAATACGACGGTCCGTACGTCCTTTCCTGGGGAATTCCGCCGGGGAAGAGCCGCTCGCGCAGGCGCGTCACGTCCTCCACCAGCGACCGGTCGCGGAGCCGCCAGGCAGCGTCCACGTTCTCGGCCAGCTTCTCCACCGCGCGCGCCACCGTGCTCCGGGTCTTCTCGGCCGCACGCTCGCCCCTCTCCCCCGATGCGCGCAGGGTGGGGTGGACCTCGGCGAGCGCGCGATCGAACCCCTCGAGCAGGCGCGCCGCCACGCGCTCTCCCGCCACGCTGGTCCCGCACGCCTTCTCCAGGATCTCCTCCACCGGCCGCGAGACCTCCTGGAACGGGATGCAGGCACGGGCCAGGCGCTTCCGGTCCCCCTCCTCCAGCACGGTGAAGCTCGCCCGCGGCAGGACCTCCGGTCGGGGGAGGCCGAACCAGTCGTACAGGGGCCCCAGCTGCCCGAAATAGCGCACCTCGGCGGGGCCGCCCACGTAGGCGGCTCCCGGCAGCCAGGTGTCCTGGAGGATCGGCCGCAGGAGCGCACTCGTGCTGAAGCGCAGCGGCTCTTGCTCGAGGACCTCCAGCAGGGACCCCAGCGCGTGGGTCCTCGATCCTCCGATCTCCTCGAAGCGCTCGCCGCTTCCGTCCCGGGCACGCAGGCGGCAGCGGCGCCCCGCCGGCCCCTCCGGGTGGAAGAACGAGAGCGGCGAGTCGTTCCGGACGTGGACCGTCTCCGGGGCGCCCGCGGCGTGGAGGACGTCGGCCACCTCGCGCCAGCACGAGAGCGCACGCCGGTGCACGGGCGCGGCCAGGGGCGCGAGCTTCGGATCTCGCGGGTCGAGCAGGACCAGTCCCTCCTCGGCGAAGAGGCCCGCGAGCATCCCCGCGAAGGCCTCCCCCCATCCCGCACCCGGGCGGTAGTGACGCGCCAGCCTCTCCAGGTGCGCGGGCCCGTGCGTCATGCCCGCGAGGGACTCCGCCATCTCGCCGCGCAGCGCGTCCACCGCCTCCGGCAGCCGGCGATGGGCGACGGAGATCGGCTCCGTGGGGGCCGGCGCGCTCAGGCGAAGGACGCCTCCCTGCGGTCGGGGCAAGGAGGTGACGGCGATCTCCGCCAGGTCGTGGTCCTCCGTCTGCAGCCAGAACAGGGGGACCGCGGAACGCTCCCGCGCCAGCCGGATGGCGGTCGCGGCCTTGTACAGCGTGAAGAGCGGCCCCAGGAAGAGACCGGTCTGCTGGCCGGTGACCACGGCGGGCGCTCCGTCGCCAAGCGCACGGAGGTGCGCCTCGCGGGCGGGGCTGGGAGCGTACCGGTCGTTCTGTTCCCGCAGGACGGCGGCGACGGTCGTCAGGACCTGCCCTTCTTCCAATCGTCGACCGCCTTCTGGACGTCTTCCTTGAAGAAGCTCTCGAAGGTGTTGTCGCCCTTGCCGAGCTGCTGCGCCTTCTCCGCGGAGGCGATGGCATCGGCGGAGCGACCCTTCTTGGCCAGGGCCTGGGCATGGAACCAGTGGTTCCACCAGGTGGGCTGGATCGCGATCGACGTGTCGAGGTAGCGGATGGCCGTGTCGAGGTCGCCGCCGCTCTCCATCAGGTACCGGCCCGCGGCGTAGTGCGGCCGCCAGGCGTCCGCGGTGGCCTTCTCGATCGCCGCGCCCACCTGGGCCCTGGTGTCGACCTTGAGAGGGACGGAGACGCGCAGCCCCGCCCACTCCAGGTCGAGGCGGGCGGCGTCGTCGGTGGTGTCGGAGAACAGGAAGGTCATGCGCTCGCGGGGGGAGGTGGACTGAGGACGGGCCGTGACCCGCGCCACATCGTCCTTCTCCTGGTAACCCTGGGTTCCGGATAGGGCGGTGTTCTTGTTCAGGATCACGGTCCAGCTCGAGGCCGCGGGGATGGTGAGCAGGGAGTAGGTCCCGGCCGGGACCGCCTGATCGCCGAAGGTGAAGTCCTTGCTCGCGGTGAGCTTGGTGGAGGCGTTGGCCCCCGTGCGCCACAGCTCGTCGTGGGGCACGAGACCGCCCCAGATGGAGCGCCCCTTCACGCCCGGGCTCGAGTACTCGATCGAGAAGTCGGTCACGCCGACCCGCTGCTCGACCTTGGCCCGGGGGCTGGGGGCGGGAAGCTCGAGCGCGCTCTGGGCGGCGGCGGGAACGGCGAAGGCAGCGGCGGCGAGCCAGGCAGAGGCGACGGTGATGGGACGACAGCGCAGCATCGATTCCTCCTGCAGGTCCTGCATCTGCGGGTTCCGGCGAATCGCCGAGATTCTACAGGCGGCAGGGCGACCGCGCCCCTCACCGTGTTACCGTTCCGCCACGCCCGAGGAGGACCGATGCCGCCAGCCCTCACCACGACGAAGAGGACGACCGCGCCGCGGATGACGCTCGCCCAGGCCATGACCGCGCTGGAAAAGGCGGGTTCCGCGCAGACGCGCAAGACCTACGCGCGCCATGGCGCCACCGGGCCGATGTTCGGGGTCAGCTTCGCCGTGCTCAAGGAGCTGACGAAGCGGATCGGCGTCGACCACGCGCTCGCGCTCGCCCTGTGGGACACCGGCAACCTCGACGCGCGCACCCTCGCCGCCAAGGTGGTCGATCCCGCGCGCATGACCTCGGCCGACCTCGACCGCTGGGCGCGCGAGAGCACGGCGTCGCGGACCTGGGGCGGGTACGTGGGGATGGTCGCCGCCGAGGGACCGCACGCGCGCGAGAAGGCCGAGCGCTGGCTGGCTGCGAAGGACGAGGTCGTGCGCTGTGCCGGCTGGTCGCTGGTGGCGCATCTGGCTCAGCGCGACGAGGAGCTCCCCGACTCCTTCTTCGAGGCCCTCGTCGCCACCATCGAGCGCTCGATCCATGGCGCGCCCAACCTCGAGCGCGGGAACATGAACCTCGCCTTGATCGCCATCGGCTGTCGCGGCGCCGCGCTGCGCAAGTGCGCGACGGCCGCCGCGAAGCGCATGGGAAAGGTCGAGATCGACCACGGCGACACCTCGTGCAAGACGCCAGACGCCGCGGCCAAGATCGAGAAGACGTGGACGTACGCGAGCTCCAGGGGCTACCCGTCCCCGGCCGCGCTGGAGCGCACGCGCGAGACGCCGCGGAAGAGGTGCTGAGGGGAGCGTGCTGAAGGCCCGCCCTGTGGCGGGCCCTCTCCTAGTCGACCGGCCCGTTCTTGTTGCACGAGATGGTGATCTCCCCCACACCGGGGATCGTGATCGTCCACCCGTGGGCCGCCGATCCAGGAGCCGCGTCCTTGGGAGTCTGCGTCTTCCTGTCGTTCTGCCCCAGGTCCAGGTCGAAGTCGTTCAGGCCACTGAAGGCGCAAATCGACGCGTGCCCCTCGGTGACGGCGGGAGTGCTGTTCGTCGAGTCACCGATGCCGCCGGACACGGGAGGCCCCTGGTACGGCGGGCCCTTGATCTCCCCAGCAAGAGCGCCCGCAGCACTCAAGGTCAAGGCGGCGGCCGCACAGGCCGAGATCGCGAGCAAACGCGCTTGACTCATCATCGCTCCACCCCTTTTCTTGATGGCCGACGCCGCGGCGACGCCGACGCTTGCCAGAGAGCGTCTCACGGCGGGGGAGGCCGCGCAAACATTCAGTTGCGGCGCCGCGGACGCAGCCAGCGGATGGCCTCGAAGAGGCCGCCGATCAGGGCGACGGAGAGGATCGTCACCCCGAAGACCAGCATCGAGTAGGCCAGTGCCGCATGGCCGGGCACGCCGCGCTGGCCGAGCAGGGCCACCATCGTTCCCTCGCGCAGCCCCAGCCCGGAGACCGAGAAGGGCAATAGGGCGATGACCATGGCCGTGCTGCGCATCCACCCCAGCGTCATGAACGGGACCTTCAGGCCCAGCCCCCCCGCCAGCAGGAAGTAGGCGCCAGTGCCGAGCAGGTGTGCCCCCAGCGAGAGCGCGGCCAGACCGAGCTTCCCGCGCAGCGGGATCGCGCGAAAGGACGCGAACGCCTCGGCGAGGCGCGGCCACAGCGTGCGCGCGAGGGGCAGGCGCGAGGTGAGCCGGCCCACCCACCGCGAGGGCGCCGGGTGGAACATCGGCCAGAGCGCCAGCGCCGCGGGCACCGATGCCGCCCCCAGCACGATCAGCGCCTGCGGCAAGCGCTCCCGGCCATCGAGCAGCCAGAACAGGAGCCCGATCAGGCACAGGGTCGCCGTCGCCAGCAAGCGCTCGCAGAGGACGGCGGCCAGGATGGCGGTGTAACGGCGGTCGGTGCGGGTCAGACGATAGAGGCGGATCAGGATCGCGGCGATCCCCCCGCCGGGCAGGAAGAGCCCGTAGAACAGGGTGACGAGATTGATGTCCATCACCTCGCGGGTGCGCAGCGGGACGCCCTGGGCATGGGCGAGCAGGCGCAGGCGGTGAGCGATCACCGCCTGCACTCCCACGGTCAGTAGAAACGCGGCAGCCACGGACTCCAGGCGCGCGGCCTGCATCGCCCTCCACACCGGCTTCAGCCCGCCCGCCTGGTGGAACAGCCAGAGGAGGAGCAGTGCCGTGACCGCCAGTCGCGCCAGGAGACCGAGGAGACGCCGCGCCGTGTGCGGGTCTGGGTCCACCCTCATCCCGCGGGCTGCCCGCTGCGCTGGGCGAAGACCACGCTCCCGCGCATCGAGGGTGGCGGCGCGTGCCCGAGCAGGCCGAGGACGGTGGGCGCGAAGTCGACGATCTCCATCTCGTTTCCATGCGCGCGCCAGCCCTGCTCGGCAAGGAGGACGTAACCGCGCTCGGAGGGGTGCTCCGGCAGGTAGCCGTGGTTCCCGCGATGGCGGGGGTTCCGCACCCGCGGGCGCTGATGGCGGTCGGTGAGCCCGAGGAAGAGGCTCGCGAGCGGCTGGTAGTAGTCGTGAGGGAAGTAGATCCAGCCAGGGTCGCTGCAGGCGTAGAGCTCGCCGAATGCATCGTCCTGGAACCGGATCCCGTAGGCGGCGAGGTCGCGCCAGGAAAGGACCCGGAGGTGCGGGAGCCGGGCCAGCCCTTCCCGGATGCGCGTGCGGGCCCGCTCGGTGTGGAACCAGAAGCGCGCCATGGCCAGCTCCACGAAGAGGCTGTACTCGCGCTCCGGGACTCCCGCCTCACGCAGCATGCGCAGGAGGGGGATGGTCCCCACCACCGGTTCCTGCCCGTGATCCACGAGCACCATCAGGCTCACGTCCCGCTCCCGGGCGTTCACGTGCAGGCGGCGGAGGAAGTCGTCGGCCTTCCTGTAGGCCTGGTCCAGCTCCTCCGCCCGGTCCAGGTGCCAGTGCTGGAAGAGGTCGAGCGCGTACATCTCCAGGAGCTCGAGCTGGTAGCGGGCGCTGGGCAGCTCCTGCCCGAGAGGGAGCAGTGCCTGGAAGCTCTTCGTGAAGAGGTAGCGGGAGCGTTCGCCCAGGATGCCGAACAGCGTCGGGCAGGGCCCGATTTGCTCCAGGACGCTGCCGTCCCGCTCCCGTCGCGTGTACTTGAACCGGGCCAGCTCGAAGTGGCGCAGGCGCCGCCGCGGCACGGTGGCGAGGTCGTAGGAGCTGTCGGTGAACTGGCGGAAGCACTGGAACGTCGTGCTGCACCAGTCGGGCAGCCGGTCCGCCCCGCGGAGAGGGGGCATCGCTCTCGCCTCGGGCTGGAGCCGGACCTGCCAGATGCCGTGCTCGTGGGGATAGACGCCCGTGATGAGCGTCGGCAGCAGCTCGGTGGTGGGCAGCGTGCGCAGACTCACCGGCGGGAACGCCCGGGAGAGCTCGTGGAGGAAGGGTGTGCGCCGCGCGTCGACGCGGCGAGCGTCGAGTCCCGGCACGTAGGCCACGAACAGGCGCGACAGCGCATTCATGGAGACTCCGAATCGGTGGGCAGCTTACTCCTGAAGCCGATCCTGCTTGACAGGGTTTCCCGATCCGCCGATCGTCCCGCCCGAGGGGGCACCATGCACCGTGCGTTGAACCGGATCGCCGTCGCCGCGGGGCTCGTGTCCCTGCTCTCCTGCTCCGGTTCGTCCCGCCCCCAGGCCACGGCGGAGACGACCGCCTCTCCTCCATCCGGCTACTTCGACAACACCGGCAGGGACGACGTCCTCTCCGGGGGCGCCAAGCTGATCCCCATCACGACGCCCAAGGGGACGTTCCACGTCTGGACGAAGCGGGTGGGCAACAACCCGCGCATCAAGGTCCTGCTGCTCCACGGAGGACCCGGCTTCACGCACGAGTACCTGGAGAGCTTCGACAGCCACTTCCCCGGTGCGGGGTTCGAGTACTACTACTACGATCAGCTCGGCTCCTTCTTCAGCGACCAGCCCGACGAGCCCAGCCTCTGGGATCTCCCGCGCTTCGTGGACGAGGTCGAGCAGGTGCGTACGGCGCTGAAGCTCGATCGGGACAGCTTCTATCTCTACGGTCACTCCTGGGGCGGTCTGCTTGCCTTGGAGTACGCGCTCTCCCACCAGGACCATCTCAAGGGGCTGATCGTCTCCAACATGGTCTCCAGCATCCCCCGGTACAACGCCTACGCCGAGAAGGTGTTCAAGACCACGATGGATCCCGCGGTGCTGGCCGAGATCCGGCAGTTCGAAGCCACCGGCACCACGGACGATCCGCGCTACATGGGACTGCTCATCCCCCATCACTACGAGAAGCACGTGATCCGCATGCCCTACGGCTCCTGGCCGGAGCCGGTGCAGCGCGTGTTCAAGCACATGAACCCGAAGGTCTACGTGCCCATGCAAGGGCCGAGCGAGCTGGGCGCCTCGGGCAAGCTCGCGCACTGGGACCGCAGCGGGGACCTGGGCAAGATCACGGTGCCCACCCTCACCATCGGCGCCGCCCACGACACGATGGACCCGGAACAAATGAACTGGATGTCCGCCCAGGTGAAGCGCGGGCGCTTCCTCTATTGCCCTGAGGGGAGCCACCTCGCCCAGTACGACGACCCCGGGCACTACTTCCCGGGGTTGATCCAGTTCATCCGGGACGTGGACGCCGGGACTTTTTGAGGGTCATCAGCCCAGGGCGTCCCAGAACTCTTCCATGCGCTTCCGGGTGGCCGGGTCGGGGAGAGGGCCCCGCGCCGCCGCGAGGTTGTCCTCCAGGTGGCGCACCTTGGTGGTCCCCGGGATGGCGCAGGTCACCGCCGGGTGGGACACGCAGTACTTGAGGAAGAGCTGCGCCCAGCTCCTGGCTTCGAGCTCCGCGGCCCAGGGCGGGAGGGGACGGTTGCTCACCTTGGCGAGGAGGCTCCCGCGCCGGCCGCCCAGGGGCAGGTTGACGAGGACGGCCATGCGCCGCTCCTGCGCCAGGGGAAGCACGCGCTCCGCCGCCGCGCGGTTCCCGAGGGAGTAGTCCACCTGGATGAAGTCCAGGGGGTACTTCGACATGAACTCCGTGAGGCGCGTGTGCGCTTCCGGTCTCGAGGTCGTGATCCCCAGGTAGCGGATCTTCCCCGACTCCTTCCAGGCGCGCAGCACCGGCAGCAAGACATCCACCCCGTCCAGGTTGTGCACCTGGACCAGGTCGAGGCGGCCGGTCTTCAGCCGGCGCAGCGACTCCTCCAGCATCGCCTTGCCGCGCTCCGCGGAGCCCTCCGGTGCCGTGACCTTGGTGGCCAGGAAATAGCGATCTCTGTTCCCCAGCTCGGCGAGGAGATCTCCAAGGACCTCTTCGGAACGGCCGTAGGCGGGCGCGGTGTCGATGACCTTGCCCCCCAGCTCCGGCATCCTCCGCAGCACCTCCCGGAGCGGGACGCGCTCCTCGGGCGAGTGCACGCCATACTGGTTCGTCCCCAGGCCGATCACGGGGAGGCGCTCCCCGGTGGAGGGGATCGGCTTCGTCCGCAGGGCTTCCTTCGAGAACGCGCGGCGGCCCAGGGCGAGGCCGAACCCTGCAAGGGCCCCCATGCGGAGGATCTCGCGCCGGTTGATCATGGGTCCCCTCCCTGGCAAGCGCGCACCAGCTCCTCGCGCTCCGCCTCGCTCAGCTCCGGGCTGAAGTGGAGGAGCGCCGGCACGATGTCCTCGCCCTCGAAGTAGGTCCGCTGGCAGCCCAGGTGGAGGAACCCGCCGGGGGAGAAGCGGCCCTCCTCGTAGAAGACCAGGCGCACGCGCCAGCTCCCCTTGGCGATGGGCTCGCGGCAGGCGCGGCACTTTGCCTGCCCGGTGGGCGCGCGCTCGCCTCCCGCGATCCTCGGGAGTCTCCGGTGCGCCGCCGTGGCACGTGACGCGCGCTCCAGGTCCTCGAAGCCGGGGGGATGCGGCCCGGCGGCCAGAGCGTCCAAGACCACCTCCGGCCTGCGGTACGCGGCGCAGAGCGGGTGATACCAGAGCGTGGTCTCCCCCTCGGCGTAGGCGTTGGCGATGCGCTCACCGAAGCGCAGCTCTCCCTTGGCGATGGGCCGGCTGCACCCTCGGCACCTGGCGCGTCCGCTGGCCGCATCCTCGAAGATATGAGGCATGCCCCCGAGTGTACCTGGCTCGGGCATCCCTTTCGGCGTATGCCATCCTGACCTCTCTCGGGGGTGACATGCGCCGCAAGCTGCCGCTTCTCGGTCTCGTGCTGCTGGGGGTCTCGACGGCACCGTTCGCCATCGCCAAGGGTGCCGCGGGCGAGGAGCGGCCCAAGGTGGCCGCCGCGCTCCCTTCCGGCGGGAAAGAGCTGCCGCCCGGCGCGCCCTACGAGAGGTCGGACACCGTGCACGAAGCGATCAATGCCGACGGGGAGACCGTGTACTCCGTCTCCCCTTCCCGCTTCGACGTGTCCCCCCCCCTGAGCGAGCTGGCGAAGACCATGCGCTTCGAGGAGCTGACCGGGGAGGAAGGGGAGGGGCCCGAGAACCCGCCCCTCCCAGACTTCCGCCGGATCCGCTCCGACCTGAAGGACCCGGTGGTGCAGCCCGCACCCCGGGGGGAGTCCTTGGCCTCGGTCGTGCCCGGCTTCAACTTCCTCGGCGTGGGCACCAACGGGCTCACCCCCTCCGACTGCAACGGCTCGGTGGGGAGCGACCAGTTCGTGGAGACCGTGAACACGCGCTACCAGGTGTGGTCCCTGAACCGGGCGACCAAGGTCGCCACCTCGGTGCTGGGGCCCATCTCCATCAACACGCTGTGGTCGGGCTTCGGGGGCGCCTGCGAGACGCAGAACTCCGGCGACCCCATCGTCCTCTACGACAAGCTGGCCAACCGCTGGCTCATCTCGCAGTTCACGAGCTCGAACGTCGGCGGCGTGTACTACCAGTGCGTGGCCCTCTCCACGACCGCGAGCGCCACCGGCACCTTCTACCGCTACGCCTTCGCCGTGCCCAGCGGCTGGTTCGGCGACTATCCCCACTTCGGGGCCTGGCAGAACGCGTACTACATGATGGCCCATGCCTTCTCGGGCGGATACGTGGGCGCGATCTTTGCCGCCATGGACCGCACGAAGATGCTGGCCGGAGATCCCACCGCCCTCTGGGTGGTGATGATGGACCCCCAGGAAGGCGGCCACATGCCCGCCGACCTGGACGGGTTCGCGCCACCTCCCTTCCAGGCACCGGGTCTTTTTCTCTCTCTTCATTCCGAGGGGATGTACCTGTACCGGCTGCGGCCCTCCTTTGTCGGTGCGGGCTCCGCCACGCGCACCGTGCAGGGGATCGTGCCCCTGGCGCCGTTCAGCGCCGCCTGCGGGGGCGGCTCCTGCATCCCGCAGCCCGGAACCACGGTCCGGGTGGGCTCCCTCGCGGACCGGCTCATGTTCCGGGCGGCCTACCGGAACTTCGTGGATCACGAGTCCGTGGTGGTGAGCCACTCCGTCGATCCTGGAGTCTCCGGCGTCGTCTCCGGCGTGCGCTGGTACGACATCCGCCTTTCCGGGAACCCCGACGCGACGTGCCCGTCGTACCCCTGCCTCTACCAGCAGGGGACGATCGCGGACGTCCCCGGCGGCCGCAGCCGCTGGATGTCCTCCCTGGCCATGGACGGGGCGGAGAACCTCCTGGTCGGCTACAGCACCACCGGGCTCACCGCCGGCAGCGACAACCACAGCATCCGCTACACCGGCCGGGCCAGGACCGACCCGCCGGGCACGATGACCGTGCCCGAGGGAGTGATCGCCACCGGCACCGCCAACAACACGAACAGCCGGTGGGGCGACTACACCAGCATGAGCGCCGATCCCTTCGACGACTGCACGCTCTGGTACGTCAACCAGTACTTCACGGCAGCGGGGAGCTGGTCCACGCGCGTGGCTTCGGCCAGCTTCCCCTCCGGGAGCGGCGCTGGACAGTGCCCGCCCACCGCGTGCACCACCCGGCCCACGTTCCCCCCGGGCATCGGCGCCGCGACCGTGGTGGGGGACAACCAGGTCCGGGTGAACTGGACCGTGCTCGGCCCGGTGCCGGGCTCCTGGACCGTGGAGCGTGCGGAGGGAACCTGCGCCAGCCCCGGTCTCTACCGCCCGCTCGGCCGCGTGCCGGGTACCCAGAACGACTTCGTGGACACGACCGTGCAGGGAGGCTTCACGTACGCCTACCGGGTGCGGGGGGCCACCGATGCCGAGGGGCGGTGCCAGGCCCTCACCAACAGCGGTTGCGTGCAGGCCACCGCCACCGGCACCTGCAGCCTGCCGCCGTCGTTCGCGGGCGCCCAGAGCGCCGCCAGCGCCGCACAGGCGAGCTGCGGCATCCAGGTGAGCTGGACCCCCGGGACCTCCGGCTGCCCGCTCACGCCAAACCTCCGGTACAACGTCTACCGGGGGACCACGCCCGACTTCGTGCCCTCCGCCGCCAACCGCGTCGCGGATTGCGTCTCCGGAACCAGCGACTACCTGGACCAGGACGCCGTGGCCAGCGGGGTGACCTACTTCTACGTGGTCCGGGCCGAGGACGAGAGCACCGGGAACGGCGGAGCCTGCGGCGGCAACGAGGAGCACAACGCCGTGGCCGTGGCGGGAACGGCCTACGGCCCGGGCGTGCAATCCACGGCCGCCACCTGGACCGATGGGGGCGGGGACACCACCGCGCTCCTCCACCTGAACGCCGCCGAAGCCGGCAACACGGGCGATCTCGCCTGGCGCTTCGTGCGCACCGCGGACGACGCCGGCGCCAACCACACGCCGGGGGGCGCCTACGCCTACCGCAACACCGGTCCCGGTCCCGCCGCCGCCTACGAGAGCGACCAGTGCGTGGAAGTGCAGACGCCCCCCCTGACGGTTGCGGCCGGCACCGTGAACCTCCGGTACTGGGAGCGGCACCAGATGGAGTACCACTGGGACGGCGTGGCCGTGGAGTACTCCGTCAACGGCGGGCCCTGGATCGACGTGCCCCTGCCCAGCAACGATCCCGGCGTCGGCTGCGCAGCTGGCGACGACGTCACCGGGATGGAGACGCTGAGCTGCACGCAGTCCCCGCCCATCAACGGCTGCGGCTACGGCGCCGGGAAGCGGGTCTTTACCGGGCCGCTCCTCTCCGGCACCAGCTGCAACGACTGGACCACCGGCCCCGTCACGGCGTACGCCCACCGCTGCCACGCCATTCCCGGCTTCACCGGCGGTCAGACCGTGCGCTTCCGGTGGCGCTTCACCTCGGACCCCGCGCTCGTCCTGGCCGGGTTCTACCTGGACGACGTCGCCGTCTCCAATGCCCGGCTGCCCAACGCCTGCACGGCGCAGATCTGCGCCGGGCAGCCGGACGGCACCGCCTGCGACGACGGGGACCCCTGCACGGCGGGGGAGAGCTGCGCCGGCGGCGCGTGTCTCCCCGGAACCCCCATTCCGCCCCCCGCGGAGGTGGCGGGGCTCGTGCTCAAGGATGCGACGGGGACCACGCTGAGCTGGACGGCCGGTCCCGCAGGCCTCGTCTACGACGTGGCCGGCGGCAACCTCGACGATCTCCGCACCAGCGGCACGGCCGCCGCGATCTGCCTGTCCAACGACGGCTCCGCCGCCAGCTCCGTGGATGGCCGCGCCAATCCCGCGGCGGGAAGCGGCTACTACTACCTGGTGAGGGCGCAGAGCGCGTGCGGAAGCGGGAGCTATGGCCTCGACTCGGCGTCCGTCGAGCGCTCGCTGCCCGCGGCCTGCCCCTGAGGCTCCGGTCAGCCCGCGGTGTAGCGGGAGACCACCACGGTGACGTTGTCGGAAGCGTTGCGCGCGAGCGCGAGGTCGACCAGGGCCCGGCAGGCATCGCGCGCGGCGGTCGCCTCACCCAGGATGGACGCGATCTCCTCGTCGCGCACGGCGTCGTAGAGCCCGTCCGAGCAGAGGAGCACGGTGTCCCCGGCGGCCAGGCTCACCCGGTGCACGTCGACGTCGCTCAGGGGCAGCCCGCCCCCCAGCACGTTGGTGAGGACGTTCCGCAGCCGGTGGGTGGCGGCCTGCTCGCGTGAGAGCATGCCCGCGTCCACCAGTTGCTGCACGTGTGTGTGGTCGCGCGTGAGCTGGCGAAGAACGCCTTCCCGGCAGAGGTAGGCGCGCGAGTCCCCCACGTGAGCCAAGAAGAGATCGAGCCCGATGCTGTAGGTGAGCGTCATGGTGGTGCCCATGCCCCTCAGCTCGGGGTCGACGCGCGCCCGCTCCGCCAGCAGCTCGTCCAGGCTGCGGTAACGCGTGGCCGCCCGGTCCAGGATCTTCTGCGCGTTCTGCTCGTCCACGCGCAGCACCCAGTCCGGCGTGTCGAACAGCAGGTGGAAGAAGACGATGATGGCGGTGCGGCTTGCGACCTCTCCCCCCTTGTGGCCACCCATCCCGTCCGCCACCACCGCCACGTGGTTGGCGTGCTCGAAGCTGTGGGGAAGCTCCCCGGCGGGGAGGCTGGTGGTGAGGATCCTGGAGAACCGCCCGATCTGGCCCAGGTAGAAGTGATCCTGGTTGTCCTCGCGCACCTTGCCGCGGTCGGTCATGCCGAAGGCGTCCACCGTCACCGCCGCCGTGGGCGCCGAGGGCCAGGCCTCCGTGCGCCCGAGCGCCGTTCCCCTCAGGGGAGGAGGGATCGTGTCCGGCTCCGCCGGGTCCGGCATGGCGCGGAGCCTACCACCGCCTGCGCTACGATGCGCGCCGCGTGGACCCCCTCTTCGACGTCCTGCGGTTCTGCCTGGCCTGCTTCGTGGCCATCTTCACGATCGTCAACCCCTTCTCGGCGGCGGGCCTGCTGGTGGCGCTCACCCCGGGACAGAGCGCGGAGCAGCGCCGCGCGCAGGTGACGCGGGCCGTCGTCTTCATGACCGGCATCATGGTGGCGACCTACATCGCCGGCAGCTACGTGCTCCGCTTCTTCTCGGTGAGCCAGCCGGCGCTGGTGCTGGCGGCCGGGCTGCTCGTGGCGCGCAGCGGCTGGCGAACCGTGACGGGGACGGATCGCCTCACCCCCGAGCAGCGGGAGGAGAGCGTCCACAAGCTCGACATCTCGCTCACGCCCCTGGGCATGCCGCTGCTGGCGGGACCGGGGACGATCTCGGTGCTCATCGGGCTGTCCGCCGATGCGCGCGGGCTCGGGTTCCACCTCGCGGCCATCATCGCGATCCTCGCCGTGTCCGCCTCGGCATGGCTGATCCTGCGGGCGGCGCCTGCGGTGGCGGCGCGCATGGGCCGCTCGGGCGAGGCCGCGATCTCCAAGGTGCTGGGCCTGCTCATCCTCTGTGTGGGGATCCAGTTCCTGATCAACGGGCTGCGGGCGCTCAACCTCACCCGCTAGTTCTGCCGCTCCCGCTCCTCCGGCGCCGGCTCCACCTTGACCGGGTACTTTGGAATGGGAACCGGCACCACCACCGGCTCCTTCTTGATCTTGTCCTGCAGGAAGGCCACGGCGGCCTCGAGCTGGGCGTCCTTTCCCTGGAACGTGGCGTGGGGGAGGTTGTCCACCCTGACGTCCGGCTCCACGCCGTGTCCCTCGATCAGCCAGTCCCCCTGGGGGCCGTAGACGCCGAACTCGGCGGCGGTGGCGATCCCGCGGTCCACGAGCACGTTGCTGGAGGTGAGCCAGATCTCGCCGCCCCAGGTGCGCGTGCCGATGACGGTGCCGATGCCCAGCCGGCGGATCCCCTCGCACAGCACCTCGCCGTCGGAGGACGTGCGCTCGTTGCAGAGCACGACCACGTGTCCGCCGAAGGCCTGCTGCATGTTCCAGGTGGGCGCCTGCCCGATGCGCTGGCTCCAGTAGTGCCAGGGGCGCCGGAGCAGCCGCCCCAGGATCCAGGAATCGATGTTCCCGCCCCGGTTGTTGCGGGCATCGAGGATCAGCCCCTTTCGGGTGAAGACCGGGTAGAAGCCCTTGGCCCAGAGGGTCCAGTCCGCCGTGCCCATGGCGCGCAGGTGCACGTAGCCGATGTCGCCCTTGCCGAGACGCTCCACCTCCAGCCTGCGCGTGTATTCCCAGTCGGAGTAGCGCAGGTCGCCGTCCGTGCGGTCGTCCACGGGGACGACCACCACCTGGCGTGCCTTGCCGCCGTCCTTGGGCGCCACCTCCAGGAGGACCTGGGCCCCCGCCTTCCCGCGCAGGAGCATGGCGGGATGGAGGACGGACCTGGTCTCCACACCGTCGATGCGCACGACAACATCCCCTTCCCGCACGTCGACCTCGGGCCGCGCCAGCGGCGCCAGGCGGTCGGGCTCGTCGGGGTCGTTGCGGTACAGGCGCGCCACCCGCCAGCCGTTCTCCGCCGGCTCCAGCTCCGCGCCCAGGAAGCCGGGCTTCACGTCGTCCTCGCCGGTGCGGAGGTCGCCACCTCTCACGAAGATGTGGAGGGCGGAAAGCTCCGACACGAGCTGCCCCAGCACATCGGACAGCTCGGCGCGGCTGGTCACCCGGTCCACCAGGGGCAGGTACTTCTCGCGCATGGCGTTCCAGTCCACGCCGTGCATTCCCGGGTCGTAGAAGTAGTCGCGCTCCAGCCGCCAGGCCTCCAGGAACATCTGGTGCCACTCGCGGCGCGGTTGCACGGACAGGCGCCAGGCCGACAGGTCCACGTCCTTCTTGTCCAGGTCGGCCTTCTTCGCCTCCGCGGGGATCAGGTACAGCGTGTCCTTCTTGCGCACGAGCAGCGTCTTGCCGTCCTGGGACAGCTCGGCCCCGGAGACGTCCTCCAGCACCGTCTCCACCTTCACGTCCTGGCGCGCGATGGCGACGCCCTGCAGCGCCTGCTTCGTCTCCCCCGCCGCCGTGGAGAGGAAGAACAGCGCCTTGTCCGTCACGGCGAGGGCGTCGTAGTTGCCGGGCGGGACCGGCACCTCGCGCAGGCGCTCCAGGAGGCCGGCGGGGTCGAGAACGACGCGGACCTGCTTCTCCTTCTTGTCCTCCTTCTTGTTGTCCTTGTCCTTGGCGTCCTCCTTCTTCTCCTCCTCCTTCTTCTCCTCCGCCGCGTGAAGCTCGTCCGCGGGCGCCCAGGGAGAGCGCAGCCCCGGGGTCAGGGGCACGTGATAGACCTTCGTGGCCTTCGCGAAGAAGGGCTCGGGCGCGTAGCTCCCCCAGGGGCTGGGGACGGCGGAGACCAGGTTCCGGTCGGACAGGAAGTAGATCCACTTGCCGTCGGGACCGAAGGCGGGGGCATAGCTCTCGAAGCGGTCGCTCGTGAGGTCGTGGATCTTGCCGTCGTCCGCGCTCCAGATCCGGATCCGGCGGAAGGCGTTGGCGGCGGGCGCGACGTACGCGAGGAAGCGCCCGTCGGGCGACCAGGCCAGGTCGTCGAAGCCGCCCACGGTCGAGGCATCGATGCGGCGGTCCTCCCCGGAGGCCACGTCGAGCACGAACAGTCGCTGGTCCTTGTCGTGATGGGCGACGCGCCTGCCGTCGGGGGAAGGAACGGCCTCCCACCGCAGGACCGTGCTCCCCTTGGTGAGCCTCTTCGCCTCGCCCACGCCGTTGGCGGGGAGCTGCCACACCTCCACCTCGCCCGAGGCGTCGGAGAGGGCGAGCACGCTCTTGGCGTCCAGGAAGCGCGCCTCGCGCCAGCGCACGCCGTCCTCGCGCGTGACCTGCACCAGACGACCCTGCCGGTGCGGCGCGGCGAAGACCTTGCCGCGCGCGGTGAGGACGACCTTGGTCCCGTCCGGGGAGGGATGGAACGCGGTGACCCAGTCCATGGGCTTGTCCACCCAGTGCTCCCGCGCCTGGTCGAGATCCGTGGGGAGCACGATGGGGATCTGGCGGTCTTGGCCGCCGGCGAGGTCCAGGACGTGCAGGTCCGCGCCGAGCTGGTAGACGACCTTGCCCTCGGACACGGTGGGAGAGGCCACGTCCCACCCGCGGTGCCGTGTGAGCTGGCGTCGATCGCTGCCGTCCGGGGCCATGGACCAGAGGTTCTTGGTGCCGTCGCGATCGGTGACGACGAGCACGCGACCGCGCCACCAGAGTGGATGGGAGGTGGTTCCCGGCCAGTCGGCGGACAGCGGCGTCGCTTCCCCGTCTCCCTCGGCGAAGCGCCAGACATTCTGCGCCGTCCCACCCCGGTAGCGCTTGGTATGGCTCCCCTGGAAAGGAAGCCGGGTGAAGAAGAGCGTGCGCCCGGTGTCGTCGAAGCTGCCGTCGGCCGCCTGCGCGAGCGGAACCAGGTGGCGCCGCCCCGCCTGTGGGCCCTCCACGGTCAGGCGCACGAGCTGCGTGCTGGGCAGGGTGGAGTAACCGGTGGTGGCGAAGAGCACCTCGCCCGAGGGCGTCCACCCCACCACGGCGGCACCCTCGCCTTCGAACGTCCACCGGCTGGGGAGTCCCCCCTGGAGGGGCATCGTGTAGACCTCGCGGGGTCCCTCGTACTCGGCGGTGAACGCCACCGTGGTGCCGTCGGGGGAGATGGCGGGCGTCCCTTCCTCGCCGGGGTGGCTGGTCAGCCGCCGCGCCGCTCCTCCTTCGAGGGGCACGACCCAGAGGTCCCCCTCCGCCACGAAGACGAGCGTGCCGCCGTGGAGCGCCGGCTCGCGGTAGTAGCCGAGGACGCCCTCCGCCCGGGCTGCGGGGACGGGCAGAGCGAGGACGAGACCGATGCAGGCGAGCAGGGAACGGCGCATCCCGAGGACCCTCCAGGAAGCGCCGATTCTAGGCTCAGGGCTCCTGCGCGGTCTTCCCCAGCAGAGCGTCCAGCTTCTTCTGGTCCAGGTGCTCGGTGAAGGCGCCGAGGCCCCTGGCCACCGACGGGTCCGAGAACAGCTCCATCATCGCCGCCTGGCCCAGCACCTCGAAGGCGGTACCGATCGTCTTCTCCCCTTCGTAACGCACGGCGCTCTGCGTCTGCTTCCTGCAGCGGTCGGTGAGCAATGCCTCGAAAAGGGCGGCCACCTCCCGGTCGGTCTGCGCGCGCTGGGCACCGGTCACGGCGGAGACGGAGCCAAGGGCGGGATGCAGAGAGGCGATGGAGAAGACCCACTTCACCAAGGTGCTCTTGTCCTCGGGGCTGGTGGCGCCGACCAGGCACTTGGCGAGGTCGTCCGAATAGGGCCCCGCAGTGGTGCGTCCGGTCACGCCCACCAGCGTCGCCATGAACAGGAGAACTGCGCCCATCCGCCGCATGTCCACCTCCCTGGGGTCAGGCTGCAGGGAAGGTAGGTTCGGGACTGCGGGGAGGCTAGAAGCGGGCCTCCGCCCTGGGCACAGAGGCCCGCCGAGACGGGATCAGCAGTCGTATCGCTGGGTGCACTGGATGGGAGCGCTGGGATCTGGCTTGCACGAAGTGACGCCATTCGTGGTGCAGCACTTGTTTGGTGTGCTGCAGATGCAGCGCCACGTGCACGTGCCGAATCCCGCCTGTGCCCCCTCCAGCAGCGCCGAGGCACCGAGCGCGAACGTGGCGGCCAGGAACACGCCCGTCAGGAACTTCCGCATGAACCCTCCTTTCCGGTGAGGCGTCCACGCGGAACGTAGCACCGACGTGCAGCAAGGCGTGCGATGGCGGAGCGCCATCGCATCAAGCTCGCTCCACGCGGCAGGCGAAGCAGCCGGCCCCGGCGTGGTGCACGTGGACGTAATCCACTGCCACGAGGGAGAGCATCCCCCAGAGGGACGACTCGAGCTCGGGGCCCGGCACGACCTCCGCCGCCATCATCATCCCCGCGCGGTCGTAGCCGCGGAGCGACAGCAGCCGGTGTCTCAGCAGGAGCGGCACCTCTCCCGGGGCGAAACTGGCCCGCCGGACCCTGCGACGCACGAAGATCGGCCCCGACGCCCTGTAGGGAGAGGGGACATCGTGGTGGGTGAAGGGGACGAGGAGTACCGTCTCCCCGACCTCCGCGTCCTCCAGGCTGACGCGGCAGGGCGTGCCCGGCTTTTCCTCGACCACCATCCTCCGGGCGCCGAGGGCGTGGAGCTCGGCGTCCTCCATCTCGAAGAGATGAGCGAAGGGCTCGAAGGGGAGCGCCACGCACTGGAACTGGGTGCTCATGGGAGGAGCGTAGGGCCCGCCACCCTCCTCTGCAGCCTCCGGTTTTCGTGCAGGGAATTCAGCCCAGCAGGGGGTCGATCCGGCGGACCGGCATCGTCTCCACCGGCTCCGCGCCGCGCCGGAAGATGCGGGCACCAGCCTGGCCGCGCAGCTCGACCGCATCGCCGTCCACGCGCAGCATCGCGCCTTCCCGCAGCCCCACCACCGGGGTGGCGTTTTCCTCGTGGAACTCGCGGATGCGAGTCTCCCGTGTCTCCCCCATGTGCGTGGCGCCGGGAATGGGGTCCACGTAGTGGGGGTTGATCTGGAAGGGGACGAGCCCCAGGGCATCGAAGCTCGGCGGCTGCACGATGGGCATGTCGTTGGTGGTCCGGATGGTGGGACCGGCCAGGTTCGAGCCGGCGCTCGCCCCCGTGTAGGGCATGCCGGCCAGCGCGCGGCGCCGGATGGGCTCCATCAGCCCTTCCCGGTAGAGCGTGTCGAGCAGCCGGAAGGTGTTTCCCCCGCCGCAGAAGATCGCCTCCGCTCCCTCCACTGCACCCCGCCGATCCCCGGCCGCGTGCAGGGAGTCGAGCGCGAAGCCCATCTCCTCGAACGCGCTCCGCGCCTTGAGGGCGTACCCATCATGGTCCTTGAGCGCGTAGGGGATGAAGAGCACCCGTCGCACGCCCTCCAGGACGTCTCTCAGCTCCTGGAAGGCGTGCTCGAGGTACCGCGTCCCGAAGACGGCGGAGGTGCTGATCAGGAGCAGGCGCTTCATGCCCGCGCAGGATAGGGACCTAGGGGTTCACGGGCAAGGTCCGCGCCTGCTCCACCAGCTGGAGGAAATCGCGGCGATAGCCGCCGGGATCGGCGCCCAGCGCACCCTGCGCCAGCTTGTTGCTGAGGTCGAGCGAAGCGGTCCCCTTGTGCGCGGAGTCGCGGAGCACCAGGCCGAAGGCCGCCACCGACGCCGCGAAGCGGAGGTCCGCGGATGCCGCGCCCATGGACGCGCCACCGTCGGTGACGGGGACGGAGAGGAGCCTGCTGACGTCCCCGTCCGGCTCCTTGTAGCGGAGCTTCACCGTGAACGCCTCGCCGCTGGTGGCGGAGGAGGGTGCAGCCGGCGTCTGGTACTTCAAGGGATCCACCTGCGGCAGTGCGGAGGTCTCCTCCGGGGGCACCAGCTCGTACAGGGCCGTCACGTGATGGCCGGAGCCGATCTCGCCCGCGTCCTTGCGGTCGTCGTTGAAGTCCTCCTTCCGGAGGAGCCGGTTCTCGTAACCGATCAGGCGGTAGGCGCCCACCACCTTGGGGTTGAACTCCACCTGGATCTTCACGTCCTTGGCGATCGTGACCAGCGTCCCGCCGATCTGCTCCACCAGGACCTTGCGCGCTTCCTTCTCGTCGTCGATGTAGAAGTGGTTGCCGTTCCCCCTGTCGGCCAGGAGCTCCAGCGTGTCGTCCTTGTAGTTCCCCAGGCCGAAGCCGAGCGTGGTGAGCGCCACGCCGGCACGGGCGTTCTCCTCCACCAGGCGAAGCAGCTCGCCCTGGTCGGTCACGCCCACGTTGAAGTCGCCGTCGGTGGCGAGGATGACGCGGTTGACGCCGCCCCGGACCAGGTGCTCGCGGGCGATCTTGTAAGCGAGACGCAGCCCTTCCCCTCCGTTGGTGCTGCCCCCGGCCGTGAGCCCGTCCAGGGCGGGGAGGATGTCGCTCTTGCTCGAGCCCGGAGTGGAGGGGAGCACGAGGCCGGAGGCGCCGGCGTAGACCACGATGGCGACCTCGTCGGACCCGCCGAGCTGCTCCACCAGGAGCTTGAGCGCGGACTTGAGGAGGGGGAGCTTGTCCGGGCTCTGCATCGAGCCCGAGACGTCGATGAGGAAGACGAGGTTGGTTCCGCGCCGGGACTGCCGCTGTACCTCCTCCCCCTTCAGTCCGATCCGGGCCAGGCGGTGGGTGGGACTCCAGGGGCAGGACGCGATCTCCACGTTCACGGAGAAAGGTGCGTCTCCCGTGGGTGCCGGATAGGCGTAGGGGAAGTAGTTCAGCAGCTCCTCGATGCGCACCGCGTCCCGGGGAGGGAGCCGCCCCTCGGTGAGGTAGCGGCGCACCACCGAGTACGAGGCCGTGTCCACGTCGATGGAGAAGGTGGAGAGGGGATTCTCGGTGGCGGCGAGGAAGGCGTTCTCGTCGATGCGCTGGTAACGCTCGGTG
>DASUFT010000131.1:0-18621 GCA_036274395.1 Candidatus Polarisedimenticolaceae bacterium | reverse complement strand
AAGATCGACTCCGAGAACCAGCGCCTCTCCCTGGGCATGAAGCAGCTCCAGCCCAACGTGGCCGAGGACTTCTTCCGCTCCCACGGGGTGGGGGACATCCTCACCGGCCGGGTGGTGCGCACCACCGAGTTCGGCGCCTTCGTCGAGCTGTACGAGGGGATCGAGGGGCTGGTGCACGTCTCCGAGCTCTCCAAGGACCGGGTGGAGAAGCCCGAGGACGCCGTGCAGGTGGACCAGCAGGTCCGGGTCAAGATCATCAAGATGGACGCCGTGGAGAAGAAGATCGGGCTCTCCGTGAAGGCGGCGCTGGACGAGCCCGAGGAGGCTTCGCTCTCGGACTACGTGAGCCGGCAGGAGGGCGACGGCAGCGCCACCCTGGGCGATCTGGTGGATCGCGACCTCTTCCAGCGCGACGCCGGGCGCGAGGACGCCGAGGCGGGAAGCGACGAGGATCGCTGACCGGGCCGAGGAGCCGCGATGACGAAGGCGGACCTGGTGGAAGAGGTGGTGCGGGTCTCCGACCTGAGCAAGAAGCAGGCGGAGGCCATCGTCAACACCGTCTTCGTTGCGATCGTGGAGGCGCTCAAGCACGACGACAAGATCGAGCTTCGCGGCTTCGGGAGCTTCCGCGTGCGCAAGCGCCGTTCCCGGCAGGGCCGCAACCCCAAGACCGGCGATCGCGTCGACGTGCCCGCCAAGCGGATCCCCTACTTCAAGCCCGGCAAGGAGCTGAAGGATCTCATCAATGGCGAGGAGGAGGGGACATCCCCCCGCGTCGTTCTCGGCCCCGTCGGCGATGTCTGAAACTGGCGGCCCCTCCGGCAAGCCCAGGGGCGGGTACTGGATCGCCACCTGGGGCTGCCAGATGAACGTCCACGATTCCGAGAAGCTGGCCGGCGCGCTGGTCGAGCAGGGTTATGTCCCGGCCTCGGCGCCAGATCAGGCCGACGTCGTGCTCCTCAACACCTGCTCCATCCGGGAGAAGGCGGCGGAGAAGGTGTTCTCCGAGCTTGGCCGGCTGAAGCCCCTGAAGGAGCAGCGCCCGGGCATGGTCCTGGGGGTCTGCGGCTGCGTGGCGCAACAGGAGGGCGAGGCGATCTTCAAGCGCGCTCCCTACGTGGACCTGGTGATGGGAACGCGCGCCACGGCGACGCTCCCCCGCGTGCTGCCGCGCCTGCGGACCGGGGAAGCTTCGGGGACCTGCGACACCGCGATCCGGGACGATTCCATCCGCTTCCCGTTCGACCGCATCCGCCGGGAGGGGGAGACGACCGGCAAGGCCTACGTCACGGTCGTGGAGGGATGCAACCACCGCTGCACCTACTGCGTGGTGCCGAGGACCCGAGGACCGGAGGTCAGCCGGCCCATGGAAGACGTGCTCGCGGAGGTCCGCTCCCTCGCGGCCCGCAGGGTGGTGGAGATCGAATTCCTGGGACAGACGGTGAACGCCTACCGGGACCGGGAGGGACGGACGCTGGCCGACCTCCTGCTGGCCGCCGCCACCGTCCCCGGTGTGGAGCGCGTGCGCTTCACCACCTCGCATCCGGCACAGATGACGGACCGGCTCATGGACGCCATGCAGGCGGCCTCCCCCATCGTGTGCCCCTATCTGCATCTTCCCGTGCAATCGGGATCCAGTCGCGTCCTGCAGAGCATGCGGCGGGGATACGATCGCGACGGCTATCTGGCCAAGATCGACGCCCTGCGCCGGCGCATCCCAGGGATCAGCCTGGGAACGGACGTCATCGTCGGCTATCCGACCGAGGCGGAGGAGGACTTCCGCCACACGCTGTCCCTGCTCGACGAGGTGGGCTTCGACACCCTGTACGCCTTCGCCTATTCCCCGCGGCCCGCCACGGCCGCGCTCGCTCTCGGGGATCCCGTCGGCCAGTCGGAGAAGCTGGACCGGCTGGCGCGGCTGCAGAGCCACCAGCGGGCCATCCAGCAGCGCGCCGCCCAGCGCTGGGTGGGGCAGGAGGTCGAGGTGCTGGTGGAGGGGCCGAGCAAGATGGAGGCGAGCTCCTGGACCGGACGGACCCCGCATGGGCGGCGCGTCAACTTTCAGGCGAACACCACTCCGGGAAAGCGCGAGCGTGTGCGCGTCCTCTCGGCGAGCGCCTACTCCCTCCGCGGCGCTCCGGCGCCGGCACCGGCTTGACCCATGATCCGCGCTGTCGTTATATTCGGCCGCGGTTTCAGAAACCCAAGATCGTAGAGGACTTCATGGCGCTCGAGATGCAGGTCAAGGGCTTGATGATCGACCCGGTGTCGCACATGCCGATCATCGTGCTGCGCGACGCCTCCGGGGAGTCCGTGCTTCCCATCTGGGTCGGCATCTTCGAGGCGAACGCGATCGCGATGATGCTGGAGAAGATCGCCTCCCCGCGCCCCATGACGCACGATCTGCTCCGCAGCACGATCGAGACCTTGCGTGCGCGCGTGGACCGCGTGGTCATCACGGACCTCCGGGAGAACACGTTCTTCGCGCTCATCCACCTGCTGCGAGGCGAGGAGCGGCTCGCCGTGGACGCCCGCCCCAGCGATGCCATGGCACTGGCCCTGCGCACCAACGCCCCGATCTTCGTGGAAGACGCCGTGCTCGAGAAGTCCTCCTCCGGAGCCGACCACGAGTCCGAGGAGACCGAGCGTCTCCGCCGGTGGCTGGAGCAGGTCGATCCCGAGGAGCTGGGCAAGTACGAGATGTAGCCGGGGCGCTCCCCCTCGGTCTTTCCCTTGCCCCCTGCCGACACAATCGTCGGATGGGTGTTGACACCACCCTCCGCCCCCACTACACTCCCGGGCGCGGCCTGCCCCCTACAACATGACGTAGGAGCCAGCGCGGCGACCCCAAAATCGAGGGGTGGCCGATCACGGAGCGGAGGGGGATTTCACGCGTGGCGGCCCTGATCCTGTCGATTGCCAACCAAAAGGGTGGCGTCGGGAAGACGACGACCTCCATCAACCTCGCCGCGGCACTCGCCCAGCATCACCTCAAGACCCTCCTCGTCGATCTCGACCCCCAGGGCAATGCGACGCTCTCCTTCCTCGACACCTCCACGCTGACGACGTCCGTCTACGACCTCCTCGTCGATCCCGCCGTCACGGCGGAACAGGTTGTCCGGGAGACCGCCTACCCGAATCTCCACGTCCTGGGAGCCCGGATCTCCCTCGCGAAGGCCGAGGCGAAGCTGGTGGGGGAGTTCGACAGCCATTTCCGCCTGAAGGACAAGCTCGAGAGCATCCGCCACAGCTATGACTACATCGTGATCGATACCCCCCCGCAACTCGGCGTCCTCACCGTGAATGCCCTCGTCGCTTCCACGCATCTCCTGGTCCCCATCCAGGCCTCCTACTTCGCCCTCGAGGGGACCGACGACCTCCTGGAGACGTACGAGAAGATCCGCGCCCGCCCCAATCCGGACCTCCAGTTCCTGGGCGTCGTGATCACCCTGCACGACCGGCGCACCGTGCTTTCCCGGGACATCCAGCGCCAGATCCGGGAGGTTTTCGGTGAGAAGGTCTTCCGGACCATGATCTCCAAGAGCGTCCGTCTCGAGGAAAGTCCTGCCTACAAGCAGAGCATCTTCGCCTTCGCGCCCAATTCTTCCGGCGCGAACGAGTACTACAGTCTGTCCGAGGAGGTAATGGGTCGTGTCTAAGTTCCGCGGGCTCCCTCCGGAAAAGCGCATGCGTCACGACAGCCACTTCGTCGAGGAGATCACCTCGCAGCGGTCCGAGAGTGTGGGCCGCCTCATCGACATCGACAAGATCGAGCCCAATCCCCATCAGCCGCGCAAGCAGTTCGGCGACCTCTCCGAGATGGTGGCGTCCGTCAAGGAGAAGGGGATCCTCGAGCCCATCCTCGTGCGGAGCTTCGAGGGGAAGTTCCAGATCATCGCCGGCGAGCGCCGCTACCAGGCCGCCAAGGCCGCCGGCCTGCAGCGGCTTCCCTGCATCGAGGTGGACGTCGATCACCGGGGCATGCTCGAGATCTCGCTGATCGAGAACTTGCAGAGAAAGGACCTCACCGCATTCGAGGAGGCGGCCGCCCTCCAGCGCCTCGTCGAGCAGTTCCGCTACACACACGACGAAATCGCCCGCAAGCTGGGCAAGTCGCGCACCGTGGTCACGGAGATGCTCGCCCTCAACCGGATGCCGGAGGAGATCCAGGAGAGATGTCGGCAGGCCGACATCGTGAGCAAGTCCATGCTCCTCCAGGTCGTCCGTCAAGAGACGCTCGAGGAGATGCATCGTCTCTTGGATCGGATCGCGGGAGATGGCATCTCCCGGGACGAGGCTCGCCGGTTCAACCGCACGCCAGAGAAGGCGGGTCGCCGGGCCAAGCACTACACGTTCCGTTACCGCCCGCAGGACAGCGCATTCCAGTTCAGCCTGGTGTTCAAGAAGCCCCAGGTCGAGCGGGACGAGCTGATCGCCGCCCTCCAGGACGTGGTACGCCGGCTTCTCGAGGAAGGGGCGGCGCCGGAGCGCTCCACGGAGGAGCCGACGGAGCACGCCCACGGGAACGGACGGAAGCACGGACGGGGGTGGTCGGAGGTCGGCCGGGAGCCGGTCGCCTGACCGAGCCTGTTTCCGCGCCTCTCGGCGCTTTTTCTCCTACGTCGGTTTACATAACATGTCTTATCGGACGCTAGCGGCCGCGTTGACACCGCCTCCGCCGGCTTCCTAGACTCCCGGTTCCCATGATCCTCCTGCCCCGCCTTCAGCGGTACGTCTGGCGTGAGCTGCTCGGGCCCACCGTCCTGGGTCTCGGCCTCTACACCTTCGTCCTGCTCATGAACTCGCTGTTCCTCCTGGCCCGGACGGCGCTCGCCCAGGATTTCGGCTGGGGCTGGGCGCTGCAGGCCCTGGCGCTCCAGCTCCCGCGCACCCTCGTGCTCACCATCCCCATGGCGACCCTCCTGGGCGTGCTCATCGGACTGGGGCGCCTGTCCGGGGATCATGAGTGGGTCGCCCTGCAGGGCGCCGGATTCGGGCCGCGCTTCCTCCTGCGTTCCGTCGTCCTGCACGGACTGGTCGCGTCCGCCCTTGCCCTGGGCGTCTACAACCTCGTCTTCCCTCGGACGAACTTCGCGTGGCGGGGGCTCGAGCGCCAGGCAATGCTGGGGCGGAACCTGACTGCCAGCCTCCGCCCCAGGGTGTTCCTGACCGATCTCCCGAACTTCGTCCTCTACGTGGACGAGCTAAAGGCCGGCTCCAAGGGCCAGATGGAAGGCGTCTGGATCTACCAGAACGACCCCGACACGGGCCGGGAGCAGATGTTCGTCGCGAAGTCCGGCGATCTTTATCCTTCCCAGGATCGGTCGGGGAAGATCGAACTCGACCTCCGGGACGGCAGCTTCCACAGCTACCGCTCCACGGAGCCGGACAGCTACGAGCTGGGGACGTTCGGCAGCTACCACCTGGCCATCGCGCCGCCCACCTACCTGGAGGGGCTGCGGCTGCCGCTCGAGAAGAGCAATCTCGACCGCACGCCGGTGGAACTGATGGCCGAGCGCCGTCGGGCCGAGAGCCAGACTGATCCGATCCTCCGGCACTTCGCCACCGAAAGTGTCCGCTCGGAGCTGCACCAGCGGTTTGCGCTTCCTCTTGCCTCCGTTGTCTTCGCGCTCCTGGGAATCCCGCTGGGCGTGGCGCGCGTGCGTTCGGGCAAGGGCGCGGGGTTCGCCCTCAGCCTGCTCGTCATCACGGTGTACTGGGTCCTGTTCACGACCCTCGTCAACCAGTCGAGGTTCGGCAGGGTCTCCCCCTGGGTCGGCGTCTGGACCGCCAACGTCGTGATGCTCCTCTGGGGAGCCTGGGCGTACTGGAGGCTCCGGCGGCGTGGCGCCCAGGAGGGCCGCCTCCTGCGCGCCCTGCGCGAGTTCGCCACGTTCGACTGGGCGACGCGGCGTGCCCGGACCTCTTCCGTCTCGGAAAGCGCCACCGCTCTCGTAGCGGAGACGCCGGCGCTGCAGGCCGAGCTTCCGGCCTCCGGCCACCGATGGATCGGGCTCATCGACCGCTACATCGGCGTCCAGTACCTGCGGATTCTCCTCTATTCCATGCTGTCGGCCTACGTCATCTACGCGGTGGTCGAGCTGAAGAACCTCTCGGACGATCTGGTGAAGAACGGCCAGCCGGTCGGTGTCATCCTGTCCTACTTCAAGTACTTCGCGCCCGGGATGCTGACGTTCGTCCTTCCCGTGGGCTGCCTGGTCGGCGCGCTCGTGGCCTTCGCCCTCCTCACCCGCACCGGGGAGCTGACGGCTCTGAAGGCCGGCGGGCTGAGCGCCCGCCGCGCCACGCTCCCCGTCCTCGTTCTCACGGTCGTCCTCTGTGCGCTGTCCTACCACGTGCAGGAGAACATCACGCCCACGACGAACCGGAAGGCGCAGGAGGTCAAGGATCGCATCCAGGGGCGCATGGCGCGCACCTACGGCTACGCTCCCGGAGGCCGGTGGACGTTCGGTTCCGAGGGCCGTCTGTATCACTATTCCTACTTCGATCCACGGGCGGCGTCCTTCCAGGGCCTGTCCGTCCTCTCGGTGGACTGGGCCTCCGCCCGCATCCTGGACCACCGCTTCGCCCAGGCAGCGACCTGGAACGGCCGCGAATGGGACCTCCATCGAGGGTGGTACCGCCGCTTCCCGGGCGCGGGCGCCGCGGAGCCGCCGGAGTTCCGCCGCTTCGAGCGGGAGAGCGTGGGCCTGGACCCGCCCGACAACTTCGCCCGCCGCGAGTACCTCTGGAGCAACACGGGCGAGCTCCCCGAGCAGATGACGCTCGACGACCTGGGACAGCAGATCCGCCTGCTCGAGCGGAGCGGCTACGACACCACCAAGCTCCGCGTCGCCTGGCACGCCAAGCTCGCCCACCCCGTCACGCCTCTGGTGATGGTCATGCTGGGACTCCCCTTCGCGTTCCGGCTGGGGCGGCGCGGCTCGCTCTACTCCATCGGCGTGGCCCTGATCGTGGTGATCGTCTACTGGGCCACGCTCGCCATCTTCGAGGCGCTGGGGCTGGAGACGGTGCTGCCACCGGTCCTCGCCGCCTGGGCTCCCAACGTCCTCTTCGGCTGCGCCGGGCTCTACCTGCTGCTGTTCGTCCGCACCTGAGGTTCGTTCAGCTTCTCGCGCACCCGCGGCCGCCGCGGTTCGAGTGCCAGGGAGCGCTCCCAGGCGCGGCGCGCGGCAGCCGGATTCCCGGCGCCGGCCTCGGCGTCCCCCAGGGCTTCGAAGACGTCCGCGGAGCGCGCCCCCGAGAGCACCGCCCGCCGCAGGGCCTGTGCCGCCGCACCGGCTTGCCCCGCCCTCCATTCCAGGGCACCCAGCTCCGTCCACGCGCGGGCCGCGGAGCGCGGATCTCCAGCGGCGCGCCGCAGCTCCGCCCGGGCCTCGTCGGTCTTCCCCTCGCGCTCGCGGACGGTGGCCAGGTTGATGCGCGCGTCCCCATAGTCCGGCTCCAGGGCCAGGGCTCGCTGCAGCAGATCCTCCGCGTCCCGCGTGCGTCCCCGGGTGAGGGCGATCCCGGCGAGATTGTTCAGCGGCGAGGGGTAGCGAGAGTCCGCCTGCACCGCCCGCCGCCAGAGCAGTTCCGCCTCCTTCATGTCCCCCGTCCCGTAGTACAGGCTGGCCAGGTTGTTCATCACCACCGCGTCGTGCGGCGCTTTCTCCAGGGCCTGACGGTAGAGCGCCATGGCCCCGGCCACATCCCCCTGGTCCTGCCGCACCAGGGCCAGGTTGTTGTACGCGCCCATGAAGAAGGGATCGGCGGAGATGGCTTCCTCGTACCACCGCCCCGCCGTCGCCAGCTCGCCCCGGGCGCGCGCCAGGTTCCCCAGGTTGCAGCGGGGCTCGGCGGCCTTTGGATCGAGGCGGGCGGCCTCCCGGTAGGCGCTCTCGGCGCCCTCCAGATCGCGGCGATGCTCCAGCGCCAGTCCGAGACTGTTGTGCAGCTCGGAGGCTCCCGGCTCGTCGCGGAGGGCTTCGCGCGCGACCCGTTCCGCTCCCTCCTCGTCCCCGAGCTGGAGGAGCAGCGCGGAGAGGAGGTTCGAGGCGGCGCGGCGTGTCGCTGGATAGCTACGAGCCTTCTCGAAGGCACGCCGCGCCTCCGCGTCCTTCCTCTGCAGGCGGAGGGCGAGACCGAGGTTCACCAGGAGCTGGGGCTGGTCCGGAGAGGCCGCGAGCGCGGTGCGCAGGCTCCGCTCCGCCTCCGCGTACCTTCCCGCGGCGATCTGGGCCAGGGCGGCATTGTTCACCTGTCCGCCCGCCGGTGCCCCGGGGGGCGCCACGTACCCGAGGGCCTGGAGCTTGCGACGCAGATCCGCCGCCCCTGGATCCTCTCCGGGCGTTCCCCCCTCCCCCGCCCGCTCGGGATCCTCGGCCTGAAAGCGCACGGGGTGGGCTGCCAGGAACGCCGGGGCCAGAGCCGGTGCGAGGACCTGCCCCGGCCAGGAGGCCGGCACCGGACGGCCGTAGAGGGCGAGCACGGTGGGCGCGATGTCGTACACCGAGGCCTCGGCGAGGCGCGCGCCCGCCTGCACGTGCCGGCCCGAGAGGATCAGGACCCCGAACTTCCGGTGCCAGTCCGCGGCCGGGCCATGGCCGATCCGGGAGTCGGTGAGCCGGGGACGCGTGTCGTCGGTGGCGAACCCGTGATCGGACAGGACCATCACCGTCCAGGAGTCGTCCAGTCCCGTCACCAGCTCTCCCACCCACCGATCGGCCGCCTCGTAGACCCGGTCCACCACGGGACCGAAGGAGGCGCGCTCTTCCGCAGGGACTCCGGGCAGCGGAGGGGGCCGGAAGCGCATGAAGAGGTGGGCTGCGGTGTCGGTCCCCTCGAGGTAGACCATCTCCAGGCGTGGGGGCATGCGCCGCCGGCACTCCAGCGCCGCCTCGAGGTAGGTCCGCGAGGACGCGAGCACGGTGCGGAACTCCTCCAGGAGCTGCCTCTCGTTCGCCGAGAACTGCTGCGGTTGCGTCCGCTCCCCTCCCAGGTACGGCACGACGTCCTGCCAGGGGACGGCGGCAGGGGCGACGATCTTCGGCCGCAGCGCCTGGTAGAGGCCGGCCGGCCAGGTCTTGCCGCGCGCCTCCGCGAGATCGGCGCGGTAGCCGAACAGCTGGAAAGCGAGACGGTCCGAGACCATGTATCCGCGCACGGGGTCGGCGGGCCAGGTGCCCCACCAGCCCACCACGCCCACCGGCACTTCGGCCGCCGAGAGCATGTCCCACAGGGCGGGCGTCCGGCGCTGCACGGAGGTCACCGGCTGCTCCTCCCCGGTGCGCGGATCTCGGACCATGAAGTCGAGGATGCCGTGGCGCGCGGGCTCCACGCCGGTGGCCACCGTGGTCCACACCACCGGAGAGAGCGTGGGCACGATCGTCTGCAGGTCGGCTCGCACCCCGCGCGCGATGAGCTGCGCCAGGTTTGGCGCGCGGCCGCTGCGGAGAAGGGGATCGAGGATGGCCCAGTCCGCCCCGTCCAGACCGATCACGAGGAGCTTGGTGTCCAGCGGGGGGGGGGCGCCCGCGAAGGGGACGGAGAGGAAGTCCAGGGCGGCCAGGTCCAGCCGCACCATGGAAACGCCCCGCGCGGCCAGGTTCTCGCCAGCCTTCACCTCGAACTGACGGAGCACGGCGGCGGAAACGTCGCTCCGCGCCGCCGGCCGGAGGCCCGATGCCTCCACGGCGGCCCGCAGCCCCGCTTCCAGCGCCCCGCGCAGCCCCCTCCCACCGGCGGCGGCGTCCAGCTCGCGCCAGCGCGACGGATCCGCCCGAACGGTCACCCTGCCCCGGAAGCCGAAGCGCGATCCGTCCGCGGAAGGTGCGTCCAGCTCCTCCGCCTGGGGGAGCGGGAGCTCCACCGCCAGCCTGGGGTAACGCGCCAGACGGGCCAGGCCCGGCGGAGCCACCGTCCAGCCCGTCACCTGACGTGGGAAGCCGGGGAGTGGCGCGTGCAGCACCCCGAACTCGTCGGGGTCGAGCCCGCGTACACCGACCGCCAGCCAGAAGGCACCGGCGAGGCAGCCGGCCAGGGCGAGGCGCCTTCCTCGGGCCCGCACGTCCGCGCTAGGTTCCCTCGTTCCAGGAGGCCAGGTACTTCTTCTGCTCGGGGGTCAGACGGTCGATGCCCACCTGCAGCGTCTGCAGCTTGAGCTTCGCCACCCCGCGATCGATGGCCTCGGGAACGGAGAGCACCACGCGTTCCAGCTCTTCGTGGTGCCGGGCCACGAACTCCGCCGCCAGCGCCTGGTTGGCGAAGCTCATGTCCATCACCGCGGCGGGATGCCCCTCGGCGGCGGAGAGGTTGATGAGCCGCCCATCTGCCAGGAGGTGAATCCGCCGGCCGTCCTTGAGCTGGAACTCCTCCACGAAGTCGCGCACCATCCGCCGGCGCCGGCTCAGCTTGGCCAGGGCGGGGATGTCGATCTCCACGTTGAAGTGGCCGGAGTTGCAGATCACGGCGCCGTCTGGCATCCGCTCGAAGTGCTCGGCCCGGAGCACGCTCTTGTTGCCGGTGACGGTGACGAAGACCTGCCCTTCCCGCGCCGCCTTGCTCATGGGCATGACGCGGAACCCGTCCATGGTGGCTTCCAGGGCCTTGACGGGATCGATCTCCGTGACGATGACGTTCGCGCCCAGCCCCCGGGCGCGCATGGCGATGCCCTTGCCGCACCATCCGTAGCCGGCCACCACGAAGGTGCTCCCTGCCAGCAGGACGTTGGTGGCGCGCACGATGCCGTCCACGGTGGACTGGCCCGTACCATAGCGGTTGTCAAAGAAGTGCTTGGTGACCGCATCGTTGACGGCGATGACGGGGTACTCGAGGACGCCCTCCGCCGCCATGGACTTCAGACGGATGACGCCGGTGGTCGTTTCCTCCGTCCCGCCCAGCACGCCGGGGAGCATCTCCCGGCGGTGCGTGTGCAAGGTGGACACGAGGTCGGCGCCGTCGTCCATGGTCAGGGTGGGACGGGCATCGAGCACGCTCATGATGTGCCCGTAGTAGCGGTCGTTGTCCTCTCCCTTCACGGCGAAGGTGGCGATCCCGTACTCGGCCACCAGGGCCGCCGCCACGTCGTCCTGGGTGGAGAGGGGGTTGCTGGCGCAGAGGAAGACCTCCGCTCCTCCCGCCTGCAGCGTGCGCGCCAGGTTGGCCGTCTCCGTGGTGACGTGCAGGCACGCCGCGATGCGCTGTCCTTGCAGCGGCTTCTCCTTCTCGAAGCGGCCCCGGATGCTGGAGAGGACGGGCATGTTGCCGTCCGCCCACTCGATCCTGCGCCGTCCCTGCGCCGCCAGGCCCAGGTCCTTGACGTCCTGTGCCGCCGCCCGTGCGACGCGCGCCGCCTTCCCGTTCTGCCTCATTCCTGATTTCTGCCCTTCTGTCCGCGCGCTCGGGACCGAGCGGCGGACGCGTCTAGACCCTGGCTTCGCGGCGGAGCCTCTCGGCCACGGCGGTGGATTCCCAGGTGAACCCGGGCTCGCTGCGGCCGAAGTGGCCGTAGGACGCGGTGGCGCGGTAGATGGGGCGTCGGAGATCGAGATCCTCGATGATGCCCTGGGGGGTCAGGCGGAAGTTGTCCCGGACCACCTGCACCAGCCGCTCCTCGGGGAGGCGTCCGGTGCCGAAGGTGTTGACGGCGATGGAGACGGGCTCCGCCACCCCGATGGCGTAGGCCAGCTGCACTTCCAGACGATCGGCCATCTCCGCGGCCACCAGGTTCTTCGCGATGTAGCGGGCCATGTAAGAGGCGGAGCGGTCCACCTTGGTGGGATCCTTGCCGGAGAAGGCGCCGCCGCCGTGATGGCCCATGCCCCCGTACGTGTCCACGATGATCTTGCGGCCGGTGAGGCCGGTGTCTCCCTGGGGCCCGCCCACGACGAAGCGGCCGGTGGGGTTGATGAAGATGCGGGTGTCGCCGTCCACCAGCTCGGCCGGCATCACCTTGGCGATCACCACCTCGCGCACACCCTCTTCCAGACGGGCGTTGGTGACGTCGGGGGCGTGCTGGGTGGAGACCACGACGGCGGCGATGCGCACGGGCACGCCGTCCCGGTACTCCACCGTCACCTGCGCCTTCCCGTCCGGCCGCAGGAAGTCCAGCAGGCCCTCCCGCCGGCACTGCGCCAGACGTCGCGTGAGCCCATGCGCCAGCGTGATGGGAAGCGGCATCAGCTCCGGCGTCTCCCGGCAGGCATAGCCGAACATCATGCCCTGGTCGCCGGCGCCCCCGGTGTCGACCCCCTGGCCGATGTCCCGCGACTGCTCGTCGATGGAGGACACCACCGCACAGGAAGAGCCGTCCAGGCCGAAGGCGGTGTCGGTGTAGCCGACGTCGCGGATGGTGTGGCGGGCCACCCGCTGGAAGTCCACGTAGGCGGAGGTGGTGATCTCGCCGGCGATGAAGCAGAAACCGGTGGTGAGCAGCGTCTCGCAGGCGACCCGGCCCAACGAGTCCTTGGCGAGGATCGCGTCCAGCACCGCGTCCGAGATCTGATCGGCGAGCTTGTCGGGGTGACCCTCGGTCACCGATTCCGAGGTGAACAAGCTGCGGCCTTTCAGCACCATGGAAACTCCTGTTCTGGCGCGGGTCCCGCTCGCGGCCGGGGCATCCTAACACCCGCCCGGCGGGCCATCAATCGCAGGCCCGGTCCCTCCAGCACTGGAGGAAGCGGGCCGCCAGGGCCGGCCCTCTCCCGGCATCCTCGTGCTTGAAGAAGACCCAGACATCCGTCCATGGCTGTGCCTGGACCCGCCCCACCCAGGCCTGCAGCTGCCCGTCGCCATACTCCTGGCGCCGCAGGCGCAGGTAGCCCCAGGTGCCCCCTCCGGGGATGGCCGGGCTCTCCACCTCGTCCGTCTCCGCCAGGCACGGCGCGGCGCCGTACTCGTGGAGGAGGGCCACGGTGTCCTCTCCGTCCCAGCTGGGATGGCGGAACTCGAAGGCGGCGCGCCGTGCCTCCGCGGAGGCGGCCAGCAGCGCGCGCAGCGCGCCCAGGTCCTTCTTGAGGGTCGGCGGCAGCTGGTAGAAGAGCGGGCCCAGCTTTCCACCCAGGGTGGAGGCAACCTGCTGGAGGTGCCGCACCTCCTCCCCCACCTCCCGCAAGCGCTTCACGTGCGTGATGCGCCGCGGAGCCTTGAGCACGAAGTCGAACCCCTCCGGCACTTCCTGGCTCCACCTCTGCAGCAGGGCGGCCGTGGGCATCCGGTAGAAGGTGTTGTTGATCTCCACCGAGGAGAGCCGGGTGGCGTAGAAGCGGAGCATGGCGCCGGCGGGCAGGTCCTCGGGGTAGAAGCTCCCCCGCCATTCCTTGTAGGCGAACCCGCTGGTCCCCAGGTGCAGCCGCACGCTTGGCACGCGGGGGCGATCCTAATATATTGGGCCCCCATGAGCGCCCGGCCGATGGGAACGGCGATGGTCTCGTTCGGGATGGTGTCCATCCCGGTGAAGCTCTACGCCACGGCGGAGACGGGGAGCCAGATCCACTTCAACACGCTGCACAAGACCTGCGGCTCCCGCCTCAAGCAGCAGTACGTCTGTCCCCAGGAGGAGGTCGTCGTCCCCCGGGAGGACATGGTCAAGGGGTACGAATTCGCCAAGGACCAGTACGTCCGCTTCACCGACGAGGAGATCAAGGCCCTCCAGGAGAAAGCCACCCAGACCATCGAGATCGCGGAGTTCGTGCCCGCCGCACAGGTCGACCCCCTCTACTTCGACACCGCCTACTTCCTGGGACCGGACAAGGGCGGGGACAAGGCCTACTCCCTGCTCGCCGAGGCCATGCGCCGGACGGGGCGGGCGGCGCTGGCGCGCTACACCGCCCGGGGCAAGCAGTACCTGGTGCTGGTGCGGCCCCAGGAGAGGGGCCTGGTGATGCAGCAGCTCCACTACGCCGACGAGGTCCGCTCGATGGCGGACGTCCCCCTGGGGAACGCCGAGGTGAAGGACGCCGAGTTGGACCTGGCGGTCAAGCTCGTGGAGCAGATCGCTTCCGACCGCTTCCAGCCCGAGCGCTACGAGGACGCAGTCCGCAAGCGGATCGTGGAGCAGATCCAGAAGAAGGTGCAGGGCCAGGAGATCACGGCCCCTCCCGCGGAAGCTCCCCAGGCCCAGGTCATCGACCTCATGCAGGCGCTGAAGGCGAGCCTGCAGGCCACCGCACCCGCCGTGGAGCGCAAGCCGGCCCAGCGCGCCCCTCGCGCCGCCGCCGCGCAGAAGACGAAGGCCTCGCGCTAGGGGCCCCGTGCCCAGCCCGCGGCCCCCCCTCTCCCGCGCCGGTTACTCCCCCAAGGACGTGGCGAAGCTGCTCGGCCTCTCGGAGGCCAGGGTGCGCTCGTTCGTCCGCGCCGGCCTCCTCCAGCCTCGCCGGGGTCCGCGGGGTGAGGCGCGCCTTTCGTTCCAGGACATCGTGCTCCTGCGCACCGCCCGGGGACTGCTGGACGCACGTATCCCCACGCGCAAGCTTCGCCTCGCGCTGGAGCGCCTCCGGGAGCGCCTTCCCCGGGGCCGTTCCCTCGCCGGCCTCAACATCGCGGCAGCCGGGGACGAGGTCGTGCTCCGCGAGGGTGGGACGCTGTGGAACGCCGCCTCCGGCCAGGCCGTGTTCGACTTCGACTTCGGATTCGAGGTGAACGATCTCGCGCGCAAGGTGGCTCCGCTGACGCGGCGGGCGGCGCGCGAGGCGCGCAGCCGCCCCCATCAGGTCACGGCCGACGACTGGTACGAGATGGGCTGCGACCTGGAGGCGGCTTCCCACGCCGACGAGGCCCGCGACGCCTACCGCCGGGCCCTGGAACTGGAGCCCGCCCATGCCGACGCCCACATCAACCTGGGAAGGCTCCTGCACGACGCCGGGGAGATCGACGCCGCCTCCGCCCACTACCGTCTGGCGCTGGCGGCCCGGCCCCAGGATCGCACGGCGCGGTTCAACCTCGCCGTGGCCTTCGAGGACCGGGGCGCGCTCGAGGATGCGGCGCGGCTGTACAGGGAAGTCGTCCGCCTGCATCCGGATCACGCGGACGCGCACTACAACCTGGCCGGCGTGCTGGAACGGCTGCACGATGCCCCGGGAGCGCTCCGGCACCTGTCCGCCTATCGCCGGCTGACGGTCGCCTCCGCCCGCTGAGCAGGGGGCATGCCGGTACGGGCCCGGTAGCGCACGCGGCCCGGACCCAGCACCTCCTCCACCGCGCGGGTGAAGGCGCGGGAGGGCGCCACTCGCAAGGACGGTTCCGCCCGCACCACCAGGCGCCAGTCGCCCGGCCGGCCCACCTCGAGGAACAGGGCCACCTCGCCGCGGTGCGCCTCCACGGCGCTTCGCAGCCGTCCGATCAGCGCGTGGTCGAGCTCCTCGGCCATGAGGCGCACCTGCACGGCCTCCGCCCGGCGCTCCCGCAGCTCCTCCAGGGGGGTGAGCGCGTCCGCGGTGAGGTTCACCCTCTCCTCCCCCACCTCGAGCCTGCCATTCACCAGGAGCGCCGCACCCTGGGCCAGCAGCGCCTCGTACTGCTCGAACGCCTTGGGGAAGACCAGGACCTCCACCTGCCCGTCCATGTCCTCGAGTTGCAGGGCCGCCCACCACCTGCCGCTCTTCTTCGATTTGCGCTTCCGCAGCTCGCCGACCAATCCCGCCACCGCGATCTCGGTTCCGGCCTCGGCGTCGCGCAGGCGGGCCGTGGTGTGGGTGGCGAAGTCGGAGACGAGGTCGCGGAAGGCCTCCAGGGGGTGACCGGAGACGTAGAAGCCCAGCGTGGCCTTCTCGTGCGCGAGGCGGGTGGCCTCGTCCCAGTCCGGCAGCTCGGGGAGCGCGGGCATCTCCTCCGCATGCGCCTCACCTCCGAACAGCGAGGACTGCCCGGCGTCCCGGTCCGCGCGCTGCTTCCCGCCGTACTCCAGGGCGGCATCGATGGCGGCCACCAGCTGGCTGCGACGCGCGCCCATCGAGTCCAGCGCCCCGGCCTGCGCCAGCGACTCCAGCACGCGCTTGTTGAGGAGCCGGCCGTCCGCCCGGGCACAGAGGTCGTGCAGCGAGCGGAAGGGGCCCGACTGCCGCACCTCGAGGATGGAGCGGGCGGCGGCCTCGCCCGCGTTCTTCACCGCCCCCAGGCCGAAGCGGACGCGCGTTCCCTCCACCGTGAAGTCCAGGCCGGAGTGGTTCACGTCGGGGGGAAGGACCTCGATGCCCATCTCCCGGCACTCGTTCACGTAGCGCACGAGCTTGTCGGTGTTCCCCTGCTCCGTGGTGAGCAGCGCCGCCATGAAGTGCACGGGGTAATGGGCCTTGAGCCAGGCCGTCTGGTAGGCCACCAGGGCATAGGCGGCGGAGTGCGACTTGTTGAACCCGTACCCGGCGAAGAACTCCATGAGCTCGAACACCTTGCTGGCGTCTGATCCCTTCACCCCCTGCCGGGCCGCTCCGGCCAGGAACTTCTCTCGCTCGGCCGCCATCGCCTCTTTCTTCTTCTTCCCCATGGCGCGCCGGAGGATGTCCGCCTCCCCCAGGGAGTAGCCGGCCATGCGCGAGGCGATCTGCATGACCTGCTCCTGGTACACGATGACCCCGTAGGTCTCCTCCAGGATGGGCTCCAGCAGCGGGTGCGGGTACTCCACCCGCACCTTGCCGTGCCTGCGCTTGATGAAGTCGTCGATGAGGCCGCCGCCGATCGGTCCCGGCCGGTAGAGGGCGTTCAGCGCCACCAGGTCCTCGAAGCGCTCCGGCTTCAGGCGGCGCAGGATGTCCTTCATTCCCTCGGACTCGAACTGGAAGATGCCCGCCGTGCGCGCCCTGCCGAACAGCTCGTACACCGCCGGATCGTCGATGGGGAGGTGCTCGACGTCCGGCCTCATCCCCTCCTGCGCCGCGATGGACGCCACCGCGTCGGAGATGAGGGTGAGCGTCTTCAGGCCCAGGAAGTCCATCTTGAGGAGCCCGATCTCCTCGATGTCTCCCATGGCGAACTGGGTGGTGATGGCGTCGTCCGCACCCTTGTAGAGGGGGGCGAACTCCACGATGGGCCGGGGAGCGATGACCACGCCGGCGGCGTGCGTGGAGGCGTGGCGGACGAGCCCTTCCAGCCGCTGTGCCACCTCCAGCATCTGCTTGACCCGGGGATCGGAGTCGAAGGCTTGCCGGAGAGGGGGCACCTCGGCCAGCGCCCGCTCGATGGTGATCTCCTGCCCGGGCTGGGCGGGAACGAGCTTGGCGATCCGGTCCACGTCGGCGTAGGGGATCTCCAGTCCTCTGCCCACGTCCCGAATGACGGCTCGGGCGGCCATGGTCCCGAAGGTGATGATCTGGGCCACGTTGGCCCGGCCGTATTTCCCCGTGACGTAGTCGATCACCCGCTCCCGGTTGCGGAAGCAGAAGTCGATGTCGATGTCCGGCATGGAGATCCGCTCGGGGTTCAGGAAGCGCTCGAAGAGCAGGTCGTACTGCATGGGGTCGATGTCGGTGATGCGCATGCTGAACGCGCAGAGCGAACCCGCCGCCGACCCGCGCCCCGGCCCCACGGGGATGCCGTGCTCGCGCGCGAAGCGGATGAAGTCCCAGACGATGAGGAAGTAGCCGGCGAACCCCATCTGCCGGATGGTCTTGATCTCGCGGTCCAGGCGCTGCCCGTACTCCTCCAGGGTATGGCGCAGCCGGCCGGCGTCCGCCTCCTGCCGCCACACCCGCTCCCGCTCGGCGAAGCCGTCCCGCACCACCTTTTCGAAGTAGTCGTCGAGCACGAACCCGTCGGGGACGGGGAAGGCGGGGAGCTGGTGGGGCGACTTCTGGAAGGCGAAGCCGCAGCGCTCCGCCACCACGGCGCTGTTGTGCACGGCCTCGGGCATCCAGCCGAACAGGGTGGCCATCTCCGCCCGCGACTTCAGGTAATGCTGGGCGGAGTACTTCATGCGGTCCTCGGCGTGCACCGTCTTGCCGGTCTGGATGCACACCAGGACGTCGTGAGCGAAGTGATCGCTGGGGAGCAAGTAGTGACAGTCGTTGGTGGCCACCAGGCCCACTCCCAGATCGCGGGAGAGGCGCACGGAACCCTCGTTCACCGTCTGCTGCTCGGTCAGGCCGTGGTCCTGGAGCTCCAGCCAGTAGCGCTCGGGGCCGAAGAGATCGCGGAACTCCCCCGCCACCTGCAGGGCGTCCGCATAGCGATCGCCCCGCAGCAGGGTGGGCACCTCGCCGGCCAGGCAGGCGGAGAGGCAAACCAGCCCTTCCGCGTGCTGGCGCAGTAGTTCCTTGTCGATGCGGGGACGGTAGTAGAAACCTTCCAGGTAGCCGGCGGTGGCCAGGCGGATGAGGTTCTTGTAGCCGGTGTAGCTCTCGGCCAGCAGGATCAGGTGGAAGTAGGGCTTCTTCCCCGGCGCCGCCTGCCGCTCGTGACGGGAGCCCGGCGCCACGTAGGCCTCGATGCCCACGATGGGACGGACGCCCCGCTTCCCTGCCTTCTTGGCGAAGTCGAGAACGCCGAAGAGGTTGCCGTGATCGGTGATGGCGAGGGCGGTCTGCCCGTCGTCGGCGGCGCGCGCCAGCATCTCGTCCACGCGCTGGGCGCCGTCCAGGAGGGAGTAGGTGGTGTGATTGTGGAGATGGACGAAGTCCGCGACGCGCTCCG
>DASUFT010000130.1:0-15271 GCA_036274395.1 Candidatus Polarisedimenticolaceae bacterium | reverse complement strand
CGTAGCGGTAGGTTCCTCCACCGAGCGAGGTGGCCTTGGCGGCCAGGATCATGAGCCCCTCGTGCTCGATGTCGGTCTCCACGACCGCGGGATCGGCCGCCTTCCAGGCACGGATTCCCGCCTGGCGGCGCTGGGTCTGCTCGAACAGCGCCAGGTTGTAGGGGGAGGCGCTGACCAGGACCTTCCGGTAGGAGACGTTGTCGCGGCCGTTCTTCGCCCCGGGATCGTCCGGGGTGACGTACTGGATCTCGACCAGGTAGACGGCACCTGGGTTCAACGCCGGATCGAGGTCGGTGTTGTGCACTTGCAAGCGCTTGAAGAGCACGTCTCCGAAGGTGTTGATGCGGGAATCCGGGTAGGGGAAGGCACCGGTATAGGGATCGACGGCGGATCGCGGGCCCATCACGCGCTGGGCGCCGTTGGTGCTGGCGTCGTAGGGGTCGCTGCAGTGGACCCCGAGGTGATCCCAGCTGGGGGGCGAGATGCAGGAGCCACAGCCGTCGTCGTCCAGCGCCCCGAAGCCGTGCTTCACCCAGGACTGGCCGATCTGCTCGATGCGGCCGTCCTTGAGGCGGAACATGTTCTGCGAGATGACGGGGTGCGCCGGGGTGTCTTCGAACCAATCGAGCCAGCAGCTACCGAGATTGCATGCCTCGGTTCCCAGCCCATAGGCGGTGATCCCTGCCAAGGTCCCGAAGCGCGTCACGTTCCAGATGTCGCTCACGATCAAGTCTGGGCTCTTGCTGCTGCGGGCGCACCAGCTCTCGCAGCAGGAGTTGACCCCGCCATTCTCCGACCCGTCGTCGCATTCCTCCTCGGCCTCCACGATTCCGTTGCCGCAGACGTAGGGACCGGGCGCGCCGGCCGCGCGCGTGACGGCGCACAGGGCCAGACACCAGGCGAGAGCCTTGCTGCCGGACGGGCACGGCGAAGGCATCGAGAACCCCCCGCACGCGTGTTCGCTGTCGACCCTACACCCGGCAACGCGGGACGGGAAGCGCAAAACTGCGGCCGTCCCGGCGGACCCTAGCGCTGTGCCGGCTGCCCGGGCTGCCCGCCCTGCCCTGCGGCCATCTTCTTCGCGGCGTCGGGCACCACCTCGAGCAGCTCCACGTCGAAGACGAGCGTCTGCCCGGGCTTGATCTTGGCGTCGGGGGTCTGATTGCCGTAGGCGGTCTCGGCCGGGCAGACGAAGTGCGCCTTGCCTCCCGCCTTCATCTGCTGCAGCCCCTGGCTGAGGCAGGGAACCACGCTGCCCACGATCAGGCTCACCGGCTGTCCACGCTCCAGCGAGTTCTCGATCACCTTGCCGTCGATGTCCGAGAGCTTGAGCTGCAGGCGCACACCGTCCATCGGCCTGGGGCTGGGGCCGGTGCCGGCCTGGACTTCCTTGTAGATCATCCCGCTGGGGAGCTTCTGCACACCCGGCTCGGCCGCGGCCTTCACGACGTAGGCGTCCCCCTTCTTCTTCTCGTTGGTGGCCAGGATGGCCAGGCGCGACTGCGTCAGCCCGTTGATCCGCTGCGCGTAGTCCTGCGCTTTCAGCGGCTCGCCCTTGCCCTCGAGCTGATCGCGCACGCCCTTCATGAACTGCTCGCGCTCCTCCTCGTTGAAGGCGAAGGCCTCGAGCTGCTCGGCCGCCAGGCGGCCCATGGCGTAGATCGTCTTCTGGTCCTCGACCGTGGCCGGGTCCTGGGTCTTGGCCGGCTCCGCCGCGCTCTCGGCGGGGACCTCCGGGGTCTTCGAGCAGGCCGCCGCCAGGCAGAGCAGGATGGAAAGGGAGAGGAAGCGTGCGGATCGGCTCACGGTCACCTCGTCATCATTGCCGGACACCCGGCTGGCGGGCGGGAGGAGGGTAGCAGCAGGACGGCGGCGGCCGCCTCCCTACATCTGGTCGAGCGGGCCCGAGGGGCGGATGGGATCCGGGGCACCCTCGCCGCGCGAGCGCCAGAAGCCATGGATCAGGACCACGGCCAGCCAGGCACCGAGCGCAATCCATGGGAGCTGAGCGTCGGCGTGCACGGCCTAAGCGTACTTCCGGATCACGCCCACGACGACCCCCTGCACCTGCACCCGCTCGGCGGCAAGGATCAGCGGGCCCATGGCCGCGTTCGCCGGCTGCAGCCGCACCGACGCCCCCTCGCGGTAGAGCCTCTTCAGCGTCGCCTCCTGCCCGTCCACCAAGGCGACCACGGTCTCGCCGTCCCGCGCCTGTGGCCGGCCCTCCACGACGACGAGGTCCCCGTCGCGGATCTGCTCGTCGATCATGGAATCGCCCCGCACGCGCAGGACGTACGCGGGACGGCCTCCCCCGGGCACCATGTCGGCCGGGACCGCCACCTCCTCGTCCGAGCGCACCGCCTCCAGCGGCGAGCCTGCCGCGATCGTGCCCAGCAGCGGCAGGGCGGCGCCGCTGCCACCGTTCGAGGGATGCGGGGCGTCGACGAGGTCGATGGACCGGTTCTGGTTCCAGACCCGGCGCACCAGTCCCTTCTCCACGAGATGGCTGACGTGCTTGTGGACCGTGGCCACCGAGGAGAGGCCGAGCGCGTGCCCGATCTCTTCCAGGGACGGCGAGTAGCCGTGCCGGGCGATGAAGGCCCGGATGACCTCCAGGACATCCCGCTGGCGGCGAGTGAGCGCCATCGCCCTTCCTCCGGCCCCAAGCCTAGGCGAAGGTCGGACGAAAATCAAAGGTTCGTTGGCCGGTTCCCCCGCTCCCGGTATATTCCCGGACCCGGAGGACCCCCCATTGCGCTTCGTCCTTCTGACCGTGGCGGTCCTGACCGCCGTCGTCCCGGCGTCCGCCTCCAGCGCGCCCCCGGCCCCTTCCTCCGAGGTGTCCGACCTCGTCGAGCGCGAGAAGGTGCGGGCTGCCGTGGAGGCCATCCTCACCGATCTCCAGACCCCCGGCGAGAGCGGCGAGCTCCAGTTCCAGAACGTCGCCGACCGGTTCCTCATGCTGGGGCCGCCGGTGATTCCCTACCTCGTGAACGAGCTGGACCGGCAGGATCCGGCCACCTTCCACGAGGCGGCGTACGCCCTCGGGCACCTGCAGGGCGAAGGCGTCGAGGAGGCGCTGCGGAAGGCGGTGGAGCGCCTGACGGCCGAGGAAGCCAACAAGATGAAGCGGGCCATGAAGGGGAGCGCCGTGTACGCCCTGGCCATGCACGGTGTCCCCGACCTTCTCGACCTCATGCTCTCGGGGAAGGAGCCCGTGGGGCGGATGCCGTGGATGGAAGGCGTTCCCCTCCTCGAGATCGCGACCGTGGTGGGCGGACGCGAGGTGACCCTGCAGCTGCTCGCGCGCCTCGACGCCATCCGCCAGGATCCCGCCCGTGGCATGGACCTCATGGCCGCCGTGCAGGCGCTGGCCGCCGGGCGCCAGCCGGAGGTGCAGGCCAAGCTTCTCTCCCTGCTCGAGGACGAGCGGACCCAGGTGCGCATCGGCGCGCTCACGGCGCTCGGCCTCTGCGGCGATCCGGCCGTGGTCGATCCGGTCCTCGCCCACCTCGATGCCGGCAACGTGATCGAGCGCCAAGCGGCGGCGGACGCGCTGCTGCCGCTCCGTCCCCTGGGGAAGGAGAAGGCGGTCCTGGCCCGGCTGGAGACCGAGACCGACGGCAGCGTGCGCGGCCAGCTGTACGTGGTGCTCGCGGAGTTGATGGGAGAGGGCGCGCTCGAGGCCTTCGTCAGTCACTGGAAGCGGCCCGACGGCCTGGACCGGTCCTGGATGATGCGGGCGGCCGACCGCATGCGCTCTCCCAAGGCCGCGAACCTCCTGCGCGGCGGGCTGCAGGATTCCGATGCCCGGGTGGTGTCGGCGGCCATGGAGGGGCTGGCGCACCTGCCCGGCCCGGGCCCCGCGGACACGCTGCTGGCGCTCCTCCTCGACCCTCGCGAGCCCGTGTCCCGGGACGCCGTGCGCCTGCTGGGGATCCGGCGCGAGCGGCGCGCCGGCGGGCGCATCGCGCAGATGCTGCTCCAGGAGCTGGCCACGCCCTCCCGTATGGCCGTGGGCGACCGCCGCGACCGCTTCCGCGTGCTGGGGGAGGCGCTGGTGGAGCTGCAGTTCACCGCCGTGTCCCCGGACCTCGTGAAGGCCCTGGAGAAGGAGCAGGACCCCGAGCTCCGGGCGTATCTCCTCGACGTGGCGCACCGCCTGGACGCGCTCAAGGAGAACGGCGACGACCGCGCCAAGTGGGCGGCCCTGCTGAAGTCCGACGACGGCGGGCTGCGCCACCTGGCGCGCGTGCGGCTGGGGGCGCTGGGAGGCGCCGAGGCGGCGCGGGCCCTCACCGCGGCGTTCGGACGCGACCTCGGGGAGGACCGCGAGCTGCTGGGCGAGCTGGGGCGGACGGGGTCGGCCGAGGCGGCCCCCCTGCTGGAGAAGGTGCTGAAGGAGGCGGCCTACGATCCCCTCGCCCTGCGGCCCCTGCGGGACGGCGCCGCCTACGGTGCGCGGCTGCTCGGCGGTCCGCGCATGGTCGAGGCCCTGCGCGTCTCGGTGGAGCGGCGCCAGGGACGGGATGGCCTGGTTCTCGTCTATTACGCGCTGCTGGCGGGGAAGGACGCGGTGCCGCTCCTGCGGCAGGTGCGCGCGCCCTCCCTCACCTGGTACGAGTGGAACCGCGGCAAGGACCTGGAGCGCCTGGATTACATGCTGCGCCGGCTGGAAGCGGGCCTGCCCATCACCACGCTCGACGAGGCCCCGGAGTACCTCACCTTCTAGCCCACGGCGGCCACGGCGCCCGCGGTCGCCTCGGACCGGATCTCCCCCGCCAGGAAGGCGCGGTTGAACGCCTCCACCACGCGCTCGTCCAGGCCCACGCCCTTCAGCTGGTTGATGCGCGCGTGCGCCGCCTCCATGGTCATGGCGCGCTGGTAGGGCCGGTCCGTGGTCATGGCGTCGAAGGTGTCGGCCACGGCGATGATCCGCGCCATGAGGGGGATCTGCTCTCCGCTCAGGCCGTCCGGGTAGCCGCCGCCCTTCCAGCGCTCGTGATGGCTGCGCAGGCCGGGGAGGATCTCCTTCATCTTGGGGATCTCCGCCATGATGGCGGCGCCGCGGGTGGTGTGGGTCTTCATGACCTCGAACTCCTCGGGGGTGAGCAGGCCGGGCTTCTTCAGGATGGCGTCGTCCACCCCGATCTTCCCCACGTCGTGCAGGAGGGAGGCGATGTCGATGTCGCGGATCTCCTGCGCGGAGAGGCGGAGCTGCCGGGCCAGCACCAGCGAGTAACGGTTGACCCGGGCGGAGTGGCCGCGCGTGTACGGGTCCTTGGCGTCGATGGAGGCGGCCAGCGCCTTGATCGTCCCCAGGAACAGCTCGTTCTTCTCCTCGATGGCCGCCTTCAGCCTGCGGATGTAGTCCTCGATCTCCGAGGCCATGCGGTTGAAGGTGTCCGCCAGCTCGCCGATCTCGGTGCGCGAGCGCACCTGCACCCGCACGGAGAAATTCCCGGCGGCGAACGCGCGTGAGGCCGAGGCCAGCCGGTGCAGCGGCGTGGAGAGCGTCCCCGCCAGGGCGACGGCGGCCAGGATGGCGAGGCCGAACACCCCCACCGCCCAGAAGAGCGTGCTCTGCACCATGGACGAGACGGGCAGGTAGACCTCCTGCTCCGGCGCGTACACGAGGATGGCCCAGCCCTGGGCGGTGACCTCGTAGGACCCGAGGTGCATCACCGGCTTTCCCTGGCGCTGCAGCTCGAAGGGACGGGTCTCGATGCTCCGCCCCAGCGACGAGCGGAAGCGCTGCACGAGCCGCACGCCGGAGAGATCGCTCCCCGGGGGCTCGCCGTCCCCGTCGGTGCTGGCAAAGAGAACGCCGCGGGGGTCGACGGCGGCGATCCGGTGGGCGGAGGGATAGTGCCGCACCACCTCCCCCCACACCGTCTGCAGGTCCACGACGGCGGAGAGCACGCCGCGGAAGGCGCCTCCACCCACCACGGGGGCGGAGAGCACCAGCGCCGCGTGGGGAACGTCCCCCTCCAGGAGCAGGGGGCGCGACGCCGTCGCCACCTGCGGCCCGTCTGCGCGGTGGTCGGCGACGGACTCGGCCGCCTCCCGCAGCCCCTGCAGGAACAGCGGCTGCAGGTTCTTGGGAACCCGCGAGCCGGAGGCGCTGTCCACCGCGTGTCCCTGCAGGTCGGCGTAACGCAGGTACACGATCCGGTCGTCCGCCAGCTCCGAGAGCATCGCCCGCACCTGCGAGGACCGCAGGGAGCCGTCGCGCGCGGCGGCGGGACCGAGAGCACGCGCCACCCGGGCCACCTGCGTCTGGAAGGCCTGCACGTGCACGTCGAGCTCCCGGGCCACCGAGCGGGCCAGCAGCAGCTGGTACTCCTGGGTGGAGCCCTTCAGCGCCTCCCGGTTGATGTCGATGAGCTTCCAGGCCACCGACGCCAGGGGTGCCAGACCGACCAGGGTGAGCACCGCCGCCAGCACCAGGGCGATCCTCCCCCGGCGCTGGAAGGTCTCACGGGACGTGTGGAAAGCGGAGCTCGGCACCTCGGCCACCTCGGCGTCAGACGGGGAATATAGGGTCCGCTCCGGCCGGGTGGTAGACTCTGCGGCCGCCCCATGACCGCCCCTTCCGCAGGTTCCAGCCTCTCCTTCGCCCTCTACGATGCGCTGCTGTCGGTGCTTTTTCCCCTGGCGCGGGCCTACGCCGCGCGGGACGTCCGCCGTGCCCCGGACCGTCAGCGGGAATGGGAGGAGCGCCTGGGTAGGGCGCTCCCCCACGTGCGGGAGGGCGGCCTGTGGCTCCACGGCGCCTCCGTGGGGGAGGCCCGCCTGGCGGGGCTGCTCGCGCGCTCGATCCGGGCCGCGCGCCCCGCGATCGCGGTGAGCGTGTCCTGCGTGACCCGCACCGGGCGCGCCGCGCTGCCGCAGCCTCCTGCCGTGGACGCGTCCTTCTTCGCCCCCCTCGACCAGCGGCGACGCGTGCGGCCGGTGCTGCGGGCGGTCTCGCCGGCGGCGCTCGCCCTCATCGAGACCGAGCTGTGGCCGGGTCTGGTGCGGGAGGCGGCCGCGGCGCGCTGCCGGCTGGCGCTGGTCAATGCGCGCCTGGCCCCGGAGCGGATGGCACGCTACCGCCGCCTGCGCGCGCTCTACCGTCCGCTCCTCGGTGCCCTGGACCGCATCGGCGCCGGCAGCAGCGGCGACGCCGAGCGCCTGCTCGCGCTGGGGGCCCGTCCGGAGACGGTCACGGTGACCGGAAACCTCAAGTACGACCTCCCCGTGCCCGCGCTCGACCCCGCATCTCTTCGGCTCCGCTTCGGCCTTCCCGTTTCCCGGCCGGTGCTCGTGGCGGGATCCACCGGCGAGGGAGAGGACGGGCCCGTCCTCGACGCCTTCCTGGCGGTCCGGCAGGAGGGAGCGCAGGCGTTCCTGGTGCTGGCCCCGCGCCACCCGGAGCGCGCCCACCGGGCGGCGGACCTGGCACGGGCGCGCGGCCTGCGCACGCACGCCCTCTCCAGCGGCGACGACGGGGCGGCGGGAGCGGCGGACGTGCTGGTGGTGGACGGCGTGGGCGAGCTGGCGCGCCTGTACGGCATGGCCACCGTGGCGTTCGTGGGAGGAAGCCTCGTCCCCGTGGGAGGGCACAACGTGCTGGAGCCCGCGGCTGCGGGGGCGCCCGTGCTCTTCGGCCCACACACCGCGCACGTGGAGGATCCGGCACAGGCACTTCTCGCCGCGGGGGCCGCCCGCCGGGTGGCCGACGCCGCCGCGCTGGGGACGACCTGGAGCGCGCTGCTGCGCGATCCCGCCGCGCGGGCGGCGATGGTGGAGGCGGCAGGCCGCGTGCTGGACGCCAACCGCGGCGCCCTCGCCCGCACCACGGCGCTCCTGGAGGAGCTGCTTTGACGTTTCCCGAGCACCCGCTGGCGGTGGCGCTGCTCACCCCCCCCGCCCTCGCCTACCGCGCCGCCGTCGCCTGGCGGAACCACCGCTACGACCGGCCGGGCGCCGCCGTGCATCCGGGCATCCCCGTGATCAGCGTCGGGAACCTCACCGTGGGCGGGACCGGCAAGACGCCGCTCACGGCGTGGATCGCCGCGAGCCTGCTCGAGCACGGACGCCGCCCGGCCATCGTCAGCCGGGGGTACGGCGGATCGAGCGGCCGCGGTCCGTGCGTCGTCTCCCGGGGCGCTGGCCCGCTCGTCCCCGCGCGCGTGGCCGGCGACGAGCCGGTCCTCCTGGCGCGGCGCCTCCCCGGCGTCCTGGTCGTCGTCGGCTCCGACCGCCTGGCAGGCGCGCGGGCTGCACGGGGGGTGGGGGCCGACGTGGTGGTGCTGGACGACGGATTCCAGCACCGGCGACTGGCGCGCGATCTCGATCTCGTGCTCCTCGACTCCCACGATCCGTTCGGCGCCTTCCGGCTGCTCCCCGCCGGTCCCCTGCGCGAGCCGGTGGCGAGCCTCAGGCGCGCGGACGCCGTGATCCTCACCCGCAGCCGGCCAGGTGAGCCCCTGCCCTTCCTCGAGCGCGTGATCCGGCGCCATGCCGGGGACGTGCCCCTGCTGCGCGCCGGTCACCGTGCCACCGGCTTCGTGGACGCCGCAGGGAGCGCGCGGCCGTCCCCCGCCCGCGCGGTGGCGTTCTGCGGGATCGGCAGCCCCGACAGCTTCCTGGTCGACCTCGTGCGGGAAGGGGTCGAGGTGCGGGAGGAGCGGCGCTTCCCCGACCACCATCGCTTCCTGCCCGCCGAGCTCGCGGAGATCGCCGCCCTGGCCCGGAGGCACGGCGCGGTCCCCGTCACCACCGAGAAGGACCTGGTGCGCCTTCCCGCGCCGGCTTCGCTCCCGGAGGTCCTGGCCCTGCGCATCGAGGCGGTGCCACACGAGCCCGAGCGCCTGCGCACCCTGCTGGCGGGAGCGCTGGAGAAGCGCGCGTGAGGCTGCGGCACGCCCTGGAGGCCGCCGCCTTCCGCCTGCTCCTGGCGGCGGCGCGCGTCTTCCCCCGCCGCGCCATGCTGGCGGCGGGATCGCTGGCGGGGCTGCTGGGCTTTGCCGTCGACCGCCGGCACCGCCGCATCGCCGCCGAGAACCTGGAGCGGGCGCTGGGCGACACGCTCGATGCCCGGGCGCGCACGCGCCTGCAGCGGGCCTGCTGGCGCCACTTCGGACGGATCACGGTGGATGCACTGTGCGTCCTGCAGCTCGATGCCGCCTCCGTGCAGGGCCTGGTGGAGGTGGAGGGGATCGAGCTCGCCCGCCAGGCCTACGCCCGGGGCCACGGCGTGATGCTCTTCTCCGGGCACTTCGGCCACTGGGAGCTGGCGGCGCTGGTGCAGGGCTATCTCGGGCTTCCCATGACCTTGGTCACCCGCCCCCTGGACAACCCCGTCCTGGAAGGGATGCTGGCGCGCCTGCGCACGCGCTCGGGGAACACGGTCGTGCCCAAGCGGAGCGCGGTGCGGGAGATGCTGCAGACGCTGGCGGGAGGGGGAGGGGTGGCCATCGTCATCGACCAGGACGCCCGCGAGAGCGGCGTGTTCGTCCCCTTCTTCGGCCGCCCGGCCTCCACCACGCCCACCCCGGCCACCCTGGCCCTGCGCACCGGCGCACCGCTGATCGCGGTGTCCTGCCTCCCCCGCGGGGACGGCCGGTACCGTATCATCTACGGGCCCGTCATCGAGGCGACGAGCACCGGCGACCGGGCGGCGGACGTCGCGCGCCTCACCGCTGCGTGCACCCGGATCCTCGAGCAGTGGGTGCGGCGGGATCCGCAGTACTGGCTGTGGATGCACCGGCGCTGGAAGACGGTCCCCCCTTCGGAGAAGTGAGGAGGCATGACCAGGCGCCGCGCGATCTTCATGGACCGGGACGGCACCGTGTGCGAGGAGGTGGGCTACGTCAACCACGTGGACCGCGTGCGCCTCCTGCCGCGCAGCGCTGCGGCCATCCGCCTGGCAAACGAGGCCGGCTTCCAGGCCGTCATCGTCACCAACCAGGCGGGCGTGGCCCGAGGCTACTTCGACGAAGCGCTGGTCCACGAGGTGCACGACGCGGTGCGCCACCAGCTCGCGGAGGCGGGGGCGCGGGTGGACGGCATCTACTACTGCCCGCACCACCCCGAGGTGGGGAGCGAGACCTACCGGCGTGTGTGCGACTGCCGCAAGCCCGGGCCGGGCATGCTCCTGCGCGCGAGGGAGGAGATGGGCATCGACCTCGCCGCCTCCTACATGATCGGGGACACGGTGAAGGACCTCGGTGCGGGCAGGGCGGTGGGCGCGACCACCGTGCTCGTCCTCACCGGCTACGGCCGCGGGGAGCTGCAGTACCAGGGGCACCGCTGGACCGTGCAGCCCGATCAGGTGTGCGAGGACCTCCTGGATGCGGTGCAATGGATCCTGGCCCGGGAGGGGCGCCCCCTCGCCCCGACGGGCTCGGAAGCGGAGCGCCCTTGACCGGCTTCCAGGATTGGATCGCACGCTTCGCCGGCCGGCGCGTGGTCGTGCTCGGCGACCTGGTGGCGGACGAGTTCGTCCACGGCGACATCGCGCGGGTCTCGCGCGAGGCCCCGGTGCTGATCCTGCAGCACACCCGCACGGTGACGGTTCCCGGAGGAGGTGCCAACGCCGTCGCCAACCTCCACGCCCTGGGCGCCCAGCCCGTGCCGGTGGGCCTGCTGGGGAGGGACGCCTCGGGGAACGCCCTCGCCGGGCAGTTCCGGCAGGCAGGCGTCCCCGCGGAGGGACTGCTCTCCCCCGAGGGGTGGGAGACGCCCACCAAGAGCCGCGTCCTCGCCGGCGGCGTGCACACCCGCCGCCAGCAGGTGGTGCGCGTGGACCGGGGGGCGGTGCACGGCACGCTCTCCCCCGCGCTCGAGGACGCGCTGGCAGAGCGGCTGCGGGTGGCGCTCCAGGAGGGGGAAGCGCTGGTGGTGGCGGATTACGGCTACGGCGCCGCCACCCCGGACATCTTGAAGAAGGGCGCGCCGGGCTTCGCCGGGCCCGTGCTCGTGGACTCGCGCGCCCGGGTGGCGGACTACCGGAACGTCCTCGCCTGCACGCCCAACCAGGAAGAGGTGGAGCGCGTCCTGGGCCGGCCCCTCCCCGACGAGGCCGCCGTCCTGGCGGCGGGCCCGGCGCTCCTCCAGGCCACGGGGAACCGGGCCGCGCTCGTCACCCGCGGGGCCCTGGGCATGGTGCTGTTCCAGCGGGGGGAGAGCCCGCTCGTCCTCCCCGCCCACGGGAGCGACGAGGTGGCGGACGTCACCGGCGCCGGCGACACGGTGATCGCCACCTTCGCCCTCGCGGTGGCGGCGGGAGCTCCCCTCCCGGAGGCCGCCCGCCTGGCCAACGTGGCCGCGGGCCTGGTGGTGATGAAGGCGGGGACGGCCACCGTCTCCCCCGAGGAGCTGCGACGCGCGCTCCAGGAAGTCCCGGCGTGAAGGTGCTCCCGCTGGCGGAGCTGAAGGATCGGGTCCGGGCCGCTCACGCCGCCGGCCGCACCATCGCCCTCGCCAACGGCCTCTTCGATCTCCTCCACGTCGGACACCTGCGCTATCTCGAAGGGGCGAAGGCAGAAGCGGATCTCCTGGTGGTGGCGATCAACGCCGACGTCTCAGCCCGCGCCCTCAAGGGAGAGGGACGGCCGGTGGTGCCGGAGGGGGAGCGGGCGGAGCTCGTGGCCGGCTTCTCCTGCGTGGACTTCGTGACGCTCTTCGCCGACCGCACGGTGGAGCCGCTCCTGCGCGCGCTGCGGCCCGACGTGCACTGCAAGGGAACGGACTACACGGCGGACACCGTTCCCGAACGGGAGGTGGCACGGGAGCTGGGCATCCGCGTGGCCATCGTGGGCGACCCCAAGGACCACGCGACGTCCGACCTGCTGGGAAAGCTCAGGGGCAGGCGCTGATCCGCTGGCTCGCGCGGCAGGGGCCCGCGGCCGCCGGCCGCTCGGAGCCGTCGCTCCGGTTCCCGTAGCTCCCCTCCTCCGTCGCGGACAGGGGCACCACCAGGAAATACCGGTTCCCGCTCCCCGGGGTGAGCGTCCACGCCGTGGAGCCGCTGGTGGAACAGGTGGCCGCCGTGTGGGAGGCGAAGCTCCCCACCGATCCCTGGTAGACGGCGTAGTCCTCCGCACCGGGGCTGCAGGAGGACGTCCACGTGAGCATCACGCTCGACGACGCAACCACCTTGGACAGGCGGAGCGGTGCGTCCTCCAGACGTCCCGGCGAGCTCGCGGGATCGCACGGGCATCCTGCGGTGAGCAGGGCGCGCTCCTGGACGGGGAGCCACAGGTCCGGCCGGGGCACGGAGGGCGCGAAGAGCGACACCGAAGACTGGAGGCGTGCCGTGCGCTCGCGGAAGGGGCGCTTCAGGTCGCACATGGGCACGCCGTCGGTCGTCCTCGGCGGGCCGGACTGCCAGCGCGGCTGGGCGGGAACCCGGCCCCCCGCCACCATTTGCCGGATCGCGGCCAGTCGGGCGGCGGACGACTGGACGGAGGGCGCGTCGTCCGGACAGGTGCCCCAGGCCGGCAGCGTCAGGAGTGCCGCCAGCGCCAGGAAGGGTGCCGTCCTCAGCATGAGGTGAAGGTCGTGAGGTCGAAGCAGCGGCTGCCCTCGTTTCCAGCCGGATCCGTGTAATACCACTTGATGCGGGTGAACGAGAAGGACACGCTCTCCGTCTGCGCCGGCGTGCAGCCGTCCCCGGAGCACGCGCTCTCCGCCACCGAGACGGACTGCACGCGCGTGTTGCTCAGCTCGATCTTGTAGTAGCAGCGGCTGGGGAGCCCCGCCGCGGTGCCACACACCTGAATGGTGACCAGGCCCAGATTGGTGCTGAGAGCGCCGGCGAGGTGGAGCGCCGGCGTGGCACGGTCGGTGGCCTTCAGCACGCTGACCTCCGAGAAGTTCGGCGACCCCCCACCGGGCCGTGTCATGTCGTGGCTCAGGGCGAAGGCGTCGATCCAGTTGGCATGGCCGACCTGCGTGCTCTCCCCGGGGATGGAGGTGATGTTGACGAAGACCTGCTCGGCCGCGGCGGCCGGGGAGGCGACGAGGCACAGCATGGCGGCGAACAAGACGGCTCTCATGGGAGTCCCCTCTGTCGGACGTTCGGGCATCTATACGAGGAAAAAGGGTCTGCGAAAAGCCAGAAAATCCCTAGGTCGTCGGAGCCCCGGCCTCGGCGTAGACCTCCTGCAGCGAGCGCACCTCGAGCGGTCCGCGCTGCAGGGAGCGGATGGCCTCCACGGCGGCGTGACCGCCGGAAAGCGTCGTGATCAGCGGGATCCCGCGCTGGGTCGCAGTGCGCCGCAGGGCCTTCTCGTCGAAGTAGGAGTCCCGTCCCAGGGGCGTGTTGAGAATGAGCTGGATCTCGCCGTTCTTCATCATGTCCACGGCGTTGGGACGCCCCTCGTTCACCTTGTAGACGGTCTGGCAGGTGAGGCCCGCCGCCGCGAGCGCCTCCGCGGTGCCGCCGGTGGCCACGAGCTGGAAGCCGAGCTCGGCGAGGCCGCGCGCGATCGGCACCACGGTCCCCTTGTCCTTGTCGTTCACGGTGATGAAGACGGTGCCCTGCAGGGGAAGGCCCACCCCCGTCCCGTACTGGGCCTTGGCGAAGGCGGCCCCGAAGTCGCGCCCCACGCCCATCACCTCCCCGGTGGAGCGCATCTCCGGACCGAGGATGGGATCGTCCCCGGGGAACTTGGTGAAGGGGAAGACCGACTCCTTGACGAAGCGCCCCCACACCTTGGGCTCCTCGGTCAGCCCCAGCTCCCGGAGCGTCCGGCCCACCATGAGCTTGGCGGCGATCTTGGCCAGGGGCACTCCGGTGGCCTTGGCCACGAAGGGCACGGTGCGGCTGGCGCGCGGGTTCACCTCCAGGACGTAGACCACCCCGTCCTTGATGGCGTACTGCACGTTCATGAGCCCCCGCACCTGCAGAGCGAGGGCGAGACGTCGCGTGTAGTCGCGCACCCGCGCCATCTGCTCCTGCACCTTGGGATGGAAGGGGGGGATGACGCACGCCGAGTCGCCGGAGTGGACGCCCGCTTCCTCGATGTGCTGGAGGATGCCGCCGATCACCACGTCGGTGCCGTCGGCCAGGCAGTCCACGTCCATCTCGAAGGCGTCCTCCAGGAAGCGGTCGAGGAGGACGGGGTGCTCGGGGCTCGCCTCCACGGCGCGCCGCATGGTCTCGGCCAGGGTGGCCTCGTCGTGGGTGACGAACATGGCGCGCCCGCCCAGCACGTAGGAGGGCCGCACCAGCACCGGGTAGCCGATGCCCCCCGCCACCGACCGAGCCTCCTCGAGCGACCGTGCCGTCCCCCACTGGGGAGCGGGGATCCCGAGCTCCCGGAGCAGCTCGCCGAAGCGGCGCCGGTCCTCCGCCAGGTCGATGCTGTCCGGCGAGGTTCCCAGGATGCGCACGCCCGCCGCCTGCAGGGGGAGCGCCAGGCGCAGCGGGGTCTGTCCCCCGAACTGCACGATGACCCCCTCGGGCTTCTCCACCTCCACGATGCGCAGGACGTCTTCCAGGGTGAGGGGCTCGAAGTAGAGCCGGTCCGAGGTGTCGTAGTCGGTGGAGACCGTCTCCGGGTTGCAGTTGACCATGATGCTCTCGATCCCCTCCTCCCGGAGGGCGAACGAGGCGTGGCAGCAGCAGTAGTCGAACTCGATCCCCTGCCCGATGCGGTTGGGGCCGCCCCCCAGGATCATCACCTTGCGGCGGGAGGTGGGGAACACCTCGTCCTCCTCCTCGTAGGTGGAGTAGAGGTAGGGCGTCTCCGCCGAGAACTCCGCGGCGCAGGTGTCCACGCGCTTGTAGACGGCGCGGATGTTCAGGGACTCCCGGCGGGCGCGCACCTCCTGCTCGTTGCTCCCGGTGAGGAAGCCGATCTGGCGGTCGGAGAAGCCGTAGCGCTTGGCCCGGTGCAGCAGCTCGGGCGGGAGGTCGAGCAGGGAGAAGGAGCGCAGCCGCCCCTCCACCTCCACGATCTCCTCCATCTGGGAGAGGAACCAGGGATCGACGCCGGTGGCCTCCGCCACCGAGTCCACCGACCATCCGGACTGCAGGGCGTGGGCGATGTAGAAGACCCGCTCCCAGTTGGGGGTGAGGAGCTTCTCCTTGAGACGGGTGGGGTCGATGCGCCCGGCTCCGTCCGAGAGGAGCCCGAAGCGGCCGATCTCCAGGGAGCGGATGGCCTTCTGCAGGGCCTCCTTGAAGGTCCGGCCCATGGCCATGGCCTCCCCCACCGACTTCATCTGCGTCCCCAGCACGGGGCTGGTGGCGGGGAACTTCTCGAAGGCCCAG
>DASUFT010000129.1:0-7454 GCA_036274395.1 Candidatus Polarisedimenticolaceae bacterium | reverse complement strand
CAGGAAGGCGACGACGCTCCCCGCTCCCCCGAGGACGCCGTTCAGGAGCAGGCTCTGCAGCGGTCCCTGCGGAACCACGGCGGCGACACCGTCAGAGAGGCGCCCGAAGATCCAGTCGATCCCGTCCACCAGCGGCGCCGCCCCCAGGTAGAGGGCCTGGAAGAGGCTCCCCAGGGCCAGCACGAGCACGAGGAGGCCCAGCACGCGGTGCGTGAGGACGGCGTCGATGCGCTCGGTGAGCGTGCGGCGCGGCACCTCGGGCTTGACCACGGTCCCTTCGAGCTGTGCGCGCACCCAGGCGTAGCGGGCCGCCGACTCCAGGCCGGCCAGGGGGCCGTGGGCCAGCGCTTCCCGGCGCGCCTGCGCGAGCTGGGCCGCACAGAACGCTCCGGAGAACTGGGTCAGGCGCTTCTCCGCGGGGCCGCCCACGTCCACCAGCGCGCGCAGCAGCTCGGGACGGCTGGTGCGGCGCGCGGTGGGGACGAGCTGATCGAGCGCCCTGCGGAGCGCGTCCGGATAGGCGATGCGCGGCGGAGGCGCGGGCTCTCCGGTGAAGAGCACCCGGTCGATCGCGGCCTTCAGCCCCTCGACCCCTTCGCCACGATCGGCGCGCAGGGGCACCACGGGCACGCCCAGGCGGGCGGACAGCGCCTCGACGTTCACCTCGATCCCCCGCCGCGCCGCGCCGTCCATCATGTTGAGCGCCACCACAACGGGCAGGGACAGCTCCAGGAGCTGGGAGACGAGGAAGAGGTTGCGGTCGAGGTTCCCGGCGTCCACGACCGCGACCACGGCATCGATGGGGGTCTCGCCGGGGAGGCGCCCGAGGAGGACGTCCACGGCGATCGCCTCGTCGAGCGAGCGGGCGGCCAGGCTGTAGGTGCCCGGGAGGTCCACCAGCTCGACCGTGCGGCCGGCCAGCGCGAACCGCCCCGCCTTGCGCTCCACGGTCACGCCTGGGTAGTTCGCGACCTTCTGGGAGAGCCCGGTGAGCGCGTTGAAGAGCGTGGTCTTCCCGGTGTTGGGGTTCCCCAGGATCGCCACCGTGCGGGGCGCCAGGTCGCGCCCCGCCGTCTGGCGGAGCGCCTCGGTCAAAACGCCACCTGCACCCGCGCAGCCTCGGTCTTGCGCAGCGTGAGGTGATAGCCGAGCACGGTGATCTGCATGGGATCGCCGAGCGGCGCCAGCTTCACCACCTGCAGCTCGGTCCCCTCCACCAGGCCCATCTCCATGAGGCGCTGCGCGATGGGATCGGTGCCCGAGACCGCGACCACCCGGCACCGGCTTCCGATGGGGACGTTGGCGAGAGGGGACATCGCGCGCTCCTTGTCAGGACGAGGAATCTAGCGCGAGTTCGGGGGGCCGAACAGTGTTCGCCGGCCCGAAAACTGGACGGAAAGGGTCGTGTTTTCGGGCTGCCAAACTTTGTTCTGCGGCCCTACCATTCCTCCCATGCACCGCGAGAAGCCGGTCTCCTCGGTCCAGGAGATGTACCTGAAGACGCTCCACCGGGTGCGGGGGCGGAACGAGGTGGCGCGCTCGCGGGACCTGGCGGTCGCCCTGGGCGTCACCCCGGGCACCGTGTCCGGCGTGCTCAAGAAGCTTCACGAGATGGGCCTGGTGGAGCACGAGCGCTATGGCGTGGTGGTGCTCACGGACGCAGGCGTGGCCATCGCCGAGTGCATGCTCCGCCGCTTCGAGACCATCCGGGACGTGCTGGTGGAGGTGTTCGGCGTGGACCCGGAGACGGCGGCCGAGGACGCCTGCGCCATGGAGCACACGGCGAGCCCGGCCACGATCAAGGGGATGATGGAGGCGCTGCGACGCGTCCGTCACCAGAGCGGCCTGCCCGTCCTGCAGGAGACGAGCTGCGACGACTGTGCCGCCGCCAAGACCTGCCAGGCCACCGCGTCCGCGGTCGCCAGCTGATCCCACACCGTCCTCGAGCCGAGGAGGCGCTCATGCGCAAGCTCTGGATCCTGCCCGCCCTGCTCGTGGCCGCCGTTGCCTTCTCTCCCGGGGTCTCGGCGGACGCCGAAGGGCACGTGAACTTCTTCCTGGGACAGAAGTCCTTGGACTCCGACGACTGGGACCCCGTGGACAAGCAGCCGGAGTTCGGGGCGGTGATGTCCTTCGGAGGAGCGGACTGGCCCGTGCTCATCGCCGCCGACGTCCTGACCTCCGGGGACGAGGAGGACGTCCCCGACAGCTTCTTCGGGACGTCGACCCTCACGGCGGGGACGCTCGAGATCGCCTTCGGCGCGCGGAAGATCTGGGACGTGGGGAACACCCATCCCTACGTTGGCGGCGGCATCGCCCTCATCGGCGCCGCGGCCGAGTACGACACGGGGGTGTTCGACGTGGACGCCGACGACAGCGCCATCGGCCCCTGGATCGGGGGCGGCGTCTTCTGGCGCCTGGGGAGCCGGTTCAACCTCGGCTTCGATGCCCGCTGGAGCGACGCCGAGGTGGACCTCGACTTCGGCCTGGGCAACGTCGCCCAGGACGTGAAGGCGGGCGGGTTCCACGGAGGAGTCACCGTCGGGTTCGGGTGGTAGCGTCCCGCTCCTAGCCGAAGCGGTAGTGCTTCTTCACCGCGCCGCGCACGTCCCAGGTGCAGCGCATTCCGGCGGGGAAGGTGACGAGGTCGCCCTTCCCGATCCGCACCGGCACGCCTCCCTCGGGCGTGACCACCACGTCTCCCTCGAGGAAGTAGCAGGTCTCTGGCTCGTCGTAGGTCCAGGGGAAGGTGGAGACTTCCTTGGTCCAGATGGGCCAGGTGCGGACGCCCAGCGCATTCAGACGCTCCGCGGTGGGGGCGTGGTCCACCGCGATCTCGGTGGCGAGCTTGCTCATGACGTCGGCTCCTTCCAGGTCTCGGCGATACGATCTTATCGCCGGCCAGGCGGAACACGGTGACCCCGCGGTCGTGCCCTCGTTGCTCCACTTTGCGACGGCCCGGTCGTCCACCGCACCGACCAAGGAGAGGTGGAGGCGCAGCCGACCTTTACGGTCCCTCCTCCGTCCCCCACCCCGTCGAAAGCGCCTCCCCGTGCAGCAGCGCATTGAGCACCAGCGCGAACGTCCCCTGCGTTTGCTGGCGCCACATGGGGTTGATGCCGAAGAGGACGACGTGGCCGCGACCGAGCGGGGCGTCCACCACCGCGGCCTGGCCTGCGATCTCCTCCCCGCCTCCGAGCATGCCGGAGAGCCAGAGATCGCTCGCCTTTTTTGCGTAGCGCAGGACGACGCGCGGCCGCTGGTCGACCGGCGGCTGCACGCGCAGCAGGGAAGGGCCGATGTCGCGGTCCACGGGGATCCAGCCTTCCTCCTGCGGCGGGAGGTCGGGGCCCACCGGCGTCTCCACGAACGTGCGCCCCTGCGGCACGTCGGGGTCGTCCTTGCCGCCGCGGCCGGTGGGGCGCTGCCGGGGCTCGTCGGGATCGTGGAAGAGCCCGACACGCATCACCGGGCCGCCGGCGTAGTAGACCGGGACCGTGGCGTCGTAGCCGTAGGCGATCGGGGAGGTCGCGTCCGCCACCTCCGCCTTCAGCAGCGTCCCCGGCGCCTTCAGCTTGGAGGTCTCCTTCACCTCCACCCAGCGCGCCAGGCCGTACTGGATGGCGAGCTGGGTGGTGTCCTCCACCGTGACCAGCGTGCCGCCGTCGCTCACGAACCTGCGGAGGTTGGCGATCCCCTCGAGGCCGAGGCCGGGGCGGATGTCGTCCGTCTCATCCACGCCGCCGAGGTTCGGCGTGAGGTCCGTCCTCTTCCATGGAATGGGCTCGCCGGGAGGGAGCCCCCACACGATGTTGTCCACGTCGCACCCGCAGGGTGGGAACAGGATGGCGTCGTACTGCGCGCGGAGATCGGGCATCCGCGCCACCTGCTGTGTGGAGAGGTACGTGTACGGGATGCCCAGGCTCTCCAGGGCCAGGCGGTACCAGCCCTCATCCTGCGTGCGATACCAGGTGTGCAGGAGCGCGATCCGCGGAAGCTTGGCAGGACGCGTGGCCACATCGGGCGCCTTCGCGAGGGACACCGTGCGGAGACTGGAGGGCAGATCGGCCGATTGCTCCAGGAGCACGCTCCCTCGCGCGATCTCCTTGTCCCCCGCCTTGAACGGCGCGTCCGCGATGCGGACGTCGGTCTTCGCGCTCCACAGCCACCGGTAGAGATCGATGTCCCCTTCGGCGATCACGGCGGTCGGCCCCTTCGAGGACGAAGGCTTGGGCGCGAAGTCCGTCACCGGCTCCATGGCCACGTCCAGGATGGCGGGATTCACGATGCGGCGGACGTTCACGTTCTTCGCGTAGCCGAGCGTCCACCCCGTGTCGTCGTAGGGCCGGGGATCGTCCGTGCGGTAGAACTGGGTATCGAGCAGCATATCGGCCAGGCGCGAGTAGGGCTGGTCCATGCGGATGACGAAGCTGCCGGCAGCCACCTCGATCTTCTTCGGACCGGTCTCCTTCTTGGCTCCCTTCTCCTTGTCCTTGTCTTCTTCCTTCTTCTTCGTGGCCGGCGGCCAGCTCTCCTCGATCGTGGCGGCGCGGGTGGTGCGGTGGACCTCGACCCCCTTCAGCACCAGGAGATCCAGGAGGTTCTGCACCTGGCCACGGCGGCGGTCCGCGTCCACCACGTACGCCGCCGGTCCCTCCGTGCGCGCCTTGGCCACCGCGCGCCGGGCGAGCTGGTGGGTGGTGTCGAGCAGCTCCCTGGCGTGGGAGGCGGTCCAGCCCAGGGCGCTGAGCACGCCGCTCTCCTGGTAGTTGATGTTGTTGCGGAGCGACCAGGTCACCACGGGGTACGGCGGATTGGGGCGGTACCAGGCGCGCTCGCTGGCCGCGTCCACCCGCCGCTCCCGGGTATCGGGGGTGGAGTTGCCGAAGGTCTCGTAGAAGCGGCCGATCCCGTTGTGGCCGTGGGCCACGTAGAACAGGTAGGTGGGGGCCCACCCGTCGTAGAAGCCGTGGCTCCACACCCCAGGCATCCCCAGACGCGTGAGATGGCTGACGTCGTGCTGGGCCATCGTCTTCCACGTGTCCACCGCCAGCGGGTCGAGCCAGGCGTTGTAGGGCCCCGTCCCCGTGGAGACGTAGAGGAACGGGATGGACTCGTGCAGGTCGTGGAGGACCTGGGGATGCCAGTCCAGCCACCCCGTGAGGACGTTTCTCGTGAGGGCCAGCGCCATCCCCACGGCATCGCGGTTGTTGTCGTGGGCGACGTAGTGCCCCCAGTAGACGAGGGGCGGGAGCCCCACCTTGGGGTGCTCCTGCCACCAGCGGATGAGGTCGAGCATGCGCTCGCGGCCGTCCACCTCCAGCACCGGCGTGATCAGCGTGATCACGTTCTCCCGGATGGCGCGGATGGCCGGGCTGTCCTCCACCGCCAGGCGGTAGGCCAGCTCCATGAGCATCTCGGGGCTGCCGGTCTCCGGGGAGTGCAGGCCCCCGGTCAGCCAGTACATGGGCTTGCCGCGGGCCAGGAGGTCCGCGGCCTCCTCCGGCTTCAGCGTGCGCGGATCGGCCAGGCGGCGGTTGATCTCCTTGTAGCGGGGGAGGTCGCGCACGGTGGCCGCGTCTGCGATCGCCACCAGCAGCATCTCCCGCCCTTCCTCGCTCGTCCCCAGGGTGAACACCTCGACGTGGTCGCTCTTCTCCGCCAGGGCGCGCAGGTAGGCGTGCACGTCCTTGGCGTAGGTGAGCTTGCCGGGGGTGCCCGGCACGTAGCCGAGGAAGTCCAGGGGAGAGGGGACCGTGTCCGATTCGGGGAGGTGGTCCACGAGCGGAGGGAGGAACTCGGGACGAGTGGTGTGCTTGCGGATCTCGTCCGCGTAGCGCGCGTCCTGCGCCTGCCCGGCGGCGAGCGCCGGGCAGGCACACAGGAGCGCAATCGTCGTCAGAACCTGTACGAACCGCATCCGGAAGCTACTTCGGTGCTCCCGGAGTGGCGTCCTTCTTCACCTTGGCGAAGTCTCCCGACTGCACGAAGGAGATCTTCTCGGGGTTGATCACCTTCTTCATGGCCGCCTGGATGGGGTCGTTGGTCAGGGCGGAGATCTTCTTCTCCAGCTCTTCGTCCCAGGCCAGCGTCCGACCTTCGAAGGCGCGCTGGGTGAGGGTGCGCACCAGCTCCCGGTCGTTGGAGCGGGAGACCTGGCGCCCCTGCAGCCAGCCCTTCTTGGCCTCGGCGATCTCGTCCGCGGTGAAGCCCTTGTCGAGGACCTTGGCGATCTCCTCCTGGAAGGCGATCACCAGCTTCTCCGCGTTCTGCGGCGCGTAGATGGCCTGGGCGCCGAAGAGCGCGTCCTTGTCGAAGGCGCTGGCGAAGAAGAACGACCCCACGCCGTAGGAGAGGCCGTCGTTGCGGCGGATGCGGGTGGCCAGGCGCGAGTTGAGGAAGCCGCCGCCGGTCATGAAGTTCCCCAGCACCACCGCCGGGTACTCGGGCGCATCGTCCCGCATGTCCACCCGCAGGCCGGCGCGGAACACGGCGCTCTCCTTGTCGGGAGCCTCGATGGAGGTGCGCAGGGGCGGCCGGTCCTGGTAGGTGGTGGCCAGGCGGGTGAAGGGCTTGAGACTCTTCCAGCCCGCGAAGGCCTGGGAGACGACGACCTGCATCTCGGCAGGATCGAAGTCGCCCACGATGGCGATCTCCCCCGTGGAGCCGCCGTAGAAGTCGGCGTAGAACTTCTTCGCCTCCTCCAGGGTGGCGGCCTTCACGGCCTCGATCGTCTCCTCCGGGCTCTGCGCGTAGCGGGGATCGCTCTTGGGCCAGGGGTTGAGGTGCTTGGCCAGCGCGGTGTTGGCCTTCTGCCCGGGGTCGCTCTTGGCGTCCTCGAGGCCGGCCAGGCGCTCCTGCCGGAGCAGCTCGAACTCGGACTCCGGGAAGGCAGGCTCACGCAGGATCTCCGCCGCCAGCTTGATGGCGCCGGCCAGGTTCTCGCGCGTGGTCTCGATGCTGGCGCCGGCGGTGGTGGCCCCGCCGAACACCTGGAGCTGCGCCTTCAGGCGGTCGATCTCGTCCCGGATCTGCTGGCGGGTGTGCTTGGTGGTGCCCCGCATCAGCATGCTGCCGGCCATGCTGGCGGCAGTGCTGCGGCCCTGCAGGCTGGCCTCGTCCCCGTGGTGGAACGTCATCCCCACCTGCACGGTGGACCCACGCGTCTTCTTGGAGAGGAGCACCAGCTGGATCCCGGGCTCGACGGTCACGCGCCGGGCGCGTCCCTCGATCACCGCAGGGGTGGGATCGAAGGCCTCCCCCTGGGAGAGCGCCTCCCCTCCCTTGTAATCCTTGACCAGCGCCGCCACGTCGGGGGCCGCCGGGACCTCCGCGCGCATGGCCTCCTTGGTGGGGATGAACAGACCCACCGTGCGGTTCTGGGGCTTCAGGTAGGTCTGCGCCACCCGCTGCACGTCCTCCGGCTTCACCTCCTTGAGCCGGTCCCGGTACAG
>DASUFT010000128.1:0-9911 GCA_036274395.1 Candidatus Polarisedimenticolaceae bacterium | reverse complement strand
CGGGCCGGTGGCGCACCGGATCGAAAAGAAGGACAGCGGTCTGGTGGTGGCCTTCGGACCGGCGCCGGTGGACGAGGCGCCGGCCACGGACGCGCCCCGGCAGGACGCGCCGCCCGCGGACGATGCCGTCACCTCCATCCTGGAGGAGAAGGCGCCCGCCCCGGCCGCCAAGCGCGCCCTTCCCGCCGAAGCGCTGGCCGCCTACATGAAGGAGCCCAGCCTGGCCGCACCCCAGGCCGACTCCGGGGGCGCCAGGCCCCAGGCCATGCCCAGCTTCGAGATGCAGACCATCGAGACCAACGCCGTCCGCTACACCGGGAAGAAGATCTCCCTGAACCTGGTGGACGCCGACCTCAAGCAGGTCTTCCGCCTCTTCCACGAGATCTCGGGCCTGAACTTCGTGCTCGATCCCTCGGTGGACGGAAAGGTGACGATCGTCCTGGACAATGTGCCCTGGGACCAGGCGCTGGACATCATCCTCAAGAACAACGCCCTGGACAAGATCGTCGAGAACAACGTGATCCGCATCGCCCCCACCTCCAAGCTGGCCTCGGAGGCGGCGTCCCGGAAGCAGCTCAAGGAGGCCAAGGAGCTGGAGGTGGAGCCGGTCACCGTGACCCGCACCCTCTCCTACGCCAAGGCCAAGGACGTGGAGCGGGTGGTGCGCGAGGGTGGCGTGCTCTCCCCCCGCGGCAAGGTCATCATCGACGAGCGCACCAACACCCTCATCGTGAGCGACATCCCCAAGCGGGTGGAGCCCATCGAGGCCCTGCTGGGCACGCTGGACACCGAGACGCCGCAGGTGATGATCGAGGCCCGCATCGTGGAGACCTCCCGCCAGTTCGTCCAGGACTTCGGGGTGGTCTGGGGCTTCTCCGCCATCGCCGACGCCTCCCGTGGCACCTCCACGCCCCTCTCCTTCCCCCACAACGCCTCCGTGAAGTACGGCCTGAACCTGCCCGGCGCGGGCGAGGCCAGCAACCTGGCCTTCAAGTTCGGGAACATCCTCGACTCCTTCACCCTGGACGTGGCCCTGAACGCCCTGGAGACGGAGGGACGGGGCCGCATCCTCTCCTCGCCCAAGATCGCCACCCAGAACAACGAGCGGGCCGAGATCGAGCAGGGCGTGCGCATCCCGGTGGTGAACACCACCGCGACCGAGATCAACGTCGAGTTCGTCTCCGCCTCCCTGCGCCTGGCGGTCACCCCCCAGATCACCGCCGAAGGGACGGTGATCCTGGACGTGCAGGTGGAGAACAACTCCCCCGACTTCGTGAACAGCGTGGGCGACGTGCCCGCCATCAACACCCAGAGGGCCCAGACCAAGGTGCTGATCGCCGATGGCGGCACCACCGTGATCGGCGGTATCTTCACGGTCAACGAGGGCCAGAGCGAGACGGGGGTGCCCTGGTTCCGGAAGATCCCGGTGTTCGGCTGGCTGTTCAAGACCCGCAACATCACCAACGAGAACCGTGAGCTCCTGATCTTCATCACCCCGAAGATCATGAAGATTGGCTAGGAGGGGGAACCGACATGAGGAACCTGAAGATGAGGAACCTGCTTCCCCTGCTGGCGCTGGCCCTGCTCGGCCTTCCCGCGTGCAACGGCGAGTCGCCCACCCTGGACGACCCGGACGATGCCAACTCCGTGCTGGAGATCCTGACCATGACCAACCCCACGGCGAACGCCGGGGGGGACATCAGCGACGGGACGTGCGTGGTCACCATCTCGGAGATGCAGGCCACCCTGGGGAACAAGCCCAAGAGCGAGGCCGCTCTGGGAAGCCCCTTCAACGACATCACCCTGCTCTACGTCAACATGCACTACACCTGGGACGACCCGTCCATCGTCACCCCGGACCGCCAGTTCAGCCTGGCGGGCACGGTGCCCATCGGCGGTACGGTCGCCGTCACCCTCGGCCCCATCGCCTTCGGCGACTTCACCGTGGCCATGCAGGGGCACACCGCGAACATCTTCATGACCTTCCACGGGCGGGCCGTGTCGGGCGAGCCCGTCACCGCCCAGGGAGGCCGGACGATGTCGGTGGGAGGCGCCTGCTCCTTCTGAGCTTTGGGCTAGACTTCCCCGCGCTCTCGCGGGAGTGAAGACGGGGAGCCCCTTCGCGGAAGCGTCCGCGGAGGGGCTTCGTCTTTCGGGGAGTCCAGGTTGCTGGAGACGGTCACCCACGCGCGCCTGCGCGCGGAGCAGGGGGATGCCGCGGGGGCGGTGAGGATCCTGCGCGCGGTGCTGGCGCGCCGTCCCGGAGACGCCGAGGCCCGCGAGCTCCTCGCCAGCCTCCCCGGCGGAGCGTCGCCGCCGGCCAGCGCCGCCGCACGCCGCCGCCTGCAGCGGTTCCTCGACGCCGTGGTCCGCCATGCTCGATGAGATCCTGAGCGACCTGCGCCGCCGGCTTCCCGGCGCCCGTGCCGCGCTCCTGGTGGACGGGGACGGGATGCTGGTGGCCGGCGGAGGGGAGTCCGGCTCCACCTGGGAGCTGATCGGCGCCGCCACCGCCGACCTGGTCCGGAGGTCGGCGGCGGCCCACCGCGAGGCCGGCCTGGACCCGGCGGCCGAGCTGTCGTGGGGCGGGGGATGGGGAACCCTACTGTACCGGGCGGTCACCCCCGAGTACGGCCTGCTGCTCGCGCTCGCCGCCGATGCGGAGGCCGGCCGGGCCCGCTGGCTGCTGCGGGGGGCGGCGGCGCGGGTGCTGCGGGAGCTGTAGTACCCTCTCGCCCCCATGGATCCCAAGCAGCTGCGCGAGTTGATCGAGTTCGTGTCTCGCAGCAACCTGGCCACCTTCGAGCTCGAGACCGACGACCTCAAGCTGAAGCTCGTCAAGGAGACCGCGGCCACCGCGGCCGCGCCGGCGGCCCCGGTCTTCGTGGTCGCGCCCGCCCCCCCCACGGCCCCGGCGGCACCCGCCCCGGCGGCGGCTCCCTCGGAGCTGGTCCCTCCCTCCACGGCGCCCCCGGCGGCCCTGGCGGAGGCGGCGCCGCCTCCCGCGGAGGCCGGCTTCGTCGATCTGCGCTCTCCCATCGTGGGCACCTTCTACCGCTCGGCGAGCCCGGAGGCCCCTGCCTTCGTGGAGGTGGGCACGCGGGTGCGCAAGGGCCAGGTGCTGTGCATCGTCGAGGCCATGAAGCTCATGAACGAGATCGAGTCGGAGATCGACGCCGAGGTGGTGGAGATCCGGGTCGCCAATGGCCAGCCCGTCGAGTACGGCGAGGTGCTCTTCCGGCTGCGCCCGGTCTCCGCCTGAGCGCCGCGTGTTCCGCAAGATCCTGATCGCCAACCGGGGGGAGATCGCCCTCCGCATCATCTGGGCCTGCCGCGAGCTGGGGATCAAGACGGTGGCCGTGTACTCCACGGCCGACACCCACAGCCTGCACGTGCGCTTCGCCGACGAGGACGTGTGCATCGGCCCCCCTCCCAGCCGCGATTCCTACCTGAACATCTCCGCCGTCATCTCCGCCGCCGAGATCACGGGGGCCGAGGCCATCCACCCCGGCTACGGCTTCCTCTCCGAGAACGCGCACTTCGCCGAGGTCTGCCGGGAGTGCGGCCTCACCTTCATCGGCCCCCCGCCCGACGTCATCCGCCGCATGGGGGACAAGGCGGAGGCCATCCGCACCATGATCGAGGCCGGGGTCCCCACCATCCCCGGCAGCCGGGGCCTGCTGGAGAGCGAGGAGCACGCGCGCGAGGTGGCGGAGCGCATCGGCTGGCCGGTGCTGATCAAGGCCGCGGCCGGCGGTGGCGGACGGGGGATGAGGGTGGTCCACGATCCCGCCGACCTCGGCCGGGCCTTCGACTCGGCCCGTGCCGAGTCGCAGGCCGCCTTCGGCACCCCCGACGTGTACTTGGAGAAGTACCTGGTGGAGCCCAGGCACGTGGAGTTCCAGGTGCTCGGCGACACCCACGGCAACCTGCTGCAGCTCTACGAGCGCGAGTGCTCCGTGCAGCGGCGGCACCAGAAGCTAGTGGAGGAGTCCCCCTCCACGGCGCTCGACGACCGCCTGCGCGCGCGCATGGCGGCGGCGGCGCTCAAGGCCGCGGGTGCCGTCGACTACGTCAACGCGGGGACCATCGAGTTCCTCCTCGATGGCCGCGGCGACTTCTACTTCATCGAGATGAACACGCGCATCCAGGTGGAGCACCCGGTGACGGAGATGGTGACGGGGATCGACCTCATCAAGGAGCAGATCCGCATCGCCGCCGGGGAGCCGATCTCCTTCACCCAGGACGACGTGCGCGTCGTGGGCCACGCCATCGAGTGCCGGATCAACGCCGAGGACCCCGACACCTTCACCCCCAGTCCCGGGAAGATCCGGAGCTTCCACCTCCCCGGTGGGCCCGGGATCCGGGTGGACACGGCCTCCTACGCGGAGGCCACGGTCCCGCCGTTCTACGACTCGATGATCGCCAAGGTCGTCGCCCACGGGAACACGCGGGGGGAGGCCATCCTCCGCATGCGGCGCGCCCTGGAATCGCTCGTGGTGGAAGGCATCCGGAGCAACGTCCCCCTGCAGCAGCGGATCCTGACCGACGAGGACTTCGTCCGGGGACGCCTGAGCACCCATTTCATGGACCGCTTCATGCCCCGGAAAAAGCCGATTTCTGCCGCAGACTGATAAAAACTGTCACCCCGCCCTGTTCCTTGACACAAATTTTCACGGAACCTAGATTCCCCGCCGTGCCGCGCGAGTGTGCCTAGGCGATTTGCTTTTTTTGCCTGGGCGCAACGGGGGTTTTGTCGGGTCGGCGGACTCGGCGGGGAGCCACGATGGCAGTCAAGCTCGGCGACATGCTGCTGAAAGTCGGGATGATCAGCGAGAAGCAGCTGCAGGAGGCGCTGGAGGGACAGAAGAAGAACGGCGGCAAGATCGGCTACAACCTGGTGAAGCTCGGGTTCGTCAAGGAGGAGGACATCACCCAGCTCCTCTCCGAGCAGTACGGCGTCCCCTCCATCAATCTCCGCCATTTCGAGATCGACGAGTCGGTCATCCAGCTCATCCCCTCCGAGGTCGCCCAGAAGTACCTGGTCATCCCCGTCAACCGCACGGGCGCCACCCTCACCATCGCCATGGCCGACCCCACCAACGTCTTCGCCATGGACGACATCAAGTTCATGACCGGCTACAACGTGGAGCCGGTGGTGGCCAGCGAGGTGGCGCTCCGGGAGGCCATCGACCAGTACTACGGCTCCTCCCACGCCCTCGAGCTCAAGAAGGTCATGGACGAGATGGCCGAGAGCTCGGAGCAGGGGGGCGCCGAGGCCCTGGAGGTGCTGGAGGAGGACGAGGAGCTCGACGTCCACCGGCTGGAGGCGGCCACCGAGGAGGCCCCGGTCGTCAAGCTGGTCAACATCATCCTCACCGACTCCATCAAGAAGAGCGCCTCCGACATCCACATCGAGCCCTACGAGAAGGACTTCCGCGTCCGCTTCCGCATCGACGGCGTGCTCTACGAGATCATGCACCCGCCCCTGAAGCTCAAGGACGCCATCCTCTCCCGCCTGAAGATCATGGCCAAGCTCGACATCTCGGAGAAGCGCCTCCCCCAGGACGGCCGCATCAAGGTGAAGATGAAGCTGCAGGGGAAGCAGAAGGAGATGGACTACCGCGTCTCCGTGCTCCCCACCCTCTTCGGCGAGAAGATCGTGCTGCGTCTGCTGGACAAGGAGAACCTGGTCCTGGACATGACGCGCCTGGGGTTCGAGACGGAGTCCCTGGCCAAGTTCGAGCGCCAGATCCTGAAGCCCTACGGCATGGTGCTGGTCACCGGGCCCACGGGGTCGGGAAAGACCAACACCCTCTACTCCTCCATCGCCCGGGTGAACACGCCGGAGACCAACATCATCACCGCCGAGGACCCCGTGGAGTTCAACCTGCACGGGATCAACCAGGTGCAGATGAAGGAGCAGATCGGCCTCAACTTTGCCGCCGCCCTGCGCGCCTTTCTGCGCCAGGACCCCAACATCATCCTGGTGGGCGAGATCCGCGACTTCGAGACGGCGGAGATCGCCGTCAAGGCGGCGCTCACCGGTCACCTGGTCCTCTCCACCCTCCACACCAACGATGCGCCATCCACCATCAATCGCCTGATGAACATGGGCATCGAGCCCTTCCTGGTGGCCACCTCGGTGAACCTCATCTGCGCTCAGCGCCTGGTGCGCCGCATCTGCAAGGAGTGCAAGGAGGAGATCCACATGCCGGCGCAGGCGCTGGTGGACGTGGGCTTCCCCATCGACGAGGCGCCCCGGGTCAAGCTCTGGAAGGGGAAGGGCTGCGGGAACTGCAACAACACTGGCTACCGGGGCCGGGTGGGTCTCTTCGAGGTGATGGAGATCACCGACGAGGTCCGCGAGCTCATCCTCTCCGGCGCCTCCGCCATGGAGCTGAAGCGCAAGGCCATCGAGGAGGGAATGATCTCGCTGCGCCTCTCCGGGCTGCAGAAGCTGCGTGAGGGTCTGACCACGGTCGAGGAAGTGGTCCGCGAGACGGTGCTGTAGGGGGAGGGGAGAACCCGATGAGCGTGACGATTCACCAGCTGCTCAAGACCCTCGTGGACCAGGGGGGGACGGACCTGCACGTCACCACGAACTCGCCCCCCCAGATCCGCATCGACGGCAAGATGATCCCGCTGCAGCTGCCCCCCATGACCGCCTCCGAGACCAAGCAGCTCATCTACAGCGTGCTCACCGACGCCCAGAAGGGCCGCTTCGAGGAGAAGCTCGAGCTGGACTTCTCCTTCGGCGTCAAGGGCCTGGCCCGCTTCCGCGCCAACATCTTCTTCCAGAGGGGTGCCGTGGCCGGCGCCTTCCGCACCATCCCCTGGGAGATCCGCAGCTTCCGCGACCTGGGGCTCCCCGACGTGGTGACCGGTCTGTGCGAGAAGCCCCGGGGCCTGGTGCTGGTGACCGGCCCCACCGGCTCCGGGAAGTCCACCACCCTGGCCGCCATGCTGGACAAGATCAACGCCGAGCGGCACGAGCACATCGTCACCATCGAGGACCCCATCGAGTACCTGCACTCCCACAAGAAGTGCGTCGTGAACCAGCGCGAGCTGCACGCCGACACCCACTCCTTTCCCAACGCCCTGCGCTCGGCGCTGCGCCAGGACCCGGACGTGGTGCTGATCGGCGAGATGCGGGACCTGGAGACCATCGAGTCGGCCTTGCGCATCGCGGAGACGGGACACCTCACCTTCGCCACCCTGCACACCAACTCGGCCTCCCAGACCATCAACCGCATCATCGACGTCTTCCCTCCCCACCAGCAGTCCCAGGTGCGGGCGCAGCTCTCCCTGGTGCTGGAGGGGATCCTCTGCCAGGCCCTGCTCCCCCGCGCCAACGGGCACGGCCGGGTGCTGGCCATGGAGGTCCTCGTCCCCAACTCGGCCATCCGCAACCTGATCCGGGAGGACAAGGTCCACCAGATCTACTCGGCCATGCAGGTGGGGCAAGGCAAGTACGGGATGCAGACGTTCAACCAGTGCCTGGCCAGCCTCTACTTCCGCAAGCTGATCACCCAGCAGGTGGCCCTCTCCATGTCCTCCAATCCCGACGAGCTGCAGGACATGATGAACCGCGGTGCGGGAGCGCTCTCCATGCCGCCGCCACCGGCGGCGGTGGCCGCCGCCGGCGGCCGTCCCATGTCCCAGAAGAAGTGACGGCAGGGCCGCAGGAGGAGGGATCGCGATGCCGAACTACAGCTGGAAGGGCCGGACCCGCGCCGGCAGGACCCAGGAGGGGGTGCTGGTCGCCGAGAGCAAGGACGCGGTCATCGCCTCCCTGCGCAAGCAGCAGATCATCGTCACCGCCGTCACCGAGAAGGGGAAGGAGTTCGCCCTCCCCAAGCTGGGGGGAGGGATCAGCCGCAAGGAGATCGCCATCTTCACGCGGCAGTTCTCGGTGATGATCGACGCCGGCCTGCCCCTGGTGCAGTGCCTGGAGATCCTGGGCGGCCAGCAGAACAACCGCACCTTTCAGAAGATCATCTTCCAGGTGCGCCAGGACGTGGAGTCCGGCGCCACCCTGGCGGATGCGCTGCGCAAGCATCCCCAGGCCTTCGACGACCTGTACTCCAACATGGTGGCGGCGGGGGAGGCGGGCGGCATCCTGGACACCATCCTGCAGCGCCTGTCCGTCTACATCGAGAAGATCGTCAAGCTGCGCTCGGCCGTGCGCTCGGCCCTGGTCTACCCGGTGGCCGTCATCCTCATCGCCGTGGGCGTGGTCTGGATCATCCTCTGGAAGGTCATCCCCACCTTCGCCACCCTCTTCGAGGGCCTGGGGGCGCAGCTGCCCCTGCCCACCCGCATCACCATCGCCCTCTCCAAGTTCATCGGCAGCTGGTGGTGGATGATCTTCACCGCCATCGGCCTCGCCGTCTACCTGGTCAACCGGTATTACAAGACCCCTTCCGGCCGCTACCGCATCGACAAGCTGCTGCTGAAGCTGCCCGTCCTGGGCACGGTCTTGCGGAAGATCGCGGTGGCCCGCTTCTGCCGCACCCTGGGCACCCTGGTCTCCTCCGGCGTGCCCATCCTGGAAGGACTGGAGATCACCGCCAAGACGGCGGGGAACGCCGTGGTGGCCGAGGCCATCATGGCCACCCGGGCCTCCGTGGAGCAGGGGAAGACCATCAGCGAGCCCCTGAAGGGGACCGACGTCTTCCCGCCCATGGTGGTGCAGATGGTGGCGGTGGGAGAGCAGACCGGCGCCCTGGAGACGATGCTCAACAAGATCGCCGACTTCTACGAGGACGAGGTGGACGAGGCGACCGCCAACATGCTGGCCATGCTCGAGCCGATCATGATCATGTTCCTGGGCATCGTCATCGGCGGCATCGTCATCTCCATGTACATGCCCATGTTCGACCTCATCACCAAGATCGGCTAGGTCCCGGGGCGGAGGTGGGGCCGTGGGGCAGGCCTTGGGGGGCGGGGAGCTGCGCTGGTTGATGGTGCTGCGGGTCGTCACGGTGACGACCCTGCTGGTGTCGGCCTTCGGCATCGAGCTGCTGCTGCACCCGGGCCAGACACTCCGCCCCCTGTTCACGCTGACGGCGGCGGCGTACGGCATGGTCCTGCTGTACGCCGTCCTCACCCGCCTGCTGCGGGGCGAGATGCTGCTCTACGTGCAGCTCACCGGGGACGCCTTGCTGGTGACGGGGTTCGTGGCCATCACCGGCGGGGCCGGCAGCCCCATGTCCTTCCTGTACCTGCTGCCGGTGACCGTGGCCGCCACCGTGCTCTACCGGGACGGCGGGCTCGTCCTGGCGGCGGTGTCCTGGTTCCTCTACGGCTGGCTGGCCCTGGCGGGGGGAGCCCTGGCCGCGGGGCTGGGCGTGGACGAGATGCCGTCCCAGCTCGCGCCGCGCGCCCTCCTCTACTCGCTGGTCAGCCACCTGCTGGCCTTCGTGCTGGTGGCGCTGCTGGCCTCGCGCCTGGCGGAGATGGTCCGCTCCCAGGGCCGCGAGCTCCAGGAGCGGCAGGGGACGGTGGCGCGCCTGCAGGCCCTGAACGAGAACATCGTGGAGTCCATCAACAGCGGTCTCGTCACCACCGATCTCGATGGCCGCGTGAACTTCATGAACCGGGGGGGCTGCGAGATCCTGGGGACGCGGCCCGACCAGGTGTTCGGCCTGTCCGTGGAGGCGCTGTTCGCGTTCGAGGAGGGTCTCCTGCGAGAGATCAAGCGCCACCTGGGGACACACCGCCGCTATCGCTTCGAGCGCTGGGTCCCCAAGGGGGACGGCCAGCGCATTTACCTGGGCATCGCCGCCAGCAACCTGACCGACCGCACGGGAGCGCCGCTGGGGACGATCCTCATCTTCCAGGACCTCACGGAGATCCACGCCCTGGAGCAGGAGGTCCGTCTCAAGGAGCGCATGGCGGCGCTGGGG
>DASUFT010000127.1:0-10037 GCA_036274395.1 Candidatus Polarisedimenticolaceae bacterium | reverse complement strand
CCTCTCCGCCTCGGCCACGCCGGACGTCCGGCTCCAGCTGCGCGACAACGTCGCCTGGATCCGCGCCGCCCACGAGAACCGCATGGTGGTGGGGAGCCAGGCGCGCATCCTCTACGCCGACGAGCCGGGGCGGCGCACGATCGCGCTCGCCTTCAACGGTGCCGTCCGCGAGGGGCGCCTCAAGGGGCCGGTGGTGCTCGGGCGCGACCACCACGACGTGTCCGGCACCGACTCCCCCTACAGGGAGACGGCGGACATCGCGGACGGCAGCAACGCCTGCGCCGACATGGCGGTCCACAACGTGCTGGGGGACGCCTTCCGGGGCGCCACCTGGGTCAGCCTCCACAACGGTGGGGGCGTGGGCTGGGGAGAGGCGGTGAACGGCGGCTTCGGCATGGTGCTGGACGGCAGCGAGGCCTGCGACCGCCGCATCCGCTCCATGATCCCCTGGGACGTGCTCCACGGCGTGGTGCGGCGCGCCTGGGCCGGGCACGAGGGCGCGCAGGCCGCCACCGAGCGCGCCCTGGCCGCCCATCCCGGGCTGCGCGTCACGCCGGCGGAGCAAGCGGACCACGCGCTGGTCCGCGACGCCCTCCGCGAGAAGGAGTAGCATTCCGGCATCCCCTCACCCCGTCGGAACAGGAGGAGCAAGACGATGCGACGCTTGGGATTCGTGCTGACGCTGGTCGCGGCCGCAGGACTCGTGGCCGGCTGCGGGGGAAACCAGGAGAGCGAAACGCCACCCCCGGAGGCCACGGCGCCGGCCGAGACCGTCCCGCCGCCCCCGCCACCCGCGAAGACGGCGATGGCCATGATCCAGCCCCTGGGGAGCAACCAGGTCTCCGGTCAGGCCACCTTCACCGAGGCGGCCGGCGGCGGTGTGGACGTGCAGGTCACCCTGCAGAACGCCACCGGCGAGCACGGCATCCACGTCCACGAGGGAGGGGAGTGCGGGGCCGACGGCAAGGCGGCCGGGCCGCACTGGAACCCGCAGAACGACAAGCACGGCATGCTGGGAAGCACCCCGCACCACATGGGAGACCTGGGGAACATCACCGGCGGCAACCTCACCATGCACGTCGCCGACTGGACCATCGGCGACGGGGGTCCCTCCGACGTGGTCGGCCACACCGTCGTGGTCCACGCCAAGGCCGACGATCTCAAGACCGACCCGGCGGGGAACTCCGGCGACCGCGTCGCCTGCGGCGCCATCACGCTGGGCGGCGGCACGCCCACCGAGACGCCCATGGGAACCGGCACCGAGATGACGCCGGGGTCGGCGGACACCAGCCAGCCAGGTCAATGATCAGGGCGCGGGGGTCGGCTTCACCTCCACCTCCGTGCGCACGTCGAAGAAGGTGCAGTCGCTGAAGGTCTGGCGGAACACCGCCGCCTCCTTCTTCCACCGGCCCCGCGTGACGATCGAGCTGGGGAAGCGCACGCCGCTCCCCGGCTCGATCACGTTCTGCTCCACCACCGAGAAGGGATGCTCCCGATCCCAGGTGCAGGCGAGCGCCTCGGGCACCACGGCATAGAACACGAGCTGGTGGATCTCGCCGCTCGCGGGGTCGACGCACATCTGGCCCGAGGCCAGGGCCTGGCAGCGCGCGTCGGTGCCGTAGGATGCCCGGCGCCGCGGCGTGCGTGCATCCAGGAACTCGAGCCGCACCTCTCCCGCCGCCGGGCAGGCCAGCACGTACCCGGGCTCGCCGTCCGGGACGCGCCGGAAGGTGAGGTTGCCCTGGGACGCACGGTCGAAGCTGGCGGCGAGCGCGTGGGGGAACGCCTGCGCGATCGCGCCGAACCCTTCCGGCAGCGCGGCGGGGACTGCCTCGCCCTCGTCGTCCAGGCGGACGGTCCCGTCCTTCGCCAGCGCCACGCGCGCCTCTCGCGGCTTCCCCTCCTCGTTGCGCTCCACCACGATCCCGTTGCGCAGGGAACGGGAGAGAGTCGGCGCTCCCCCGTCCTCGGGCTGGAAGAGGAGGTCGATCCGCTCCGTGCAGGCGAACCGGTAGAGCAGAGCGCGGTGCACCCTGGCGCGCGCGGCCACCCGCTCCAGGAGCGGGTTCAGATCGGCGGGCGCGGCGAGCAGCGCCACGGCCGCCAGGGCGCTCACCATCCCATGGCGCAGCCGTCCTTCCGGCTCTCCGTGGCCCCCGCGAGCACGCCCGTCACGGGATCGCGCGCCACCGCCTGATAGCCTCCAAAGCTCGGGGTGGGGGCGTCCTCGATGCGGTGCCCCAGGGCGGCGAGGGCGCGGCGCACCGTCTCGGGCACGCCGGCCTCGAGATGGAGGATGCCGCCGTCCTTCATGTGCGTGCCCGTCGGCTCCGACGAGCCCACGTGGTAGAAGCGCGGCGCGTCTCCCGCGGCCTGCAGGTCCATGCCGAGGTCCAGCAGGTTCACGAGCACCTGCACGTGCCCTTGCGGCTGCATGTCTCCACCCATGAGGCCGAACGCCATCCAGGGCTTGCCGTCGCGCATGGCGAAGGCGGGGATGATCGTGTGGAAGGGGCGCTTCCCCGGCGCCAGCGCGTTGGGGTGGCCGGGATCGAGGCTGAACTGCGATCCCCGGTTGTGGAGGCCGAAGCCCAGCGCGGGAATGGCGTAGCCGGAGCCGAAGCCGCTGTAGTTGCTCTGGATGAGCGAGACCATCATCCCGCTCCCGTCCGCCACCGCCAGGTAGGTGGTGTCGTTGCCGCGCACGGGGTCGCCGGGGTCGAGCTCCAGGGCGGCCTTCGCGGGATCGATCCTTCCCGCGCGCGCCCGTGCGTAGTCCTTGGCGAGCAGGCCGCGCCAGGCGGTCTCCGCGTCCGCGATGTGGTGTGCACGGTCCTCGAAGGCGAGCTTCTTCGCCTCCACCAGCGTGTGCCAGAAGGCGGGGGAGCCGCGTCCCATGCCGCGGAGGTCGAATCCCTCGAGCAGGTTCAGCATCTCGAGCGCGGCGATCCCCTGCCCGGGGGGAGGCAGCTCGAAGACCTCGACGCCGCGGTAGGTGGTGGAGACGGGATCCACCCAGGTGGACCGGTGCCCGGCAAGGTCCTCGGGGGTGAAGAAGCCTCCTTGCGCGCGGGAGTAGGCGACGATCGCCTGCGCGAGGGGGCCGCGGTAGTAGGCGTCGCGGCCCCCCGCCGCGATGGCCTCGTAGGTCCGGGCCAGCGCCGGGTTCTTGAAGATCTCTCCCTCCCTGGGGGCGGCGCCGCCGGGGAGGAAGACCTGCGCGAACCCCGGCTTGTCCCCGAGGATCGTCTTGCCCCGCGCCCAGCCGGCGGCGATGACCCGGGGCACGGGCGCGCCCTCCCGGGCCAGCGCGACGGCGGGCGCCAGCACCTCCGCCATGGGAAGGCGGCCGAACTTGGCGTGAAGCGTCGCCCAGCCGTCGACCGTGCCCGGCACGGTCCACGCGTAGGGCGAGTAGCGGGGGATCGTCCCGTCCTCCTCCTTGGGCACCCTCGCGATCGTCAGGGCGGCGGGGGCACGGCCCGATCCGTTGAGCCCGTGCAGCTTCCCGTCCTTGGGATCCCAGACGAGCGCCATGAGGTCCCCGCCAATCCCGCAGGAGGTGGGCTCGAGGAAGCCGAGGGCGGCGTTGACCGCGATGGCGGCGTCCACCGCCGAGCCTCCCTTGCGCAGGATCTCGAGCCCGGCGGCGACGGCGAGGGGATGCTCCGCGGCCACCATGCCGCGGCGGGCGTAGACCACGGAGCGGGGCGGGGTGGACGCCGAGGGAAGAGGATCCTCGGCCGCGGCAAGCGCCACGGCCAGTACGGCGAGGGAGACGACGATCCCCACGAGCTTCACTCCGCGTCCTCCTTCCGCCTGCGGCGACGGACCTTGGGGATCGGCTCCCCCGTTCCGAGGATGCCGCGCCCCAGCCACGCCCCGCCGTCCATCGTGAGACATTCCCCGGTCACGTACGCGGCGGCATCGGACAGGAGCCAGGCCGCCGCCTCCGCCACCTCCTCCCGCCGGGCAAACCGCCCCAGCGGCACGGCCGCGCGCACCCTCTCCTCCAGCTCCGGCGAGGGCCACAACCGGTCGGCCGCACCCGAGGAGTCGAACGCGCCGGGGGCGATGGCGACCACCCGGATCCCGTGCCGCGCCCATTCCACGGCGAGCGTGCGCGTGAGCGCCAGCACCCCGGCCTTGGCCGCCGCCGAGTGCACCGTTCCCGGCCCGCCCGTCCACGCGTAGGTGGCGACCACGTTCAGCACCGCCCCCCCTGTGCCGCGCGCGATCATGGACCGGGCGGCGGCACGGGTCACGTGGAACGTGCCGTTCAGCACGATGTCCACCACCGTGGCGAACGCCTTCTCGGGAAGGGCTTCCGCGGGCCGGACGAAGTTCCCCGCCGCGTTGTTGACCACCAGGGACAGCGGACCGAGGGAGGCTTCCACGGCGGCCACCGTCCGGCGCACGGCGTGGACGTCCCGCACGTCGCAGGGAAAGGCGGCGGCGCGGATCCCTTCCCCCTCCAGGACCTCCTGACCGCGCCGGAGGTGGTCCGCGCTCCGGCTGGCCAGGGCCACCGAAGCCCCCCGCCGGCCGAGCGCCCGGGCGATTGCCAGCCCCAGGCCGGTCCCGCCCCCCGTGACCAGGGCCGCTCGGCCGGAAAAATCCATCCGGGGCATCCTATCCCGCGCGTCCGACTTTCGGTCCGACCGGTGCGTACCAGGGGATGCAGCCGGCGGGGGCCGGACGTGCAGGAGGCCAGGGATGCAGGAACGGAAGGCTTGGTGGGCGGCCGGGACCCTCGGCGCGCTGGTGCTGGCGGGGCTCGTCACGGCGGGGATCGCCGTCACCTCGCGCGCAGAATCGAGCAAGGACGACGAGAAGATCAGGAAGAAGCACACGGTCACCGTGGTGACCCCCAAGGCGGAGCGGGGGGCCTTCCTGGGCGTGCGCACCTCCGAGGAGACCTCCGAGGAGGGTGGCGCCCGGGTGGACATGGTCGTGGACGACTCCCCGGCGGACGACGCGGGGATCCGGGAAGGGGACGTCATCATCTCCTTCGACGGCGCGACCGTGCGCGGCCCCGAGGGGCTGACCGAGCGCATCCACGGAGCGAACCCGGAGGAGAAGGTCAAGGTGGGGATCCTCCGCGACGGCAAGCGGGAGACGGTCACCGTCACCCTGGGCGAGCGGTCGCACACGATCATCGTTCCCGGTCCGGATGGCATGATGAAGGTCCCGCTCCCCGACACGGAGGCGCTGGAGCAGCACCTGAAGGGGCTCGAGAACTTCTACGTGGGGGGCGAGCCCGGCAAGGCCTGGGTGTTTCGCTCCTGGGGCGGCCGCCCCAGGCTCGGGGTGCAGCTCGTGGAGACCACGCCCGAGCTGCGCGAGCACCTGGGCGGCGGCCGCGACCGCGGCGTGCTCATCGGCAAGGTGATGACCGGGAAGCCCGCCGAGAAGGCCGGCATCAAGGTCGGCGACCTCCTGGTGCAGGTGGATGGAAGCGACATCTCGGACTCCGGCGAGCTGGTCGAGGCGCTGGGCGACAAGGACGGCAAGACGGTGGACATCGAGCTCGTCCGTGACGGCAAGACGATGCACGTCCAGGTCCCGCTCCCGGCTGCGGAGGAGGACGAGGACGCGATCTCGGGGCCGCGCGCGGAGGCCGTGCAGCGCGCTCGCGAGGAGCTGCTGGCGGCGCGGATGGCGCAGCGCGATGCCATGCGCCAGGTGCGCCAGCAGTTGCGGCAGGCGCAGCTCGAGGCGCTCGAGGCCCACCGCGCCGCACGCGCCACCCAGCTCGAGGCCGGGCGCGAGAGCCGCGAGCGGCAGCGGGAGACGATGCGGCAGCTCCGGGAGGAGCTGCGGCAGGCCCGCGCCGCCAGGGTGATCTGAAGGTCCCGGACGGACGAGGCGCGCCCGCACCCTCCGGCGCTCCTCCCGGAAGGCCCGGTACCCCCCGGGCCTTCCTTTTTTTTCAGGGGAAGAGCGTGGGATCCAGCAGCGCCCGCGGATCCACCGGGACGTCGCCGACCTTGGCCCCCCAGTGGAGGTGGGGGCCGGTGACCCGGCCGGTGGCGCCGGAGAGGCCGACGCGGGCGCCCGGCTCCACGACCGCGCCCTCCGCCACCTCCACCTTGGAGAGATGGGCATACACCGTGAAGAGGCCGGCGCCGTGGTCGAGGATCACCGTGCCCCCGGTCCAGTAGAGATCTCCCGCCAGGGCCACCCGTCCCGCCCCCGCGGCCTTCACCGGCGTCCCCGTCGCCGCCTTCAGGTCGAGGCCGGGGTGCGGGGCCCGGGGCTGGCCGTTGAAGAACCGCCGCTCGCCGAAGATGCCGGTGGGCTTCCCGGGGACCGGGCGCAGGAAGGGATGCAGGGGCACGGCCGCCGGCGCGCGCCCCGCCCAGACGCCCCGCAGGCGCGTGCGTTCCGCCTCGATGCGCCGCGTCACCTCGGGGGGCGGCTCCACGTACCTGGACTCCACCTTCAGGTGCTGCTCGGGGAAGGTGCGCTTCTCGATCGTCACCGTGCGCGTCTCGCGCTGCGGCGCGCCGGCGCGGGACCATCCCATCTCCACCTCTCCGGCGCCGGCCCGGGCATCGAGGGGGACCGCCGCCCAGCCGCGGAAGGTGCCCGTCTCGGTCGCCGGCTCCAGCGCGACCGGCTGGCCGAGGAACGTGACCCCGAGGTCCTGCGCCTCGGCGCGCGCGCGCACCACCACGCGCACGGGCTCGCCGGGCGCCAGCGCCCGGGCGTGCAGCTCGATGTGCCACAGCCCGTCGGGAGCGGCCAGCGTGGTGGCCAGCAGCGCAAGGGAAAGGACGTGCACGTCAGGAGGTTAGCGCGCCTTGTTGCGCTCGCGCCCGCGCCGTATATCCTGGCTGCTCGCCCGAGGGGGTTGCCGTGCTCCTTCCGCTCAGTCTCTCCGCGCTCGTCCTGATGCAGGCGGCCGCCCCGGCCGCCGCGCCCGCTCCCTCCGCACCGGCCGCGGCCGCCCCCGCCACCATCGAGTGGAAGGACTTCGGGCCGGGTCTCGCCGTGGCCAAGAAGGACCGGAAGCCGGTCCTGGTGCAGTTCTTCGCCACCTGGTGCGGCTACTGCCGGCGCATGGACGCGACCACCTTCCAGAACGCCACCGTGATCGCCGATCTGCAGAAGGCCGTGACGGTGCGGGTGGACGGAGAAGAGGCCGAGCCGCGCGACGGCTACCGGGGCGCCGAGCTGGCGGACAAGTACGGGGTGCGGATGTTCCCCACCCACGTGCTGGTCGACGGCGACGGCCGGGTGGTGGCGAAGGCGCCAGGCTTCATGGAGCCGCAGGCGTTCCTCTCCTGGTTCAAGATTTCGATGGCCAAGGCCTACCAGCAATCCGCGCTCCCCCCGGTGCCGCCCTCCGGCTCCTGAGGACTCCCCATGCCGCACAAGCGCCTGTTCATCCCCGGGCCCACCGAGGTCCGCGCGGAGAACCTTCTCGCCCTGGCCACGCCGCAGATCGGGCACCGCGGCGAGGAGTTCAAGGTCCTCTACGCCCGCGTGCAGGACAAGCTCCGCCAGGTGCTGGAGACGAAGGCGCCCGTGTTCCTCTTCACCTGCTCCTCCACCGGCATCTGGGAAGCGGCCATGCGCAACCTGGTGGGCGGGCGCGTGCTCTGCTGCATGCAGGGCGCCTTCTCCGACCGCTGGTTCGAGGTGGCGCGCCTGAACGGCAAGGAGGCGGTGCCGCTGAAGGTGCCCTGGGGCCGGGCCATCACGGCGGAGATGGTGGACGAGGCGCTCGCGAAGCACCGCTTCGACGCGGTCGCCCTGGTGCACAACGAGACCTCCACGGGCGTGATGAACCGGCTCCCCGAGATCGCGGCGGCGGTGCGGCGGCACGAGGGCGTGCTGCTCATGGTCGACGCGGTGTCCTCCATGGCGGGAGTGCCCATCGAGGTGGACGCCTGGGGGATCGACGTCTGCATGGCGGGGCTGCAGAAGGCCTTCGCCCTTCCCGCCGGCCTGGCCGTGGCCTCCGTGTCGGCGCGCGCCATCGAGCGCGCCCGGGGCATCACGCACCGCGGCTACTACTTCGACTTCCTGGAGATGCTCAAGTACCACGAGCGCCAGCAGACGCCGGCCACCCCCGCCATCCCCCAGATCTTCGCCCTGGACGCGCAGCTCGCGGACATGCTGGCGGAGGGTCTTCCCGCCCGGTACGCGCGGCACCGTGCGCTGGCGGCGCTCGTCCAGGAGTGGGCGAGGCAGCGCTTCGCGCTCTTCGCCGAGGAGGGGTTCGCCTCCGACACCCTGACCTGCGTGGCCAACACGCGCAGCATCTCGGTGGCCGACCTGAACAAGGAGCTGGGACGGCAGGCGGCGGCGATCTCGAACGGCTACGGCGACCTCAAGGAGAAGACGTTCCGGATCGCTCACATGGGCGACACCCAGGAGTGGGAGATCCGCGGCCTGCTCGCCACGATCGAGCGGATCCTTGGGGACAGGCACCTGTAGGAATTGCAGTCGTTCGGGGGCAGGGCCAGAAAGACACCGAAGCTTATTGGTGCCTGTCCCCCCTCAGCGCCGCATCGATGGGAACGCCGCTGGCCGCCATCTCGCGCGCCAGCGTGGCCGCCTCCTCCCGCTGGCCCATGTGCAGGAGCGTCCCCAGCAGGTTGTTGGCCGCCTCGGCGCTGCGCGGGTTCAGCCGCAGCGCCTCCCGGAACGCACGGGCCGCCTCCGGCAGCCGCCCCTGCAGGTAGAGCACCGCGCCGAGATCGAGGTGGGCCTCGGTGAGGCCGGGCGCCAGCGTCAGCGCCTGCCGCAGGTAGCTCTCCGCGTGCGCGGCGTCCCCGGCCTTGGCTTCCACCTTTCCCAGGTCCAGGGGGAGCGTGGGGTCGCGCGGCGCCAGGGGGAGCGCGCGCTGCAGCTCGGCCCGCGCCCGCGGCAGATCGCCCCGGGAGAGGAAGGCCTCGCCCCGATCGCGCAGCGCCCCTGCGTCCTCCCGGGCCACGGTCGCCGCTCCCCGCCCGGGAAGGGGAAGGAAGGCGACGAACGCGCCCGCCGCCACCGCAGCGAGCGGCGCCGCCACGGCGCGCGTGCGCACCGCCTCCACGAGCTGCGCGGCACCGAATCCGGCCACCGCCAGCAGCGCGGGCAGCGCCGTCATGCGGTACCGCCCCGCGGCATAGAAGGCGAGGAGCACGGCCGCTTCCACGGCGAGCAGGAGCAGCAGCGGCCGCTCCGCCTGCGGGGACACCGGCCGGCGCACCAGGCGCACGGCGGCCAGGGCCAGGAGCACGCCGAAGGAGACCGGGAGCAGCGGCCGCAGCGGTGAAGCATCGAGGTGCGGCGCGTACTCGAGCCCGTGCTCGTGCCCGTCCAGCGCCAGCGACGCCTTGCGCGCGACCAGGCGCGCGGCGCGCGCCGGATCCTCGAGGAGGAAGGCGAGGCCGCGACGGAACCAGTGGCGGGACACGGCGGCATCGCCGGCGGAGGAGGGGAGCCCGGCCAGTGCCCGGGCCTCCTCCCGCTGGGTGGCGATCGAGCCCGAGAAGCCCTCGGGGACGGAGAACCCCCCTCGGGCGGCGGGGTTGTTCCCCTGCCAGAAGGTGATGCCGCCCTGGGTGGAGACGAGCACCCACTCCCCGGAGACGGCGTGATTGCGCAGGGTGACGGGCGTCACCATCAGCGCGCATCCGGCCGCGAAGGCGAGGAGCGGGCGCAGGCGCCGCAGACCGGGAAGGAGGAGCGATGCGGGGGCGAGGAGCAGGAGGTCCGGGCGCGCCACCGCCGCCAGACCGACGGCGCCGCCGGCCAGGAGCCACGCGCGCGGCTGCGGGGAGCGCTGCGCCGCCTGGAGACGCTCCACGGCCAGTGCCGCCAGAAACACGGCGATCACGGTGGGGAGGAGGCGCGCGGTGTAGAAGGCGAGCGCGTGGGTGAGGCCGCCGAGCACCACGGCCGCGACCGCGGCACGCGTGCCGTAAGCACGCCGCGCCGACACGTAGACCAGCCCGAGCGCCGCGGTGCCCAGCGCGAGCTGGACGCCGAGGATCGCTCCCAGGCTCGGCCCCGCCGCGGCGAACACGGCGGCGACCAGG
>DASUFT010000126.1:0-60484 GCA_036274395.1 Candidatus Polarisedimenticolaceae bacterium | reverse complement strand
GCCGCTTCCTCACGGAAGCGGTGGTCCCCATCTTCGACGAGAGCTCCGTTCCCGGCGAGCGGCGCCGCCTGGGAACGCTGGTGGTGCACTACCGGCCGGATCCCGCGCTCGCGGCTCGCGTCCCCACCTTGCAGCCCCCCTCGGTGGACTACCGCACCTTCAGCTTTCCGCTCACGCTCTTCCTGGCCGCGGTGGGGGTGGGGGCCGTGCTGGTGAGCGCCTTGAGCCTCCTGCCCGTGCGGCGCCTCGACCGTGCGCTCTCCGAGCTGAAGGCCCGCGACTTCCGCGGCGGCCTCCAGCTGGGGAGGCACGCGTTCGAGGACGAGCTGCGCGGCACGGTGGCGGCGATCAACGAGCTGTCGGGGAAGTTCGAGGCCCTGGATGCGCGCTGGCGGGAGCGGGAAGCGCTGCTGGGCACGCTGTCGCGTTCGCTCGAGGAGGGGATGGTGGCTGCGGACGCGGAAGGGCGCCCGGTCACCTGGAACGCCGCCGCCCTGCGCATCCTGGCCCCCGCGGCTCTGCGCGAGGAGATGGAAGGGAGCCGGCCGTCCTTCTCGGAGGAGACCGAGCTCAGGGAGGGGCTGCGGCGGAATCCCCAGCTGCTGCTCCGCGATCCTGCCTCCGGCGCCGGGGGCACGCAGGAGATGGAGGTGGCTCGCGACGACGGGTCCCGCATGCCGGCGCAGGTCACCCGCGTCCCCTTCGAGGTGCGCCCCAAGGTCATGGGGACGCTGCTGCTGGTGCGCGACCTGGCCACCCTGCGGAAGGTGGAGGGGCACCTGCTGGAGGCGGGCCGCTACGCGGTGCTGGCGCACCTGGCGGCGGGACTGGCCCACGAGATCCGCAACCCGCTCCACGCCATCGGCCTGAACGCGGGGGCGGTGCAGGAGCACATCAACCGTGACCGCTCCTCGCCGCGCTACGACGTCATGTCCGAGTCCCTGCGCACCATCCAGGAAGAGACGCGGCGGCTCACCGAGCTGCTCAACAACTACCTGGGCCTCGTGCGCCCCTCCTCCACGCCGGGGCCGGTGGACCTGCGCGAGCTGTGCGCGCGGGTGATTCGTTTGCTCGAGTACACGGCCCGGGTGGCCAAGGTGGAGCTGGTGCTGGAGGGGGACGAGCAGGTTCCCGAGATCCAGGGAGAGCGGGACCGCCTGCAGCAGGCGATCCTGAACCTGGTGCTGAACGCGATCCAGGCCATGCCCGCCGGTGGGGTGGTGCGCGTGCGCACGAGCCACGACGCGGGCCTGGTGCGGGTCACGGTGCTCGATACCGGGCCCGGTCTCCCCCTGGAGGTCCAGGAGCACCTCTTCGACGTGCGCGTCACCACGAAGGCCGGCGGCACGGGCCTGGGCTTGCCGCTGGTGCGCCTGATCGCGGAGGCCCACGGCGGCAGCATCTGGTACCGCTCCACCCCCGGCGAGGGCGCGGCCTTCACGCTGGTGCTGCCGGCGCGGGTGGCGGCGACGGCGTGAAGGGGACAGGCACCAAGAAGAAATAGGAGAGTAGTGCACGACGCACTCTCGTATCTCTTATAGGTGCCTGTCCCCTCTACTGCAGCGCCTCCGCCGTCACCGGCACCTCGATCGCCTCCTGGGCCAGGCGCCGCGAATCCTTGATGTCGGGGAGCTCCAGCACCTTGCGGTACTGGGCGAGGGCGAGCTGCCGCCGCCCCTGCAGGTCGTAGACCCGGCCCAGCTGGTAGTGACCGTAGACGACGAAGGTCGTCCCCGGCGCGCGCGCCGTCTCCTGCGCGATCAGCTTCTGCAGGTCGGCCTCGGCGCGGGCGTAGTCCTGGAGGCGCATGCGGGCGGACGCCAGGTTGAACACGGTCTGCGGGTCGCCGGGTTTCAGCGCCAGGCCACGCTCCAGCACCTCCACCAGACCCTTCCAGTCGCTCGCCGCGTGCCGCTGCGCCGCTTCGCGCTCCAGCTTCAGGAAGGCGATCTCGTTCTTCTGAGAAGCGGCGCGCGCCTCCACCCACCGGCGGAAGGCCGCCTCCATCGCGGGCGGCTCCATCCCCAGCGCCCGCGCCATCGCCTCCGGGGAGCCTTCCTTCAGCGAGACCACCTTCCCCAGGGCCGCCTTCCCTCCCACGCTCTCCACCCACTGCAGGAGGAGACCGGCGGCGGGGAGGAGCCTGCCGTCGCTCGCCCTGCGCGCGCTGGCGTCGTCCAGGATCTCCGCCACCTTGGGCCAGGCGGCCCGCTCCAGCACCGCCGCCGCCACCAGGTCGAGCGGCGTGTCCCCGAAGGTGCCCTGCCGTGCCAGCGCCAGCCCCTCGTACAGCACGTTGAGGTAGCTCGGTCCCAGCACGGCACGCGCCACCAGGTGGATCTCCTCGTGCTCGGAGGCGGTGCTCGCCGCCTCCTCGGTCATGTGCAGCTCACGGTCGCGGGGAATGGCGTGCGCCGCCCCTGCAATGCCCGTGGCGGCGAGCTTGGCCGCCTCGTCCGGGTAGAGGAGGAGGTGCACGCGGAAGTCGGGACCGGGGTTCCCGAGGGAGGCGATGGCCTTGGACAGCGCCGCCTCGCGCGCCGATCCGATCCTGCGCAGCTCGTCCTCGGAGGTGATGGCCGGGTCGTAGCTGATCGTGTAGCGCTCGGTCTTGAGCTGAACCCAGTTCTTCTCCACCTCGAACACGGCCTCGGTGTGGTCGGCCTCGGCGTCCTCGTCCCGCACCGGCGGCCAGGTCCCCGGCTCGAACATGCCCTGCCGCACCACCCGGAACCCGTCCACCATGGCCCAGTCCGATCCCACGGTGGGGAGCGACTGGAACAGCTCCATCTCCGGGTCGATGCGGGACCAGAAGAAGATCCACCGCTCCTGGTTCCAGGGGGAGCGCACCAGGAACAGCAGGTCGATGTCGGGATCGGGCTCGGTGAGGCCGGCGAAGCGCGTGCCCGCGTCGCGGCCATGGCGGAACGGCCGCTCCAGGCCCTCGGTGCCGAAGACCTTGTTCCCCCAGCCCAGGAGGAGCAGGTGTCCCTGGCGCTGCGCCTCGGTCAGCGCGGTATCCGCCACGACCTCGACCTTGGCCTTGTTGAGGGTGCGCAGGGTGGAGGCGCGACGCTCCGCCGAGGAGCGGTTGGTCTCCCCCTCCGTGCCCGGGGCGGCGGGGTACACGATGGTCAGCTCGGGCACCCGATAGAGGATCGCCCAGCCCGGGTACTTCTGGCTGCGCCCTCCCTCGCTGTTCTCGATCTGCTCCGTATCGGCGGGGGGCGAGGGCGGGGGCGGAGTGAATGGGGCGGCGGCGAGCAGGAGCGAGGCGGCGAGCACGAGCACGGGGGAGGTCCTCCTGGGAGCCCTCATCCTACGGGCAAAGGAAGGGACCGGCCAGGAAGGCGGTCCCGGGCTAGAGTGGGCGGCCGCGGAAGCCCCCATGCGCTGGTTCGCCCTCGCCGATCTGCACCTCTCCCTCTCCGGGGACAAGCCGATGGACGTCTTCGGCCCACTCTGGCGCGACCATGCCGCGCGCATGGCGGCGGCCTGGGATGCGCGGGTGGGGGAGGACGACGTGGTCCTCCTAGCGGGGGATCTCTCCTGGGCGCGCACGCTCGCCGAGGCGGCCGACGACCTGGCCTGGATCCACGCGCGGCCCGGGCGCAAGGTGCTGGGGCGGGGGAACCACGACTCCTGGTGGGGGAAGCCGCTGGGAAAGGTGCGGGCGGCGCTCCCTCCTTCCTGCACGCTGCTCCACCACGAGGCGCTCGAGATCGATCGCCGGGTGCTGGTGGGGGCGCGGGGGTGGACGTCTCCCGACGACCCCGGAGCGCAGCCGGGGGACGGCGCCGTCTTCGCGCGCGAGCTCGAGCGTCTCAGGCTCTCGGTGGAGGACGCCGACCGCCGCCTCGATCCCGCGCTTCCGCGCACCGCCATGGTGCACTTCCCTCCCTGGCTGCGCGGCCGGCCTCCCACCGCCGTCGTGCGCATCCTGCAGGAGGCACGGGTGACGGCCTGCGTGTATGGTCACCTCCACGGCGAGGACCACTCCCTGGCGCGGACCGGCATGCATGGAGGGATCCTCTTCCACTTCGTGGCCGCCGACGCCGTGGGGTTCGCGCCGGTCCCGATCCACACCGACGTCGACCTCGAATTCGACGTCGAAGGAGCCGCGTCGTGAGCCCCGTTCCCCCGCGCCGCCGTGGCGGCAGGCCGCCCGTCCGCCCCCGTCCCGAGACGCCGCGCCGGCCTCCCGCCCCACCGCGCACCGACGACCCGTTGCGCCTCCTGCTCCGCGCGGTCGACGGCTCCCCCTACGCGCACTACGCGCGTCTGCGCGGGGTGCATCCGATCCCACCGTTCGAGATCGAGGTGGACCGCGTTCCCGCCGACCCCTTCGCCGGGCCGGCGCGCCTGCGCGTCCGCGTGTCCACGGAGCGCGCCGGGATCCCCCGCGAGCTCCTGGACACGCCGCGGCGGCGGATGGCGGTGGAGGACTTCCTGGTCCGGGGAGCGGCCGACGCCCTGCGCGATCTCTTCGGGCGTGCGGGACCGCTCCCTCCGGGAGCGGGACGGCTGCTGATGGAGGCCCCCGGCCCGGCCGTGCTGTCGCGCACCACCTGCCGGGTGACGGCCGAGGGGGTGGAGCTGCGCCTCTCCGCGGACCTGCCCGCGCGCGGCCGCACCGCTCTGGGGCTGCAGGCCGAGGTGCTGCTGGCGGAGACGCTGCCGCGCCTGGCCACCGTCTGCCTCGCCGTCTCGCAGCGCCGCCTGGCGGCGCTGCGCGCGCACGTGGCGGCCGTGGAGGACCATGGGGCGATGCAGGAGGCGCTGCCCGCGCACGGTCTGGTGGCCTTCGTGGCGGACGGGGCCCGGCCCGGCCGGGACCCGGGCGGGCTCCTGCCCCACCGGGAAGCGCTCCCCTTCGCGGCCCCCGAGGCGCGCGCGGTCACGCTCCGCCTGCCCCACGCGGGGAGCGTGCGCGGTCTCGGCATCCCAGCCGGCGTGACCCTGCTCGCCGGCCCCGCCTTCCACGGAAAGAGCGCGCTGCTGGCGGCGCTCGCCGCCTCCGTGCGGCCGCATCCCCCGGGGGACGGACGGGAGCGGATCGCCGCGCTCCCGGAGGCGCTTGCGGTGAAGGCGGAGGCGGGACGCTCCCTGCGCCGCCTCGATCTCTCCGCGTTCGTGGTCGACCTGCCCGCCGGCGGCTCGCCCGTGGACCTGTCCTCGGATGAGGCGCCTGCCGCGCTCGCCCAGGCGGCGGCGGTGGTGGAGGCGGTGGAGGCGGGGGTGCGCCTGCTCCTGGTGGACGAGGACGGGGCCGCCCCCGGATTCCTGGTGCGGGACGCGCGCATGCAGCGCCTCACGCCGCGCCCCCCCGCCACGCTCCTCACCCTGCTGGAGCGCGCGCGCGGGCTCTACGAGAGGCTCGGCGTCTCCACCGTGCTGGCGACGGCGGGCATGGGGGACTACCTCGAGGTCGCGCACACGGTGCTGCGCGTGCAGGACTTCGCGGTGGAGGACGTCACGGAGCAGGCGCGGACCATCGCCCGCGCCACCGCCTCCATGCGCGTGTCCGAGCCGATCCCCGAGCTGCAGGCGCCGGCACGGCGCGAGGGAGTGGCGGCGTCGACCGGCCTGCGCGCGAGCCTGGCCGGCGCGCGCGCGGTGCGCCTGGGGGACGAGATCCTCGACCTCGCCGCCTTCGAGGGGGTGAGCGAGCCGGCGGAGGTGCGCGCCCTCGCCCTGCGTCTCGCGCAGGTGGCGGCCCGGCTGCGCCCCGGAGTCTCGCTGGCGGAGGTGGTGCGGGAGATGGACGACGAGGCGCTGGACGGCGCGGAGGAGGACCTCGCCCGCCCGCGGGCCGTGGACGTGTACGGCGCGCTCGTGCGCTGGCGCGCGCTGCGCGTCCGGCGTGCGGACCGCGAGCGCACGCGCTAGCGCGCGATCGACAGGCCGAGCTCCCTGGCGGCGCGCGCCGGCTCGGGCCAGCCGGGCTCCAGCCGCTCTGCCTGGCGCAGGTCGTCGAGCGCTCCGGAGAGATCTCCGTGCCGGGCGCGGAAGCGCGCCCGCTCCACGCGCGCGCCGGCGCCCCCGGCGGGATCGGCCACGGCGGCATCGTGCTCGCGGGCGGCGTCCTCCGGGCGCCCCAGACGGTCCAGGACCCCGGCCAGGCGGCTGTGGGTGGAGGGCGCGCGCCCGGCGGGAAGGCCCCGTGCCAGCGCCTGCGTGTACGCCTCGGCCGCGGGGACCAGGCTGCCCCGGCGCTCCAGCAGCCAGCCCCGCTGGTCGAGACACAGCGCGTCGGGATCCCTTGCCGTGCAGGGGACGAGCACCTCGAGCCCCTCCTCGAGGCGCCCGGCGATGGACAGCACCGAGGCCAGGCGCAGGCGGTCGCGGGGCGCGGGCTTCTCGAGCACGGCTCCCGCCAGCACGAGCAGCGCGAGCGCTCCTGCCGCCAGCGACACGCGCAGGCGCTCCGTCCGGTACGCCGCGACCCCGGTGGCGAGCGCGTGCCCGGCGAAGGCGGCGAGCGCGTACAGGAGCGGCAGGCGCAGCCGCGTGCTCACGAAGAACAAGACCAGCGCGGCCAGGTTGCACGCCGCCAGCGCCAGGGCCGGCCAGGAACGTGCGAAGGTCGCCGCCCGCACGCCGAGCACGATCCCGCAGGCCGCGAGCGCCAGCAGCGGCCAGGCGGACAGGCGCAGCGGCTGCAGGGTGGGAAGGTAGCGCGCGCGCTCCAGGGGGAGGGAGTAGAGATCGTTGGGATCGCCCGGGTGGAGGACGCGTCCCAGCTTCCTTCCCAGAAGGCGCAGCCAGGCCGCGGGATCTGCGCCGATCTCGTGGAGCGCGCGGCGGGTCCAGTGCGCGGACACCTCCGCGGGATCGAGGGGGCGCCCTTCCGCCTCCTCGGCGAGCTTGCGGGAGAGCGCGCGCATGCTGAAGAGATCGCCGGCCCGGGGGTCGAGCGCCCCCACGGCACCGGTGGCCCCCCGCTGGTTTCCCACGAACAGGTTGTCTCCGCCGGAGGAGGCGATGGGAACGAAGCCGCCCTCGCGCGCGTTGTGCAGGGTGACGGGAAGGATCACGAGCGCGGCCGCACCGGCGAGGAGCCACGCCCCCTTTCTCCACAGCGCCGCCGCGGCCACCGGGATCCACAGCAGCATCTCGGCGCGGGCGAGCGCGGCCAGGCCGGCCAGGGCCCCGGCGGCCAGCGCCCGGCGAGGGGACGGCCGGGCGCGCGCCAGGAGCAGCGCCAGGAGTGCGGCGCCCTGCGTGGCCAGGGCCAGGGGCACGGGCAGGATCTTCAGCCCGTGGAAGGGGAGCGCTCCGTGGAGCGCGGCGGCGATCGCCGCCGCCACCCCCGGCGCCACCCCCCCGAAGGCCAGGCGCCCCACCGGGACGAGCAGCGCCAGCGCCGCAGCGGAGAGCAGGGCCTGCAGCGCCGGCCAGGCCATACGGGGCACGGCTGCCAGCAGCAGCGGGAACAGCGGCGCCTGGTAGAAGGTGGGCTCCGCCCGGAGGCCGCCCCCGGCCAGACGCTCCGCCCACTCCGCGTAGGACCGCGCGTCGGAGACGAGGATCTGCCGGAAGGGGTTGTCGCGGTCGTCCAGGAGGAGGACGACCTGGAGGACGAGCGCCGCCGCGAAGACGAGCGCCGTCGCGCGCACGGTCTCCCGGTCCATCGAGCGTCTAGGGGCGCTCGTCCAGCAGCGCCTCCAGCCGGTCCAGGGCCCGGCTCATCGCCCCCATCGTCGCCTGGTAGGGCTCGGGCCGGGTGAGATCCACCCCCGCGTCGCGCAGGAGCTGCAGGGGATAGTCGGAGCCTCCGGCGGAGAGGAAGCGGAGGTAGCGGTCGCGCGCGCCCGGCTCCTCCGCCAGCACCGCCTCGGAGAGCGCGGTGGCCGCGGTGATCCCGGTCGCGTACTGGTACACGTAGAAGTTGTAGTGGAAGTGCGGCACCACCGCCCACTCCACCGCGTGCCGCTCGTCCACCTCGCAGACGCCCTCGTCGTGGGCGTGGTAGGCGCGCACCAATTCGAGGTAGAGGGCGGAGAGGGCCTCCCCGGTCAGGCTCTCGCCCCGCTCCACCTTCTCGTGGATCTGCAGCTCGAACTCCGCGAACATCGTCTGCCGGAAGAGCGTGGCCCGGAAGCCGTCGAGCTGCCCGGAGAGGAGGAAGAGCTTCTCCTCCCGGTCCGTGGCCCGCTTCATCAGGCTCTCCTGCAGCATCGCCTCGTTGAAGGTGGAGGCCACCTCGGCCACGCAGATCGAGTAGTCGGCGGTGGGGTAGGGCTGCGTGCGGTTGCTGAAGTGGGAGTGCATGGCGTGCCCCACCTCGTGGGCCAGGGTGGACACGCTCTCGTAGTCGCCGTTGAAGTTCAGGAGCATGAACGGGTGGACGTCGTAGGCGGAGCCGCTGGCGTACGCCCCCGAGCGCTTCCCCGGCATGGGGTGCCAGTCGATCCAGCGCTCCTCGAAGGCGCGCCGCAGGGGCTCGGCGTAGCGGTCGCCCAGGGGGCCCATGGACTCCCGCACCAGCTCCGCCGCCTGCTCCACGCTGTAGCGCGCCCGCGGTCCCTCGGCGATGGGGCAGTGCAGGTCGTGATAGGCCAGGCGGGGGACGCCCAGGGCGCGCGCCCGCAGGCGGAAGTAGCGGTGGAGCACGGGGAGGCGCTCCCGGATCTGGCTCACCAGGTTGCGGTACACCGACACCGGGATGTTGTCGCCGTCGAGGGCGGCCTCCAGGCAGCTCCCGTAGTTGCGCGCGCGGGCGCGGAACACGTGCCCCTTGATCCCCTCGAAGAGGTTGTGGCCCAGGGTGTTCTGGAAGGAGCGGTAGGCCTTGAGATAGGCGTCGAAGAGGCGCTCGCGGTCGGCGCGCACGGAGGTGGTGCGGTGGCGGGCGAAGTTCGCGGGGGTGAGGCGCGTGCTCTCGCCGCTGGCGAGCGTCACCTCGGGGAACGGCATCTCGGCGTTCTGGAAGACGCCGAACAGGGTGTCGGAGCCGCCGGCGATGATGCTGGCCTCGGCGAGGATCCGCTCCTCGGGGGGGCTGAGCACGTGCTGCCGCTGGCGCGCCAGGTCGCGCAGGAAATGCCCGTGGGGCGCGAGCCGGGGCTCCTCGGCCAGGAAGGCGGCCAGGCGCTCGGGCGCCAGCATCAGGATCTCCGGGCGCACGTAGGCGGCGCTCCGGCCGTACTCGGTGAACAGCAGCTCGACCTCCTGCCGGAGCGCCAGGGCCGCCGCCACCCGGGTGTCGGCGTCCGAGCGCATGGAGGCGTACGCCATCAGCCGCTGCAGCTCGCGGCTGAGGTCGGCCATGAAGTCGAGGGCTTGGGCCAGCACCTGGGCCGACTCTCCCAGCCGGCCGCGCCACCGCGCCACCTCGGGGAGCCTGCTCTTGAAGGACGCCCGGGCGGCGAGGAACTCGGCCTCGGTGGCGAAGAGGTCCTCGAGGCGCCAGGTCTCCTCGGTGGGCGGATGCAGCAACTCGGTGGTCGCGCCGGGGTCGCCCAGGTGGGCCGTCATGCACGCTCTCCCGTCTCGAGGGGCAAAGGGACGGGAATTCTACGGCATCCCGGGCGCCGTTGGGCGCATCGTCTCCAAAAAGCGCGCAGCACCCTCGATGAGGACGAAATCGGTCGAGTGCCTGGCGAGCCGGACGCAACTCCCCATCCGGGCAACTCACAGAAAACGACCTTCTTGAACCCACGGAAGCGCGGTATGTTTCCCACCCAAAAGGGGGGAACCATGCGGCGAATCTCGCGCTTTCCGCAGCGCTGTGTTGCGGTGTCTTGCGTCCTGCTCTCCATCCCCGTGCTCCTGACCACGGAGGTCCAGGCCCAGACGGCCTCGGCGCTCGTCCGGGAGGGGGACAACCTCGGCACGGTGGGCACGGTCAATTCCATCAACAACCCGTCGGTGAACCAGGTGGGCGGGTTCTCCGTCCAGTTGAACACCAACAACGGCACGACCACGCTGAGCAACATCTGGGGGAACGCCACCGGCGGCTCGGGGGCGATCCTGCTCACCGAGAACACCTACGGGAACTGGATGCAGACCGCCTTCGAGTCCTTCAACGGGCTGAACGATCGCGGCGAAGCCTGTTACGGGGTGACGGCAACGAACCTGGACACCGGCGTCACCGGCCTGGACGGCGTCTTCATGGATCAGACCCCGATCCTCATGGGCAGGGAGCCCGTCCCCACCATCCCGGGGTTCTATTCCACGTTCAACAGCCGGCCCGGTTGCACCAGCGTCGATCCCTACTGGGTGGGCGGCATCACGAACGTGCCCAACAGCTCGACCAGCCAGAACCGCGTCCTCTTCTTCGGCTTCCAGGCCACCCCCATCCTGCGGGGAGGGGACAACATCGGGGGCATCAACGTCCCCCACGTGACGGGCGGGATGGACTTCGATGTGCGCTTCTCACGCCTGGGAACGCACTGGGTCCTCGACGCACAGGTCACGGGATCCACCGCCAACGACCGGGTGATGACGCTGGATGGCTCGGCCCTGGTGGCAGGCGGCGGCTTCGTCCGCGAGGGACTCCCCATCCCGGCCGCGGTCGGAGGGGTCGCGGGCGAGAACTGGGCCAACTTCGACTTCATGGGCGTGACCGAGCTCGGGCGCGTGTTCTTCACCGGGGACTCGAGCGCCGCCACCACGATGGACGAGGCGGTCATCGACAACGGACAGATCGTGCTCCGCGAGGGGACCGTCTTCGCCGGGCCCGGCGGCAACTACACGATCAGCGGCGACATCGAGGGCGGCTACCAGAACCGGCAGGGGGACTGGGCGGTGATCTGGGACGCCAACGGACCGAATGCCGTCAACCGCGAGATCCTGCTCGTGAACGGGACGATGGTCCTCCAGGAGACCGACGCGGTCGACCTGAGCGGGGACGGCGTGCCCGAGCCCACCTCGAAGCTCGCGGACTTCACGGGGATCAGCTCCCTCGTGATCGGGCCCCGGGACGCCTCCGGGAACGTGACGCTCTACTTCACGGCCGACGTGGACGTGAACGGCACGCCCACGAGCAGCGACGACGTCGAGGCCCTCCTGCGGCTCACCGTCCCCAGCGGGGTCGCCAATCAGCTTCCGGTGGCGAGCTGCCAGGACGTGACCGTGCCCGCGGGAGCGGGCTGCGTGGCCGAGGCAAACGTGGACGACGGGTCCGCGGACCCGGACGACGATCCGCTGACGCTCGGGCAGAGCCCCGCCGGTCCCTACCCGGTCGGCACGACCGAGGTCACGCTCACCGTCACAGACATCCAGGGAGCGACCGACACCTGCACCGCGCAGGTGACGGTGACGACCGCCTGCGACGACGGCAACCCGTGCACCGCCGACAGCTGCAATCCCGACGGGGGCTGCACCAACGAGCCGATCTCCTGTGACGACGGAAACGCCTGCACGGCGGACTCCTGCGATCCCGCGAGCGGCTGCGTCTCCGAGCCGATCTCCTGCGATGACGGGAACGCGTGCACCTCGGACTCCTGCGATCCCGCGAGCGGCTGCGTCTCCGAGGAGGTCGTCTGTGACGACGGCGACGCCTGCACCGCGGATTCCTGCGACCCCGCGGACGGCTGCCACAACGACACGATCGTCTGCGACGACGAGAACGCCTGCACGGCGGACGGCTGCGATCCGGCCTCGGGGTGCACCGCCACTCCCATCCCCGCCGACGACGGAAACGCCTGCACGGCCGACTCCTGCGACCCCATCACGGGGGCGCACTACGAGCCGATCGTCTGCGACGACGGGGATGGCTGCACCGCAGATTCGTGTGATCCGGCGACCGGATGCGTGTTCGACCCGGTGAGCGCCGCGGAGCCCAACCCGCGGACGACCGGTTACTGGAAGCGCCTCTGCCAGGGACCCCACTCCGGGGACGAGCTGGTGGACGCGGATGCCGCGTGCGTGGCGTCGCAGGGTGCGACGTTCGCCGGGATGGCGACGGTGGCCGACCTGTGTGCCGTCCTGCTCCAGGGCGGGCAGGGCGGGACCTGTGAGCACACGGAGATCGATCTCGTGAGCCTGGCCCTGAACACCTGTCACCTGCGGGTGTGCGGCGGCAACGCCATCCAGTCCCAGTACGGGGAGAACGCGACGGTCGGAGAGTCCTACGACGAGGCGGACGGCATCCTCTCCGATCCCGACCGCAACCAGCAGAGCTGCCTGGACGCCAAGGGTCTCCTGGAGGAGATCAACACCGGCCGGGCGCTCCACCTCGACACCACCGCCTTCGACAAGGTCGGCGCTGGTGTGCGCGTCACCTGGGAGGTGCCTTACGGGATGACGCCGGTCAAGTACAACGTCTGGCGGCGGCGCGCCGGGAGCCTGGACGCCTTCGTGAAGATCGGCGAGACCACGACGCCCGTCTTCGACGACGGAACGCCCGGGAGCTTCGAGTACGACGTGACGCCGGTGAGGTAGGAAGAAGGGACAGGCACCGAGAAGCTCTGGCATCTTTCCGGCACGCCCCCGAAAGATCTCAGATCTTCTTGGTGCCTGTCCCCACCCTCCGATAGGCCTCGCGGAAGGGGATTCCCTCCTCGCGGACGAGGCGGCACGCCTCCTCGGCCGCGAACAGCTCGGGGCCGAGGACCAGGCGCTCCGGACGGAAGCGCACGCGGGGGAGCGCGGCCGCGAAGATCACGCAGGTGGCCCCCGCCTGGTCCAGGGCCCTGAAGAGCGGCGCCTTCAGCAGCTGCAGGTCGCGGTGGTAGCCGCTGGGAAGCTTGGCCGGGATGGCCAGTGCCTCCACCAGGGCCGCCAGCGCCGAGGCGCTGCGCCCCCGCGCCAGCTCGAAGAGGTCCGGGTTCTTCTTCTGGGGCATGAACGAGGAGCCGGTCGTCAACTCCTCGGGGAGCTCGACGAAGCCGAACTCGGTCGTGTTGAAGAGCACGAGGTCGGCGGCGAGGCGGCCCAGGTCGGAGGCGAGGAGCGCCACCTCGAAGAGCACCTGGGCCTCGGCCTTCCCCCGCGAGAGCTGCACGGACGTGACCGGCTCCTGCGTGCGCGCGAAGCCGAGGGCGGCGCGGGTGTGCTCGCGGTCCACCGGCAGGCCCGGGGTCCCGTAGCCGGCGGCGGAGCCGAGCGGGTTCTGGTCGATCCGGCGCAGGCACGCGTCCAATCCCTGCGCGTCGTCCTCCAGCTCCGCCGCGAAACCGCCCGCCCACAGGGGGACCGAGGAGGGCATGGCGCGCTGCCCGTGCGTGTAGCCGGGGAGAGGGACATCCGCGTGCGCTTTCCCGAGGGCGCGGAGCGCGGCCGCAACGTCCTGCGCCTGCGTGGCCAGCGCCTTCACCGCGTCCTTCAGGTAGAGGCGGAGCGCGGCCAGGACCTGGTCGTTCCGCGAGCGCCCGAGCTGGAGGCGGCCGCCGTCCGGGCCGATGCGCTCGGTGAGCCGGCGTTCCAGGGCGCCGTGCACGTCCTCGTCCTCGAGGGCGACGCGCCAGAGCCCGCGCGTGTGCTCCTCGGCGAGCGCCGTCAGTCCCGCGCGGATGCCGTCGAGCGCGGAGCGATCGAGCAATCCCCGGGCGTGGAGCATCTCGGCGTGGGCGATCGAGGCCCGCACGTCGTAGCGGACGAGGCGATCGTCCAGGGCGTGGTCCTCCCCCGCGGTGTAGGCGAGGACGGCGGGGTCGAGCGGTGCGTGTCCCTTGTCCCAGAGGGTCATGCGGCCTCCGCGGCGAAGGCCCGGGCCAGGCGCGCGTAGAAGCGCGCACCCTCCAAAACCTCCGCCTCGTGCACGTACTCGTCGGGGCGATGCGAGCGCGAGGAGGAGCCGGGTCCCACCTTGATCGCGGGCGTGCCGCGGGGGAGGAGCGCCCAGTCCGAGAGCGTGGGCGAGCCGTACTCGCGGGCATCCGGGCGCGCGGCGCGCGCGGCGCGGAGGAGCGCGCTCCCGGCGGGGGTGGCCCGGGGTCCCAGCCGGTCGGAGAGCACGCGCACCTCGCTCGCGAGCGCGGCGCGCAGGCGCGCCACGATCTCCGCGGGGGGGAGGGCCGGCGTGGTGCGTCCATCCAGCGTGGCGGTGGCTTCCCCGGGGACGACGTTCCGCACGGTGCCGGCCTGCAGCAGCGTGGGCTCCAGGGTGACGGGGCCGAGGTGGGGATCGTGCGGGCGCAGGTCCACGTGCTCCAGCGCGTGGAGGTCGCGGGCCAGGCGGCGGACCGCGCTCTCCTCGCCCTTCTCCGGCGGGTGTCCCGCGTGGCGCGAGTTGCCCCGCGCCACCAGCTCCAGGACGAGGAGACCCTTCTGCGCCACGGCGAGGTCGAGCTCGGTGGGCTCGCCGAACACCGCGGCCGCGACCGGCTGTCCCACGCGCGCCAGGTGGGCGAGGACGTCCTCCGTGCCCTGCGCCGAGGTCTCCTCGCAGGCGACGAGGGCAAGGCCGAGCGTGAGGGGGAGGCGCTCGCCGCACAGGTCGAGAAAGGCGGCCGTCATGGCCGCGACGGAGGCCTTGGCGTCGTTGGCCCCGAGGCCCTGGATCTTCCCGTCGCGGACGGTGGCCGCGAACGGCTCCGTGCTCCAGCCCGGCCCGGGAGGGACGGTGTCGAGATGGCTGTCGAGGAGCAGCAGAGGTCCCGTGCCGGCGAGCGCCAAAAGGCTGTTCCCCAGGCGCGTCGCCGCGTGCCCGCGCGTGGCCAGGAAGTCGGCCAGGCGCGAGGCGATCTCCGCCTCGCTCCCCGAGACGGACGGGGTCGCGACCAGCAGGCGGTGCAGCTCCAGCACCTCGCGTTCCGAGAGCGTGCTCACGGCGCCGCCAGCTCGCGCGCGGGGTCCCGCTCCTCGCCGGTGAGCGCTTCCAGGTCGGCGACCACCAGGGTGCCCGAGCCCTCGTTGGAGAAGATCTCCCAGAGCAGGGCGTCGGGGGAGCGCCAGGAGATGAGATGCGCGCGGGGCACCCCTCCCCGCAGTGCGGTCTCGATCGCCGCCGCCTTGGGGAGCATGCCGTCCTTGAGGCTCCCCGAGGCGCGCAGGCGGGCGAGCCCGGGGAGATCGAGGTAGGAGACGAGGCTTCCCGGGACGAAGGGATCCTCGAGGATGCCCGCGGGCTCGACCAGCAGCAGCAGCTTCTCCGCGCAGAGCGCCACGGCGAGCGCCGCCGCCACCGCGTCCGCATTCAGGTTGAGCAGGCGCCCGCCGGCATCCGCCCCCAGCGGGGAGACCACGGGGACGAAGCCGCCGTCCAGGAGGTGCTGGAGGAGACGCGGGTCCACGCGGGTGATGTCCCCCACGTGCCCGTAGTCCACGGGCATCGGCTCGCCCGCCACCTCCACGGGGCCGCGCCGGCGCGCCGTCACCAGGCCTCCGTCCACGCCGCACACGCCGGCGGCGGGGAGCGCGGCGGCGCGGCAGGCGGCGAGCAGCGCGGTGTTGGCCTCGCCGTTCAGGGCGCGGGTCACCACGGCGAGGGTGGCGTCGTCGGTGACGCGGCGGCCCGCCACCTGGCGGACGGGGAGCCCCAGCGCTTCCGCCTGCTCCGAAGCCTGGCGCCCTCCGCCGTGCACCAGCACCACGCGGATGCCGAGGTGGTGCAGGGCCGCGACCTGCTCCACCACCGAGGAGAGGGTGCGCGGGTCCGTGAGGGCGGCGCCGCCCACCTTGACCACGAACGTGCGGCCGCGGAACAGAGCCAGGTAAGGGACGGCGTGGCGGATGGCGGCGATCGCCGCGGTGGAGCTCATCGCGCACCTCCGAGCAGGCGGTGCAGCACCGCCATCTGCGCCCACATGCGGTTCCAGGCCTGGGGGAGGACGGCGCTCCGCGGCGAGTCGAGGACGGCGTCCGTGACCACCACGTTGCGCCGGACGGGAAGGCAGTGGAAGAAGCGGCAGGCGGGGTGCGCGCGTTGGAACCAGTCGAGGTCCACCCGCCAGGAGGACAGCCCGGCGCGGAGGGCGGCCTCGGCGGCGGCGTCGCCGTAGTGCGCGGGGGAGGCCCAGGACTTCGCGTACAGCGCCACGGCACCGGAGAGCGCCTGGGCGGGGTCCGCGGTCTCCGTCACGCTCCCCCCGGAGAGCGCGGCGGCGTCGCGCGCTCGCGCCAGCACGGGCGCGGGGAGCGCGTAGGGCTCGGGCCGGAGCACCACCACCTCCATCCCGCGCGCGGCCGCGAAGTGCACGACGGCGGCGGGGACGGCCAGGGGCAGGGGCCGGGGATGGTTCGCCCAGGTGAGCACCATCCTGCCGCGCTCCGGGATGCCGAGGTCGTCGAGCGTCTTCCAGTCGCCCAGCGCCTGGCAGGGATGGTCGAGCGCACTCTCGAGGTTGATCGTGGGGACGGGGGAGAGATCCACCATGGCCCGGAAGGCGGCGTCGGCGAGGTCGGCCGCCAGGTCCCTCCCCCCCGCGAAGGCGCGGATGCCCAGCGCGTCGACGTAGCCCGCGAGCACGGGGATCGCCTCGCGCACGTGCTCCGCCGCGTCCCCGTCCATGACGACGCCCGGCCGCGTCTCGAGGCCCCAGGTGCCCCGCCCGGGGGTGAGCACGACCGAGCTTCCGCCCAGGCGCGCCATCGCCGCCTGCATGGAGGCGAGCGTGCGCAGGGAGGGATCGAAGAAGAGCAGGCCCAGGAGCTTCCCGGCCAGGGCCTGCGGCTCGGGATGCCGCTGCAGGCGCGCGGCCAGGGCGAGGAGGTCGCGCACCTCCTCCGGCGGGAGGTCGGCGAGCGAATGGAAGCGCGCCAGCGCCTCGCCGATCACAGCCAGCCCAGCCCGGCGAGCGCCAGCCCCGCGCTCTCGGGAAGGCCGAAGAGGCGATTCATCCATTGCAGGCCTCCTCCCGCCGCACCCTTGACCAGGTTGTCCAGGGCGGCGAACGCCAGCACCTCTCCGTCCCGCGTGGTGAAGGAGAGATCGCAGCGGTTGGTCCCCACCACCGCCTGCAGGCGGGGAGGGGAGGGGAGCACGCGCACGAAAGCGGCGGAGGCGCCGTAGAAGTCGGCGGCGGCGGCGCGCACGTCGTCCGCGCTCACCGCGCGGGTGAGGCGGGCGCAGACCGTGGCGTGGATCCCCCGCGCGAAGGGGCCGGAGTGGGGGACGAAGTGGATGGCGGGCTCGCGGCCGTGTCCGTTCCCGGCCGCCGCCGCCGCCAGCGCGCGCATCTCCGGCTCGTGCCGGTGGCCGTCCGCCGCGTAGGCGTAGAGGTCGCTCCTGCGCTCGGGATGGTGCGTTGTGGGCGTGGGCGTTCCCCCCGCGCCGGTGGACCCCGTCACCGCCACCACCGTCGCCCGCGGCTCGATGAATCCGCGCGCGAGCAGGGGCACGAGCGCGAGCGTGGCCGCGGTGGTGAAGCAGCCGGGGTGCGCGACGTGTGCGGCCGGTATCCCCGCCACGTGCTCGGGGAGCGCGCAGACGAACTCCGGGAGGCGGGCGGGGGCGGCGTGGGGCTTCCCGTAGAGGGCGGCATAGCGCGCGGGGTCGCGGTGGCGGAAGTCGGCGGAGAGGTCCACGACGTGGGCCTCGCAGCCGGCGGCGGACGCCGCCGCGAGCAGGGCGTCGACCTGCGCGGCGGCCTCGCCGTGGGGCAGGGCGGAGAAGACCGCCAGGCGCCGCGACCTGCGGACGAGCGCGCGCAGGCCATCGTCGCCGGAGAAGGCGAGCCCCTCGAGCACGGTGCCGCGCAGGTGCAGGAAGCGGTCGGTCACCGGCGAGCCGGCGAGGCGGCGGGAGACGACCGCCTCCAGGTGGAACGCGGGATGGCCGGAGAGGAGGCGGAGCAGCTCCCCGGCGACGTAGCCCGAGCCCCCCAGCACGGCGGCGGGGATCACGCCGCCACCGCGGTGGCGGCGAGCACCGCCTCGGCCAGGGCCTGCGGGTGCAGGCGTGCGTTGATCGCGGGGATCCCGGTGCGCCGCTCGATCAGCTCTGTGCCCACGGCGTTGTCCGTGGCGGGACCGGTGACGGCGGCGGGGCGCACCCCGTACTCGGTGTCGAGCAGGCGGACGCCCCCCCAGGCCGCCACGGGGTCATTGGCCGCCAGCACCACGGCGCGGAAGGCGGCCCGCAGGTCGGGGGCGGCCAGGATCGCGTCCACGCCGTAGGTGCCGAGGAGCCCGTCCCCCAGCTCGGCGACGAGGATGTCGGGGGCGGCCTGGCCGGGGTCGCGGCTTCGGGAGAGAAGCGCCCGGGTCAGGGCGGGAGCGTTCGCGGCGGTGGTGGCCACCACCCCGAAGTCGGTGAAGAGCGCGGTGCGCCGCGCCCCCGCGTCCTCCATGGCCAGGAGGTCGCGGCGGAGGGAGACCCCGGTGGTCTTCACGCAGTCGACCACCTTCCCCCGGCGGGTCAGCTCGCGCACCAGCGCGCAGGCCGCCGCCGTCTTCCCCGCGTTCATGCACGAGCCGACGAGCGCCACCACGGGGACGCCGCCGACCTCGAGCGGGGTGCCGAGATCCAGCGGCTCCCCTCCCACCCGGGCGGGGACCCCGATCCGCTCCCCCAGGAAGGGGAAGGCGAGCACGGTTCCCAGCACCTCGGCGTCGAAGGGGGGACCGAGGTCGGGGTTGACGGAGTCGCAGATGCCGAGCACCCCGCCCATGTTGAGGACCTGGATCACCCCCCCGGGACGGAGGGCCTCGGGCAGGTGCCCGGCATAGCCGAAGAGCGCGCTCCGGTGCCCCAGCGCCCCCGCCACGACGTCCCCGCGCTGCACCCGCGCGAGGCGTCCGGAGGGGAGCTCGATCTGGTCGTAGGTGCTCTTGTCGTTGAGCACGCGCACCGCGACCACCACCCCCTCCTCGCAGGGGATGTCGGCGCCCAGGCGCACCGCGCGCTTGAGCGCGCAGGTGCGCGTCACCGAGCCGACCTTGTCCAGGACGACCTGCCTCACCTAAGGCTCCCGGCGCGCGCGTGCAGGAGACCGGGCAGCGCGGCCAGGCGGCAGAACCCCGCCGCGTCGGCGGCGCTCCACTCCCCGTTCTCCTCGCCGTAGCGGCCGCGGGAGGCCTTCATGAGGGAGTGGGGCGCGGCGACGCCCTCCACGAACACCGATCCCTGCCGCAGGAGGAGGAACACCTCGCCGGTGACCCGCTCCTGGCTCGCCGCCAGGAGCGCTTCGGCATCCCGGGCCGCGGGATCGGTGGCGAAGCCGCCGTGCACCAGCTCGCCGTAGGTGTCGGCGACGAGGTCCTTGAGGCGCGCCTGCCGGGCGGTGAGGACGAGCTTCTCCAGCTCGCGGTGGGCGAGGAGGATCGTCTCCGCCGCCGGGGCCTCGAAGGCCACCCGTCCCTTGAGGCCGAGGACGGTCTCGCCGAGATGGATGCCGCGGCCGATGCCGAAGGGAGCGGCCGTCCGTTCCACCTCCTCCAGCAGGGTCACGGGATCGAGCTCGACTCCGTCCCATGCCGTGGGGACGCCGTGCGCGAAGGCGAGGGTGTGCCGCTCCGCGGTCCGCGGTGCGTCAAAGGCGCCCCGGGTGAGGATCCAGGCGGACTCGGGGAGCGGGGACTCGCTGGTGAGCGTCTCCCGCCCGCCGATGGTGATCCCCCACAGGCCCCGATTGACCGAGTAGGCGGCGCCCTGCGAGGGGGTGGGGAGTCCCCGCTCCGCCAGGTAGGCGAGCTCCTCGGCGCGGCCGTGCACCCCGTCCCGGATGGGGGCGAGGACGGCCAGCTCGGGGGCGCAGGCGCGCAGCGCGACCTCGAAGCGCACCTGGTCGTTCCCGGCCCCGGTGGAGCCGTGGGCCACCGTGTCGGCCCCCAGCGCGCGCGCCGCCTTCGCCACCTCGCGGGCCTGCACGGCGCGCTCGGCTCCCACGCAGAGGGGGTAGACGCCCCCTCGCCGCACGTTTCCGAAGACGAGGAAGCGGAGCACCTCGTCGAAGTAGGCGCGGCGGGCGTCCACCAGCAGGTGGTCGACCGCTCCCAGCGCCCTGGCCCGCGCGGCCAGCGCCTCGCGCCCTCCCGCGTCGAGCCCGCCCGTGTCCACGGTGACGGTGATCACCGGGCGCGCCAGCGTCTCGGCGAGATAGGGGACGCAGAACGAGGTGTCGAGCCCTCCGGAGAAGGCGAGGACGACGGGCCTCATCGGGATCCCTCCTTCCCGGCCATGAGGGCGCGCAGGCGGTGGAGCACGCGCGTCTGGTCCCGCGGGCCGGCGGTGGCGGCGAACACGGTGTCGTCCCCGGCGATCGTGCCCACGATCTCCGGCCAGCCGGCGCGATCGAGCGCCACCCCCACCGCCTGGGCGGCACCGGTCTCGGTCAGCAGCACGGTGAGGTGGGGACCGGCGGCCCGCACCGCCCGCAGGAGGTGCGCGACCTCCGCCACCGAGCTTTCGGCCCGGGCGGGGGAGGGCAGGACGTAGCGCCCGGCCACCTTGGCCACGCCCAGCTCGCGGAGGTCGCGGGAGACGCTGGACTGCGTCACCTCGAAGCCCTCCTCCGCCAGGCGCGCCACCAGGTCCTCCTGGCGGCGCAGGGAGCCCCGGCGGAGGATGGCGCCGATGCGCCGGTGGCGCCGATCCCGGACCTCCTGCTCGCTGGCCAACGCAGCCCTCCTGGACGAGAAAAAGTATGCGCATAATGCAGCATACTTTCTCAATGTCAAGAGGAGGGCGGGAAAGCGCGCCGGCAGGGGCGGCGGCTAGAGGGTGGCCGTGTGGATCTTGCGGCGCTCGCGCCGGGGGATGCGCGGCTCCAGGCGCCGCTCCGGTACCACCCTGCCGGTCCTGCACGCGTGACAGCGCAGCCCGTGAAGGCTGTCGCCCCGCCCGCGCGCCGTGGCCCAGAGCTTGGAGCCGCAGCGCATGCAGGCCCAGGGGCCGACGTACTCGCGTGTGCTCACGTCCCCAGTCTAGGGCGAGCCCCCCGGCGGGGCGAATGTTGCCGTGGCATGCCACTCAGCGGGCGGCGAACGGTGCCTCGCTTCTCGTCCCCCGATGTGTCTCCACCGTCAGGCGCAGGGCGGGGCGGCCGCGCTGGAGCGCCCGAAAGGTGTCCTCGCGGAGAACGGCGTTCGTGATCTTTCCCGCCCGGCCGTGCCCCTCCATCGTGCTGAAGTCCCGCAGCCACCAGGCGCCCACGATCTCGTCCCCGTCCATGAGCTCCAGGCGCACGCTGGCGCGGGGGTCCGCTCCCTCCTCGGCGTGGAACACGAGGAACGGGTCGAGCCGCACACGCCCGTCCCGGCGCAGCGTGGGTGTGAGGCTGAGCTGGCGGATGCGGACGCCCCGGCAATCGAACTGGGACACGTCTTCCACCCACAGCGTCTCGCCGTCGCGTGCCGTGGCCAGCCCGGGGAGGGGCACGTCCAGGACCATGGGGCTCTGGAAGCTGACGCCGGCCGGCGCCCCCGCCCCCCCGCGATCCCAGGGAGACAGCGGCCCCTGACGGGCGGTCACCTTGCCCGCCACCGGGCTCGCGGTCAGGAGCAGGGCCAAGAGCACCAGCGATGCAGCTCTCACGCGGACGGGAGGGTAACACTCAGGAGCGCAGCCACAGGAGCAGCGGCACGATCAGCCACAGCAGGCCCTTGATCAGGAAGAACGCGCCGCCGGCCAGGCCCAGCCGCGCCCAGCGGGAGCGCGGCCCGCTCATGCCGTCGCGGTCTCCTCGGACCGCGGGCGGCGCGAGGACCGGGGGAAGAGCATGGGGACGCGCCGCCGATAGCTCGTGTAGGAGGCGCCGTGCTCGGCCACGAGGTCCCGCTCCTCGAGCTGGATCGCCACCAGGATGTAGGCGGTGGTCATGATCGCGAACACCAGGTGCGACGCCGTCATGGTGGGCGTGGACCAGAACGCGAACAGCCACCCCACGTACAGCGGGTGCCGCACGATCTTGTAGGGCCCTGGCTCCACGAAGTGCAGGCGCCGGTAGGGCCTGCCCAGCAGGTGCAGCCAGACCTGGCGCAGCCCGAAGAGGTCGAAGTGGTTGATGAGGAAGGTCGTCACCAGCACGAGGCCCCAGCCGAACGCGAACAGGGTGTAGGCGATCGCTCTCCCCAGCGTGGAGTCGAGCTGCCAGACGACGCCGCCCAGGGGCTGCCAGAAGACGAAGAGGGCGATCAGGCACAGGCTGGATGCCAGCACGTAGATCGGCCGCTCCAGCGGCTCCGGCACGATCCGGGTCCAGGCGCGCTTGAACGCCGGGCGCGCCATGACGCTGTGCTGGGCGGCGAACAGCGCCAGGAGCCCGAGGTCGACGGCCAGCGCGGGAGCGAAGGGCATGCGGGCGGCCCCGTCGAGCTGGGTGGGGACCAGGAAGCCGCCCACAAAGGCCAGGGCGTACAGGAATGTCGCGAGGAAGACGGCGTAGCTGACGAGCCCGAAGGCGAAGACGGCGACGCGACGAACCATGGGAGATCTCCTTTCCACCTTGTGCAGCAGAAAGGATGGTCCGGCAGCCTCTGCGCAGAAATAGGACGGATGTCCCGGTCCGGCTAGAATGCAGGCCGATCCGATCCGACGAATGTCCCGGAGAAGCCTCTGAAAGACCCCCGTGCGCGCCAGAGCATCCGCTACGTCCGCACGCCGGACCGCGTGAGCCTGGCCTGGGCCGAGGCGGGAGGCGGGCCCACCCTGGTCAAGGCGTCGAACTGGCTCACCCACCTCGAGCTGGAGTGGGAGAACCCGCTCTGGCGCCACTGGATCCGCTTCTTCGCCGAGCGGTTCCGCTTCGTGCGCTACGACGAGCGCGGCTGCGGCATGAGCGACTGGGAGGCGGGCGACCTCGACCAGCGTCACTGGCTGTCCGATCTGGAGACGGTGATCGCCGCCGCGGCGCCCGAGGGCTCTCTGGCCTTGCTCGGCATCTCGCAGGGTACGGCACCCTGCATCCAGTTCGCGGCCATGCATCCGGAGCGGGTGAGCCATCTCATCCTGTACGGCGGGTACGCGGAAGGGTGGGCACGGCGAGGGGACGAGGGGAGCCGCCGCCGCTACCAGGCCATGATCGAGCTGATCGACCACGGCTGGGGCGGCAGCAACCCGGTGTTCCGGCAGCTCTTCACCTCGCGCTTCATCCCGGGCGGGACCGAGGAGCAGCTGGCCTGGTTCAACGAGCTCTGCCGGAAGACGACCTCGCCAAAGAACGCGGCCAAGCTGCTGGCGGCGCGGGCGCACGTGGACGTGCGGGCGCTGCTTCCCCAGATCCGCGTTCCCACGCTCGTGCTGCACGCGCGGCGGGACGAGGTGGTGCCCATCAAGGTGGGGCGCGTGCTCGCCACCGAGATCCCGAAAGCGACGTTCGTCGAGCTCGACTCCGCGAACCACATCCTGCTGGAGGGCGAGCCCGCCTGGACGCGCTTCTGCGAGGCGGTGGAGGAGTTCACCGGGGTGGCCACGGCCACCCCTGCGGACGGTGCGGCGTTCGCCTCGCTCTCCTCCCGTGAGCGCGACGTGCTGGGCCTGATCAGCGAGGGGCTGGGGAACGCCGAGATCGCCGAGCGCCTGGGGATCAGCGAGAAGACGGTCCGCAATCACGTCTCGAACGTCTTCGACAAGCTCGGCGTCTGGACGCGGGCGCAGGCCATCGTGTTCGCGCGGGACCGGGGGTTCGGCGAGACGCGCTGAGGAAGGATTCCTGGTGCCGGAGGTGGGAGTCGAACCCACACGGGGCTAGCCCCGGAGGATTTTGAGTCCTCTGCGTCTGCCATTCCGCCACTCCGGCGACGAGCGGCATGGTATAGCAACGTGGGACTTGGATAGCGGCAGAGCTGGGAGCCGCTTCCTCCGAATCGGAACTGGTCATGCAAACGCGCAGCTGCCGAATGGCGCAAGTGTTCCGGTAGAGGAAACGGGACGTGTTCTTGTCCAAGCCACACGCGTCCACTGCGAGCCGACTTCCGGGGAGGCTGATCCTGCATCTGCGACAGGGATTTCAGGGCAGCGAGGGAACGAAGGGACCTACGCTCCCGGAGTGGCGGGGTGGTCCTGCGCCTTGGGGCATCCGGCGACGAAGCACGCGAGGTCCCGAACGGTGACGACCGGCTGCATTCGACTGACCTGGTCCTCAGGCGGGAGTTGGCGTCCAGAGGTGGCCACGGCATCCATGACCGCGTCGTCAAGGACTCCTGGAAGATGATGTAAATCGCGCGCAGCACCTCGGGTGGGACCTCTCCCTCACCGAACGATGCGCGGAACGTGTCAAAGTTGTCTCCAGCCCGTGCGGCCGCGATCCGGCGAGTTCGGACGCGAATCCAAAGCGTTCCGACCCCGAGAAGGATCAGACAGACCGCAGCGACGTGGAGCAAACCCGGCTACCTTCCGAACGCGTCATCCAATTGGTCACCAGAGCGACCGCTGCCAACGGACTCCACCGTAACGCTCGGAGATGGAGAGGAGCAGGGCAACAGCTCGCTGAAGTCTGCGTCTGCCATTCCGCCACTCCGGCCAGCGGGCATGCTACCGCACGCCCCGCCGCCCCAAAACGACATGGTGAGCAGCATGTGCTTGAGTGGACTCTTGTCGTCCACTTTCCCTGCGCCCCGCCATGGCGGCTGCCGCAAGGGCCGGACGCGCTCGCTCGCGTGATAGGCACGCCGGTACATGCCTTGCAGCCGCGGAGCGGGCCTAGCGCCCACGCTCCTGGGGACCGATCTGCAGCAAGGAGGACGGCGATGCACTCATCCCGGACTGGGAAGGCGATCTTTCTCTCGATACCGGTCTGCCTCTTGGCGGCATGGATGGCACCGCGGCCACTGGCCTATGACCAGTACTCGGCGGCGCGGGATGCCACCAACTGCAGGGCCTGTCACGGAGACTTCCGCGCCGCGCCCTACGTCTCCAAGGTCGACGGCCAGAGCTGGGGGGAGAACCTCCACGACGTGCACCGCACCACCATGCTGGGCGGCGATTGCGGCGTGTGCCACTTCACCGCACGGTTTCCGGCCTTCATCGGCAAGTCGGGAGGGGGCACGGGTGCCTACGCCGCCGAGGCTTACGGCTGCGCAGGCTGCCATGGTCGCGCCGCCGACGGTACCGGCTCCGCCACCGTGCCCTCCCAGGGGTACGGCGCGGGCCTGCGGCAAAGTCATTACCGGGCGGGGCAGACCCTCTGCGTGAACTGTCATGCCGACGCCAACCCCGCCAACAAGGTCGTTGCCGTGGAGAGCGTGCTCCCTCCCTACTACGACAACGGCGACGCGGGGCATCCCGTGCAGCCGTCCGCCCCCTGCAATCCCGGGCCCGCGTTCAACGAGAATTTCGCGGGCACCTCCCTCGGACTCGACAACGACGGGAACGGCCAGTTCGACACGGCCGACGCCGCCTGCCAGCCTGCGGGCGCCTCGCCGGGCGAGGTGAGCCGCCAGAGCCCCATGACCGTGACGGCGTACGACAAGCTGTCGGGAGCCCTCACGATCGCCTACACGCCCGGCTGCGGCGCCACCGGCAACACCATCGAGTTCGGGCCCCTGGCCAGCGTGGCCACCTACGGATATGGAGGTCAGGTGTGCGGGATGGGGAACACGGGAAGCGCCAGCTTCGTACTCCCCGCGAACTCCTTCTTCCTCGTGGTCGGCCACGACGCCACCAAGGAAGGCTCGTACGGCACGCGGCTGTCGTCCGGGACGTCGGCGGAGCGGCCGGAGGACACGGGGAGCGCCACCTGCCCGCTGCCGCAGAACCTGGCCAATCGCTGCGACGGGCCTTGAGGGGCGAAAGCGCGCCAGCTTCAGAACCGGTCGGCGCGGAACGGCCGCGGGTCGAAGGTGGGGGGCGCGCCCATGAGCAGGTCCGCGGCCAGGCGTGCTGTCCCTGGCGCCGTGTGCAGCCCGCACATCTGGTGGCCGGTGGCGAGGACCAGGTTGTCGATGCCTCGCGCCCTTCCGATGATGGGCAGGCCATCCGGCGTGCAGGGGCGCAGGCCGCGCCACACCTCGACGATCCTGGGCGTCTCCTTCACGCCCAGAGCGGCGAGACCCGCGCGCAGCACCGCCTCCACCCGCCGCCGCGAGACGCTCTCGTCGCCGTCCACCAGTTCGAGCGTGCCCGCGACGCGCAGGCCGGTGGCGCGCGGCGTGAGCGCCACGCGCGGCTCGTAGAGCTTGATCGGCAGGGAAGGCAGGGGCGCCACGTCCTCCAGGAGCACCGTGTAGCCCTTCCCCCCGAGCACCGGGAGACGCAGCCCGAGAGCGCGGCCCAGGGTCTTGGACCAGGAGCCGGTGGCGAGGACCACCTGGTCCGACTCCACCTTGCCGGCCGTCGTGTGCAAGGCGGTGACGCGGCCGTTCCCGAGATCGAAGCCGAGCACCTCCGCGGTGGCGAAGCGGGCACCGGCCGCCTCCGCCGCCCGCGCCAGGGCCCGGACGGCCAGCTCCGGCTCGCAGTGCGCCTCGTCGGGATAGAAGATGCCGCCGGCCACGGGCAGGCGCAGCGCCGGCTCCAGGGAGCGCACCTCGTCGGGATCGAGGCGCTCCCAGCGGATGCCGAGGCGCCCCATCCGCTCCGCCTCCATCGCGGCATGCGCGAGGACGTGCGGATCCTGCGCCACCAGCAGCAGTCCGCGCTGCGCAAAGCCGAAGGAGCCTGGTGCTCCTGCATCGAGCGCCCGGTACGCCTGGAAGCTGTAGCGCGAGAGGGCGAGCAGCGCTTCCGTTCCCGCCTGGTAGGGGGTGGCGCGCGCGGAGGCCACGAACCGGGCCATCCAGCGCAGCCAGTCCGGGCGCAGCGAAGGCGCGATGCGGAGCGGGCTCTCGGGGTCGAGCAGCCACTTCAGGCTTCCCGTGAGGACGCCGGGTGCGGGAAGCGGGGTGGAAAAGCAGGGCGTGAGCCAGCCCGCATTGCCGCGCGAGCACCCGGCGGCGATCCCTCCGCGGTCGAGCACCGTGACGGCGAGACCTCGACGGGCCAGCTCCAGCGCGGTGGCCGACCCGATGACCCCTGCCCCCACGACGGTGACGCGCGTGCCCGGCACGCCCGCATGCTACACGCCGGCGCTCACCACCGAGCCGCCGCGCACCGGACGCCTTCCCTCCGCCAGGCGGCGGCGGAACGCCAGGTGCCTGCGCCGGGTGATCTCCACGATGGGGCGCCACAGCGGGCCCACCCAGCGCCTGCGGATGAGCAGGGCCCAGAGGGGGTTCGCGCGCTTGTAGAGGTAGGCCATGGCGAGGTAGGGGAGGACGGCGCGCCGGTCCTCCGGCCGCCGCCGCCAGATGGAGCGGTGGGAGAACAGGCGCCGGTACAACCAGGCGTAACCTTCCGCGAGCTGCGCCTCCGTCATGCGCTTGGGCTCGAACACCACGTGCGCCGTGTCGTAGAGCGACCAGTCGCGGTGGAGGAGCCGGCCCTCCGCCTCCATCTGGCGGAAGAGGGGCGTCCCCGGGTAGGGGGTGAGGATGTGGAAGGTGGCGCACTCCAGGCGGTTCTCCTCGATCCAGGCGGCCGTGCGCGCGAAGACGTCGGGCCCGTCGCGGTCGAAGCCGAGCACGAAGCTGCCGTTCACCTGGATGCCGTGGTCATGGAGCATGCGCACGCGCCTCGCGTAATCCTCGGTGCGCGGGGTGCGCTTGCGCGCATCCGCCAGGTTCCCGTCCTCCAGCGACTCGAAGCCCACGAAGACGCCGGTGCAGCCGGCCAGGGCCATGGCGCGCACCAGCGAGGGGTCGTCCGTGACGTCGATGGAGACGGCGGCGCTCCAGATCTTGCCGAGCGGTGCCAGCGCGCTGCAGAGCGCACGCAGGTAGTCGGGGCGCGAGCCGAGGTTGTTGTCGACGAAGACGCCGTAGGGCTGGCCGTCTTCGGTGAACTCCGCCACCACCTGCTCCGCGTCGCGCACCTGGTAGGGGATGTGCAGCCGATCCGTGGACAGGTAGCAGAAGCCGCAGCGGTTGTGACAGCCGCGGGTGGCGATGAGGCTCGTGGTGGTGAGGAAGGAGCGGCGGGGGAGGAGCGCCCGGCGCGGCGGCGGGTCCTGGCGGTAGGGGCGGCGGAAGCTTCCCTCGTAGACCTTCTGGAGCGCTCCCGCTTCCACGTCGGCCAGGATCTCCGGCCAGAGCTGCACCCCCTCCCCGAGGGCGATGGCGTCGGCGTGGGGGGCGGCCTCGGCGGGACAGGCGGTGACGTGCAGGCCTCCGAGCACGACCCGGGCACCCTGCCTGCGGTACCACGCGGCCAGGGCGTAGGCGCGGGCGGCGAAGGTGAGATGCACGGTGATGCCCACCACCTGCGGGAAGGGGTCCACGGGGGGCGGTCCCTGCAGGAGGTTCTCGTCCCACAGGTCCACGGTCCAGCTAGGCGGGGTGGCGCCCGCCAGGCTGGTGAGGGCGAGCGTCGGGGTGAGCACGTGCTTGCCGAAGCTGGCGTGCGGGTCTTTCGGGTAGAAGGGGTTCAGGAGGAGAGCGTGTCTCCGGCGGGGAGTGCGGCGCGGCGGGTCGGGGAGGAGAGGCGGGGGCACGCGCATCGCGGTGGGCTGCCAGGGCATCGGGCACCTCCGCCGAGAACTTTACATCATGAAGTGCTCTGTATCAAGAGGGCTCGCCCTCTGCGGGCGCGGCACCTAACTTCCGCTTCGGGGGACGAAGGTGCCGCCATCATGAAGAAGCGGAGCGCGAAGAAGCCCTACGCCAGCCCGCGGGTGCAGACCCTGTCGGTGCGGCAGCTGCAGGAAGCGGTGGGCCCGGCCCAGGGGTTCGCGAGCGGGGCGCCGGAGGCGGTGATTCCCGTGAAGAAGCCGCGGGGCGGCGGCCGCGGGCACGGGCGCGGCCGCGGCCACCGCTGACGGCCTATTCCTTCCCGGGTCCCTCCGCACGACGGGCGCCGAACTCGCGATTCAGCGAGAGCAGGGCACTCTTGTCGTCCCCGGCGAACTTCAGGAGACCCACGGCGTCGCTCATGACCTTCTCTTCCTCGACCTGCTCGTCGAGGAACCACTGGAGGTGGGCGACCGTGGCGTAGTCGTTCAGCCCCTTGGCCAGGTCGTACAGCTCGTAGATGGCCCGGGTATTGGCCCGCTCCTGCTCGAGCGAGGTCACGAAGATGTCCAGGATCGTCCTGGACTGGTCCCTGGGCGGCGAGATGGGGAGCAGATCCACGCGGCCGCCGCGGTCCAGCACGTAGCGGATCAGCCGGTTGGCGTGCATCTGCTCCTCCCGGCTCTGCAGGTCCATGAACGCGGCGAAGCCCGTGAGATGCATCGTGTCGCAGAACGCGGCCATCGACAGGTACGCGTACCAGGCCTGGAGCTCCTTGTTGATCTGGTCGTTCAGCGCCTTCTCGAGCTTGGGATCGAGCATCGTCTCCTCCCCGTAGGCCGCGCATCCTACCCCAAGGCCCGCGGCGTTTGCGGCGGTCCGGGGCGGGGGCTAGGCTCGTCGTAACCCCCTCCTCCTCGCAGGCCCCCGTGAAATCCTTTCCCCGCCTGTCCCCCCGCCGGCTCCTCCTCTCCCTCCAGGGTGCGGCCCTGGGCGCCGGGCTGGGGGTGGTGGACTTCGCCCTGCACGCGGAGCGAGGCGCCGCATTCAGCGTACGGTCCCGCGTCCTGGCGTGTGCGCTCCTCGCCCTGGCCTATGCCGTCCCCCTCGGGCTCGCAGGGTGGCTCGTGGCGAGGCGGCCTCTCCTGGTCTGGCTGGCCGTCGTCCCGTTCGCCGCGGGCCAGCTCGTGCTCTCCGCCTACCGGCACGGCCTCGGGGAGGACGTCCTGCTCTCGACGGTCGCCCTGGCAGCCATGGTGGGGCTGGTGGGGCTGCTGGCCGCGCTGGCGGTGCCGAGGCTCGGCAGCCCGCACGCGGGAGCAGCCGTGCGCATTCCCGCCGCGGTGTGCGCCGCCGTCCTGGTCGCGGCCGGGGGTGCTTTCGTCTGGCCCGAGCCCCGGCGCGCCCAGGAAGGCACGTTCCCCCCGCCCCTCCCCACGGGCGCCGTGAGCGCTCGGCCCAACCTGATCTTCATCACCCTCGACACGGTGCGTCCCGATCACCTGCCCGCCTACGGCTACGCCGGCATCCGCACCCCCGTGCTCGACCGCGTGGCCCGCGAGGGGGTGGTGTTCGAGGATGCGGTCTCCCAGGCACCGATCACGCCCGTCTCCCATGCATCCCTGCTCACCGGCCTGAACCCCGCCGCACACGGCCTGCGCAACTTCGACCGCCAGAACCGCCTGCGCGCCGGGGTCCCCACGCTGGCGCAGATTCTCTCCGGGGAGGGCTACCGCACGGGCGCGGTGGTGGCGGCGTCCACGCTCGATCCCTCCTTCGGCCTCGACCGCGGGTTCGATGTCTATCGGCTCGTACTCCCCGCCAGCAGGTACGCTTTCCGCGCGGCGGGGCGGAGCCTGATGGCGACGGCGCTCGCCCAGGTGGGATGGGTGCCCCGTCGTGGCACCTACCGGGAGGCGGCGCCGCAGGTGGACGATGCCCTGGCCTGGGTGGATCGGCACCGGTCCACGGCGTTCTTCCTCTGGCTGCACCTCTTCGACGCGCACGAGCCCTACCAGCCTCCGCCCTTCGCGACGCGACGGGAGCATCATCCCGGGCCTGCCTCCGTCAGCCATCGCGTGTTCCTGTACGACAGCGAGATCGTGGGGATGGATGCCGCACTGGGCAGGCTGTTCGCCCGACTGGACTTGCTCGGCCTGTCCGGGCGGACCCTTGTCGTGGTCGCCTCCGATCACGGCGACGGCCTCGGGGACCACGGGTACTACGGCCACACCGGCCGTCTCTTCCGGGAGCAGACGAGGATGGTGCTGTTCCTGCGCTGGCCGGGACACCTCCCCGCCGGCGCGCGCGTGGCCGCGCAGGTGCGCTCGATCGACGTACTTCCCACCGTGCTCGCACTCCTGGGGGCGCGCTGTCCCCCCGTGGAGGGGACGGACCTGCGCGCCTGGATCGCCCGCCCCGCTCCTGACCTCCCCGCCTACAGCGAGACGCTGCAGCCCGACCTCCGCGCGCAGCAGCTCGCGGCGTACGACGACGGGCGGTACAAGCTCATCCGCGCGCTCGGCGGCCGCACCTGGCTGTTCGACCGGCTGGGCGATCCGGGCGAGGAGCACGCGCTCCCCGCCGGTGGCGGGCACCCGCGCCTGGCCGCCGGGCTCGACGCTCACCTGGGCGGGAGCTTCACCGCGCGCGGGGATGCGGAGACGATCCCTGATGACCTGCGCGAGCGCCTGGGGTCCCTGGGTTACCTGGACTGAGCCCGTCTTCACCCTCCAACTCCTTGACACTGGGGAGTTTCTGAGCTAGGATGCGGCGACTCGCGAACCGGCTCGGGCCGGTTCCCGATCAAGGGTTCCTGGGGCAACTGGAGGCCTGATTGAACTTCAAGGTTGGGGACAAGGTCGTCTATCCGAACCATGGGGTGGGCGTCATCGAGCAGGTCGCGAACAAGACCTTTGGTGACCAGATCGCATCCTTCTATTGCCTGCGCATTCTCTCCACGGACAGCACGGTGATGGTGCCGGTGGGCAACACGGCCAGCGTCGGCCTCCGCAAGGTGCTGACCAAGAAAGAGATCGCGCGCGTGCTCAAGGTCCTGCGCTCCCCCGAGGTGGCGACCTACGACGACTGGAAGGGGCGCTACCAGGCCAACTCCGAGAAGATGCGCACGGGGGACATCCTGGCGGTGGCCGAGGTCCTGAAGAGCCTGACGATCCTCAACGAGGCCAAGCCCCTCTCCTACCGCGAGCGGAAGATGCTGGACCGGGCGCGCTTCCTCCTGGTCTCCGAGCTGTCGGAAGCGGCGGCCAAGAAGGCCGAGGAGATGGAGGACACGCTGGACCAGGCGCTGGCGGAGTGTCTCAAGGAGATCAAGAAGCTGGCCCACTGACCGCTCGATGGACCTCCTGATCCTGGACCGCGTCCTCGCGGCACTCGACGGCACCCTCCGGGGTGCCGTTTTGCTCGAGGTCCAGGAGGATGCACCCGGCCGCTTCCGGATGCTCTTCGGTCCCCCGGAAGGTGGGGCGGTTCCCGTCCTCGTCGGCCTCGATCCGGCGCATCCCTGGATCGGCCGGCCCGCGCCGCGCCGCCGGGAACGCCGTCCCCGCCGATCGCCGCACCCCTTCGCCGCCGCCTGCACCCGCGCCCTCAAGGGGGCGGCGCTCCGGGTGGTCGAGCGTCTGGGGGAGGACCGGGTCGCGGTCCTCCGCCTCTCCACCGGGCATGCCGTGGTCGCGGAGCTCGTCCGCGGACCGACGCTGGTGCTGGTCTCCCCCGACGGCGAGGTCCTGGATGCGGCCCGTGTGCCCCGGGCGTCGGCCGCCCGCCTCGCGGCCGGCGCGCCGTATGCTGCGCCGCCGCTTCCCGAGGGGCGGCTGCCGGCGCTGGCCGCGGACCCGGACGAGGTGGACCACCGGGTGCGCGCGCGCACGGCAGGGGGGGAGCCCCTCGAGGATGCGCTCCGGCGGGTGCTGCTCGGGATCGGGCCGGAGACCGCGGGGGCCCTGGCGGGGGAGGCGCTCCTCGGCACATCGCCGGGTGCGGTCCTGGCCCGGAGGCGGCGGCGGCTCGCGGCGGGGGAGGACGGTCCCTGCATCGTGGGGCCCGCCGATCCGCTGCGCGAGGCGGAAGCCGGACAGCTCGACCTCGCGGCCTTCCATCTCTTGCCCTGGGCCGCGCCGGGCGAGCCATGCCGCTCCGGTGCGGATGCCGCAGCCACAGCCGGCCTGTACCACGAGGCCGCCGACCTCGCCGGCGCGCTCGCCTCCCGGCTGCGGGGGCTCCTGGCCATCCTCGGCCGCGAGATCGTCCGCGTCGCGGAGGCGGAGCGGCGGGCGGGCGCCGACGCCGCCTCCTTCGCGGACCCGGAGAGGCACGGCCGCCTGGGGGAAGCACTCCTGGCCGGCCTCGCCCGGGCCCGCCGGGACGGGGACGTCGCCTGGGTGCCGGATCCCTACGACCCGGGAGGACGCCCGATCGCGGTGCCCGCTCCCGCGGGGCGCAGCCTCGCCGACGCCGCCCAGGCGCACTTCGCCCGGCAGCGGCGTGCCCGCCGGGGGCTCGCCGGTGCGAAGGAGCGCGCGGCGGCGCTGGCCTCGCGCCGCGCCCGTCTCGAGCAGATTGCGGCGCGGGAGGCGGCTCTTCCCTCGGCCGAGGCGGTGGAGGCGCTCGCGGGCGCGATGCGGCGGGAAGGGATCGCGGTGGATCTCGCGCGCGCGCCGGACTCGCGCCCGGCGGGCCGGGCAGGGGCCGCTCCCCGCCTGGAGGGAGTGCGCCTCTACTCCAGCAGCGAGGGGTTCGCGGTGCTGGTCGGGCGCACCGGCCGCGACAACGCGCGCCTCACGTTCAAGCTCGCCGCGGCCGAGGACTTCTGGCTGCACGCACGCGGCGTCCCCGGAGCGCACGTGGTGGTGCGCAACCCGGAGCGGCGCAAGACGCTCCCTCCTGCCACGCTGCGGGAAGCGGCGGCCCTGGCCGCGTGGTTCAGCGATGCGAAGACCGAGGCCCAGGCGGACGTGCAGGTAGCCCGGCGCAAGGACGTGCGGGCCGTGCGGGGCGCTCCACCGGGAACCGTGATCCTCAAGCGCTCGATCACCTTGAGGGTCCACCCCGAGCTGCCCCGGGGCCTGTCCGAAGGAGGCGCGGGTTGACCCTCGCCCCCGCCGGTCATTAATCTCCCCGGGCCATGCCTTCGGGGAAGGAACTGCTGCGGCTCGCGGCGGGGGGGCTGCTCGCAGCCGTCCTTCTCTGGCTCGTGCTCCGCGATCAGGACCCGCGTCACCTGTGGGATCTCGTGCGCCGCGCCTCGGTGGCCGGACTCTGCGTCAGCGCGGTGGTGGGGCAGGCCCAGGTGGTCTTTCGCGTGGCACGCTGGCGGGCGCTGCTCGCGCCGGTGCGGAAGGACGTGCCCGTCCTTCCCATGGCGGAGGCCTTCCTCATCGGCTACATGACCACCTGGATCCTCCCGGGCCGGATCGGCGAGGTGGTCCGCCCCGTCGTCCTGTCCGGGAAGACCGGCATCCCCATGGGCGCGTGCCTGGGATCCGCGGTCGCCGATCGCCTGCTCGATCTCTGGGCAATCGTGCTCCTGTTCGCGCTGGGATTGTGGATCGTGCCCCTTCCCGCCGACGCGGCGGGCCTGGCCAAGCTGCGCCTCCTGGCCCCGGCGCTGCTGGCGGCCGCCGTGGCCGGGCTGGCCGCCATGGCCTGGATCGCCGGCCACCGCGACCGTCTCCGGGAGCGCCTGGCGCACCGGCGCGGTCTCCTGGCCTGGATGGCGCGGGCCGCCCTCTCCCTGTCCCAGGGAGCGGACGCCATGCGCCGGCCCGCGCTCCTGGCGCGGGTGGCCGTGCACAGCCTGCTCGTGTGGCTGACGATCGACCTCGCCACCTGGATCGGTGTGCGTGCCGCCGGTGCCGACGTCCCCTTCGGCGCTATCTTGGTGGTCATGCCGGCCCTCGCCTTCGGCATCGCCATCCCCACCCCCGGCGGCGTCGGCGGCTATCACGTGGCCATGCGCGAGAGCCTGCGCTGGTTCTCGGTCCCCAAGGACACCTCGGTGGGCGTGGGGTTTCTCATGCACCTGGTGGTGGTGATCCCCGCCATCCTGCTCGGTCTGGTGGCGCTGCGCACCAGCGGGCTGCGCCTGAGCGAGCTGAAGCGTGCGGTCTCGGATCTCTCCCACCTGGGTGCGGCGCAGCCAGCCCCCCTGGAAGCCACTCCGTGAAGTGCCCCTTCTGCGGGCACGTGAAGGACAAGGTGGTCGACTCACGGGAGAGCGGGGCGGGGGATGCCATCCGCCGGCGCCGCGAGTGCCTGGAGTGCGGGCGGCGCTTCACCTCCTACGAGCGGGTGGAGGAGATCCCCTACTTCGTGATCAAGAAGGACGGGCGGCGCGAGCCCTTCGATCGCGGCAAGCTCCTCTCCGGGCTGCACCGCGCCTGTGAGAAGCGCCCGGTCCCTGCCAAGGCCCTGCAGGCGGTGGTGGACGAGATCGAGTCCATGGTGCAGGACAGCCCCGATCGCGAGATCGAGGCCCGGGCCATCGGGGAGAAGGTGATGGCTCGCCTGCGCGAGCTGGACAAGGTCGCCTACGTGCGGTTCGCCTCGGTGTACCGCCAGTTCGAGGACGTGGAGGAGTTCATGGCCGAGCTTCGCGATCTGCTGGGGACCCGCAAATGAAGACCTTCGGAGCCATGCTCGAGGTCGCGCGCATCCAGAGCGAGATCAACCGCCTCTTCGAGAACCTCCTCGACCTGGGGGAAGGCGACCAGGAGAGCGGGGGAGCCTGGATCCCCAACGTGGACGTGGTGGAGGGGGAGGAGACGCTGGTGGTCAAGGTGGAGCTCCCCGGGGTGGAGGCGGCCGACGTGAGCCTCGCCGCCAACGGCGACCAGATCATCCTCCGCGGCGAGAAGCGACGGCCCGACCTCCCGGAGGGTGGCCGCTACCAGATCACGGAGCGCGCTTTCGGCCGCTTCCGGCGGGTGATCCAGCTCGGCGTCCCCGTGAACACCCACCGTGCGGAGGCGGTGCTGCAGGACGGGCTCCTGCGCATCCGTTTCCCCAAGGTGCCCAACCGGCGCGGGGAAGAGGTGGCCATCGCGGTGAGGGCGTCATGAAGGGTGACACCGTCGACTCCGACGAGCAGGTCGCCATCCCCAACGAGCTTCCCGTCCTGCCCCTCAGGGACATGGTGGTGTACCCGTACATCATCGCCCCTCTCTCCGTGGCCCGGGAGGTCTCGATCCAGGCGGTGGACGGGGCGCTCTCCGACAACCGGATGATCCTGCTGGTTGCCCAGACGGACAAGGACCTGGACGAGCCGGGGGACGGAGAGCTGTTCCGCACCGGCACCGTGGCCGTGATCATGCGCATGCTGAAGCTTCCGGACGAGCGCATCCGGGTGCTGGTGCAGGGCGTGTCGCGGGCGCGTGTCCGGGAGTTCAAGACGGGCAAGCCCTATTACAAGGCGCGCATCGAGCGCCTGGCCGACCTCCCCTACGACCCCTCCTCCATCGAGAAAGAAGCGCTGATGCGCACCGTGAAGCGCTCCCTGGAGCGGGCGGGGAGCCTGGGGAAGACGCTGCCCTCCGAGGTCATGGTCATCGCCAACAACATGGAGGACCCGGGGCGCCTGGCCGATCTCACCGCCAGCAACCTCGACCTCAAGATCGAGGAGGCGCAGGAGGTCCTGGAGCTGCTCGATCCCGTGGCGCGCCTGAAACGCGTGCACGACTTCCTGAAGCGCGAGACCGACCTGCTGGCCATGCAGCGGGAGATCGACTCCATGGCCCGGGACGAGATGGACCGCAGCCAGCGCGAGTTCTACCTGCGCCACCAGATGAAGGCCATCCAGTCCGAGCTGGGGGAGGGGAACGAGCTCCAGGAGGAGGTGGAGCAGTACCGCAAGAAGGCGGCCGCCCTCAAGATGCCGGAGGCGGCGCGGGCCGAGCTCGACCGCCAGCTGAAGAAGCTGGAGCGCATGCACCCGGACTCCGCCGAGACCACCACCGTCCGCAACTACCTGGACTGGCTCACCGGCATGCCCTGGGGGAAGGCCAGCCGCGACAATCTCGATCTCGACAAGGCGCGCCGCATCCTGGACGAGGACCACTACGGCCTGGAGGCGGTGAAGGACCGCATCCTCGAGTACCTCGCCGTGCGCAAGCTCCGCAAGAAGAGCAAGGGGCCCATCCTCTGCTTCGTGGGTCCGCCCGGTGTGGGGAAGACCTCCCTGGGGCGCTCCATCGCCCGTGCCCTGGGGCGCCAGTTCGTGCGCCTCTCGCTGGGGGGAGTGAAGGACGAGGCGGAGATCCGCGGGCACCGCCGCACCTACGTGGGAGCCATGCCCGGGCGCATCATCCAGGGCATCCACCAGGCGGGGACGAGCAACCCCGTGTTCATGCTCGACGAGGTGGACAAGATCGGCGCCGACTTCCGCGGCGATCCCTCGGCGGCGCTGCTCGAGGTGCTGGATCCGGAGCAGAACCACGCCTTTCGCGATCACTACCTGGGGATGCCCTACGACCTGTCGGACGTGATGTTCATCACCACGGCGAACCTGCTCGATCCCATCCAGCCCGCCTTCCGCGACCGCATGGAGGTGATCCGCCTGGCCGGCTACTCCGAGGAGGAGAAGCTCGCCATCGCCCGCAAGCACCTGGTTCCCCGGCAGATCGAGGAGTCCGGCCTCGACGATGCGCACATCGCCTTTCAGCAATCGGGTCTGGTGGCGGTGATCCGCGACTACACGCGGGAGGCGGGCCTGCGCAGCCTGGAGCGCCGGGTGGCCGCCATCTGCCGCAAGGTGGCCCGTCAGGTGGCGGAGGGACGGACGCGCAAGGTGCAGGTCGGCGCCGGGCGCCTGGCCGGCTTCCTCGGTCCCGCCCCCGCCTCGCGCGAGGAAGCCATGCGCGAGGATCAGGTGGGGACGGCCACCGGCCTCGCCTGGACGGAGGCGGGCGGCGACGTGCTGTTCGTCGAGGCCACCACGATGCCGGGGAAGGGGACGCTGCTCCTCACCGGGCAGCTCGGCGACGTCATGAAGGAGTCGGCGCAGGCGGCGCTGTCCTTCGCCCGCGGCCGCGCCGCCGAGCTCGGCATCCGCGACGGCTACTTCGAGGGGAAGGACATCCACGTGCACGTCCCCGAAGGAGCGATCCCCAAGGACGGCCCCTCGGCGGGGATCACCATGGCCACCGCCATGCTGTCCGCGTTCACCGAGCGGCCGGTGCGGCGGGACGTGGCCATGACGGGCGAGATCACCCTGCGCGGGCACGTGCTCCCGGTGGGCGGCATCAAGGAGAAGGTGCTGGCGGCTCGCCGCTCCGGGATCACGACCCTGATCCTTCCCGAGGCGAACCGGAAGAACCTGGACGAGATCCCGAAGCCGCTCCGGCGGAACCTCCTGTTCGTGTTCGTGAAGGACGTTCGCGAGGTGTTCGCCGCGGCGCTGTTGGAGGGGGCGGGCGTGTCCTCGGGCGTCCTCCGGCGCAAGGAGCAGGTGGAGCCTCAGCCGGCCCACTGATGCATAGGCGTCCTGGGGGAACGGCCTCTTTCGGCCGTCCCTAGACGCATCCCCGAGCGGTCCCGTACCAGCATTCGGGCCTGCAGCCCCTTGCTACCCTGACGGGTGTGAGCGGGATGCGGGACGACGGCGATCCCGAGGGTCTCTCGGACCTGATCCGGAGGGCCGCGGGCGGCGACCGTCGCGCCTTCGACCGGCTGGTGGTCGTCAAGCGCGAGCGGGTCGTGCGCACGGCCTATCAGGTCACGGGGGACCTGGAGGACGCCCGGGACGTGGCCCAGAGCGTGTTCCTCCGGCTCTGGCACGTTCTGCCCCGTTTCGATCCGGGTCAACGCTTCGACACGTGGCTGTACAGGATCACGGTGAACGCTGCCATCGATCTGCTCCGTTCCCGAGGCCCGAAGGGGATGCTGCAACCCCTCCCCGAGGACCCCTCCGTCCTGGAGGCGGTCGGCGCCGATGCGGGCCTGGACGCCGGTCTCGACCTGCGCGACGTGCAGCGGGCGTTCTCGCGCCTCGCCGCCCGCCTCTCCCCCAAGCAGCGGGCCGCCTTCGTGCTGCGGGAGATCGAGGGGCTGGAGACCGCGGAGGTGGCGCGCATCCTCGACGTGACCGAGTCCACGGTGCGCAATCACGTCCTGCAGGCGCGGCGCACCCTGCGGGCGGGGCTGGAGAAGGACTACCCCGGCCTGTGTCCGCCCAGGGGCCGGAAGGGCGGGGCATGAGCGAGCCCCTGCGCTTCGGAGACGACCCGGACGATCCCACCGCGATCTTCGCGCGCCTGCGCGAGGTCGAGATCCCGGCCGAGCTGCTGGCGGCCGTCTCGGATGGAGTCGCCGTGGCGCTGGACGGCGAGGCACCGCGGCGCCCGTGGCTGCGTCCCGCGGCCGCCTGGGCCGCGGCCGCCGCCCTCGCTGCGGCCGTGCTCGTGCCGGGATGGCGCGAGCCTCGTCCCCTCCCCCCCGTGGCGGCGGTGGCGCTCCCTGCCGCGGAGCCGGCGCGCGCGGGCATCTCCTCCTTGCGCACGCCGGGAGCCGCCCAGGTCCTCGACCTCACGGTGGGGGACACCCAGGTGGTCATGATCTTCGACGCCGAGCTGTCCCTGTGAGGTGGAGTGCGCGGCGGGCGCTGCTGCCCCTGGCCCTGCTGGCGGTCGCACCGCTGGTGCGCGCCCAGACCGACGATCCCATCGCGGTGCGTGCCTTCGAGGTCCGTCACCGGGCCCTGCACGAGGCCCGCACGCTGATCATCCCCGCGCTCTCCGAGGAGGGGACGGTGACGCTGCGGCCGCAGATCTCGCGCCTGGTGGTGCGCGATCACGTCTCGGTGCTGGACGAGGTGGCGGCGCTGCTCAAGAGCTTCGACCTCCCCCCGCGGAACGTGGAGGTCACGCTCTCCCTCTTCCTGGGAAGCGAGAGGCGGGAGGCCGGACGCCAGCTCCGCCCGGAGTCCTTCCGCCAGGACGTGCGGGGCGTGACCCAGACGCTGGGCGACTTCACCAAGTGGACCTCCTACGAGCCGCTGGGGAGCCAGGCGGTCACCGGGGCCGAGGGCTCGCGGGTGAGCGTGGACCTCTCCGAGGATTACCGCGTCGTCTTCCAGGTGGAGTCGGTGCAGGACACGATCCGCCTCAAGGACGTCTCCCTGCAGAGGCTCGTGCGCACGGCCGACGGCACGGTGCGGGCGCAGGATCTCCACACCTCGACCATCGACCTGCCGGTGGGGCGTCTCCTGGTGGTGGGGGCGGCCCAGAAGCCCGACTCCCCCCAGGCCCTCTTCCTCACGCTGCAGGCGAGGCCCCGCTGATGCCCGAGTACCTGTGCCGGATGGCCACCCCCAGCGGCGAGGTCGTGGAGCGGGTGATGGTGGCCGACGACGAGGGGGCGCTGCGGCGCGAGCTGGAGGGGAAGGACTGCCTGGTCCTCGACCTCCGCCAGCGCAACGAGCTGCTGGGGGCGCTGCGCTCCATCTTCCGCCTGCGCTCCCGCATCTCCCAGCGCGAGTTCCTCTTCTTCAACCAGGAGCTGCGGGCGCTGCTCAAGGCCGGCCTTCCCGTGCTGGCCAGCCTGGACATCCTCATCGAGCGGCGCAAGAACCAGGTCTTCCGGCGCGCGCTGGAGGACATCCGGGACCGGGTGCGGTCCGGCCAGTCGCTGTCCGAGGGCTTCGCCGCCCAGGGAGAGCTGTTCCCCAAGCTCTATTCCAGCAGCCTGGCGTCGGGCGAGCGCTCGGGCGAGCTGCCCACCATGCTCACCCGGTTCGTGGACTACTCGAAGACGGTGCTCGCCATCCGGCGCAAGGTGGTCTCGGCGCTCGTCTATCCCGCCATCCTGCTCTGCCTGTGCATCGGCCTGGTCTGCCTGATGTTCTTCTACATCATCCCCAAGTTCAGGGAGTTCATCGACACCCTGGGCGGTGACCTGCCGCTGCCCACGCAGATCCTGATGAGCACCTCCACCTTCCTGGCCAGCAACTGGCTCCTGGCCCTCGTGGGCACGGTGGCGGTGACGGGGATGTTCCTGGCCTGGGTGCGCACGGCGCCGGGCCGCCTCTGGATGGACGGCTTCAAGATGCGCATCCCCCTGGTGGGGAGCATCATCCACGACTACGCCCAGACCCGCTTCACCCGCACCCTGGGCACGCTGGTGGCGGGCGGCATCCCCCTGGTCAACGCCCTGGAGCTGTCCGCCCGCGCCGTGGCCAACCTGGTGTTCGAGCGGGCATTGCTGGTGGTGGCGGAGAGGGTGCGCGAGGGGCAGGCCCTCTGGGAGTCCCTGGACAAGACGCATCTCCTGTCCGACATCGCCGTGGAGATGGTCAAGGTGGGAGAGTCCACGGGCGCGCTGGACGAGATGCTCCACTCCGCCTCCGAGTTCACGGAGGAGGAGATCGACCACAAGCTGTCCCGGGTGGTGACGCTCATCGAGCCCATGATGCTCATCTTCATGGCGCTGGTGGTGGGCGGCATGCTGCTCGCCATCTACCTGCCGCTCATCCAGACCGCCGGCCAGGGACGGTTCTAGGAGCACCCGTGGCGGAGCTGAGCGCGCAGTCCGGCGATGTGATCTCCGAGGAGCATCAGGCCCGCCGCCTGGCGGAGCGCCTTTCCCTGGAGTACGTGGACCTGGAGAACTTCGAGATCGATCCCGACCTCTTCCGCTCCATTCCCGTGGACCTCATGTTCCGGTACAACTTCGTGCCCCGCCACCGGAGCGGGGATGGCCTGGTGGTGGTGGTGGCCGACCCCACCGACGTCCTCATGATCGACGAGCTGGAGATGCTGCTGGGCACCAGCCTGGAGATCTCGGTGGGGACGCAGACGGCCATCCAGGAGATCCTCAAGAAGTCCGAGTCCAGCCAGCGCGTGCTGGACGAGGCCACCGAGGAGTTCCGGATCCAGATCGTCACCGAGAACGAGGAGGGGGAGGAGACCCTCTCCATCGACCGCCTCACCTCGGACTCCTCCCCCATCATCAAGCTGGTGGACTCCACCATCTTCAATGCCCTGCAGCGCCGGGCCTCCGACATCCACGTGGAGACGCGCGACCGCGAGGTGGTGATCAAGTACCGCATCGACGGCGTCCTCTACCAGGCCATGGAGCCCATCGACAAGAAGTTCCACTCCACCATCATCTCCCGCATCAAGGTCATGTCCGAGCTGGACATCTCGGAGAAGCGCGTCCCCCAGGACGGCCGCTTCAAGCTGCGCGTCAAGGGCCGCACCGTGGACTTCCGCGTCTCCATCATGCCCTCCGTGCACGGCGAGGACTGCGTCATCCGCATCCTGGACAAGGAGTCCACCAACCGCGAGTTCGCCTCCCTCTCCCTGGACGTGTGCGGCTTCGAGGAGAAGGACCTGCTGCGGATGCGCAAGTTCATCAAGGAGCCCTACGGCATGGTGCTGGTCACCGGCCCCACCGGCTCCGGCAAGACCACCACGCTCTACGCCGCCCTCTCCGAGATCAAGAACGAAGAGGACAAGATCATCACCATCGAGGACCCGGTGGAGTACCAGCTCCCCGGCATCACCCAGATCCCGGTGAACGAGAAGAAGGGCCTCACCTTCGCCCGGGGCCTGCGCTCCATCCTCCGCCATGACCCGGACAAGGTGATGGTGGGGGAGATCCGGGACGAGGAGACGGCGCAGATCGCCATCCAGTCCGCGCTCACCGGCCACCTGGTCTTCACCACCGTGCACGCCAACAACGTGGTGGACGTGGTCAGCCGCTTCCTCAACATGGGGGTGGAGCCCTACAACTTCGTCTCCGCCCTGAACTGCATCCTCGCCCAGCGCCTGGTGCGCCTGATCTGCGCCTCCTGCAAGAGGCCCGTGCGCGCGGAGCGCGCCGCCCTCCTGGACTCCGGGCTCGATCCCGCGCGCTACAGCGAGTTCACGTTCTACGAGGGGAGGGGCTGCATCGACTGCAACGGCACGGGATATCGCGGACGCACCGCCATCGCCGAGCTGCTGGACATGTCCGACCGCATCCGGGAGATGATCCTGCAGAAGCGGCCGGGATCCGACATCAAGCGCGCCGCCAAGGAGGAGGGGATGACCTTCCTGCGGGAGGCGGCGCTGGCCAAGGTCTTCCTGGGGAAGACCACCCTGCACGAGATCAACAAGGTGACGTTCATCGAATGATGCGCATTTCCTCGCTGCTGGAGCCGCTGCGCGGGCTCGACCTCGAGCGTGCCCTCCACCTCCGTCCCCGCTATCCCACGGCCGCCCTGGAGGTGGACCGGCGGGAGATGGTCCTGGTGCGCCTGCGCCGCCGGGGGCGGGGGAAGCCCGAGCTGGAGGTGGCCGAGGCCCGGCCCCTCCCCGAGCAGAGCGCTAGCACGTCCATCTTCAAGCCCAACCTGGGCACGCCCGAGGATCTGGCGAGCCGCCTGCGCAAGCTCCTGGAGGCGACGGGGACGAAGCCGGGGCGGCTCTCCCTGGTGCTGCCCGACAACCTGGCCAAGATCTCGCTGGTCAGCCTCCCCGAGCGCCCGCCCTCGGCCCGCCGTCTGGACGAGGTGCTCCGCTTCAAGCTGCGCCGCGCCGTTCCCTTCCGTCTGGAGGACGCCGTGCTGGCGCACCAGGTGCTCCCGGGAGACGGAGCGGGGGTGACCGTGCTGGTGGCGGTCATGCTGCGGACGGTGGTCGAGCAGTACGAGCGGGCGCTCGAGATCGCGGGGGTGCGGCCGGGGCTGGTCGACCTCTGCACGCCCAACCTCTACAACCTCTGCCGGCCCCAGATGACGGCCGCTGCCGCGGGCGGGGGAGACGTGGGCCTGCTCAACGTGGCCTCGGGCTACTTCACGCTCCTCATCGTGCGCAACGAGCGCCTGGTGTTCTATCGCTGCAAATCCTATGCAGCCGGCGACAGCGAAGAGGATCTGGGTCCTTTGGACGCGTTGATGGCCCGGGAGCTGACGAGCTCGCTCTCCTACTGGAGGGACAAGCTGGGCGGCCAGCGCCTCTCTCGCGTGCTGGTGCGCGCGGTCAACGGAGCGGCCACCGAGGTGCCTCCCATCCTGGAGAGCCTGGGCGTGGACGGGGTCGAGCCCATCGATCTTTCCAGGGGAGTGACCGTCCCCGACGGGCTCAGGCTGGCCCCGGCGGTGGCGCAGCGGATCGCCCCCGCGGCGGGCGCGGCGGTGGGGCGGGCCTGATGCAGCCCCTGGACCTCAACCTCGCGTCGCGGCCCTTCCGGAACAACACCCTGCCCTGGGCCGGACTGGTCCTCCTGGCCGCCGCCCTCGCCGCCTGCACCTGGTGGAACGTGACGAGCTGGCTCTCCGTGGAGGAGAGGCTGCAGGCGCGCCGGGCGGTGATCGAGGACGTGAAGACCCGCTTCGACCGCTGCGACCTCCGGGAGCGGAAGGCGGAGGCGGCGCTGAAGAAGACGGACGTGTCCTACCTGCGCGTGCAGGCGGAGCGAGCCAACGCGGTCATCGCCCGCAAGGCCCTCTCCTGGACGCGCCTCTTCAACATCCTGGAGAAGGTCCAGCCCTACGAGGTGCGGATGACCCGCATCAGCCCCGTCTTCGGGAGCGCCTCTTCCGACACCATCCCCAAGGGAGCGGTGCCCGTCTCCGTGAGGGGCTTCTCCCGGGAGATCCGCGCCTTCCTGGAGTTCGAGCGCTCGCTGCTCTTCGATCCCCACTTCGATCGCGTGGAGCCGGAGCAGAGCAGCCTGGACAAGAACGGTGAGGTGGAGTTCGAGCTCAGCTTCCTCTACTACCCAGGCGGGGTGGGGGACCGTCCCAAGCCCAACGTCCCCTCGTTCTTCGAGGATTCGGGTGCCCCTCCTCCTCCTCCCAGCCAGGACGCCGCCGCCCTGCGCGCCAGCCGCGGCAACGGGGAGGGCCGATGACCCTTCCCAAGTTCGACGTGCGCAGCAACGGGCGGCAGGCGGCGGTCGTGCTCGCCCTGGGCCTGGCCCTGAACGCCGGCGCCTACCTGGCTCTGGTGCGCCCGCACGTCCGGGAGGCGAAGCGGCTGGAGCAGGAGAGCGACCCCCGCCTCCGGCAGATCCGGGACCGCGAGGCCGAGGTGGCGGCCAAGGAGACGTTCGTGCAGGCGGTGGAGACCGCCTCCAAGGACCTGATCTCCCTCCGCCAGGACGTCCTCTCCACCAAGCGGCAGCGCATGATCGCGGTGCAGCTCGAGGTGGCCGAGCTGGCCACCCAGTTCGGCATCAACCTGGAGCGCGTGCAGTACGAGGCTCCCAATCCCGAGCAGACGGGGAAGGAGGGGCTGGAGCGCTTCGGCATGAAGGTGCCGCTCAAGGGCGGGTACACGAACTTGCGGAAGTTCCTCCAGGCGGTGGAGGCCTCGGACGAGTTCCTGGTCATCGAGCAGGTGGCGCTGGAGCAGGGAGCCGCCGGCCAGCAGGGGCTGGAGCTGAGCATCACCCTGGCAACCTATTTCGATGCCCCCGAGCTGCGCGTGCAGCCCGCTCCCCGCCGGGGCCGGAGCGCGCCCGCGCAGGCGCCCCCCGAGACACCCGAGGAGGGCGCCTGATGGCCCTGCGCAAGCTCAGCCGTCGCGAGATCGGCCTCCTCGGAGCCGCCGCCATCGCCCTCGTGGTGTGGGCGGTGCGCCCGGGGGCGGATGCCTCGCTGCCCCCGCTCCCCGGAAAGGCGGGGGATCAGAAGGCGGACGCCGGCTCCGGCGAGGCGCCTCAGGTGCAGCTCGCCCTGCTCCAGGCCGACCAGGTCCCCTACGATCCTGCCGGCCGCGATCTCTTCCAGTACTCCCAGCGGCCGCCCTCGGCGGCGGAGATCGCCCGCATGCGCGCGGAGGCCGCGGAAGCCGAGCGCCTGCGCAGAGAAGCGGAGGAGCGGGCGAGGCTGCTCGCTCAGCAGCAGGCGGAGGAAGCGCGCCTGCGGGCGGACGCGCTGGCCAAGAACCCGCCCCCACCCCCCAGGCCCAGGCCGCCCACCCTCACCGCCAAGTACCTGGGCTGCATGGGCCCGCGCGGGAACCGCATCGCCTTCTTCGAGCGGGACAAGGAGCTGATCATGGCCAAGGAGGGGGAGCCCTTCCTCCACGACTTCAAGGTGGTCAAGATCAACTACGAGACGGTCACGGTCGGCTTCACCTCCCCCCAGTTCAAGGACGAGGTCCAGGAGATTCCGATGAGCCGAACCCGATGAAGCGCCTGGCAACGCCGCTGCTGCTGTCGGTCCTGCTGCTGTCGGGCTGCGTGGCGCAGAAGAGCTTCCGCCGCGCGGAGCTGGAGGCTCGCCGGGAGAACTGGGACAAGGCGGTGATCGAGTACAGCAAGGCCATCGCCGAGGATCCGGGGAACACGCGCTACAAGATCGCCCTGGAGCGGGCCAAGCTCAAGGCGTCCGCCCAGCACTTCCAGACCGGGAAGCGCTACGCCGCCGCCGCTCAGTGGGACCTGGCGGTGGCCGAATTCCAGCAGACGCTGCTCCTGAACTCGGGGAACCAGCACGCCCAGAACGAGCTCGACCACGCCATGCGGGAGATCCGCCGCCGGGACGCGGGGCCCTCCGAGATCCAGACCCTGAAGGAGAAGGCCCGCCGCAAGGCCCTGGCCCCCCCGCGCCTCTCCCCCAAGTCGAACATCACCATGGGGGTGACCTTCAAGGACCAGCCCCCCACCAAGATCTACGAGGCCATGAGCAAGGCCTCGGGGATCAACTTCCTCTTCGACGAGAAGGTGGCCACCGACACCAAGCCCATCACCATCGACGTGGGGAACGTGACCCTGGAGGAGGCCCTGGACCTCCTCATGCTCCAGACCAAGAGCTTCTACAAGGTGATCAACGAGAACACGCTGCTCATCGCCCCCGACAACCGGCAGAAGCGGCAGGAGTACGAGGACCAGGTCATCCGCACCTTCTACCTGTCGAACGGCGACACCAAGCAGGTGGTGACGCTGCTGCGCTCGCTCATCAACTCCAGGCAGATCGCGGAGAACCCCGCCCTCAACTCGGTCTCCATCAAGGACACCCCGGACAAGGTGGCCATCGCCGAGAAGATCATCAACGCCAACGACAAGAGCAAGGGCGAGATCGTGGTGGACGTGGAGCTGCTGGAGATCAACCGCGCCCTGGTGCAGAACCTGGGGGTGGACCTCTCCAACAAGCGGATCTCCCTCACCTTCCAGGACGGCGAGACCTCCCTGCCTCTGAACAACCTCAAGGTCCTGAAGCAGCAGGGGAACTGGTTCCTGGGCCCCATTCCCTCGGTGGTGCTGGACTTCCTGCGCACGGACTCGGACAGCAAGACCATCGCCAAGCCCTCGGTGCGCGTCTCCGAGGGGGAGAAGGCGGAGATCTTGATCGGCGACCGCGTCCCCATCCCCACCACGTCGTTCAACACCAGCCAGACGGTGGGGGGGAACATCGTCCCCATCACCTCCTTCACCTACCAGAACGTGGGGATCACGGTGCAGATCGAGCCCCGCGTGCACCACAACAAGGAGGTCACCCTCAAGGTCCAGGTGGAGGTGAGCCAGATCGCCGGCAACGTGCGCTCGGGGGGCGCCGGCGGGCAGGATCAGCCCATCATCGGCACCCGTACCATCCAGACGGTGATCCGCTTGAAGGACGGCGAGACCAACATGCTGGCCGGGCTCATTCGCCGGGAGGACCAGGACGCCCGCGCCGGGGTGGCCGGCATCATGAGCATCCCCGGGGTGGGGAAGCTCCTGAGCCAGAACGCCAGCCGCCGCAACGAGACCGACATCGTGATGACCCTCACCCCCTACATCGTGCGCATCCCGGACATCACCGAGGACGACCTCACCGAGCTCTGGGTGGGGACCGAGGACAACATGGCCCTGCGGGGGCCTGCCCGGAAGGGCCTGGCCGCCGGCCCCTTCGCACGCGAGGAGGAGGAGCCGGCCGCGGCCGCTCCCCTGGAGGGAGGGGAGACGGCACCCGTGGCCCCGGGCGCGCAGACCACGCCGGAGCGGCCGGGCTCCGTGGGCATCTCGCGGCCCACGGACCAGACGGGGGTGCCGGCGCCGGTGCCCAGCGAGGAGGTGGTGCCGCCCCCGGGCGAGGAAGCGCCGCCTCCCCCCGAAGATGCGGGAGCGCCCGATCAGGGGAACGAGCCGCAGCCCACCTCGCCCACGGGGCCTGCGGTGGTGCGCCTGGTCCCCAGCGCGCCCACGTACAAGGTGGGGGAGACGGTCACCGTGGAGGTGCGCCTGGAGAACGGAGCCAACGTGGGCTCCGTCCCCTTCCATCTCCGCTACAACCGGAACGTGCTGGAGTTCCTCTCTCCGGGTGAGCAGGGTCCCTTCCTGGGAAGCGACGGCACCAACACCGTGTTCATGGCCCAGGACGCCCAGGGCGGGGGCGAGATCATCGTCGGGAACTCCCGGATGGGCTCGGCCGAGGGAGTGACGGGCTCGGGCCCGCTCTGCGTGTTCCGCTTCCAGGCGGTCAACCCCGGCGACGCCGGCTTCGCCTTCACCGGCGCCTCCGTCAAGGACCCCCAGACCCGCAACCTCCCCGCCACCTTCGCCTCCGCGGCGGTGACGGTGGAGCCGTGATGGGGACAGGCACCTCTTGGAATTTGCGGCTTCGCCGTCCTCGGGGACGCCAATTCCCATTGGTGCCTGTCCCCCTTGGCTTCACCCTGGTGGAGGTGGTCTGCGCCAGCGCCATCCTGCTCGTGCTGGGGAGCCTGGCAATCCCCGTGGCCACCACCATGGTCAAGCGCCAGAAGGAGCTGGAGCTGCGGCGCAGCCTGCGCACCATCCGGGAGGGCATCGATCGCTTCCAGGCCGACTGCGAGCGGATCCCCACCTTCCGGAACGGAGCCAAGCTCGACGCCACCAACGAGGAGGGCTACCCCCAAGAGCTGGCGCAGCTCTACGAGGGCGTGGACATCGGCGACGCCGCTGGCACCAAGCTCAAGTACCTGCGGCGGCTCCCCCTCGATCCCATGACCGGCAAGGCCGACTGGCTCACCCGGTCCTCGCGCGACGAGCCGGGGAAGCTCTTCACCGATCAGATCAACATCTTCGACGTGCGCTCGCGCAGCGATGCCGTCGGCCTCGACGGCACGAGGTACAACACATGGTGAAGCGGCGCCAATCCGGCTTCACGCTCATCGAGCTGCTGGTGGTGATCGCCATCATCGGCATCCTGGCGGCCACCGCGGTCGCCCAGTACCACCGCTCGCTGATCAAGGCGCGGGAAGCGGTGCTCAAGGAAAACCTCCACCTCATGCGGGTGCAGATCAACAACTACTACTCGGACAAGGTCCGCTGGCCGGCGGACCTGCAGGCCCTGGTGGACGACCATTACCTGCGCAAGATCCCCGACGACCCCATCACGGGGAGCGCCGAGACCTGGGTGACCGAGCCGGCCGAGGTGGACGAGGGCGACATTTCCACCGATCCCGGCATCGCCGACGTGCACAGCGGAGCCGAGGGCACGGGGACCGACGGCAAGCCTTACGGGGAATGGTAGGAGAACGCATGAGCAAGGCGACGCGCCTGGGGTGGGGAGCCTCCCTCCTGGGAATTCTTCTGGTGGCCGCCATCGCCTGCGAGGACAGCGCGGTGATCGCCCCCTCGGACGGGTCGATCACGGTGACCCTCAATCCCACCGCGGTGACCGTGGATCCGAACGTGCCCGCGAACGCGGAGAAGTCCAGCGACGTGCGGGCCCTGGTCCTGGACAAGGACGGGAAGCCGGTGGAGAACTCCATCGTGTACTTCTCGAGCACGGGCGGGCGTCTGGTGCAGCCGGGGTCCAGCCCCGAGGTGTCCCTCGACTCCGCCGCCACGGACTCCCAGGGGATCGCCCGCGCCACCCTCGTCGTCACCGCGGAGGACGCCGACGAGGTGGACGTGACGGCGCTCTCGGGGGCGCTCACGAACACCGCCACCCTGACGAAGAACGTGGTGGGGGAGCAGCGGCCACCCACCGCCTCCCTCACCATCGAGCCCTGCGGCGATCCCTGCGCGGGGGAGGTCAACCGGGTGGTGACCTTCAAGAGCACCTCCACCGATCCCAACGACAGCGACGTGCTCACCTTTCGCTGGAGCATCGTGTCCACCGGCGCCTCCGGCTCCGAGCAGTTCGTGACCCAGTCCACGCGATTCAGCCGGACCTACACGTCGGCCCAGGACCTGGCCGTCAGCCTGGAGGTGAGCGACGACCCCGCCGCGCTGAGCAGCCCCACCACGCCCGGCATCTGGGACGACTCGGCGGCCAAGGACTACAAGATCTGCGCGAACCAGGCGCCGGTGGCGGTGGCGGCGACGGGAACCCTACCCACCGGTGCCTACCCGCGCGCGGTCCCGGTGGATGGCAGCGGTTCCTCCGATCCCGACGACGACCCCCTGACCTTCACCTGGGCGTGCGGCAACGGCACCACCGCCACCGGTCGCACGACGTTCTGCAACTACACCGCCGCGGGCTCCTTCACCATCACCTTGACGGTCAACGACAACCCGAGCGGCTGCCCGAAGAAGTCGGGGATCGACACTGTCGGCGTCACGCTGGCGCCGGTGCCGTGACGGGCATGGCGCGGAGGGGAGAGCGGGGGATGCTGCTGGTCGGCCTGGTGGCCGCGGTGGCCATCCTCATGATCCTCTCCGCGGTCGCGGTGCAGAACTGGTCCGACGTGCTCCGCCGGGACCGGGAGGCGGACATGATGGCGCACGCGCAGGAGATCGTGCGCGCCATCCGCAAGTACCAGCGGGACAAGCCCGGTGTCCCTCTGACCGAGCTCAAGCTGCTCATGGAGCCCGGCAGCAAGCGGCAGTTCTTCCTGCGGAAGCTCTACAAGGATCCCCTGGTCAAGGACGGCAAGTGGGGCCTGCTCTTCGCCGCGCCCCAGGGCGGCGTGTACGATCCCTCGGTGGCGCCGGCGCCGGGCACCGGCCCGGGAGGGCTGCCGGGAACGCCGGGAACGTCCCTGGGAGGCCTGGCGGCGGGGATGTCGACGCCCCAGCAGTCGGCCCCGGCCCCCACCGGGATCGGCGGTCTGGGACAGGGGCTGGGACAGGGACAAGGGGAGGTGACCGGCCTCCCCATCGTGGGCGTGAAGTCGCTCTGCAAGGACACGCCGTTCCGCATCTACAAGGACAACGAGGACTACGCGAGGTGGCTGTTCACCATCTTCGACCTCGACCCGCAGAACGGCCAGCAGCCGCCGGGCGCTCCTCCGGTGGGAAGCGGGGCGCCTCAGCAGCCCGGTGAGAAGCCGGGAGAGCAGAACCCCACGCAGCCGGGTGGGTTGAACCCGCAGAGATAGCGCGAGCTCCTGCTATACTCGCGGGCCGCGCATGATCCGCAAGGAACGGCTCCAGAACGGTCTCACCCTCATCACCGAGACGATGCCGCACGTGCGGTCCATCTCCCTGGGCGTGTGGCTGCGCAAGGGGAGCCGGCACGAGCCGGCGGCGCTGAACGGCGCCTCGCACTTCCTCGAGCACCTGGTCTTCAAGGGAACCGAGGACCGCACCGCGCGCGAGATCGCCCTCATCATGGACTCGGTGGGCGGGCAGATGGACGCCTTCACCTCGAAGGAATACACCTGCTTCTACGCCAAGGTGCTGGACGAGCACCTGGACACGGCCATGGATATCCTCGCCGACCTGGTGCGGCGGCCGCGCTTCGATCCCGACGAGCTGGAGCGCGAGCGCCAGGTGGTCGTGGAAGAGATCCGCATGGTGGAGGACACTCCGGACGAGCTCCTCTACGACCTGTTCGCCGAGCACTTCTATCCTCGCCATCCCCTGGGCCGGCCCATCCAGGGCACCGAGGCCACCGTCTCCTCCTGGTCCCGGGCACGCCTCCTCCGCTTCTTCCACGAGGCCTACCGTCCCGGGAACATGCTGATCGTGGCGGCGGGGAACGTGCGGCACGCGCGCCTGGCGCGCCTGGCGCGCCGCGCCTTCGGCTCCATGCCCAGGGGAGGCGGGCGCATCCGGGTGGGGCCGCCTCCCCGGGTGGGAAGCGGCGTCTTCACCCGGCACAAGAGGAACCTGGAGCAGCTGCACCTGCTCCTGGGCGTGCCCGCCTACCCCGAGAACTTCCGGGGCCGCTACCCCCTCTTCGTGCTGAACGCGCTCCTGGGGGGGACCATGTCCTCGCGCCTCTTCCAGAAGGTGCGGGAGGAGCGCGGCCTGGCCTATGCCGTCTACTCGGCCGTGAACGCCTTCCTCGACACGGGGTTTCTCATGGTCTACGCCGCGACCTCTCCCCGCCGCGGAGACGAAACCATCCAGGTGGTCCTGGAGGAGCTGCGCTCGCTGCGTGATCGCGGTCCGGAGGAGGCGGAGCTCGAGATGGCGAAGGAGCACCTCAAGGGCTCGCTCATGCTGTCCCTGGAGTCCACCGCCAGCCGCATGTCCAACCTGGCCCGCCAGGAGATCTACTTCGGCCGCCAGTTCACGCTGGAGGAGACGCTGAAGGGGATCGCCCCCGTCACCGCCCGCGACGTGCAGCGCCAGTGCAAGAGCCTCTTCCAGGACGGACGGCTCACCCTGGCCGCGCTGGGGAACCTGCAGCGCTTCAAGACCCGCACCCAGGGCCTCCACCTTTGAGCGCGGTGCGGGTGCAGGTGACGCGCCTCCCAGGAAGCGCCGACCTGCCGCTCCCACAGCCGGCCACGGCGGGCTCCGCAGGATTGGACCTGCGCGCCTGTCTGGAGGGGGCGCTCACCATCGCCCCGGGTGCGCGGGCCCTCATCCCCACCGGCATCGCGGTCGCCCTGCCCCCCGGTTACGAGGCCCAGGTGCGGCCCCGGAGCGGCCTGGCCCTGCGCACTGGGCTCACGCTCCTCAACTCTCCGGGGACGGTGGACGCCGATTACCGCGGGCAGATCCAGGTGCTGGTGATCAACCTGGGGGATGCTCCCATCGTGCTGGAGCGGGGCGACCGCATCGCCCAGCTGGTGGTGCAGCCGGTCCCGCGGGTGGAGTGGGAGGAGGTGGAGGCGCTGCCGCTCTCCGCGCGCGGCGCCGGCGGCTTCGGGCACACCGGGACGCGCTGATGGCGCTGAGCGTCCTCCCGCTGGGGAGCGGCTCGTCGGGGAACGCCACGCTGGTCACCTGCGGGAGCACGCGCGTGCTGGTGGACGCCGGCCTCTCCTGCAAGGCGCTGGCGGAGCGCCTGGACGCGGTCTCCGTCGAACCCGCGAGCATCTCCTGCATCCTGCTCTCCCACGAGCATCAGGATCACGCCCGGGGGACGGAGCGCTTCTCCATGAAATACCGGGTTCCCGTGGCCTGCGACCCCGCCGTGCTGGAGGCGCTCGACCTCTCCTACGTACACGTCGCCGCGTGGATGCCGCTCCTTCCCGGTCGGCGCCTGGACCTGGGGGGCGTGACCGTGGACGCCTTCCCCGTGCCTCACGACGCCCGGCGGCCCCTGGCCTTCGTGCTGGAGGGGGAGGGGCTCAGGGTGGGGATCGCCACCGATCTCGGGCACGTGACCACGCTGGTGCTGGAGCGCCTGCGGGGCTGCCACGCCCTTCTCCTCGAGAGCAATCACGACGATCTCATGCTGCGGGACGGACCTTACCCGTGGGCGCTCAAGCAGCGGGTGGGCGGGCGCCTGGGGCACCTGTCCAACGACGAGACCGCCGCGCTCCTCCGCCAGGTGGTGGACGAGCGCTGCCAGGCGGTGATCCTCGGCCATCTCTCGGAGCAGAACAACACGCCCGCCCTGGCGGCGGCCGCCGCCAGGCGCGCGCTGCGGGAATCCCCGAAGACGCGCCTGCACATCGCCGAGCCGGAGCGCCCTGGCGTGCCGGTGCTGCTGTGATCGCGCGCTACACCCGTCCCGCCATGGGAGCCCTGTGGACCGAGGAGGCACGGTACGGGGCATGGCTCGAGGTGGAGCTGGCGGTGTGCGAGGCCCGGGCCGCGCGCGGCCTCATCCCGGAGGCGGACATGGCCGTTCTCCGGGAGAAGGCGTCGTTCGACCCGGCACGGATCGCCGCCATCGAGGCCGAGGTCAAGCACGACGTCATCGCCTTCGTCACCAGCATCGCCGAGAAGGTGGGCCCGGCGTCCCGCCACGTGCACTACGGCCTGACCTCCTCGGACGTGGTGGACACGGCGCTGGCGCTGCAGCTCGTGCGGGCCTCCGACCTTCTGCTGCAGGGCATGGACGGGCTGCTCGCGGTGCTCGAGCGCCAGGCGCTCCGGCACAAGGGCACGGTGATGGTGGGGCGCACGCACGGCATCCACGCCGAGCCCTACAGCTTCGGCCTCAAGTTCGCCGGATGGTACGCGGAAGCGCGGCGCAACAAGATGCGCCTGGAGGCCGCCAGGGAAGAGGTGCGCGTGGGCAAGCTGTCGGGCGCCGTGGGCACTTACTCCCAGCTCGACCCCGAGATCGAGGAAGAGGTGATGGCCCGCCTGCGCCTGCGGGTGGAGCCGGTGGCCACGCAGGTGATCCCCCGCGACCGCCACGCCCAGTTCGTGGCCACCCTGGGGATCCTCGCCTCGTCCATCGACCGCATCGCCACCGAGATCCGCCACCTGCAGCGCACGGACGTGCGCGAGGTGGAGGAGCCGTTCGGGAAGGGACAGAAGGGCTCCTCGGCCATGCCCCACAAGCGGAACCCCGTCGGCGCGGAAAACCTCTGCGGCCTGGCCCGCCTGGTGCGCGCCCACGTGCAGGCCGCGCTCGAGGACGTGCCGCTCTGGCACGAGCGGGACATCTCCCACTCGTCCGTGGAGCGCGTGATCCTCCCCGACGCCACCATCCTGGTGGACTACATGCTCCACCGGGTCACGGGGATCCTGGACGGCCTCCTCGTCTACCCCGAGCGCATGCGGGAGAACCTGGAGCGCATGAAGGGCCTGGTCTACTCCCAGACCGTGCTCTCCGCGCTCACGCGCGCGGGCATGAAGCGCGAGGATGCCTACGCCGCCGTGCAGCGCCAGGCCATGCGCGTCTGGGCGGGGGAGGGCGGGTTCCAGGAGCTGCTGGGGGGAGACCCGGAGGTGGCGCGCGCCCTGCGCGCCGAGGATCTGGCTGCGTGCTTCGATCCCGCCCGCACCCTGCGGCACGTGGACGCGATCTACCGGCGGCTGTTCGGGTAGACCGTTTCCCCGGCTCTCAGATGCGCAGCACCTGGGGCAGGTGATGGAAATGCGCATCGCGGGAATGGAGGAGCAACCCGTGCTGAAGCACCAGGGCGGCGATCCACAGGTCGTGCGCGGGGATGGGCGTGCCCTGCAGTCTCAGCTGGCGAAAGGTCGTCGCGTAGTGGTGCGTCGTCCCCTCGTCCGCGAACAGGACGTCCACTCCCCGTTTCATCAAGAAGCGGCGAAGGACGCGCTCATTGTTCGCGCTGTGCCGTCCCAGGGCGAACCCGGCGCGAAGCTCCGCCATCACGACGAAAGGGAGGTAGACCCGGTCGGCGTCGGCCACCACCTGAACGGTTGCGGCCACCCCTTTGCAGAGGTCGACGTACCGATTGGTGTCCAGGGCGACGTTCACTTCCACATCGCCGGGTCGACGCGGTCCTGATCCGCCAGAGCGCGTTCGGTGGCCGGGTCCTTCTTCCAGGTTCCCGCCACGTCATCGAGCGATCGCCTCGGTGGGCGCTGGGAGGTGGAGTCGAGACCAACTCCCTGGGCCAGAGCCTCGACGGCGATCTGGTTGAGGCTCTTGCCCTCACGCCGCGCGCGCTCCCGTAGCTCGAGGTCGAGTCGGGGCGGGATGTCCCGGATCGTGTACTGCATGCACACAATATAGGCAGTGCCTGCACCCGGAGCAAACGGCCTCCTCCCCGTTCACGGTCCCGGGCTCGCCGCCAGGCGCGCCTGCACCTTCTCCAGGTTCCGGCGCGCTCCCTCGTCCTCGGGCCCCAGCCGCACCGCCTCCTCGAAGTGGGTCAGCGCCTCGTCGAGCCGTCCCGTCTTCGCCAGCAGCACGCCGAGATTGGTGTGGGCGGAGGCGAGCGTGGGCTCGATCTCCACCGCCTTCCGGAGCGCGCGCTCCGCCTCGTCCTGGCGCCCCTCCCGCATCAGGGAGAGCGCGACCGCCACCCAGAGCTGCCCGCGCGGACGCGCGTCTCCGGCGAGCTGGAGCTGCTCCTCGGCGCCGGGGTCGCCCCGGAGGGCCTGCACGACGCCCAGCACCTCGTGGGCGCGGGGCTCCCCCGGGGAGCTCTGCAGGGCGGCGATGGCCAGGTTGTGCGCTTCCTCCGTGCGCCCGGCCCGCAGGAGCATGGACGCGAGGTTGGCCTGGGCGGCGGCGTCCTGTGGACGCAGGTGCACGACTTCCCGCAGCTGCTCCACCGCGGCCTCGAAGTCTCCCGTGCGCGAGAGCGCCGCCGCCAGGTTGACCCGCGCCCCCACCGACGCGGGGGAGAGGCGCACCGCTTCCCGGAAGTGGGGGAGCGCCTCCGCCTCCCGGCCCGCGCGGTATAGCTCGAGACCGTAGCCGTCGTGGGCGACCGCGTTGTCCTCGGTCACCGCCAGCGCCCGCAGCATCAGCGTCGAGCCATTCTTCCAGTGGCCCTGCTGCCTCCAGGTCAGGGAGGCGAGGGCGACGAGCCAGAGGGCGCAGGCGACCGCCAGCGCCCGCGCCGGGACCCGGTGGGAGGCCAGCGCCGCCGCGTCCCAGACGAGCCAGAGCGTGACCCCGATCATGGGCAGGTAGGTGTAGCGGTCGGCATGCGCCTGCTCTCCCACCTGGATCAGCCCGGCCACGGGCAGCAGCGTGCCCAGGTACCAGAGCCAGCCCACCAGCGCCCAGGGGCGTCGGTGCCAGGCATGGAGCGCGAGCGCGGTCAGCGCCAGGAGCACCAGCGCGGACAGCGCCACCCGCGCGGGCGCGATCGTCTCCCAGCGGTACGGATAGGGGGTGGCGAGTCCGGCGGGCCAGAGGCCCTGCCCGAGGTACACCGCGGCGCTGACCACGGCGTTGGCCAGGCGCGCTCCCGGCGGGAAGCCCTCGAGCGTCCCCAGGGCACCTCCCGCGCGCTGCGCCCACAGCGTGACGGCGCTCGAGGCCATGGAGAGGAGGACGAACGGAGAGAGCCAGAGGAGGACCGGCCGCCACGTGCGATGCACCCGGGCGAGGGGCCAGATCTCGAGGAGCGCGAGCACGCCGGGGAGGGTCACCAGCATGGGCTTGGCGAGGAGGCCGACCGCGAACAGAGTCACCGAGGCGGCCAGCCATCCTCGCCGTCCCTCCAGCCGGAAGCGGACCCAGGCCAGCAGCGTCGCCATCCAGAAGACCGCGGCCAGGACGTCCTTCCGCTCCGCGACCCAGGTGACGGACTCCACGCGCAGCGGATGGAGGGCGCACAGGGCGGCCACCAGCGCAGGCTTCCAGGTGTCCTCCGTGGCCAGGCGCAACACCTGGAAGAGCAGGACCGCCGCGATCACGTGGAGGAGCACGTTGGTGGCGTGGTAGAGCGTGGCATCGGTCCCCCCCACCGACGCGTCCGCCATGAGGGAGAGCCAGGTCAGGGGATGCCAGTTCGCCTGGCGGGTGGTGGTGAAGGCCCAGCGAAGCCCGTCCCACGAGAGCCCAGCCAGCACGCGCGGATTCTCGAGGACGTAGCCGGGGTCGTCGTACCCCACGAAGCCGCACGTCAGCGAGCGCGCGAACACGGCGGCCGTGACGACACCGATCCCGGCCGTGAGCGGCACCCCCCTCCGCATCGCGTATATAATGCGCCTGCTCGCCGCGGGGAACCGCGGCGTTCCGTGTTTTTTGGCCTTGGAGGCGGACCGATGTGCGGGATCGTGGGCATCTTCGGGCACCCCGAAGCGGCGACCCTGGCCTACCTCGGTCTGTACGCGCTGCAGCATCGCGGCCAGGAGTCGGCGGGGATCGTCACCGCCGACGGGCACCGGCTCACGCGCCGTGCCGGGATGGGCCTGGTGGCCGACGTCTTCTCCCGGGACCTGCTGGAGCAGCTCCCCGGGAAGGCGGCCATCGGCCACGTCCGCTACTCCACCGCCGGCGATTCCAATCCCGCCAACGCCCAGCCCTTCCTCCTCCAGCATCACCGGGGTCCCATCGCCGTCGCCCACAACGGCAACCTCGTGGACGCGGCGGGGATCCGCACGGACCTGGAGGCCGAGGGCGCGATCTTCCAGACCACCACCGACACCGAGGTGATCCTTCACCTCATGGCGCGCTCCAAGGCGTCGGACGTGGTGGACGCGATCGTGGACGCCCTCCGCCAGGTGCACGGGGCCTACTCGCTCCTCTTCCAGGTGCCCGGCCGCCTGATCGCCGTGCGCGACCCGCACGGCTGGCGCCCGCTCTCCATCGGCAAGAAGGACGGGGCCTACGTGCTGGCGAGCGAGACCTGCGCCTTCGACCTTCTCGGTGCCACCCACGTTCGCGACCTGGAGCGCGGCGAGGTGGTGGTGGTGGACGTCGGCGGGCTGCACAGCTTCAAGCCCTTCCCCGCCACCGATCCTGCGCCCTGCGCCTTCGAGCACGTCTACTTCGCGCGGCCCGACAGCCAGCTCTTCGGCCAGCCCGTGCAGGCGGTGCGGCACCGGCTGGGGGAGGAGCTCTGGCGGGAGAAGCCGGCGGAGGCCGACCTGGTGGTGCCCGTCCCCGACTCCGGGACCTACGCGGCCCTGGGGTACGCCAACGCCTCCGGGGTGCCGTATTCCCTGGGTCTGGTGCGCAACCACTACGTGGGGCGCACCTTCATCGAGCCCAGCCAGCAGATCCGGAACTTCGGCGTGCGCATCAAGCTGAACCCGGTGCGGGACATCCTGGCCGGCCGGCGGATCGTGCTCATCGACGACTCCCTGGTGCGCGGCACCACCAGCCGCAAGATCGTGCAGCTCTGCCGGGACGCGGGCGCGCGCGAGATCCACCTCCGCGTCTCCTGCCCGCCCACCGTCAGCCCCTGCTACTACGGGATCGACACCCCCCGGGCCTCCGAGCTGATCGCCGCCGAGAACTCGGTGGACGAGATCCGGCGCTTCGTGGGAGCCGACACCCTGGGCTACCTCAGCCTGGGAGGGATGATGCGGGCGCTGCGCGGCGCCCAGCCCGAGGAGGGGCGCTGGTGCACGGCCTGCTGGACGCGGGAGTACCCGGTGGCGATCCCGCGGGGAGCCAGCGAGCAGCTCCGCCTCTTCGAGAAGGCCCGCCGGTAGGTTGCCCGTGGACAACCGCGGGCCTGGCGGCGGGCGCGCGGGGAACCGAAGCTGGAGAGGGCATGAAGGAGGAGAAGGGCCTCACCTATCGCGACGCGGGCGTGGACATCGACGCCCAGGACGAGGCCCTTCGCCGCATCAAGGACGCCCTGGTGGCCACCCGCACGCCGGGGGTGCTCGCCGACCTGGGCGCCTTCGGGGGTCTCTTCGCCCCCGACCTGAAGGGCATGGAGGCGCCCGTCCTGGTGGCCTCGGCCGACGGAGTGGGGACCAAGCTCGACGTGGCGGTGCTGGCCGGCGTGCACGACACGGTGGGACGCGACCTCGTGAACCACTGCGTCAACGACATCCTCGTGCAGGGAGCGCGGCCGCTCTTCTTTCTCGACTACGTGGCCACGGGCCGGCTGGACCCCGCGGTGCTGGCGGCCGTCGTTTCCGGGATCGCCCGGGGGTGCCGGGAGAACGGGTGCGCGCTCCTGGGAGGGGAGACGGCGGAGATGCCCGGCTTCTACGGGGACGGACGTTACGACGTGGCCGGGTTCATCGTGGGGATGGTGGACCGCCCGAAGGTGCTCGACGGGTCGCGGGTGCGGGTGGGGGACGCGCTGGTCGGCCTCCCCTCGGCCGGGCTGCACACGAACGGCTACTCCCTCGCGCGCAAGCTCTTCTTCGACGTGGCCGGGCTTGCCGTGCGCGACCACGTCCCCGCGCTGGGGACGACGGTGGAGGAGGCCCTGCTGGCCGAGCACCGGTCCTACCTCCCGGTGCTGCGGGGCGCGCTGGACGCGGGTCTGGTCGCCGCACTCGCGCACATCACGGGGGGCGGCCTCACGGACAACATCCCCCGCATCCTCCCCCAGGGAACGGCGGCCGAGATCCGCACCGGCTCCTGGCCGCTGCCCACCCTCTTCCGCTGGATGCAGGAAACGGGCAAGATCGCGGAGTCGGAGATGCGCCGGACGTTCAACCTCGGGATCGGGATGGTGGCGGTGGTGCCGGAAGCGACGCTGCAGGCCTTCGAGGCCCACCTGGACGGGCGAGGGGAGCCGCACTGGCGGATCGGCCGGGTCGTGCCCGGCGACCGGGAGGTCGTCTATGCCTGAGCGCCGGGGGCGGGTCGCCATCCTGTGCTCGGGGCGCGGGAGCAACATGGCGGCGCTGGTGGCCGCCATGCGCGAGGGGAAGATCGCGGCGGACCCGGTGCTCGTGCTCACGAACAAGCCCGGGGCCGCCGGCCTCGCCCGCGCCAGGCAGTGGGGGATCCCCACCGAGGTGATCGATCACCGGCAGATCCGCCCCCGGGAGGCGCACGAGCGGGCGGTCCTTCAGACGCTCGCCCGCCACGAGGTGGACCTGGTTTGCCTCGCCGGCTACATGCGCCTCCTGGGGAAGACGTTCGTCCACGCCTTCCACCACCGCATGATGAACATCCACCCCTCGCTGCTCCCGGCGTTCCCCGGCCTCGACGCCCAGGCGCAGGCGCTGCACTACGGGGCCAAGGTGGCGGGCTGCACGGTGCACTTCGTGGACGAGGTGCCGGACGGGGGGCCGATCATCCTCCAGGCGGCCGTGCCGGTCCTGGAGGACGACACGGAGGAGACGCTCTCCGCCCGCATCCTGGAGCAGGAGCACCGGATCTACCCGGAGGCGGTGGCCCTGTTCTTCGACGGCCGCCTCAAGCTGGACGGGCGCCGCGTGCACGTTCTGGCCGAAGCCCCCGCCGAGCGTCCCTAGAGCCTACGTAGACGTCCTCGCCTCCTCGCGAGGTCCGTCCATGGCCGAGCCCATGCGCGACGAGGAGGGCGGGGCCCACCCGCGCTTCCGTCCTCTGGAGGAGCTGCCGCGCGCGCTCCGCCCCCGGGAGAAGCTCGCCGCCCGCGGCGTGCGGGGCCTCGCCCATCGCGATCTGCTGGCGCTGGCGCTGGGGCGGAGCCTCGCCCACGACGGCTCGCTGCGAGCCGCGCAGCGCCTGCTGGCGCGACACGGCCTGCGCGGCCTGGCCGAGCTGGACTGGATCGTGCTGCGGCACGAGCCGGGCCTCTGTGCGGCGAGCGCGGCCCGCCTCGCCGCCGCGCTCGAGCTCGGGCGG
>DASUFT010000125.1:0-7400 GCA_036274395.1 Candidatus Polarisedimenticolaceae bacterium | reverse complement strand
CGCGCCGGCAAGTGGGAGCGGAAGGGCTACACCGGCGTGGAGCTGGCGGGGAAGACGCTGGGCCTGCTCGGCCTCGGGCGCATCGGGCGCGAGGTCGCCCGGGCCGCCCTCGGGCTCCGGATGCGGGTGGTGGGCTTCGATCCCTACGTGCCCGAGGCCGCGACGGCGGAGCTGGCCGTGCGCCGCGGCTCGCTGGACGAGGTGCTGGCGGCCGCCGACTTCCTGAGCCTGCACCTCCCCCTCTCGCCGGAGACGCGGCACCTGGTGGACGCCGCCGCCCTGGCCCGCATGCGCCCCGGGGCGCGCCTGATCAACTGCGCGCGGGGTGGCCTGGTGGACGAGAAGGCGCTCCTGGCCGCGCTCCAGTCCCAGCACCTGGCGGGGGCCGCGCTCGACGTCTTCGAGGAGGAGCCACCCTCGGATCTCGCCCTGGTGCGCCACCCCCGGGTGCTCGCCACGCCGCACCTGGGCGCGTCCACCGTGGAGGCGCAGGAGCGCGTGGGCACCGAGATCGTCGAGAAGGTGCTCGCCTACCTGGAGCGCGGGGTCGTGCTCGACGCCGTCAACTTCCCCGCCGTCCCGGCGGAGGAGCAGGAGGCGCTCCAGCCCATGATGTCCCTGGCCGAGCGCCTGGGTCGCTTCGTGTCCCAGGCGGCGGAGGGGGCGCCCGTGCGCCTCGCGCTGCAGGCCTTCGGCGAGTGCGCCCGCCCGGCGCTGCAGCCCCTGGTGCTGGCCGCGGCCAAGGGGCTGCTGGAGCCGGTCCTCTCCGGCGGGGTCACCTACGTCAACGCCCTGGCCCTGGCCGTATCGCGGGGGATCGCCGTCGAGCACGGGCGGAGCACGGAGGCCACCCCGCCGTACGCCGGCCTCCTCCGGCTGACGCTCGCCACCGAGCGCGAGAGCCTGACCGCGGCGGGCACGCTGGTCGCGCGCGCGCCGCGCCTGGTCGAGGTGGACGGGCTCCCCCTGGAATCCGGCGCCTCGGGGCCGGTGCTGCTCTTCCGGAACCAGGACGTCCCCGGGGTGGTGGGACGCGTGGGCACGGTGCTCGGCGAGGCCCGGATCAACATCGCGGGCGTGCAGCTGGGGCGCACCGCGCCCGGAGCCCAGGCCATCTTCCTGGTGGACGTGGACCAGCCGGTCCCGCCGGAGGTGCTGGAGGCGCTGCGGCGGATCCCCGGCGTGATGCGCGTGCGCGCGCTGACGCTCTAGCTCAGCGCCCCTCGCGCCCCGTGCGCGGCGTGCAGGGGCGCGAGCCCGCCCGCGCGCCCGCATGACTCAGGGCGAGGTTGGCCGCCCGGGGCGGAGCGCCCGGAGGGCCCGCCCCACCGAAGACGGCCATCTCTCCGGGAATGGCCACGGCACCGTGCCCCATGCGCTCGCCCCCCATCCCCGCGGCCGGGAGCGCGCTCCACTCCACGAGCCCGCCCGGCGGGAGCGACAGCTGCCAGGCGTGGTCGTCCTGGAAGGCATCGCCGTAGTCGCTCCCCCGCCAGCCGCCGTGCACGAGGAGGCGCCGTCCCGCAGGATCGTAGACCGCGACCTGATGCGCGCGTGGCGCCGGGGGGGCGCCGGCCGGCTGCAGCTCCACCCAGTCGGGGACGGGAGCAATTAGGCGCAGCTCGCTCACGGTGTTCCGGAAGGCGCGTGCCGCGCCGTCCTCCCACAGGCCGCCGAAGCAGAGGAGGCGGTCGCCGCCGGGATCGAGCACCACCGAGCCGCCGCGCTGGATGGGGTGCTCGGGCTGGGGCGGGCGCGGCGTCGTCACGCGGGTCCAGGTGGAGGTCGCGAGGTCCAGCGCGTGCAGGCGCGTGCCGGCGAACGTGCCGACGAGGAGGCGGTCGCGGCGCCCGTCGTGGACGGCCCAGGTGAAGCCCAGGGGGAAGTCGGGCAGCTCGCCGGTGCCCGGGAGCGTGCTCCAGGTGGGCGCTCCCGCCAGCGCCAGCGCGGAGACGTCGAGCAGTGGGGTCGCGTCCGAGGCCCACCGCCGCCCCCCGAACAGGAGCACGCGGTCCCGCACGGGGTCGTAGACGGCATGCGCCCCCATGCGCGGGGAGGGAGGAGCCCCCGAGGGGACCAGCCGGCTCCAGGCGCCGCTCCGGTGGTCGTATGCCCAGAGGTCGTTCGCCAGAGGGGCCGGGTCCCGGTCGCAGCCGGGACCGGCGCACCCGCCGAACACCAGGGTGCGGTGGCGCACCGGGTCGTACACCACCGCGGGCTCCGCACGGCCCCCTGCGGGGAGCGGCGGCAGATCGAGCCATTGATCGGCGCCGCCGGATTGGGGGGGACAGACCCGGAACGCGAACACGGCACTGCCCCCGTCGCCGCACGCGCCCTGCCCGGCGACGCGCCAGTAGTAGGGAGCGGAGCCGCCGCGCAGCGGGGGGTCCACGCGCAGAAGGCTTTCCCAGGCGGGCGCGGTGCGCACGATCTCGGTGAAGCCGGGATCGAGCGCCACCTCCGCCATGTACTGGGTGGCGCCCGCCACGTCCTGCCAGTCGAGCATCGGCGCCCGTGTGCGCACGGTCGCGCCGTCGGCCGGACGGCTCAGGGCGGCGTCGGGCGTCCGGCACGTGGTCAGCGATCGCGGCCGGCTCCAGGTGCCCTCGCCGCACACGCCGCGCACCCGCACGCGCCAGTAGTACGCCGTGCCCGGGGCCAGCGCGGGATGAACCAGGCTGTCCCGCACCGTGATCTGCTGCAGCTCCTGGGTGAAGGCCGCATCCCGCGCCACCTGCACCACGTAGTCGGAGGCCCCGGTCACGTGCGACCAGACCAGGTACAGCTCCAGCACGGTCGTGACGGCGTGGTCCTCGGGTCCGAGCAGGGTGGGCGCGGCGAGCGCGCAGGTGGTGAAGGCGGCAGACCGGCTCCACGGGCCGGTTCCGCACGGTGTGGTGGCTCGCGCCATCCACCCGTAGGCGCTCCCCGCTTGCAGGGGAGAGTCCACCGTCCAGCCGGGGGAGGCCGTTTCCGCTCGCGCCGCGAGCTGGCCCGCCGCGCTGAACACGACGACGTCGTAGGTCACGGCACCGGGCACCTCGCCCCACTGCAGGCCAGGCATCCCCGGCCGGTCGTCGGCGCCGTCCAGGGGAGAGAGGAGGGTCGGGCTGGGCGGGCGCGGAGCGGTGGGGCAGGGATCGCACGCATCTCCGAGCCCGTCGGCGTCGGCATCGGACTGGTCCGGGTCGAACACCGACGCGCAGTGGTCCGCGCCCCCTGCGATCCGGTCCCCGTCCCCATCGCCACAGACGTCGGAGACCTGCGGCGTGAGGCCGGCGGCAACGAGAGGCGCGTGGAACGCGTCGCACTCTTCCCGGCCGAGAAGGTCCGCGGAGAAGATGACCCCGTGCATGACGGCGCGCGTGTCGTCGACGTGCGCGAGGCCGACGTTGTGTCCCCACTCGTGCAGCCACAGGCCCGCCTCGCGGTCGGAGAGGCGCACGAGCACGATGCTGGGACCGCCGCGATCGGCGCATCCCGCCACGTTCGTGGCGGGACCGCCGCAGTAGTTGATCATGCGGACGACCTTGACCCGGGCGGTGCGGTCGTTCAGCGCCGCGATCATCTCCCCTTCGCTGTCCAGGACGTCGAGGCCGTCTCCCTCCCGGCCGAAGGTGCGGGCCGTCCCCGAGGGCGAGACCGTCACGCAGCAGGCGACGTCGTCCGGGTAATCCTGGCGGCCGGCGTGGAGCGAGGCCTCGCGGAGCAGCGTGTCCAGCTCCACGTCGGTCATCGGGTAGGCGAGCGAGGGGTGGTTGGCCCAGGTCAGGGGCGCCTGGTGCGAGAGTTCCTGGAGGTCGAGCCCACCCAGGAGGGGCGCACCCGGCACCCCTTCCCACTCCGGCGGGCCTGCGGTCCCCTCCAGCCCATGGGCGGCGGTGCCGGCGCCGCGTCCCAGAGCGGCGAGGCGGTGCCGCGCCTCCGGCCCCCCCGCGGACCCCAGTGCGAGGACGGCCTCCTCGTAGAGGTCCGAGAGGAATCCCTCCGGGTCCGGCGCCCGGGCCGCCGCGGCCCCGAGGGCGCGCGGCACGCCCCCTCCGGCCGTCAGGTCGAGGAGCGCGCGGCGAGCCTCTTCGCTCCCCCTGCGCGCCAGCTGCCCGAGCGCCCGCGGCACCAGCAGAGCCGCGCGCTCCTCCTCCGGGATGGACAGGTCGCGGGGCCGATCCTGGAGGAAGGCGAGCAGCGGCCCCACGGCCTCTCCGCCGTCCCGGTGGGCGAGGAACGCGACCACGTTGTCCGGCCGCGGGAACGCGGGATCGGCGAGCATCCGGCGAAGCGCCGGAAGGTCCTGGTCGGCGACCACCTCGGCCGCCAGGCGGTCGTCCACGCCGTGCACGTAGACGCGCAGCATGGCGGAGCGCAGGCGCGCATCCGGACCGAGCGCGCTCAGCGCCAGGATCGCGAGCGACGGCAGCAGGGCCATCTCCCGTCAGGGTGCGGCCCCACCCGGCAGGACGGCGCCGGTGCCCGCCGCAGGGTGCTGCACGCGCCCCGCGGCGGCCGCGGTCAGTGCGAGGTCGCGCGCACGGGGGTGACGGGCGGCGTCCCGCGCCGGAGCGCCAGGGCGAAGGCCAGCTCCACGCGCAGCCGGTCCACCGCCCCCGCCGCCAGGCGCCAGCGCAGCGCCATGGGCCGCCGCCCCTCCGGCAGCCTCCAGGGAAGCGTGCGCTCGACCAGCGGCGAGACCACCACCGTGGCCTCCCGTCCCCCCTCCAGCGCGGCCCGGGCGTCGTTCGGCTCCAGGATCTCGATGCGGGCGATCCTCTCGGGAGGTGCGGCCATCTGCTCCAGCAGACGCAGGAATGGGGGCGCGAAGGCCCGGTCCCGCACCACCAGCACCACGTCCCCCTGCCCGGCCAGGTCGAGGAGCTGCCGGGGGAAGGACCGGTCGAGGGCCACCGAGTGCACGGACAGGTCTCCCGTGCGCGCCTCCACCTCGGTCCTGTGACAATCCGTCGTCACGACGGCCGCCGCCCCGGCGAGCGCCCGGGGGGGATCGGCGATGAGCTCCGCCAGGCCCACGCTGCGGGCGTGCACGCCCATGGCGCTCTGCAGCTCCTCCGCGATCAGTCCGGTCTGCTCCCGGTTGCACTCGATCACCGCCACCGGCACCCCGCGCAGTGCGGCCCCGAAGCAGGTCTGGAGGAAGGAGGCCAGCACCTCCGGAGAGACCCCGAGCGCCATCGCCTCGGCCCGCCAGCGGTTGGCCGCCCGCAGCAGCTCCTCCGCCCCCGGGCGCTCCTCGCCGTCGCGCCCCCCGCTGGAGAGGAAGGTGCCGCTTCCCGGGCGCAGCCGGAGCAGACCCTCCTCGGCCAGCGTCTGGTACGCCCGGTGCACGGTCTTGCGGTTCATCCCCGTCAGGTCGGCCAGGCGCCGCACCGAGGGGACGCGGTCTCCGGGCCGCAGGTTTCCGAGGTGCAGGGAGGTGATCAGCTGGGCGCGGACGCGCTCCAGCCCGTTCCCCGCGGTCTTGGTGGAGGTGGATGGTGCCATCGGCTTCTCCGCGTCGGCGCGCGGCCGGCGATGGCTAGGAGTTTACGGCGAATCAGCGCCGGCGGGGGCCCAGCACCATGCTCATGTCCCGGTTGATGATGTCCCCCGGGGCGGCTTCCACCACGCCCACGTCCGCCAGCAGCTCGATCACCTTGTCCAGCACCTTGCGGCCGTTCTCCGGCCGCCGCAGGTCGCGGCCCCGGAACATCACGGTCACCTTGACCTTGTCCCCATCGCCCAGGAAGCGGCGGGCGTGCCCGACCTTGGTGCCCAGGTCGTGGTCGTCGATCATGGGACGGACCTTGACCTGCTTGACGGCCACCCGGGCTTCCTTCTTCCGCGCCTCCCGCGCCTTCTTGGCGGCCTCGAAGCGGTGCTTGCCCCAGTCCATGACGCGCACCACGATGGGGCGGGCATCGGCGGCGACCTCGACCAGGTCGAGGCCAGCCTCTTCGGCGTGACGCCTTGCTTCGTCCAGGGGAACGACGCCGACCTGTTCGCCGTTGGCGCCGATCAGGCGTACGGGGGAGAGACGGATCTGCTCGTTGACGCGAACCCTATCGTCGATTCGACACCTCCTGGACCAAGTTCATCGAAAGCTCCCCGGGGCTCCGCTGCACGGCGCCCCGCGAGGTGCCCGGACTATAACATCGGTCCTCGAACCGTCCATGTCACCCCGGGTACTCCGCGGTGACCACGGTGTGGATCCCGCCCCGGACCATGAAGTCCCCGGTCACGGTCATCTTGCGGGGGGCCGCGGCCGCCACGAGATCGTCCAGGATGCGGTTGGTGACGGCCTCGTGGAAGTGGCCCTCCTCGCGGAAAGACCAGAGATACAGCTTGAGCGACTTCAGCTCCACGCAGAGCCGGTCCGGGACGTAGCGGATCCGGAACGTGGCGAAATCCGGCTGCCCGGTGCGGGGGCACAGGCAGGTGAACTCGGGGCAGGTGAACTCGATCGTGTAGTCCCGTCCCGGCGTGGGATTGGGGAAGGTCTCCAGGGTGCGCGTCATTCGCCGATCAGCTTCACGCGCACCTCGTGGCGGTCGCCGGACCGCTCCACGGAGAGGGTCGCGTCCTTGCCCACGCCGATCCCCTCCAGGGCGTAGAGGAAGTCGTCGACGCTCGAGACCGGCTTCCCGTTCACGGCCACGATGACGTCCCCCAGCACGTAGCGGCCGCGGCGGGTCACGCCGATGCCCTGGAGCCCGGCGCGGTCGGCGGGCCCCCCGCGCTCGACCTCGCGCACGATCACGCCATCCAGGTCGAGCTGGCGGGCGTAGCGGTCGTTCAGGTAGTCGGCGCCGATCCCGGGACGGATGGCCCGCCCGTGCTCGATCACCTGGGGGATGAGCCGGCGCACCACGTCCACCGGCACGGCGAAGCCGATACCGGCGTAGGCCCCGGTGGGACTCTGGATGGCGGTGTTGATCCCGATCAGCCGGCCGCTGGAGTCCAGCAGCGGCCCTCCCGAGTTCCCGGGGTTGATGGCGGCGTCGGTCTGGATGACGTCGCGGATGGCCCGGCCGCTGGGGGAGACGATCTCGCGCCCCAGCGCGCTCACCACCCCGGTGGTGAGCGTGTGGTCGAGGCCGAAGGGGTTCCCCACCGCCAGCACCTTCTGGCCCACCACGAGATCGGCGGAGCGGCCGATGGTCATGGGCACCAGACGGTCGGTGGGAGCCTCGATCTGCAGCACCGCCAGGTCCTTGTCGGGGGCGGTGCCGATCACCTTCGCCGGCCATTCCGACTGGTCGGAGAGGGTCACCGAGAAGCGGTCGCCTCCCTCCACGACGTGGAAGTTCGTGACCACGTGTCCCTGCTTGTCCCAGATGAATCCGCTCCCCGCTCCCTGGGGGATCTGGCGGATGTCCAGGGTGAAGAAGTCGCGCTGCAGGGAGAGG
>DASUFT010000124.1:0-10263 GCA_036274395.1 Candidatus Polarisedimenticolaceae bacterium | reverse complement strand
GCACCAGACGCGCCGCTGGAACCCCAAGATGAAGGACTACATCTTCGGGGCCAGGAACGGCATCTACATCATCGACCTCCAGAAGACGGTGGGGAAGCTGCGCGACGCCCTGGCCTTCGTCTCCGACCTCGCCGCCTCCGGCGGCACCGTGCTCTTCGTGGGCACCAAGCGGCAGGCCCAGGAGGTGATCGCCGAGGAGGCCACCCGCTGCGGCATGTACTTCGTCAACCAGCGCTGGCTGGGGGGCACGCTGACCAACTTCACCACCATCCGCAAGAGCCTGTCCCGCCTGCGGGACCTGGAAGAGATCGCAGCCGGCGAGCGCGTGGTCACCAAGAAGGAAGCGGCCCAGCTGGAGAAGGAGCGCATGCGCCTGGAGAAGACGCTCTCCGGCATCAAGGCCCTGGACCGGCTGCCCCAGGCCCTCTTCATCGTGGATCCCCACGCCGAGAAGATCGCCGTGGCCGAGGCCAACAAGCTGGGCATTCCCGTGGTGGCGGTGGTGGACACGAACTGCGACCCCGAGCCGATCGACTATCCCATCCCCGGGAACGACGACGCCATCCGCGCCATCAAGCTGTTCGCGGGTCTGGTCGCCGAGTCCATCGCCGAGGGGCGGCAGGTGTGGGAAGCGAGCATGCGCGACCGCCAGGCGGAGGCCGAGAAGCGGGCCGCTGCCGGACCGCAGAACGTGGCGGAGCGGGTGCGGGCGCGCGAGGCTCGCCGGGAGAAGCTCCGGGCCCAGGCCAAGGCCACCGTCCGCCCCGGCCGGGCGCGGCGCGAGGAGCCGGGCGAGCCGGTGCCGGTGGCGGCCGAGGACGGAGCGTCCGACTGACGAGGCTCCACCGGTCGCGGTCCCCTGGGGACCTGGTGAAGCCCCGCCGCGGCGGACCCCGCGCCGGGGCTTTTTGATCTCAAGGAGTCCGAGGTGAGCACGATGGAGATCACGGCGAGCGCGGTGAAGGAGCTCCGGGAGAAGACCGGGGTGGGGATGATGGAGTGCAAGAAGGCGCTCCAGGAGGCCGGCGGGGACCCGGGGGAGGCGGAGAAGATCCTGCGCAAGCGTGGCATCGCCTCCGCGGCCAAGAAGGCCGACCGGGCGGCGGGCGAGGGGACCATCGCCGCCGAGATCGGCCCGGGAGCGAGGAGCGGCCTCCTGCTCGAGGTGAACTGCGAGACGGACTTCGCCGCGCGCAACGAGGACTTCCAGGCGCTGGTCAAGGAGACCGCCCGCCTGGCCATGGAGCGGAACCCCGCGGACCTCGCCGCCCTGCTGGAACTGCCCGCCCCCGGGGGCAAGACCGTGGCGCAGCTCGTGCAGGAGCGGGTGGCCCGCATCGGCGAGAACATCGTGGTGCGCCGTTTCATCCGCTTCGACGCGGAGGAGCCGGGGACCGTCGCCGCCTACGTGCACACCGGCGGCAAGATCGGCGTGCTGCTCGAGATCGCCGGCGGCTCCGGGGACGAGGTGGCACGCCTGGCCCGCGACGTGGCCATGCACGTGGCCGCCGCCTCTCCCCGCTTCGCCCGGCGCGAGGAGGTGACGGAGAAGGACCTCGACCTGGAGCGGGAGATCGCCCGCGACCAGGCCCTGAAGTCGGGGAAGCCGGCGGCGGTGGTGGAGAAGATCGTGACCGGCAAGATGGAGAAGTTCTACGCCGAGAACTGCCTCCCCGAGCAGCCCTTCGTGAAGGACCCCGAGCGCACGGTGCAGCAGGTGATCGAGGAGGTCGGCAAGAGGTCCGGGGGCGCCCTGCGCGTCCGCCGCTTCGCCCGCTTCGTCCTCGGCGAGTCGCTGTCCGCCTGAGCGGCATGCAAGACCCACCGAGGTTCCGCCGCATCCTGCTCAAGCTCTCGGGGGAGGCCCTGATGGGCTCGGGCAGCTACGGCATCGCCCCCGAGATCCTGCGCGGCCTGTCCGACGAGATCGCGGCCATCAACGCCATGGGCGTGGAGATCGCCCTGGTGGTGGGCGGCGGCAACATCTTCCGCGGGATCAACGCTCCCGAGGGGATGGACCGGGTGGCCGCGGACCACATGGGCATGCTGGCCACGCTGATCAACTCCCTCGCCCTCCAGGACTCGCTGGAGAGCGTGGGGGTGAGCACGCGGGTCCTCTCCGCGCTGGAGATCCGGCAGGTGGCGGAGCCGTTCATCCGCCGCCGGGCCCTCCGGCACCTGGAGAAGGGACGGGTGATCATCCTGGCGGCGGGGACGGGCAATCCCTACTTCAGCACGGACACCGCCGCCGCCCTCCGCGCCATGGAGGTCAAGGCGGAGGTGCTGCTCAAGGCCACGAAGGTGGACGGCGTGTACACCGCCGACCCCAAGACCAACCCGGGCGCGGTGTTCCTCCCCCGGGTGGGCTGGCAGGAGGCCCTGGAGCGGGGCCTGAGGGTGATGGACAGCACCGCCATCTCCCTCTGCATGGACAACAGGCTGCCGATCATCGTCTTCAACATCCGGGTCCCCGGCAACATCCGCCGGATCCTCGTCGGCGAGGAGGTGGGCTCGGTCGTCTCGGAGTGAGGGCCATGGAGAGCAAGGACAAGAAGATCCTGGGCGACACGCAGAAGAAGATGGACGCCACCGTGGCGGACGCGCGCCACAAGCTGGCCACCGTGCGCACGGGCCGGGCGTCGCTCGCCATCTTCGACAACCTGTACGTGGATTACTACGGCACGCCCACCCCGCTGAACCAGGTGGCCAAGCTGTCCATCCCCGAGCCCTCGCTCATCGTGGCCCAGCCCTTCGACCCCTCGGTGCTGGCCGCCATCGAGAAGGCCGTCCAGACGTCGGACCTGGGGTTGAACCCGGCCAACGACGGCAAGCTGATCCGCATCCCCATCCCGCCCCTCACCGAGGAGCGCCGGAAGCAGCTGGTGAAGAAGGTGCACGGCATGGCCGAGGAGGCGAAGACCGCCATCCGGCACATCCGGCGCGAGGCCAACGACGAGTTGAAGCGCCTGGAGAAGGACGGCGATCTTTCCAGCGACGACGCCCGCCGCACGATGGACGAGGTCCAGAAGGCCACGGACAAGCACACGGGCTCCATCGAGGACCTCTCGAAGAACAAAGAGAAGGAGCTGATGGAGGTCTAGGGCCCTGCGCGTCGAGGTGGCCGGCATCGTCGTGGCCGCCGGGCGCTCCGCGCGCCTGGGCGGGGCTCTCCCCAAGCAGTTCGCCTCCCTGGGGGAGGGAACGGTGCTGGAGCGCGCCGTGCGCGCGCTGGCGGCGGACCCCCGGGTGGAGGAGCTGTGCGTGGTGCTCCCCGAGCAGGACGTGGACGGCGCGCAGGGCCGGGCCGCCGCCTCCCTTCCCCGGGTGACGGCCGTGGTCCCCGGCGGGAGCACGCGCGCCGAGTCCGTGCGGCGGGGGCTCCAGGCGGTCTCCGCCGTGCACGTGCTCGTGCACGATGCGGCCCGGCCGTTCTGCTCGGCCCGCCTCGTGCGCGACGTGGTGGACGCCACGCTCGAGGAGGGGGCGGCGGTCCCCGTGCTTCCCGTGCACGACACCGTGAAGGAGGACGACGGGGCGGGCTTCGCGCTTCGCACGGTGGCCCGGGGCACGCTGCGCCTCGCCCAGACGCCTCAGGGGGCGCGGACCGCTTGGCTGCAGGAGGCGCTGGAGCGGGCGCTGCGGGAGGGCGTCGAGCCCACCGACGAGGCCGCGGCCCTGGAGCGCGCGGGCCGGCGGGTGCGCCTGGTGGCCGGAGATCCCGCCAACCTGAAGATCACGGACGCCTCCGATCTCGAGGAGGCGCGCCGCCGCGTGGCCGCTCCCCCGGAATGGCGCGTGGGGACCGGCTTCGACGTGCATCGCTTCGCGCCGGGACGGCGCCTGGTGCTGGGGGGGGTGGTGATCCCGGGGGAGGAAGGGCTGGCCGGCCACTCGGACGCGGACGTGGTGCTGCACGCCGCCATGGACGCGCTGCTGGGGGCGGCCTGCCTTCCCGACATCGGCGTGCACTTCCCGCCCGAGGATCCCGCCTGGGAGGGGGCGGACAGCCGGATCCTCGCCGCCCGCGTCGCGGACCTGGTGCGCGCCTCCGGCTTCACGCCCGTGAACCTGGACCTGACCGTGCTATGCGAGCGGCCGCGCCTGCGCCCGCACGTCCCGGCCATGTGCCGGGCGACGGCGGCGGCGTTCGGCATCGAGCTCGAGAGGGTGGGGATCAAGGCCACCACGCTCGAGGGCCTGGGGGCCCTGGGCCGGGGGGAAGGGATCGCCTGCCAGGCCTCGGCCCTCGTGAGGAGGCAGGGGTGACCCGCGTCCGCTTCGCTCCGTCGCCGACCGGATCCCTCCACCTGGGAAATGCGCGCACCGCGCTGTTCAACTGGCTGGTGGCCCGGAAGGCGGGCGGCTCCATGATCCTGCGCATCGAGGACACGGACACCGCACGGGAGGAGGAGGGGAGCGAGGCCGCCATCCTCGAGGACCTGCGCTGGCTCGGCCTCTCGTGGGAGGAGGGACCGGAGGTGGGGGGGCCCCATGGCCCCTACCGGCAGTCCGAGCGCGCGGCGCTCTACGCCGACGCCGCCGTGCGCCTCCTGGCCGGGGGACGGGCCTACCGCTGCTTCTGCTCGGACGAGGACCTGGCGCGCGAGCGCGAGGCCCAGCGCGCCGCCGGCATGCCTCCCCGCTACTCCGGGACCTGCCGCGCGCTCCCGGAAGCGGAGTCCGCCCGCCGGGCGGAGGAGGGGGAGCCCTTCGCGGTGCGTTTCCGGGTGCTTCCCGCCAGGCCCGGTCTCGCCGACCTTCGGGTGGTGTTCGAGGACCGCCTGCGCGGGCGCATCGAGGTGGGCACGGCGGACCTGTCCGACCCCGTGCTCCTCCGCCGCGACGGCCGTCCCACCTACAACTTCGCGGTGGTGGTGGACGACGCCGCCATGGACGTGGACCTCGTGATCCGCGGCGACGATCACCTCTCGAACACGCCGCGGCAGGTGCTGCTGTTCGGTGCGCTCGGCCACGCGCTGCCGCAGTTCGCGCACCTGCCCATGGTGCTGGGTCCGGACGGCGAGCGCCTGAGCAAGCGTCACGGCGCCACCTCCCTCGCCGAGTACCGGCGGCAGGGCTACCCTCCGGAGGGCCTGCTCAACGCCCTGGCGCTTCTCGGATGGTCTCCCGGGGACGAGCGCACGATCCTCACCGTTCCCGAGCTGGTGGAGGCCTTCGACCTCACGCGCATCGGCCGCTCCCCTGCGGTGTTCGACCCCGTCAAGACGGCCTGGATCTCCGCCCAGCACGTGCATCGCATGGAGCCGGGGCGGCTGCAGTGCGCGGTGGCGGGACGCCTGCAGGAGGCGGGGCTCGTTCCCACGCCCATGGCGGCGGAGGCGGCCGGCTGGCTGGCCGGGGTTGCGGAGATCGTCCGCACCTCGGTGGAGCATCTCGACCAGGCGGCGGCACGGCTGGCCCCTCTGTTCGCCGAGGGCGGGGAGCCTGCGGACGCGGAGGCGCGCGAGGTGCTCGAGGCACCCGGGGCCGCCGACACGCTCGCGGGGTTCGCGAAGCTCCTGGGGGAGGGGAGCCCGGACTCCAAGGAGGCCTGGCGCGCCCTGCTGGACCGGCTCAAGGCGGCGACCGCGCGCTCCGGGAAGGCGCTGTTCCTTCCGGTGCGGGTGGCCCTCACGGGGCACGCGAGCGGCCCCGAGCTCGACCGGCTGGTCCCGCTCGTCACCCAGGGGCACGCGCTCTTCCCGGACCGCATCCCCTCCCTGACGCGGCGGGTCACGTCCACCCTCTCCTGGATGGAAGCGCAGCGTGCCGCCCGAGGATGAGCTTCCGCCCGAGGAGCTGCTCTACGGCGTGCACCCGGTCCTGGAGGCGCTGACCACCCGCCTTCGCTCGGTGGAGCGCCTGTTCGTGGCCCGGGAGGGAACGGCGGGGCCCGCCGGCCGCCTGCTGCGCCTGGCGCGCCGGGCCGGCATCCCGGTCAGCCACGTCCCACGGGCGGTGCTGGCCCGCCGCCTGGGGCGGAACGCCGTGCACCAGGGGATCGCGGCGGCCGTCGCCCCCCTCCCCTACGCCGACCCGGAGAGCGTCTGCGCCGCCGCCGCCGCGGATCCGGCCGGGGTCCTGCTGCTCCTGGACCGGGTGACCGATCCAAGAAACCTCGGAGCCATCCTGCGCACCGCGGCGGCGGCCGGGGTCCACGGGGTGCTCTTGGGGGAGGGGAGCGTCGGGCTGACCCCGGCGGCGCTCAAGACCTCGGCCGGGGTGGCCGGCCACCTGCCGGTCGCCCGCGAGCCGAAGCCCGCCGCCCGCCTGGAGGCGCTCGGCCGGGCGGGGTTCCGCTGCCTGGCCCTCGACCCCCGGGGGGCCGTCCCCTGGGACCGGGCGGACCTCTCGGGGCGCCTCCTCCTGGTGATCGGAGGGGAGGGGCCGGGGCTCCGCCCGGGGCTCGCCACGCGCGCGGAGCACCGCCTCGCCATCCCCCTGGCCCCGGGGGTGGAGTCCCTCAACGTGTCCGTCTCGGTGGGGGTGATCCTGTTCGAGGCCGTTCGCCAGCGGCGCGCTATTGAAAGGGGGGGGGACGGCTGGTAGAGTGTCGCTTTTGTCGAAGGTCGGCTGGCGTAGCTCAGAGGTAGAGCGGCGGTTTTGTAAACCGCGGGTCGGGGGTTCAAATCCCTTCGCCAGCTCCACCCTACGCCAGGAGCTTCTGGCGCGGGCGCGGAGAGGGTAGTTCCCAGAGAGGTCGTTGGAGAGGTACCCGAGTGGCCAAAGGGAGCAGACTGTAAATCTGCCGGCTTATAGCCTACGAAGGTTCGAATCCTTCCCTCTCCACCAGAGGGCACGAGGCGGAAGCGATCGGGCGGGAATAGCTCAGCTGGTAGAGCATCAGCCTTCCAAGCTGAGGGTCGCGGGTTCGAGTCCCGTTTCCCGCTCCACGTCGGGCGGTGGAGGTGACCGGGTCGAAAGGCCCATGTAGCTCAGTCGGTAGAGCACTTCCTTGGTAAGGAAGAGGTCACCGGTTCGAATCCGGTCATGGGCTCCACCGCCCAGGGGAAGGCCGGAAGGTCCGAAGGCAGGAGATCGAAGGAGAGGCGATGGCCAAGGAGAAGTTCGATCGCACCAAGCCGCACGTGAACGTGGGGACGATCGGTCACGTGGACCACGGGAAGACGTCGTTGACGGCGGCGATCACCATGACGCTGGCGAAGAACAATCCCAAGGTGGCGGTGCGGTCGTTCGACTCGATCGACAACGCTCCCGAGGAGAAGGCCCGCGGGATCACGATCAACGCCGCCCACGTGGAGTACGAGACCAAGGAGCGTCACTACGCGCACGTGGACTGTCCCGGTCACGCCGACTACATCAAGAACATGATCACGGGAGCGGCCCAGATGGACGGGGCCATCCTGGTGGTGTCGGCGGCGGACGGCCCCATGCCCCAGACGCGGGAGCACATCCTGCTCGCCCGTCAGGTGGGTGTGCCGGCCATCGTGGTGGCCCTGAACAAGGTGGACGCGGTGGACGACCCCGAGCTCCTGGACCTGGTGGAGCTGGAGGTGCGGGAGCTGCTGTCCAAGTACGAGTTCCCCGGGGACCAAATCCCCATCGTGCGGGTGTCGGCGCTGAAGGCGCTGAACGGGGACGCGGAAGCGCAGGCCTCGATCGTGAAGCTGATGGACGAGGTGGACCGCTACATCCCCATGCCGCAGCGGGCGATCGACAAGGACTTCCTGATGCCCATCGAGGACATCTTCTCCATCTCGGGCCGGGGCACGGTGGTGACGGGCCGGGTGGAGCAGGGGATCGTGAAGGTGGGGGAGACGGTGGAGATCGTGGGCATCCGCCCCACCGCCAGCACGGTGGTGACCGGGGTGGAGATGTTCAAGAAGCTCCTGGACCAGGGGCAGGCCGGGGACAACGTGGGCCTGCTGCTGCGGGGCACGGCTCGGGACGAGGTGGAGCGGGGACAGGTGATCGCCAAGCCCAAGTCGATCACGCCCCACACCAAGTTCAAGGGCGAGGTCTATGTGCTCACGAAGGAGGAGGGGGGCCGGCACACGCCGTTCTTCACGGGGTACCGCCCTCAGTTCTACTTCCGGACCACGGACGTGACGGGGTCGTCGGCCCTTCCCTCGGGCGTGGAGATGGTGATGCCGGGGGACAACGTGACCCTGGAGGTGAACCTGCACACGCCCATCGCCATGGACAAGGGGCTGCGCTTCGCCATCCGCGAGGGCGGCCGCACGGTGGGTGCCGGTACGGTGACGGAGATCCTGGAGTAAGGCCATGCGCGAGAACGTGACCCTGCAGTGCAGCGGGTGCAAGCGTCGCAACTACGTGAGCACCAAGAACAAGAAGACCACCACGGGCAAGCTGGAGTTCAGCAAGTACTGCCGCTGGTGCCGCAAGCACACCTCGCACAAGGAGACCCGCTAGTGTCCCTGCTCAGCCGCCGCTCGGGAGAAGGGGGCATGACGGAGAAAACCGAGGCTCAGCCCGGACCGATCGTCCGCTTCCGGACCTTCCTGTCCGAGGTGGTCGCCGAACTGAAGAAGACCACCTGGCCTTCCAAGAAGGAGGTCTACGGCACGACCGTGGTCGTGATCGTGGCCGTGTTCATCACCGCCCTCTACCTCTTCGTGGTGGACAAGACGCTGGAGCGGGGCATGACCTACATCCTCTCGGCCTTCGGGCGATGAGCGGAGCCATGGGCGCGCAGGGCATGGGGACCGGCATCAAGCAGTGGTTCATCGTGCACACCTACTCCGGCTTCGAGGCCAAGGTGAAGGAGTCCCTGCGCCAGCGCGCGGAAGCCATGGGCATGGGCGGAGTCATCGAGGACATCCTCATCCCTACCGAGGAGGTGGTGGAGGTCCGGGACGGCAAAAAGGTGCGCTCCACGCGCAAGTTCTTCCCCGGCTACATCCTGGTGAAGATGGAGATGTCCGACGAGGCCTGGCACGTGGTGAAGAACACGCCCAAGGTCACGGGCTTCGTGGGCACGGGACAGAAGCCGGTGCCTCTCTCCGACGCCGAGGTGGACCGCATCGTGCACCAGATCTCGCACGCGGCGGTGAAGCCCAAGCCCAAGACGGAGTTCCGCCTGGGAGAGACGGTGCGCATCGTGGACGGACCCTTCAGCAACTTCACCGGACAGGTGGAGGAGGTGAACGAGGACCGCTCCACCCTCAAGGTGATGGTCACCATCTTCGGCCGCGCCACCCCGGTGGAGCTGGAGTTCCTGCAGGTGGAGAAGCAGTAAATGAAGAAAGTGGTCGGTCAGATCAAGCTGCACATCCCCGCGGGCAAGGCCACCCCGGCCCCTCCGGTGGGACCGGCGCTGGGGCAGCACGGCGTGAACATCATGGACTTCTGCAAGAACTTCAACGCGCGCACCGCCAAGGAGGGTGGGATCCTCACCCCGGTGGTGATCACCGTGTACCAGGACCACAGCTACACCTTCATCACCAAGACGCCCCCCGCCTCCGTCCTCCTGGCCAAGGCTGCCGGGGTGGAGAAGGGCTCGGGCACCCCGAACAAGGACAAGGTGGGGAAGGTGACGCGGGCGCAGGTGGAGGAGATCGCCAAGACCAAGCTCCCCGACCTCAACGCCAGCTCGCTGGAGGCCGCGGTCAACATCGTCATGGGAAGCGCCCGCTCCATGGGCATCGAGGTCGTGTGATGGCCGGTCACGGGAAGAAGTACGTGGCGGGACGGGCCCAGGTGGGCGAGCGCCTGCACACCATGGACGAGGCCATCCCCGTCGTGCGCAAGGCGGCCTACGCCAAGTTCGACGAGACGGTGGAGATGGCCATGCGCCTGGGTGTGGACCCCAAGCACGCCGACCAGATGGTGCGGGGCACGGTGGTGCTCCCCCACGGCACGGGCAAGAGCAAGCGCGTGCTGGTGATCGCGGGCGGGGACAAGGTCAAGGAGGCGGAAGCCGCCGGGGCCGACCACGTGGGCGGCGCCGAGCTGGTGGCCAAGATCCAGGAAGGGTGGCTGGACTTCGACGCCGTGGTGGCCACCCCCGACATGATGCGCGAGGTGGGGAAGCTGGGGAAGGTGCTGGGCCCGCGGGGCCTCATGCCCAACCCCAAGACGGGCACGGTGACGTTCGACGTGGGCTCCGCCATCCGCGAGATCAAGGCGGGCAAGGTGGAGTTTCGCGTGGACAAGACGGGGATCGTGCACGTCCCCCTGGGCAAGCTCTCCTTCCCCGACCAGAACCTGATCGACAACGCCAACGCCATCGTGCACGCGGTCGTGCGGGCCAAGCCCGCCGCCGCCAAGGGGAAGTACATG
>DASUFT010000123.1:0-11260 GCA_036274395.1 Candidatus Polarisedimenticolaceae bacterium | reverse complement strand
CTCCCATCCCAGCCAGGTCTTGCGGTAGACCACCGGCCCCTCGGCGCTCCCGAAGACCGCCTCCGCCGGCACCACGCGCACCCTGGCCACGCGCTCCAGCTCGATCTTGCCGCGGAAGCGCATCCCCGGGCGCATGCGCTTGGGGTCGGTGGAGGCGAGCGCCACGTCCAGGCGCACCACCTTGAGCGGGTTCCGCCAGGACAGCTGCTGCACCGTCCGGTGCACGGCGGAGACCGTTCCCCGGAAGGGCACCTCCGGGTGGGCATCCAGGTGGAAGATGATCGCCTGCCCGGCCTCCACGCGCCCTGCGTCGGCCTCGTCCACCTCCCCCTCCCCCTTCATGGAGCGGAGGTCGGGGATCTCGAGGACCGTCTCCCCCTGCCAGCAGGAGTCGCCGGGCTTCTTCTTCTCGCCGCTCCAGGGGTTCATGGCGTAGACCACGGTCCCGTCCCGGGGCGCCGTCACCTGCATGGAGGCGATCGCCTGCTGGAGCTGGGCCACCCGGGCCTCCGCTGCCGCCTTCCGGTCCGAGACCACGGCCATCGCCGCCGTGGCCGAGCGCTCCGCCGAGCGGATCTGCTCGTCGACCAGGCGCAGCTCCTCCTCGGCCAGCGTCTTGTCGCGCCGGGCATCGGAAAGCTCCTTCGCCGAGATCAGATCAGGGGGAACATCGAGCTGGAGGTCTGCCTTGCGCTTCCGGCCCGCGGCCTCCGAGCGCCGCAGCGCCCGGTCCTTGCGCTCGAGGTCCAGGTCCGCCCGCCGCTTGTCCAGCTCGCGTCCCGCCGCCTCGGCCTCCGCCATCTTCTCCTGGAGCTGGCGCTGCAGGTCGGAGTCGTCGAAGCCGAGCACGGGGGTGCCCGCCTTGACCTCCTTTCCCTCGGGGGCCATGAAGGAGATCTTGAAGTCCCACATGTCCGCCACGCGCGGCGGCCCCAGGCCGCTGCTCTCCACCGCCCGCAGCGTGCCGGTGACGTCCGCCCCGAGCACGAGGTCCTGCTCCAGCACCGGCGTCCAGCCCGCATCCTTGGCCGGATCGGCGACGGCGAGCCAGGTGGAGACCCCCAGCACGGGCACCGCGGCGAGGCCCAGCCAGGCGCGCCTCATCCCCGCCTCCGCAGCGTCTGCCCCTCGCGCACGCCGGAGGTGACCTCGCAGTCCAGGTTGGTGCAGGCGCCCAGGGCCACCTTCGCCGTCCCTCCGTCCTCCAGCAGGGCGACCGGTGGATCGGCGGAGAGGTCGAGGGCGGCCCGGGGGACGAGCAGCGCGGCCGGGCGGTCCATCCCCATCACCTCGACCTTGGCCGACATCCCCGGCCGCATCCGCTCGGGATCGGAGCGGTCCAGCGCGACGCGCACGGTGAACGCCCGGCGCATGGACCGGAAGCTCGTTTCCTGGGCGACCGCGGCCACGCTCTCCACCTTGCCCGGAAAGACTTTTTCGGGGAAGGAGTCGAGGGTGACCTGGACGGGGAGGCCGGGCCGGATCCTGCCGTCGTCCACGTCCCAGAGCCGCGCGTCCACGCGCATGCGGGAGAGATCGGGCAGCTCCATCACCACGTTCCCGGGCCAGGTGGAGTCCCCGACCTGGAACTTCCGGTTCTCCTGACGGTTGTCCCCGAGGATGAGGATGCCGTCCCGGGGCGCCCGCAGGACCAGCTCCTCCAAGGCCTCCTCACTCTCTTCGATCTCCCGTGTTGCCTTCGCGAGGGCGATGCGGTCCACCTCTTCCTCGGCCTGGGAGGACTTCCGGAAGGCGGCCAGGTCCTCGTTCGCCTTGGCCTCGTCGGCCTTGGCCTTCTCCAGGGCGAGCTGCGCCTCCTGCCACTCGCGGCGGGTCTGGATCTCCTCGGGAATGGCGGCCTTGGTCTCCGCCTTCTCCCGGGCGATCCGCTTCTCCTCGACCGCGTAGGTCTTGTCCGCGAGCTGGACCTCCCGGGACGCCGCGTGCTCGGCCAGGGTGTTCGCGGCCTGGGAACGGGCGATCCGCTTCTGCTCCAGCGAGCCGGCAAAGGCGGCGTTGTCGAACTCCAGCACCTTCTGGCCGGCCCTCACCGAGGAGCCGTCCTGCTCCATCCAGCGGATGCGCACCTGCCACATGGGTGTCCTGGGGGCGACCAAGGGGTCGCTCTGCACCGCGGCCAGCTCTCCTGACAGGACGAAGCGCTCCCGCAGGGGGGCACGGCGGACCACCAGCGCGCCCTCGGCCACCGGCTTGGCGGCCCGGCCGGCGGTGCATCCGGAGAGGACGAGCAGGCCGAGCGCGGCCCCGGCCAGGATCTCTCTTTGCCGCACCTCTCGACCCCCCAGCATCGCCCCCGCTCCGCCCCTCTTGTATACGAACGGCGGGCATCCCGCGTCGGCACCGGGCCTTCCGGGGCCAACTTTTCCCCTGCCGAGTCGTTCCAACAAGGGAACCAGGGCGCGTTCCCAGCCGTATCACGGGGACGAACGCGCCGGACCCGTCCCTCCGGGGGAGCAAGATCATGAAGAAGGTGTTCAAGCTGCTGGTGATCCTGGGTGTCCTCGGCGGGGGGGCCGTGGGGGTGTACGCCTGGCTCCAGTCGCGGGACAGCGGGGCGGGCGGGCTCAAGATGGTGGAGGTCACCGTCGGCTCCGTGACCGAGAAGGCCGTGGCGGTGGGACAGATCCAGCCCCGCCTGGAGTTCGCCGTCAAGTCGAAGATCTCCGGGATCGTGAAGACGGCCTTCGTCGAGGTCGGGCAGGCCGTCCGGGCCGGGGACCCGCTCTTCGACATCCTCCCCGATCCCACACCCTCGGAGCGGGTGGAGGCGGAGGGCCGCGTGGAGAAGGCCCGCTCCTCCTTCAACCTGGCGGAGGCCGACTACAACCGGGCCACCGAGCTGCACCGGCAGGCGATCCTCTCCCGCGAGCTGCTCGACGCCAAGAAGGAGGTCTACGAGCGGTCCAAGATCGAGATGGACCGGGCCCAGGACAGCCTCGACCTGCTGCGCCGCGGGCGCCTCTCGAACGGCAGCAGCGAGTCCATCATCCGCGCCCCCGCCGCCGGAGTGGTGCTGGCCCGGCAGGTGAACCCGGGCGATCCCGTGGTCCCTCTGACCTCCTACCAGGAGGGGACGCCGCTGGCCACGATCGCCGACATGTCGGATCTGATCTTCAAGGGGACGGTGGACGAGATCGACGTCGGCAAGCTCGCCATCGGGCTCCCCACCCGCATCAAGATCGGCGCCATCCCCGACTCCCAGGTGACGGGGAAGCTCACCCGCATCGCCCCCAAGGCCACCGAGAAGGAGGGGGCGCGCCTGTTCGACGTGGAGATCGAGCTGGATCCCGCCAGCGCCGTGACGCTGCGCGCCGGCTACTCGGCCAACGCCGACCTAGTGCTGCAGGAGCACAAGGACGTGCTGGTCATCCCCGAGCGCCTGGTGACGTTCGAGGAGGCGGGGAAGAAGGCGTTCGTCGAGCTTCCCGCCGCGACCCCCAAGGGGGAGCCGCGCAAGGTCGAGATCAAGACCGGTCTCTCCGACGGCCTGAACGTCGAGGTGGTCTCCGGGCTCAAGAAGGGGGACCGCATCGTGGAGCGCCCGCCCAAGGAGATCACGGGCTGATGGCCATCGCCGCCGCCGCCCGCGAGCTGTTCCGCGACCTGCGCACCCAGAAGCTGCGCACCTTCCTGACCACCTTCGGGATCGTGTGGGGCACGGTGGCGGTGAGCCTGCTGCTGGCCTTCGGCAAGGGCTTCCACAAGCAGATCGCCAAGGCCCAGAACGGGCTGGGGGAAGGGATCTTCATCGCCTGGCCCTCCATGACCTCGATGCCCTTCGAAGGTCTGGGGAAGGGACGCCGCATCCGCCTGGAGGCCGCGGACATGGCGGGCGTGCGGGCGGAGTCGCTCGAGCTCGCGGCCATCTCCGGGGAGTGGCAGGACACGCTCAACATCGACTACGGGACGAAGACCCTCCCCGTGGACTCCTCCGGCGTGGAGCCCATCTTCGGCGCCATGCGCAACATCATCCCCCAGGCGGGGGGCCGCTGGCTGAACGACCTCGACGAGGCGCGGCAGCGGCGCGTCCTCTTCATGGGCGACAAGCTGGCCCAGGACCTCCTGGGGAACGACCCCCCGGTGGGACGGACCGTGATGGTGCAGGGATCCCCCTTCCTCATCGTGGGCGTGCTGAAGAAGAAGCAGCAGGACTCGTCCTACTCCAACCGGGACGAGGAGAAGGTCTTCCTCCCCGCCTCCACCTTCCGGGCCCTCACCGGGCAGCGGTTCGTGGACAACTTCGTGGCCCAGCCGAGGTCCACGCTGCGGGCCGAGCAGGCGAAGGACGAGACCATCCGCATCCTCGCCCGCCGGCACCGCTTCGATCCCAAGGACAAGGAGGCGCTGGGGATCTGGGACACCACCGAGGGGGCGAAGTTCCTGGAGACGTTCATGCTCGCCTTCCGGGGCTTCCTGGGCGTGGTGGGCTCGCTCACCCTGATCGTGGGCGGCATCGGCGTGATGAACATCATGAACGTGGTGGTGGAGGAGCGGACGCGGGAGATCGGCATCAAGATGGCGCTGGGGGCCAAGCCCCGGGCCGTGCTCTCCCAGCTCCTGCTGGAGACCGTCCTCCTCACCTCGATCGGCGGGGCCATCGGCATGGCCATGGCCTGGGGGATCTGCGCCCTCGTCCCCGACAACGAGTACGTGGGGAAGCCGGAGTTCTCGGCGGCCCTGGGCATGATGACCGCCGCCATGCTGGGCGTCATCGGATTGCTGGCGGGCTGGTTCCCGGCGCGCGATGCCGCGCGCCTGGACCCCGTCGTGGCCATGAAGCTCTAGGGGGAGAGGATGCGCCTGGGCCTCATCGCGCAGCTCTTCCTTCGCTCCTCCCGGGTGCAGAGGAAGCGCGCCGTCCTCACCATCGCCGCCATCGCCTGGGGCTCGGTGTCCCTGCTCCTGCTCCTCTCCTTCGGCGAGGGCCTGCGGCGCCAGCTCTCCGTGGGCACGGTGGGGATGGGGAAGGACATCGCGGTGATCTGGCCCGGGGCCACGGGCAAGGCCTACAAGGGCTTGCCGCCCGGCCGGAACATCCGCGTCACCATCGACGACATCGAGCTGCTGCGCGCGCGCATGCCCGAGGCGCGGGTGAGCGGGGAGATCCAGACCGGCCGGGCCAGCATCGTGTGGGGCAAGAAGACCGTGAACGGGCGCCTGCGCGGCGTGTGGGCGGACTACGAGGACATCCGCCACAACTACCCCCGTGCGGGGGGCCGCTTCCTCGATCCCCTGGACGTGCAGTTCAAGCGGCGGGTGATCTTCCTGGGGAACGAGATGGCCAAGGACATCTTCGGCGAGGCGCGCCCGGAGGGACAGACGCTCCTCCTGAACGGCCTGCCCTACACCGTCGTGGGCGTGATGAAGAAGAAGATCCAGATGGGGACCTACTCCGGACCCGACGCCGGGCAGGGCGCCATCCCCATCTCCACCTTCAAGTCCCAGTTCGGCCGGGAGCGGATCTCTGTGATCCTGGTCAAGCCGCACGATCCGGCGCGGATGAAGGAGGCGCTGGCTCACCTGGCCGAGATCCTGGGGGCAAAGTACTCCTTCGACCCCAAGGACACGCGGGCGCTGGGGGTCTGGGACACGGTGGAGAACCAGAAGGTGACCCGGAACGTCCTCATGGGCATCCAGATCTTCCTGGGCGTGGTGGGCGGGCTCACCCTGCTCATCGGCGGCATCGGCGTGGCCAACATCATGTATGCCGTGGTGAAGGAGCGGACGCGCGAGATCGGGGTGAAGATGGCGCTGGGTGCCCGCGCCTCCTGGATCACCGGACCCCTGGTCCTGGAGGGGATGACCTACACCTTCGTGGGCGGCCTCATCGGCCTGGTGATCTCCATCCTCATCATCTCCGTGCTGGGCCTCATCCCCACCGAGGGGAACGAGGCCCTGGAGTTCCTGGGGAAGCCGGTGCTCTCGCTGACCGTGGGCCTGGCCTCGGCGGGCATCCTGGGTCTCATCGGCATCCTGGCCGCGTACTTCCCGGCGCGCCGCGCGGCGCGCGTCGATCCCGCACAGACGCTGCGCTACGAGTGAGCGAGGGACCATCCATGGAAGCCACCGTTGCCCGACGCGTGACCTACGTCCCCCAGAGCGCCCGCGACGTGATCCGCATGGAGCAGATCCGCAAGGTCTACGACACCGGGAAGGTCAAGGTGGAAGCACTCTGCGGCATCGACCTCCTGGTGGGGAAGGGGGAGTTCGTGGCCATCGTCGGCCCCTCGGGCTCGGGGAAGTCCACCCTCATGAACCTGGTGGGTTGCCTGGACACGCCGAGCTCGGGGAGCTACATGCTGGGCGGCACCTCCGTGGGCACGCTCGACCGCAACCAGCTCGCCGAGGTGCGCAACAAGCGGATCGGCTTCGTGTTCCAGAGCTTCAACCTGCTGCCCCAGATCACCGCCTTCGAGAACATCGAGATGCCGCTGCTCTTCGGCCAGGTGGGGAAGCGCCAGCGCCAGGAGCGGGTGAAGGAGCTGCTGGACCGGGTGGGTCTGGCGGACCGTGGCGAGCACAAGCCCACCGAGCTCTCGGGGGGCCAGATGCAGCGCGTGGCCATCGCCCGCGCCCTGGCCATGGACCCCGACGTGCTCCTGGCCGACGAGCCCACCGGGAACCTCGACACCTCGTCGGGCGGCGACATCATGGGCCTCTTCGAGGAGCTGTGGAGCCAGGGCCGCACGGTCCTGGTGATCACCCACGACCCGGCGCTGGCCAAGCGCGCCGGCCGCGTGGTGGAAGTGCGCGACGGCCGCATCGTGTCCGACAGCGCGGCGTAGGCCCCAGAGCGAAGCCTCCTTCCGCGGTACAATCCGACTCGTGTCCGAGGGGCTGCGCAAGGTAGATCCGCACGCCAGCGACGAAGATCCTGCGAGGATCTCCGCTATTACATGAGCTTGTCCACCGCCGAGCGGTTCCGGATGATCGTCGAGCGCTCCATCCTTCTGCTCCAGCTCGCGAGGAAGAATGCAGCGGATCGAGAGACTGCTCGCCTCATTAAACGCCGCTGACGTCCGCTACGTCATCATCGGGGCGACCGCGTTCGCGGCGCACGGGTGGTCTCGCCGTATCCAGCAAAACTTGGGTGACGTGGCGGCACCTTTCGCATCGCTCGATGATTTGATCGCCATGAAGCGTGCGGCAGGCAGGCGAAAGGACCTCGAAGACCTTCACGAGCTGGAGCGGATCAAGCAAGCCCGGGACTGAAGGTCTTTCCGGCACGTTCGCTGCTGCCGCCCCCCCGCGGTAAGATCGAGTCAACAGTTCACCGCCCGCCGTCCAAGGGAGCCCACAATGGAGCGCACCCTCTCCGTCTGGAAAGCTACGTCCGACCGGCCGCACGATCCGCCTCTCGAGCGCGACGTCTTCGCCGACGTCTGCATCATCGGGGCGGGGATCGCCGGCATGTCGGTGGCGCTGCACCTGGCCCGGGCGGGGGTGCGCGTGGTCGTGCTCGACCGCTACGGCGTGGGGGGCGGCGAGACGGCGCAGTCCACCGCCCACCTGGCCAGCGCCCTGGACGACCGCTTCACCAACCTGGAGCGCCTTCACGGCGCGGACGGCGCCCGCCTCGCCTACCAGAGCCACCAGGCCGCCATCGAGCGCATCGGCGAGATCGTGGACGCCGAGGGGATCGACGCCGACTACGTGCGCCTGGACGGCTACCTCCTCCTCGCTCCGGGCGTGGACGTGAGCGACCTGGAGCGTGAGGGTGCCGCCGCCTGGCGGGCCGGCTTCCGCGACGTCGCTCTCGAGCGCTCGGCCCCCATCGGCTACGACACCGGCCCCTGCCTGCGCTTTCCCCGCCAGGGACGGATTCACCCCCTGCGCTACCTCTTCGGCATGGCGGATGCGCTGCGGCGCCTGGGTGGACAGGTCCACGGGTCCAGCGAGGTGGCGGAGGTGGCCGGCGGGCCCGACGCCTTCGTGCGCACCTCGCGCGGGCCGCGCGTGCGCTGCGCGGCGGTGGTGGTCGCCACCAACAGCCCCTTCCACGACCGCTTCGCCATCCACACCAAGCAGGAGCCCTACCGCACCTACGCGATCACCGCCGAGGTGGAGCCGGGCGCCGTCCCCGACGCCCTCTTCTGGGACATGGCCGATCCTTACCATTACGTGCGGCTGGACGGCCGAGCCTCGCAGGGGGCCTGGCGCGCGCCGCTGCTGGTGATCGGCGGCGAGGACCACCGTACCGGGCAGACGCGGGGGAACGAGCCCTTCCGGGCGCTGGAGAGCTGGGCGCGCGAGCGCTTCCCCCTGGCGCAGGTGATCCACCGCTGGTCGGGACAGGTGCTCGAGCCCATGGACGGGATGGCCTTCATCGGCCGGCACCGCTCGGACGAGGCCAACGTCTACGTGGCCACCGGCGACTCCGGACAGGGGATCACCCACGGCACGATCGCGGGGATGCTGATCTCCGACATGATCCTGGGCCGCGCCAACCCCTGGGCCGGGCTGTACGACCCCAGCCGGGTCAGCCTGCACGCGGCGTCGCTCCGGGAGTTCGTGCGCCACAACGTGGGGGCCGCCGCGCACATGACCGAGCACCTGCGGGGAGCGCCCGGGCAGGTGCGCACCACCGACGAGATCCCGCCCGGCGGCGGCGCCGTGCTGCGCCAGGGCGTGGCGCCGCTGGCCGTCCACCGCGATGCGGAGGGCACGCTGCACACGCTCTCCGCCGTGTGCACCCACCTGGGCTGCCTCGTGCACTGGAACGAGGTGGAGGGGAGCTGGGATTGCCCGTGCCACGGCTCCCGCTTCGCACCGACCGGGGAGGTACTGACCGCCCCCGCGGTGCGCCCGCTGGAGCAGGCCGTGGCGGAGGTCGAGGAGCGATCCGGCGAGACCCGCTCGCCGTGACCAGGTCATCGAGCTGGGGTATCGTCTCCGCGCGTGAGCGACCTGCTGCGCGTTGCCGACGTGGCTGACCGGGAGCTGGCCTGGGCTCAGGCCTCCTTCACCCGGCAGGAGTTCGCACTGACGGCGCAGGGGGCGGCGGTGGGACGACTGGCGTTCCCCGGCATGCTGGGGACGCTGGCGGAAGGGGCGACGGGGGACGGGGCCTGGACCTTCAAGCGCGTCGGCTTCTGGCAGCAGCGGGCCACCGTGCGCGCTCGGGGCTCGGAAGCGGACCTCGCCGTCTTCCAGAACAACACCTGGAAGGGAGGCGGCACCCTGGACTTCATCGAGGGCTCACGCTTCCGCGCCACCACGAACTTCTGGAACACCCGCTTTCTCTGGCAGACCGAGGAGGAGCAGACCCTCCTCGAGTTCCACCACGGCGGCGCGTTCAAGCTGTCGTCCACGGTGGAGATCGAGGAGAGGGCGCGGGCGCTTCCCCAGCTCCCCCTGCTCGTGCTGTTCGGGTGGTACCTGTGCGTCATGCTGCACCGCGACGCCGGCGCGCACGTCGCCATCGTCGGCTGACAGCCTAGAACTGGGCGCTGGCGGCGTCGAAGGCGCGCCGCAGCCGTGCGTACCCCTCCACGTCCCGCGCCGGGTTCCCCGTGGAGCCGCGGTAGATACGGGTGGGGATGGGCGCTTCCCCGCGCTTGGGGATGGTCTGGAACTCCATGTAGAACGAGGCGTACGCGTCCTCCAGCCCGTGCTGCCCGAAGAGGTCGTCCATCCCGGGACGGACGCCGAACACCGCCTCGTACACCTTGCGGTGCACGGTGCGGCCGTGCACCGTCCGATGCTTGCGGTCGGAGGGGTCCCAGGGCTCTCCCTCTCCCAGGGCCCCCCCGTGGAAGCGCGTGCCCAGCACCACGCGCAGCGCGAAGGAGACCTTCTCCTTGTGCGTGGGCGGAATGCGGAGGTCGGGCAACCCGTCGTACTCCAGCGCGCCGGGATGGGCGGTGCCCGGCGGGCGCGGCGGGGGCTCCAGAGGGAACCGCTCCATCATCCGCGTGCCCATGAAGCGCCGCACCGTGCGGCGGTACTTCTCCCCCTCCCGCACACCGGTGTGCCGGTCCTGGATCTGGAGGGTGGCCTCGCTCACGAGCCTGCCCGTCTGGTAGTCCTGCAGCGTCACCACCTCCAGGTCGTATCCCTCCCGGGGGAAGAAGATCCAGGAGCGGTTGCGGGAGCGGCGGGTCAGGTACTGGAAGGACTTGATGGGCGCCTCGGAGCGGGTGTCGAGCAGCGTCTCGCCGTCGTAGGAATCGAAGTTCCATGTCGTCCGGTAGAGGAGGATCCAAAAGCGGACGTCGCTCTCGTGGCCGCGGACCCCGGTGAGGGCCCGCGACCACACGATGTTCCCCGCCGCCGACCGCGAGGGCTCCAGCAGGTGCCGGAACTCGGCCAGCTCCTGCATGCGGCTCATGGTCTCCATCGTGATCTCGGGATGGAGGAAGAGCTGGTAGGTCTGTCCCCAGAGCTTGACCTCGGGAAAACGGGTGCTGCCCTTGATCACGGCCTCGTAGATGGGGTCGATGGCCGGGGTGCGGCGCAAGTCGAGGGCCGGAGAGAAGAACGAGAACTGCAGCCCCCGCGAGAGCCCCTTGTAGTTGAAGTCCAGCAGGCGGAAGCGCTTGATCAGCACCTTGGGGGAGCGCAGACCGGCGGCCAGCTCCACGTAGCGCCGCACCGTCCCCCCCACCGAGAGCACCCACTCCTCCCCGGGGACGTCAGGGTCGGTGATCCGCTCCACCCGCACGTAGTACTCGGCGGGGAGCGCCAGGCCGATGCCCAGCGAGGAGCGGGCGTCCCCCGTGAAGTTGAAGGCGCGGGGGCCCACGAACATCCCCACCCCCACGTTCATGGAGACGCTCTCCCCGGGCTTCATGAGGAGCGCCTTGCCGGGATTGGTGGGGAGACGCTTCAGCTTGTACAGGGGCGCGAAGAATGCGGTCTTCCAGCGCGGGAACCCGGCACGCCGCACGATGATGCGCGCCGGGCGATTCAGGATGAGATACGGACCGATGGTGTGCTCGCCGATCGTCTTGTGGTCGCGGGCCTCGAAGCCGGGGGTGACCTCGAATCCCTCGATGAGGATGTAGCTCTCCAGGTGATAGTCGAACTCCACGCTGCGCGAGTAGCGCAGGCGGATGGTGATCGAGTACGGCTCCTTCTTGAGGGCGATGCTCTGGGAGAGGGAGTAGCCGCGGACCAGGCGCTCCAGGCGGCGGCGGCCCGCCGTGCGGGGCTCGCGGGCGGGGCCCTCCGCTTCCGTCTCCTCCTCGGGCGCCGGCTCCGCCTCCGGCGAGGCGGCGGCCTGCGGGTCCTCCTGGTC